>CAVWLN010000044.1:0-6103 GCA_963755735.1 uncultured Paenibacillaceae bacterium
CAAGCCAGAGCCGTCCGCGCAGCTAGTTCGTAAGCTAGAGCAAAACGGTATTCGCTATGAAATCCATCCAGGAGGTGGGGGATCATGAAAGGGAAGAAAGGTTCGATCTCGGTATTTCTCATCGTCATAATCGTGCCGATCTTTCTCTTTCAAGCCGTGCTGATAGAGTTTGCCAGATCAAAGCTTGCTGAACAGCAGCTGGAATTGGCTGTCAAGGCTGCCGTTCGTTCGGTTGGTACGCTATATAACGCCCCCTTGCAAGCTTATGGTTTATATGGAGTGGCTGACGATGAGATGGCCGATCGTATTGATCGCGAAGTAATCAGCAGCAATACGGGTCACGGCTTTGCCAGCACGGAATTTCTCACGGGGGAGATTGCATTGGAGCGCAGCTTAGCGGATCCGGACGTGTTCAAAAACCAGCTTTTGGAGGATATGAAATATCGAGCACCGCTTGAATATGCTAGGCAAATTACGGACAAGTTCCGTAACAGCGGGATTAGTCAAGCGATGAATCAGTTTTCTGATTATTCCCACAAAGCGAGCGAAATGGACAAGCTGTCGGTCAAACGAGATGAAGCGATGAAACGTGTATGGCGGTTGTTCAAGGAAACGAATCGCAAGCTGAGCGATTCATTTCACGACTTACGAGACGAAGTCAAAGCCTTGGAACCGGAGCATTCGCGCATGCAGCGATTAGATGTCACAAGCCTTAGGAGCAAAAAGAAATCTTTGGAAAGTCGGATACGGTCCTTACGCGACAAATCTGAGCCGAGCGAGTCAGATCTTTCACGCTTGGAACGGTTGGAAGACGAGCTGGATGAAGTGGAGGATCAGCTGGACGATTACGACGATTGGCTCGATCGGCTTGACGACCTGCAAGACGAATATCGGTCGCTGTACGGGGCGGTAGAGCAGCGACTCGATTCCATTGTGGAATTACTAGACGAAGCGAAAGCGCACAACGACGAATTGCGCGAGCAAATGAACGATTGGTCAAGCGAGTTTGGCAACGACTTGATTCAATCTACGCACTTGATCCCCGATGAACAGTTTCAACATGCGAGTGACAATGCGACAGCATTCCAAGGCGAATTTCATTCATTGCTGGATCGCTTTGCACGGTTGAAACAAGGTGATCCTGATCGCCTGGCGGCCGATATGCAGCGCTTATACAACGACTGGCAGAACTGGATGCGCGATGCCGAAGCGTACGAAGCAGAGCTACTAGCACGCTTGGAGCAGCAGGAGGAAGAGAAGAGAGAAGCGACCAAGCAATTCGACGAACAGGTGAAGAAAGTTTTAGAAGCGGTGACAGGATGCGATCCAGACCAAGAGGAAACGGAGCGCGAGCTGTACGAGCAATTGCATGAAATTCAGACTGCGCTAAGCGAGGAGCAGACCATACCTGCTGATGATACGCAGTATGGCCATGGAAGAAAAGCGGAAGATGATGCCGTCAGCATTTCGAAAATGATCGGGGATCTGACCGCCCGGATCACCGAAACAATCTATGTGAATGAGTATGCGATTACACATTTCAATTATCGGACGCTTGGCAATGAGAAGGATCGGTACGGAAACGCGCGGGATACGGACGCTCTGCCCTTATCAGCGCCGAATCAACGACCGCTTGTGCAGCAAGAAGCGGAATATATTTTGTACGGCTTTCAGTCGTGCATCGCCAATTATTCCGCAGCATATTGGGAAATATTCGCCTTCCGCTTAGCGATCCGTGCAACAGAGTCGCTCACGGAACCGAAGAACAGCTGGCGGATGCTAGGTTCTCCGATGGTAGCCTTCCTATGGGCATTAGCAGAAGGAGCGATCCTCGCTTTCCAAGATGTCCAGAAACTTATCGATGGACAGGAAGTGCCGATTTCGAAGCTCGCTCCGTCCTTCACATGGAATTACAAAGATTATTTGCGCGTCTTCTTCTTATTGCACGGCGCTAAGGATCGCTACATTCAGCGTATGCAAGCGCTCGTGCAGCTGAATACGCAAGCGGATCTGAGCGGGCATTATACAATGTGGAAGGCAGAGGCGACAGGCAGTCTTCATTCGCTATTTCTCGCCCGCTATACTTATGAGCCAAAGGTGGACTTGTCATGGGGGTATTACTAGGCAAGATTTGCAACTACAAGTGCAACATAGCGAAGCTCGCCCATAAGCGAGACGGCAGTGTGACGCTGGAGGCTGCGCTGGCGGTTCCACTGCTGCTAACGTTTGTGTTAACGCTGATCGCTTTTGTCGAGCTGGCACAAAGTGAAGCGGGCTTGCGTTCTGCCGTGTATCAAGCGTCGCAGCAATTGGCCGTGCAAGCATACCCGCTGGAGATGCTCGGCAACACGCTGGAGAAGCAAGATGTCGTGCAAAAACTGATCTCCTGGAAGCAGCAATACGATGACGAAAAAGTGAAGGCGAACGAATGGCTGGAAGAATACGGTCCGTTAATGCCAAAGTCAGTACGCGACGGGATGCTGAGCGCGCTGCAAACTGCAGACCGCTTGGAAGAGCAACTGTCGGAGCCGATCAGACAAGCATTTCATCCGCTCGTTGCGCACTATTTACCGGATCATATGGATGCAGACCGCTTGCACATTACGAAGCTTCATTATCCGGTCGTGCTGGCGAATAGTGGAGAACATTACGTGTTGCTAGAAGCGACGTATGAAGTGCCCGTAATCGTGCCATTCCTGAATCGCACGATTACGCTGCGCGCTGCAGCACAAGAACGCATGTGGATCGGGCGGCGATAACAGCCTGACAAGCGGGCAGCACGTACAACAATCTAAGCGTAAGGGGGAGTGTTGATGTGGGATCTGTTCATTTGGATGCTGGTCTTCCTCGTGAGCGGCATAGCTTTCTATACAGACCATACGCGGATGATCATCCCGAATTGGCTGTCGGCTTGCGGGTCAATCGCCGGATTGCTCGTGCATACTGTAGCGTTTGGGCTACACGGGCTAGCGCAATCGTTAATCGGACTAAGTATTGCGATGTTCTGCATGCTAATCCTTTACTCGTGTAAAGGAGTGGGAGCAGGGGATGTCAAATTGTTTGCAGCTTATGGGGCGATCGGCGGTTGGGAGATTAGCTTATACGGATTAATCTATTCTCTCGTGGCGGCAGCGATCGGTGGATTGCTGCTCATCGGTTGGAAGGTGATAAAGGCGAAATCGTTCCGCGGGATGCTTGGGCGGCGATTACAATTTCCATTTATGTACGCAGTGCTTCCTGGTTTTCTGCTCACGTATTGGCTGTTGGAGGTGCAGGTATGAGGTTCGAGGATGTCACGGCCCGCTTGACGTTCAGGCGGGAAGGGGAGCAAACCTATGTAATCGGCACTCTGGATGATCAGCAGTTAGATTCATTGGATGCCGCCATGCTGCACGCCCATCATCCTCCAAGTTTGCTGCCGGTCATCGTCAGTCGCGAGAACGGTACGTGCGAATTAGCTTACGACATCGGCCATCGAAAGCCGCTTCATGAATGGCTGCGCATGTATGAAATGAGTGAGCATGAAGTGCTGCAAGCGGTGCTTCACATTTGCAATGGACTTCTTGCACTGCGGAATTATTTGCTGGATGAGCATCGTTGCTTACTTGTACCGGAGTGGATGTTTGTCGGGGAATCAGCAGCCGACCTTAAGCTTCTTTATTGGCCTTCTGCGGCTGCCGAAGAAGAGGATGAAGAGCGTAAGCTCGCAAATCGATTGCATCATTTGTGTTTGAAGCTCGCTCCTCATCTTTCGGATATGCAATCGCTGCGCGAGCTGCTTAGCAGCTTCGATGATCCGGTATTTACACTGCATGCATTGCGCAGACGAATTATTCATTTGCTGGATCATATGGAAGCTGCGCGAACACGTCCTGCCAAAGACAACCAGCGGGAGGGAACGGATCGTTATGTTTATGACGCCTGCAGAAAATGGCTGCGGAAGCTGAAGCTTTATGGTCTGCTCGAGCAATGGAAGGCAGAAAAGCAAGTCGTCAAGCCGGCATCCACTTATACGGTACCAGTGCGTGCCGCCAAGCAAACACCAGGTCAGGCATCCTTGCTCTTTCATCCGCCAGGACGACCGAGCGTCGTCATCCCGATTAGCCGCCTTCCTTTTATGATTGGACGAGACCCGAGACTGTCGGATTGGACGTGGGACGATGCGAAGCTGTCTCGCGTACATGCGGAATTGAAGCGGGTAGGGGATCATTATGCTGTACGGGACGTTGGATCGCGCAATGGAACGTATTTGAACGGAGAGCAGCTCGCCCCTTATACGGACAGCTTGTTAACGCACGGAGACCGACTGGAGCTAGCAGGCCTGTGCTTTCAGTTTAGTTGGGAACGGCCGGATCATATGATATAATAGGTCATAAAATCTATATATCAAGGAGGCAGCATACTATGGCTAGAACCCCTTCCAATATGTTGGCTTTGGGAACCAAAGCAGCACCGTTCGAACTGCGTAATGTGGTGACAGGCGAGATGAATTCCCTCGCGCAACTACAATCGGACAAAGCGACTGTCATCATGTTTATATGTAATCATTGCCCGTTCGTGAAACACGTGCTGGACGGCATCATTTCCCTTGCGAATGACTACATACCGAAAGGGATCTCGTTTATCGCGATCAATTCCAACGATGTGGACAACTATCCGGACGATTCCCCGGAAAACATGAAGCAGCTTGCACAAGAGAAGGAATTCCCGTTCCCGTATTTGTTCGACGAAACGCAAGAGGTGGCCAAAGCATACGAAGCGGCATGCACGCCGGACTTTTATATATTTGACGGCAACCAGGAGCTTGTCTATCGCGGACAATTGGACGACTCCCGTCCAGGCAATGACGTGCCGGTAACTGGTGCAGATATGCGCGCAGCGCTCGATGCCATATTGGCAGGTCAGCCAGTGTCAGATAAGCAGAAGCCAAGCCTTGGCTGTAATATTAAGTGGAAAGAATAACAGAACACATAAAGGGAAAGACGCGCTCGATCGTTCAGAGTCGCGTCTTTCCCGTTATGCCTAACGAATCAGGCTGACTATTCGAATTGCTTCAGCTTTTCACTCATCATCTCATTCGCTTTCACAAGACGCGTCAGCATTTCATCGAGCGTCGTCTGGATCGCTTTCTGATCGGACTTCTTCACGGCTTCCGCCAATTGTTCGTTTAACTTCTTTCCTTCTTCCTTCCATTGCTTCCGCTTTTCTTTGTACTGTTTATGCTTTTGCTCCATGATTTTCTTCGCTTCTTCGCGGGTTATTTCACCTGTATCAATTTTGCGCTGCCATTCCTTTTTCATCTCTTCTGCTTTTCTGAAAATCGCGGCTTCTCTTCATTTCGTTCAATTTTGCGCGCAGCTCACGGCGTTTTTCCAACTCTTCCTTCCAGCGAGGGAGCTCGTTTGGCGCATACGTTTCAACTAATTTCAAAATTTGCTCATGAAGTGCGGCGTCATGCGCTTGCTCCGGCTTCATGAACGAGGCGGCTGCATGGGGTACTGGCCATAATGCTGCAACGAGTACCGCCAGCGCTGCAATGAAAAGATACTGCTGTAAACGGAACTTCATCGTGCAATCCTCCTAAATTCTAAGTTTCATTCTTCATTGTGCGAAGATTGATGAAAATTGATACAATGAAAATCGAGAATATGATTTATTGGTGAATAGAAAGGTATGACTTTATGCGAGAGATGAGCGAGAAGGAGATCCGGTCGCTGTTGACGTTTCGCCATGAAGCCAGTGCGGTGTTTTTGTATACTCCGATGTGTGGCACGTGCAAGGCGGCGAGCCGGATGTTAGAAGTGCTCGAAGAGGTGCAGCAAGGGATGCCGCTGTATCAATGCAATATGAATACAGCACCGCAATTAGCGCAGGATTGGAAGATTGAAAGCATTCCTTGTATTGTGTTTATGAATCATGGCAAGATACTAGAGAAGATGTATGCGATGCAGTCTGTCCCGGTGCTATATGAGAAGTTCAAGCAATACGGGATTATTGCGAGCGACGCTTGAGGAAGTTGCTCATGTGCTTGCGGAATTTGTTATAATGGGGAGCAAGTACATAAGTGTTATGGGAATATGGATGAACCATGAGGTGACGATAG
>CAVWLN010000045.1:0-102996 GCA_963755735.1 uncultured Paenibacillaceae bacterium
TGAGCTGTATTCGAACGGTGTCTTGATCATGAGCAAGTGTGGAGAGCTCTTGCCTGACTACTTCAGTTTCGTCAAAGGGATGGTCGACTCGGAAGACTTGTCGCTCAACATTTCGCGTGAAATGCTGCAGCATGACCGGCAGTTAAATCTGATCGCCAAGAACATCAAGAACAAGATCAAAAGCGCTTTGCAAAGCATGATGAAAGACGAGCGCGACAAGTACGAAAAGTTTTACGAGTCTTTTGGCCGCCAGCTGAAATTCGGTGTTTACAGCGATTACGGTCAACATAAAGACGATCTGCAAGATTTGTTAATGTTCCATTCCTCGCGGGAGAAGAAGCTGGTGACGCTGGATGAGTATGTTTCCAGAATGCCGGAGGATCAGAAATATATTTATTACGCGGCGGGTGAATCGATCGAACGCCTGGAGAAGCTGCCGCAAACCGAGCTCGTGCTAGATAAAGGCTATGAGATTTTGTATTTCACGGAAGATGTCGATGAGTTCGCGATAAAGATGCTCATGAAATATAAAGACAAAGAATTCCGCAACGTTTCCAGCGGCGATCTCGGCATTGATGCGGAGGCCAACGAGGAGAAAGCGAAAGCAGCGGAAAGCGACAACAAAGAGCTGTTCACATTTATGAAGGAAGTGCTGGGGGACAAGGTGCAATCCGTGAAGGCTTCGACTCGTCTGAAGTCCCATCCGGTATGCTTGTCGGCAGAAGGCGATGTTTCGATTGAGATGGAGAAGGTGCTGAGCGCCATGCCGAACAGTCAAGACGTGAAGGCGAACAAGGTGCTGGAAGTGAACACCGAGCACGACGTGTTCACATCTTTGAAGCAGGCGTTCGAGCAGGACAAGGATAAGCTCAAGCTGTACACGAATTTGTTGTACAATCAAGCGCTGCTGATCGAAGGATTGCCAATCTCCGATCCCGTTGAATTTACGAACGACATCTGCAAGATTATGGTCTAAAACAGTGCTAGCCATGGAGCAGGGGCGGCGGGAGACCAGACGGGAGAATAGGTGGAGCCTTGCCAAACCTCGCTCACTGCACTATACTAGTCTCAGCAAGACGACAATTGCATACAGAAACCGGGGGCTGAATGAAGTTCGGCTGAGATTGGAACCGTATGTTCCTGACCGTGAATCTGATCTGGGTAATGCCAGCGTAGAGAATTCGACGTTTTTTGTTGTAAACGTAAGTTCGATGACCGTCGTTCGGCTGCCCGGCAGCCAAACGGCGGTCTTTCTATTTTCGTTGCTGGCTAGGAGAAGAAAGATAAAGATAGGGAGAGAGAAACTATGAATCGTAGGTTACAATGGTTAACAATGGCAATGGTGATGATGCTCATCGCAATGCTGGCTGCATGCGGCGGCGGCTCTGGCGAGCAGGATCAAACTGGCGGCGGTACCGGGGAACAAGAACAAACTGGAAGTGCCGGTACTGGAGAGCAAGAGCAAGCCGGCGGATCGTCTGACGAAGCAGAGCTGCGCAGTGTGCAAGTCGTTCTCGACTGGACGCCAAATACGAATCACACGGGACTTTATGTAGCCGCTGCAAACGGATATTACGAAGAGGAAGGGCTGGATGTGGAGATCATCCTGCCGGGTGATGCAGGTGCAGACGCTGTCGTTGCCAGCGGACAGGTAGAGTTCGGCGTCAGCTATCAGGAGAGCGTCACGCTGGCAAGGACGCAAGGGTTTCCACTCGTGTCGATCGCCGCGGTCATTCAGCATAACACATCCGGATTCGCCGCTCCTGAGAGTGTAGGCCTAAAAACGCCGCATGACTTTGAAGGCCTTACTTATGGCGGATGGGGCTCACCGGTCGAACTGGCCATGCTCAAGTCGCTGATGGAGCCGCTCGGCGCGGATAGCTCGAAAGTAGAGATTGTGAACACCGGCGACATCGACTTCTTCACGATGCATGAAGCAGGGATCGATTTTGCTTGGATTTATTATGCTTGGACCGGCATTGAAGCCGAGCTGCGCGGTCAGCCGATCGATATCGTATGGCTGACAGATTACTCGGATCAGCTGGACTACTATACGCCAGTGATCGTCACGAATGAAGAGAGGATTGCATCCGACCCAGAGCTGGTGCGCAAGTTCGTACGCGCCGTATCACGCGGGTACGAGTTCGCTGTCCAGCATCCGGAGGAAGCAGCGGAGATCTTGCTGGCAGCAGTACCGGAGTTGAACGCGGAGCTTGTCGTCGAAAGCCAGAAGTGGCTAGCAGACAAATATATCGATGATGCACCGCGTTGGGGAGAGCAGAAGGAGTCCGTGTGGCGCGGCTATGCGGAATGGATGCAGTCGCACGGCGTTATGGAAGGCGAGTTTGATCCGGCTGCGGCGTTCACGAATGAGTTTTTGCCGGAGTAAGCGGAGCGTACGAGGAGGTAAGGGACAATGGCAAATGCTTTGGTCAGCATCCAAATATTGCCGAAGACACCGAACGGTGAGAACGTAATTCCTTACGTTGATCGCGCGATCGAAGTCATCGAGGCGTCGGGCGTACCGTATCGAGTCGGTCCGCTGGAGACGACGATGGAAGGAGACCTCGGTCGGCTGCTGGATATCGTGAAACAAATGAACGAAGAAATGATTCGCATCGGCGCACCGAACGTGATTTCTCAGGTGAAGATTTTATATGCGCCGGCAGACGGAGCCTCAATGGAACGTCTGGTTGCGAAGTATGAATCATGAACGACAGGCTGGAACGGAAGGCGGGCAAGCGAGCCGCATCCGTACCGGGTCGCAGGCGGCAAAGTCGCATAGGCTTTGCCGCCGTTCGCTCGATCTGGCCGCCGCTTGCCGCAGTAGTGCTGTTCCTGCTCGCGTGGGAAGGCGTATATCGCGCGGGCTGGTATTCACCGGGCATGTTCCCCGGGCCGACGGTCGTCTTTGCAGCGCTGGTTAACAATTGGCCGATCTTGTGGATGCATACTTCGTCCACATCGCTCATCATTTTCTCAGGCTTTGCGATCGGCGTATCAATCGGCTTTATGCTGGCGGTCGTGCTGCATTTCTCCCCATTGCTGCGCTCAGCATTTACGCCGCTGCTCGTCTTGTCGCAAAACGTGCCGGTCATTGTGCTCGCCCCGCTGCTGGCCATCTGGTTCGGTTTTGGCTGGCTGCCGAAGATGATCGTCCTGACGTTAGTCTGCTTCTTCCCGGTAGCCATCTCCACATTGGACGGCTTGTCGCGGGCTGACCGCAGCATGATGACGTATATGCGCATGTCTGGCGCCAAGCGGTGGCAAATCTTCACCAAGCTTGAGCTACCATGGTCGCTAACGAGCGTGTTCTCGGGCCTGAAAGTTTCGGCAACATACAGTGTGCTTGGCGCTGTGGTCGCAGAATGGAGCGGTGCTTCAAAGGGGCTTGGGTATTATTTGTTCTTATCCAAGTCCGGCTTTCAAGTGGCGAATATGTTCGCCGCGATAGTGCTTATCGTTGTCTTAAGCATGCTGATGTTCGGGCTTATGCTGCTAGGCGAGAAGCTACTGATTCGATGGCATTCGCGTTAGCTAAGGCAGACAGATATTGCGAATAAGTGGCACACGGGATGGTCTCATGGAAGAAGGGCAGCGCAAGATTTCTCTACAAGGAGCCTGCAAGCTTGCGCTTATTTTTTGCGGATCTGGAGAGGGATGGTAGATCGTGGTAAGCAAGGTATCGTCTGCTGCAGAAGCGGATGTCAAGCTGGAGCTAAGATCGGTGTCGAAATCATATATAGATCGCGGGCGAAAGGATGAAGTGCTGTCCGATATCAAGCTGACCGTGCGTAAGGATGAGTTTGTGTCGATTGTCGGTCCGTCTGGCAGCGGCAAGAGCACATTATTCCATATCGTAGGCGGCGTCGTATTGCCGGATGCAGGCTCGGTGCTGCTGGATGGGAAGGAAGCGACCGGTCAGCGGGGGCTTGTGGCCTATATGCCGCAGCAGGACAGCTTATTTCCGTGGCGCACAGTGCTGGACAATGCCATCATGTCCGCGGAAATCGCAGGCGTGCCGAAGAAGGAAGCACGCCAGCAAGCAAAGGAATGGCTCGTGCGCGTCGGCCTCAACGGATACGAGAAGGCGCTGCCGCACCAGTTATCGGGAGGAATGAGACAGCGGGTATCGTTCCTGCGTGCGCTGCTCAGCCCGCGTGAGCTGATGCTGCTCGATGAGCCGTTCGGGGCGCTGGACGCGCTGACGCGGATGGATATGCAGCAATGGCTGTTAAGCTTATGGGAAGAAATGCGGCGCGCGGTATTGTTCGTTACGCATTCAATCGAAGAAGCGCTTCTGCTGTCGGATCGCATCTATGTGCTGTCCGGCAAGCCAGCAACAATTGCGCTCGAAATCGACGTCCCTTTCCCAAGACCCAGATCGCGCTCAGTCGTGATGGAGCATGAGTTTCTCGCGTTGCAGGAGCGCATTCAGAACGCGCTCGGTATCGGGAAGAGCGATGTGCAGCTAAGCGCGCACGGAAGGGGAGTTACATGATGAGCGTGCGCTATTGGGACACTCATATTCATTTGGACAAGTATGAGGAAGAAGCGGCCGATCTTGTGCGAGAGAGCAAGGACAGCGGCTTGGAATCGCTCGTTGCGGTGTCGATGGACTTGCCGTCATGCCGCCGAACCGCCGCGCTTGCTGCCGAGTTCCCCGGGGTTGTGTTGCCCGCGTACGGCTTTCATCCTGAGCAGCCGCTACCAGACGATGAAGAGCTTGACCGATTGTTCGCATGGATAGAAAAGAAGTACAGTCAAGAAGGCAGCAACATCATCATCGGTGAGGTGGGCCTTCCTTATTATTCGCGGCTTGCCGCTGCCGAGGCGGGCGAAATTTTTGACGAAGCCCCTTATGTACAGCTGCTGGAGCGGTTCGTCGCCTTTGCTGCGAGCCGCGATTTGCCGATTGTGCTGCATGCAGTCTATGAAGATGCGCATAAAGCGTGTGATCTGCTCGAGAAATATAAGATCAAGCGCGCGCATTTTCACTGGTTCAAAGGAGACGAAGCGGCTGTTACGCGCATTGTACAAGGCGGCTGGTTTCTTTCCTTTACGCCTGACGTATTGTACGATCCGGATACGAAGCCTTGGGCCGGCAAGGTGCCGCTTGCTCATGTATTAACGGAAACAGATGGCCCGTGGCCATTCACCGGCCCGTTCGTAGGACGCAAGACTCACCCGTCCATGATCGTGGACGTATTGCGATTTCTTGCTGAGACTTACGGACTGTCGCTGCACGCTGCGGCGGACATCGTGCGCAGCAATGCGATAAGCATGTATGGACACAAGCTCCGATGAATGTCACTATTCATCGGAGCTTTGTTGTTCGTCCTTTGAATGATTCGGGTTGGCAACGCCCCATTAGATGAGGTTGCGACTTTTTGCCCATTATCTTTCTTATAACTCTGCGACCAGCTATTACTTTCGGGTTACGATGTTCCGATATAAATATAGACGATTCGTAATCTGGTCAGGAGTGTACACGATGGAGGATCTGATCCAAAATTTAAAAAGATTGCGAGAAGATCGGAACATTTCGTATATCATGCTCGAAAGAGCTACTGGTATTCGTGCTGCGAAGCTGCGGGAGATTGAAGAAGGGCAGCAGCAGCCTACCATTGCCGAATTGGACCGCTTGCTCGCTTTCTATAGCATTACTTCGCAACAATTGATGCGCTATAAAGGAAAAAGACAATTGTGGCTGCGGTACAGCCTCGTCGCGATTGTGCTGCTGCTGGCTGCTGGCATCGCGTTCTTTGCATTCGGCGGTAGCTTGATTTCATCACAAGAGCCAGGCGAGCATGACGCGCTGTCCAATCGAGCCAATGAAGCGAGCATAGCAGAAGCTGGAGCGGAGCAACCGTCTGATGAGCTGAGCGAGCGATCGAACGGAGCGGGTTCTATTGAAGATGCGTCTCGTTCAGCCGACGCAGATGCAGCCGAGGTCGGCGGTGACGGTGCTGACGGCGATGAAGCGCTAGAGGGAGCGGAAGAAGCCTCATCAGTCTCCGATGAAGAGCAGGCGGATCAAGCGGCAGCTGAAACGGATACGGAAGCAGAGCAAGCGGCAGAGGCTGTGGACGGAGCTAATTCTGATGCATCGACAGAGCGGGAATGCAGCCTGAGCACGCTTCGGAGGATGCTTCTCAATCGTTGCGGGAAGCAGAGCGTGCGATTGGCGAAGGAGCAGATCACCCGCAGGACGAGGAGATCGTGCTGCGTTTCTGGGGGAACATTCCGTATGCAGCAGAACGGTTGCCGGCACTGGATGGCAATGACGCAAGCCATATTCGGCACATTATCCCCGTCACGCAGCTTACGGATGAGCGGCCGGAGTGGGTGACGCGGCATCCAGAGCGATTCATTCTGAATGCCGGAACTGCTGATATATGGACATCCTCCACGATAAACGAGTGGCGAAAGCTTCGGGAAGACGGTGTACCGGTCATCGGACTTGGCGTGCAATCGGAAGCTTACGAGCCATATATATTAGAAGCTGGAGGCATCAAGGTCGGGCTTCTCTCGCTCGCCGGATTGATTCATGAAGCGGAGCAGATCGCATTGCCGACACGCGTCGGCCTGCCTAGAGCTTACGACAATCAGGAAGTGCGAAAAGCAGTAAAGGCGGCAAAAAGCAAGGTGGATTACTTATTCGTGCTCATCCATTGGGGGGAGCGGCGCGGCGGTGAAACGCCGATTGCCAAGCAAGAGCGGCTCGCAAGCGTAATTGCTGAGGCCGGTGGCGATTTTATTATCGGCAATCGTTCGATCCGGGCGCAGCAAATGACGGATGCTGGCGGAGTGCCAGTCTTCTATTCGCTCGGCCGTTCGATATCGGAGCTTGCGAACGACGGACAGCTCAATCTCGTGTTGGATGTGCACTTCTCGAATGCGCATACGGGAGCAGAACCGTCCAAAGTCGTATTAAGAGCAGGTACGATGCGAGACGGAGTCATGCAGTTTGCACCGTTAGCGGAAGATGTGAAGCAGAAGCTGCAAGCGAAATTTGCAGAGGCTTGGCCGATTGAAACGGTCCCATTTGTAGTGCAGGGAGGCTGGGGCGGCTGACACGAAGCTCCAGCCTTCTTTGCTTCCCCAAACCCCAAAAAAGGGCAGTTCCTTCAGTCCGTATGGTCTGACTGAAGAAACTGCCCTAATCAGCTTTATTGCTCTGGAGACGATCCGTAATCCGAAGTGCCGTAACCGGATGAGCCGTATTCGGTTACTTGATTCAGCCGCTGTTTTGCCAGCTTCAAATAACCGTACACATTTTGCAGCTCGCTGTTCTCGACGAAGCGCAGCTTGACGTCGCCGGCTGCTTGCAGCAAGTAAGGCCGCAAGGCTGAGGCACCGCCGCCGATCACGTAGAAGCATTCGATATCCGGATACTTGTTCCACCGCTTCTTGATTAGCTCGAATATTCGCTGCGCCGCGCGCGTGAAATAAGTATCCACGATCGGCTTAATGTTCGCCTGGCCTTCACCGATCCGCTGAATGATCATGTCGCCAGCGCGTATGCGTCCGACGAGCTTGGCGCGGCTCGGGAAGCGGTAGCCGTATTGATCCTCAACATCGCGAATGATCGAGTCCAAATACAAGCCGAGGCCGAATTGCTCGCCAGTGCTGAATTGATTATCGACATTCATTCTCCGCACAACTGGGAAATCGGTCGTTAATGCGCCGATCTCACAAATTCCGAT
The DNA here is from genome assembly GCA_963755735.1 of uncultured Paenibacillaceae bacterium. Taxonomy (GTDB): domain Bacteria; phylum Bacillota; class Bacilli; order Paenibacillales; family DA-C8; genus Insulibacter. The sequence continues at coordinate 7,710 of CAVWLN010000045.1, forward strand.
ACAGCCATTGTACAATTGCTCGTCCTTCACTTGCAGCGAATCATACGTCGCCATATGGTACAATGCTGCAGCCCCTTCTATCGAAACGACCGCTTTCCGAATATGTAGCTTCACCTTGCGATTCTGGAACTTCGGCGTGGACAGGAAGGTCACCTCATGCTCCCCGACCAGTCGGTCTTCGAAGATGCTTCGATATTTGGCATACGTCCGAACCGGCAGCCCCGTACCGATCCAATACTCAACTTCATCGTAGGAGTTCGTGAAGCTTGACGAAGGCTGATTCATTAGCGCTGCATAAGCGAGTGAAGTGAGCGCCACGACTAGCGATTGATCGGAAATCGCTTTGTTCGTGCTTTCATCCAGCTCTAAGTTGTTGTCATTCTCCGTTGCTAGCAGACCGACGAAATACCGTTCTCCATTTCTCGACAGTTTCGGACTGAATACGGATACATCCAATGCCTGCAGAGGAGATTCTTCAAATTGCAAAATCGCCCTGTCATAACCCGGCGCGACGATATTCGGTACGATGATCGGTTCAGTTGAACCGTCTAGAACGATCTTCACGCTGTCATTCCCGATATCTATTCCTGCCAACTTCATAACATGTCCTCCTCACTACAAATCATCCGAATGGGAAATGATGTTAGATACCTGATTCGACACAAACCGCGCAATTCCTTTAATAATCTTAGGAAAAGTTTCTCATTATACATAGTAATCAGGTGTTTCGTTAGCTATATGACATTCGTCATATCCGATTGCTGACGTTTATGACTCATGCGATGGCTGCATCTATCTCTATAATAGAGATACAACGAAGATGCAGACGAAAGACATGTCTGCTCGGGAGGTTACTATGGACTACAAATCAACGATTAAGAAACTTAAAAAAGATATCGCTCCGTTTGAACGCAATGACCGAAACGCAAGCATCAAGCAACTGCTGACGACTTTGCTTCCGCTGTTTGCCCTTTGGTATTTGGCCTACTTGAGCTTGTCGGTATCATACTTACTAACAATTCCGCTCATTATCGTCACTTCGGGATTCGTCATCCGAACATTCATTATCTTCCACGATTGTTGTCACGGCTCGTTCTTCAAGAGCAAGCGGGCGAACGACATTATCGGGAATATTACAGGAGTATTAACGTTAGTTCCGTATCAGCAGTGGCGACATGAGCACAATGTGCATCACGCGACAAGCAGCAACTTGGATAAACGCGGCACCGGCGATATGTGGATTATGACGGTAGAGGAATACCGCGAGGCACCGCTATTGAAGCGGCTAGCATACCGCTTCTATCGCCATCCGCTCGTCACATTCGGACTCGGTCCGATCGCGATCTTCCTGATCAAACACCGCTTCAACCGCAGAGGCAAGGTGCGTCGTAAGGAACGATTGAATACGTATGCGATCAATATCGGCATCGTACTGCTGTATGCTCTGCTCATCTGGCTAGTCGGATGGAAGGCTTTTCTCCTCATTCAAGTTCCCGTGTTTTACATTTCCGCTATGCTCGGCATTTGGCTGTTCTATGTGCAGCATCAGTTTGAAGAAACTTACTTTGAGCATGACGATGAATGGAGCTATGTTCAGGCAGCCGTGGACGGTAGCTCGTTCTACAAATTACCGAAAGTGCTGCAATGGATTACCGGCAATATCGGCTTTCACCACGTGCATCATCTAAGTCCGCGCGTGCCGAACTATCACTTGGAAAAAGCGCATGAAGCTTCACCGCCGCTGCAGAAGGCGACCACGATTACGCTGCGCACTAGCTTCAAAGCATTGCGCTTCCGCCTGTGGGATGAAGAGAAGCGGATGTTTATAAGCTTCCGTGACTACAAGGGCTACAAAAAGCAGCAAGTAGCAGCGCAGGAAGCAACGCAGGAAGTGCCCTCTACGAACAAACTGCTGTCCATGCGAAGCCGAGCTTGCAAGGCAAGTAGGCAAGTGATTGCCCGTGCAAATGTCTGCGGCATACCGACGAAAATCGGTATGCCGACAGGCGTGCGAAACGTGTGATACAATAAGAGCAGTTTAAGTGAGGGGGGCGGCTTAATGCAAAATTGGAAACAATTGTTCTTAAGAAACACCGGACTTAGCCCTTACGTATGGGTCGTCTTTTATATCTTGCCGTTCTATTTCATATTTCGCGCAACTTCGACGCTGCAGATCGTCATAGGCGTTACGATGATCGTCGGATTTTTCATATGTTATGTGCTGTCCTTTCTTTCGAAAGGATGGCTTGTTTATTTTTGGACGGCCATTCAGATTGTCATTTCTGCGGCGATGGTTTATTTTTTTAGCTATATCTACTTTTTTTTATTTCCGGCATACTTCATTGGCAACCTGCGCGGTCGGACTTCCTTCTTCAGCTTGTATCCGGTTCTTCTCGTGATGGCGTACGCTACGGTCAACTATGAGTTTGCGACACGTGACCCCATCATGATCAACCAGCTACCGTTCGTGTTTTTGTGCTTGATTGCGGTCACGCTCATTCCGGTCAGCACCTATAACAAGAATAAAGAAGAGAAGCTGCAAGGCCAACTGGAGGACGCGAACAAACGAATCGCAGAGCTCGTCAAGCTGGAGGAGCGGCAGCGTATCGCGCGTGATCTACATGACACGCTCGGACAGCAGCTCTCATTGATCGGTCTTAAGAGTGAGCTGGCGAGCAAGCTGATCAAGACCGATCCGGAGAAGGCGCAAGCTGAGCTGAACGATGTGAACCATACGGCGCGCATTGCTTTGCAGGAAGTCAGAGAGCTTGTCACGCAAATGCGCGGCACGAGGCTGGAGGATGAGCTGCAGCGCAGCAAGCAAATCTTGGAGGCGGCCGGGATCGAAATTGAAATAAACGGCGATACGAAATTAACGATGACGTCCCTACTTTCGGAAAACGTCATCTGCATGTGCATGCGAGAGGCTGTGACGAACATCGTCAAGCACAGCGAAGCTACCCGCTGCATGATCACCATAGAGGAGAAGAAATCGGGCATTACGTTGAAGGTGCAAGATAACGGCAAAGGATTGCCTCCTACGGGCAAATCGGATAATGGAAATGGAATAAGGGGAATGAAAGAACGAATCGAATTTGTAAATGGGACGTTGGCGATTTATTCGAACAACGGGACAACTACAGTGCTGATCAAGGTGCCCAGCGTCACGAAACCAATGGCCGAGGAGGGGTCTATATGATTCGCATTGTCATCGCGGAGGATCAGAAGATGCTGCTCGGGGCGCTTGCGGCATTGCTCGAGCTGGAGGAAGACATGCAGGTCGTCGGGCGAGCTGGCAGTGGAGAGGAGGCTGTGCAGCTTGCGCGCGCCTTGCAGCCGGACGTATGTATTATGGATATTGAGATGCCGGGCATGAGCGGGCTGGAAGCGGCCGAACGGTTGAAAGACAGCGGCATTAAGATCATCATCCTGACGACGTTTGCGCGTGCGGGGTATTTTGAACGTGCCGTGAAGGCGGGCGTCAACGGGTATTTGCTAAAGGATAGTCCGAGCGAGGAATTAGCCAGCGCGATCCGCAGCATCTTGGACGGTCGGCGCGTCTATGCTCCGGAATTAATCGATAAGGCATACAGCGAGGCGAATCCATTGACGGAACGGGAGAGCGAAGTGTTAGAGCTCATGGCAGACGGGAAGAATACGAAGGAGATTGCCAGCCAGCTATATTTGACGACGGGTACGGTTCGTAATTATATTTCCGTCATTCTTGACAAACTTGATGTCAGCAACCGCATCGAAGCGATCAAGAGATTTCGCGAGAAAGGCTGGTTTAAATAATTTAAATAATACGAAGAAGAAGTTGACGGTCAAGTTTCGTCCGGTATAGAATGTTTCCGTATGGAAACTTTCGCGGGCACAGTCTTCGCGGGCAGGTAAAGCTCAACGTTAATCGACAGAGGGAGATGGATTGTCATCATGGACAATGTCTTGTTTGCATTCGGATTGACGCTGTTTGCCGGCCTAGCGACAGGCATCGGCAGTCTGTTAGCGTTGTTGACCTCGACGACGAATACGAAGTTTCTGTCCTTGTCACTCGGATTTTCTGCAGGTGTCATGATCTATGTTTCCATGATCGAAATTTTCGTGAAAGCCCAGGACTCGCTCGTGTCGGTGCTCGGACTGGAAGCGGGTAACTGGCTGACCGTCACTTCATTTTTTGCCGGTATGCTGCTCATAGCATTCATTGACAAATGGGTGCCCAGTTATGGCAATCCCCACGAACCGCGCAAGGTTGAAGAGGGGAACAAAGCCAACCCGGTCGTACAAGACAGCAGCTTGCTCAAGATGGGCACGTTCACAGCGCTGGCGATCGCGATTCATAACTTCCCGGAAGGTATTGCCACGTTTACGTCCGCTTTGCAAGATCCGGCTTTAGGTGTGGCGATTGCAGTGGCGATTGCCATACATAACATTCCGGAAGGCATTGCGGTATCCGTACCGGTCTATTACGCGACTGGCAATAAGAAGAAGGCGTTTCGCCTATCGTTCTTATCCGGCTTATCGGAGCCTGTCGGGGCGATCGTGGCGTTTCTCATATTGATGCCGTTCTTAAACGATGTCATGTTTGGCATCATCTTCGCAGCGGTAGCCGGAATCATGGTCTTTATTTCTCTAGACGGGTTGCTACCGGCGGCTAAGAAGTACGACGAAGGCCATTTGTCGATCTACGGTTTGATCGGCGGCATGATGGTTATGGCCATTAGTCTGCTGCTATTCATATAAGTGCCGGCAGTTCGTTATACAGTCTGAGTGTATAGATATTTTGAAGTAGAAAGCTTATAATAAATAGTAACTCGGAACGAAGCGGCCGAAGAACATACCCTTTCGCTGAATGGCGCGATTGTTGTGCGTGATTACAGTGAAGGGGTCTTTTTATACTCTTCTCCTACTTTGCTTCTCGTACTGCAAGGATCAGACTTAAAGGGGGATTGCCGTGATGGGAAAATGGTTGTCTGCAAGCAAACGAGCCACTTACTTGCAAGAAATGTGTGCAAGCGAGATGGATTTGCTTGTGATCGGCGGAGGGATTACCGGCGCGGGAATTGCTTGGGACGCTAGTGTGCGCGGAATGAAGGTTGGCTTGCTGGAGATGAATGATTTCGCTTCTGGCGCAAGCAGTCGTTCAACGAAGCGGCTAATTAGCGGAATAAGGGATCTGATGCAGGGAGAAGTGAAACACGTACGAGAACTGGCCAGGGAGAGAGCGCTCATACATCAACGAGTACCGCACATCGTGACCCCGTTACCCGTGTTATTTCCGATATATAAAAATATAACGCACGGGTATTGTTGGAGTTCCATTGGCATATATATTTACGATTGGTTAGCAGGTGTCAAACGTAGTAAACGGAGCAAAATGTTCAATCGACACAAAACGATGAAGCGCGAGCCACTGCTCAAGGAGGACGGTCTCAAGGGTGCCGCCCATTATTATGAATATCGGACGGATGATGCCAGACTGACGATCGAAATCCTGAAGACCGCTAGGTCGCATGGGGCGCAGCTTTGTAACTATGCGAAGGTCGTAGATTTTCTTTATAAGAAGGGGAAGGTTGCAGGGGTGGAAGTGGAAGATACGCTCAGCGGACAAAAGTATAGGATGAATGCCAAAAAAATAGTAAATGCAGCAGGAGCGTGGATCGATCACCTGCGCGAGCTCGATCATTCCCTTCATGATCAGCGGCTAATGCTTACGAAAAGCGTTCATCTCGTTGTCGATTATAAGCGATTGCCCATACAGCAAGCTGCGTATTTCACAATGCCGAACGGGCGAATGATGTTCGCCATACCGCGGGATGGAAAGACGTATATCGGCACGAAGGATATTGCTTATGAAGGAGAGCCGCTACATCCGGACATAATGGATGACGATGTGAATGAATTGCTCGAGGCGGTGAATGATCGATTACCGACGGTCGGCTTAAAGCGGAAGCATATCGAATCCGGCTGGGTAGGGCTCCATCCGCATATGCAAGAGAAGGGCCGGAGGCTGTCTGTTGGATCGCGCAAAGAGGCAATCCTCAAATCCGATACCGGCTTAATCTCGATTGTCGGGGGTACACTAACAGACTTTCGCAAGCGAGCGGAAAAAGTTGTCGATCTAGTCGCAGAGCGATTAGAGGAGGAGACGGGCGTTGTGTATCCGCCTTGCACGACAGATCGTGTGGCGATATCAGGCGGCGAGACGCTGGACGGGAAGTCTTACGAAGCGGTGAAGTCCAAGCTCGTGGACGACGGTGTACGCTTCGGACTGTCGACCGAATTGGTGCTAGACGTCATGTCCCGCTACGGCACGAATACGGAATCGATCTTGCACGATTATCGTGAATTGAGCGGGGGCAACTATACGCAGGAAGAGCAGCTATTGTATGCGGAGATTCTTTATTCTGTTCGCCATGAAATGACGACGCGAGCGGTCGATTTCTTGCTGCGACGTACCTCCTGGCTATTGTTTGACAGGCAGCGTGCGGAACGTCTAAGCGGCAAGGTGATCGCTTATCTCGGCGAACAGCTTGAATGGGATGAGAAGCGGATCGCAGAGGAATGGACACTCGTGAAACGACAGCTTGCACAAGGCACATTTGTAGCATAAAAGCGGGCGAAGATGATCGCGAGGATGAGTATGACCACGATGTAGGGTAAAGGGAAGGTGCGAATACAACAGGTGCAAATATTCGCTTGCATTTGGACAGCATTTGTATAATATATGGATAAGATATTTATGAAAATTTAACATATGTTTTACAGTCGGCTTGCAATCGCTCTTGAAATAAGCTTTGCATCCGCTAGTGACTTAGCAGCGATTCGGAGGTGCTCATAACAATGCCTTATGATATCGAAATTGACATTCCGACACTTCTTATCAGGCTGTTGATTTCTGCTGTATTAGGCGGAATGATCGGTTGGGAACGTGAACGGAGAAACAAGCAAGCCGGATTGAAAACACACTTGCTCGTTTCGGTCGGCTCCACGCTCATCATGCTTACCTCAATTTACGGGTTTGATAGTCTGTTAGTCAATCATCCGAATGCACGCTTCGATCCTGCGCGTCTAGCTGCACAAGTCGTAAGCGGAATCGGCTTTCTTGGAGCGGGCGCCATCCTGCGCCGTTCAGACAATGTCATCTCAGGCTTGACGACCGCTGCCACACTATGGATAGTCGCTGCAATCGGTCTCAGTGTGGGCTCGGGCTTTTATCTTCCGGCTGTCGTGACGACGATGATCGTATTGATCAGCACGATGTTACTCAATAAGCTGGAAACGAGATTTATGTCGTTCAAGCGCTCGGGCAACCTGCGAATTAGCATGGTGGCAGAAGATCGACCGACGAGTTTGGAACAAATTACAACGCTGTTGGAAAAGGCGAACATGAAGATCAATAAAATTCACGTGTCGGACGAATCGGATGACGACAAGCGACGATTGCAGCTTGAATTCCAAGTTTATGCGATCAACGGTAAACATTTTAATATGTTATTTGAACGTTTATGGGAAGTGGAAGGCATTAAGGATATCCGCATGAATTGGCGGGAATAATGACATATGAAGTTCCAGAGGCGCATGGAGGTTCTTCCATGCGTCTTCTTGTTATTGCCAGGAATTCATCATTGAGATCGATTTGTAATATGGGGTCGTTTGATATACATTTATTTTAGGAGTTTTTGTACTAGCTTGTCATATTATCAATGCAGGAGTGCCGAAGATGGATAATAAAGCAGTCATACTGGGATGCAATTATTATATCGGACTAAGTGTCATTCGATGCTTAGGTGCGATGGGGATACATACCGTTGCCGCTGATTATTCTGATCATCAAGCATATGGGGCAAGATCGAAATACGTTTCTGAACGGCTGATTACCCCGCATTATAAAGATGAAGACGCATTTATACAATTTTTGCTGGATTATGCTAAGCAACAAAGCGCCCCTCCGGTTCTGTTTCCGTGTCATGACAACTATGTGGAAGTCATTGACCGGCACTTGCTTAAGCTGAAGGAGTATTATCTCATCCCGCAGACGGAGCAAGGGCTGTATACGAAGCTGATGGACAAAGAGTCGTTGGAGCGCTTGGCGGTGGAGCACGGCGTGCTCGTTCCCGAGACAGTGCGCACTTATGAGAAGGACTTCAAGGAGAAGGTGGACAGCCTGATCGGGTTTCCGTGCATCGTGAAGCCGGTCGATTCCCCTGCCTTCGTTGCCACATTTCGCAGGAAGTTGTTCAAAGTGCACAATCATCATGAGCTTGATGAGGCGATCAAGAAAGCGAACGACGCGGGACTTGAAGTGATCGTGCAACGCATCATTCCTGGCTTCGACGACCATATGCATACCTTCGATGCATACTTGAATCAGGAAGCGAAGGTGACGCATTGGGTCACCTGTCAAAAATATCGCCAATATCCGATTAATTTTGGCGCTTCCGTATATACGGGACATAAGTATGTGCCGGAGCTGTACGACATCGGTGCGAAATTTTTGGAGAAGGTCGGATTTAAAGGATTTATTGAAATCGAATTTAAGAAAGATGCGGATTCCGGCAAGTTTTATTTGATCGAATGCAATGTGCGGATGACGAACTTTAATCATCTGTTATATAAGATTGGCTTCAATTTCCCTTATATTACTTATATGGAGCTGATCGGAAAACCGTTGCCGCCCAAATCGCTGGATCGTGATGTGAATCGCGTGTTTTGGTATATGTACGAAGATTTGTTGGCGATTCGCGATTATTTGCGGGCACGGCAGCTGACGTTCGGACAAGTGGTACGTTCCTTGTTCAAGCCGAAGGCGCATTCGATATGGTCGCTTCAAGACCCGAAGCCGGCCTTTGCTTTTGCCGGCATCATCTGTGGAAAAGCACTGCGAAAGCTAATGAGGAAGTAAGCGGACGGCTGACATAAGGAGGATCCGATGTTACTGACGGAAGCAATTGCGAATTTGCAGTACGAGCGTTTGCAAGGCGGTCTGGAGCTTACGATTAGCGGCATCGCTTATGATTCACGGAAAGTGACCGAGAGCGGAGTGTTTGTAGCGATTCCTGGTTTTACGACAGATGGACACGCATATGTTGACAAAGCCGTTCAAAACGGTGCGAAAGTGATCATCGTGGAAAAGGAAGTCGACGTCCGCGAAGATGTCACCGTGCTACGTGTGAAAGACTCCAGGAACGCACTCGCTCTGCTGGCTGCCAATTATTATCGGCATCCCAGCGCGATGTTGAATTTGATCGGAGTAACCGGCACGAATGGCAAGACGTCGATTACATATTTCTTGAAATCGATCTTTGAACAGGCGCATCGCTCGATCGGCATCATCGGCACGATCGGCACATGGATCGGTGGTGAGCTGCGCAAAAATTCGAATACGACGCCAGAGGCGCCGATCCTGCAGCAGCAGTTTGCGGAGATGACGCAAGCGGATGTGATGAATTGTGTCATGGAGGTATCTTCGCATGCCCTCGATTTGGACAGGGTGGCGTACAGCCGCTTTAATACGGCAATTTTTACCAATTTGACGCCGGATCATTTGGAGCTGCACCGCAGTATGGACGAATATTTTGCCGCGAAAGCGAAGCTGTTCGCGATGGCGAGCGATGCCCATATCATCAACGTAGACGATGCTTACGGTCGCCGTCTGGTGGAACTAGTGAAGCGAATGGACAGCGGTGCTGCGCTGCTTACATACGGAATCGAACATACGGCGGATGTGTACGCAACGGACATCGTGCAAACCGCGGACGATACGGTCTATACTGCGCATACACCAGCGGGAAGCTTTCGCGTCAAGGTGCATATTCCGGGGCTGATCTATGTATATAATAGTCTGGCGGCCATTGCGTGTGCTTATCACAACGGCTTGGATATCGAAGACATTCGCAGCGGCATCGAGAAGGTGGAAAACATTCGCGGTAGACTCGAGGTGGTCTACCAGGATCAGGCGCATAAAGTCATTGTCGACTTCGCCCATACAGAGGACAGTCTCGAGAAGGCGCTCATGACGATCAAGCCGTATACGAAAGGCCGGGTCATTCTTGTGTTCGGGGTCTATGCGGCGCCTGGTGAGTTAGGACTGAGCAAGCGCCGCAATATGGGTAAGGTGGCGGCCAAACTCGCAGATCTGTCGGTGATCACGTCTGACAATCCGAAAGATCAAGATCCTGAAGCGATCATTGCCGATATCGCTCAAGCAATGGAGGAGGAGAACGCTCGCTTCACGACGATCGTTGACCGTGAAGAAGCGATTCGCTACGCGGTAGAGCAGTGCCGGGAAGGTGACTGTATCCTCATAGCTGGCAAAGGTCATGAGACGACGCAAGTGATTGGCCAACAAGAGATTCCGTTCAACGAAGCGGACTTGGTACGGAAATATTTCCAAATGCGGATCTCAAAATGAAACAATATATTGTCAAATAGACGATATATAAATATGGTGATATTTAATTGAAGAACGAGAGGGAATAACATGTGCGGTTTTGTCGGATTCGCAGATTCGAGTGCTGTTCAAGATCGTCTGTCGGCCATTACGGACATGATGAACACCATTGTACATAGAGGACCGGACAGCGGGGGGTATTATTCCGATGATCGTCTGACCGTCGGCTTCATGCGGCTGAAGATTATCGATCTGTCGGAAGAGGGTAGCCAGCCGATGTATAACGAGGATCGAACCCTAGTGCTTGTGTTCAACGGGGAAATTTATAACTACCAACAACTGAGAGAAGAATTAAAAGCGAAAGGACATCGGTTCAGCAGCGAGACAGACAGCGAAGTCATTTTGCACGGATACGAAGAATACGGAGAACAAATCTTGCATAGACTGCGTGGCATGTTTGCGTTCGCCATATGGAACATTCAAGAGCGATCTTTGTTTATGGCTCGCGATATTTTTGGTATTAAGCCGCTTTATTACAGTCAGCATACGAGAGATGGAAGCTTTCTCTTCGGTTCGGAGATCAAGTCTTTCTTGCCGTATCCGCTGTTCCACAAACAATTTAACGAGCGGGCGCTTCGTCCGTATTTGACATTTCAATATTCTGTGCTCGATGAGACGTTCTTCAAAGGCGTTTATAAATTACGTCCCGGACATTATTTGCGGTATCATGACGGCAAGATTGAAACCAAGGCGTATCATGAGCATTGGTTTGAGAGTGAAGACGGCAGCTTGGATTATTATGTGGATCTGATCAAGCGAACGATGCAAGAATCCGTAGACTATCACCGAATCAGTGACGTGAAGGTCGGATCGTTCCTCTCGGGAGGAATTGATTCCAGCTATATTACGGCGCTACTGAAACCGGACAAAACATTTTCGGTCGGCTTTCAGGATTATCAAGGCATCTTCAATGAGACCCATCATGCGAAGGAGCTTTCAGATCTTCTAAACATCGAAAATTATCAGGTATTCGTTAACGCGGAGCAATGCTTTGATAAGCTGCCTGACATTCAATACCATATGGATGAACCGCATTCCAACCCTTCGGCAGTACCGCTTTATTTCTTGGCGGAAATGGCCAGCAAGCACGTAACCGTCGTGCTGTCTGGAGAAGGTGCGGATGAAATATTCGGCGGGTACGCATGGTACGATACGACACCAGCTATGCGCAAATACGAGAAAATCCCGTATGTGATCCGCAGGCCGATCTCGCTCATTTGCAAGAAGCTTCCTCAGTCGCGACTGATCGCATTCCTCGTCAAGGGCGGTCAGAAAGTGGAGGAGAAATTTATAGGGCAAGCGAAAGTGTTCGATGAACACGATGCAGAATCTATATTGAAAGCTCCGTATAAGCACGGTCCGACAGTTCGTCAGATCACGGAGCCTGTCTACGCAAAGGTTAAGGGCAAAGATCGTTTGACGAAAATGCAGTTCCTCGATATGATGCTATGGTTGCCAGGAGATATTTTGCTCAAGGCTGACAAGATGAGCATGGCGCATTCGTTAGAGCTTCGCGTACCATTCCTGGACAAGGTAGTGATGGCGCTCGCCGCACGGCTACCAGCGAAATATCGTGTGAACCGCATAAATACGAAGTATGCGCTGCGGCAGGCGGCTCTGTCCAGTTTGCCAGAGCAATGGGCGAACCGTGAGAAGGTCGGCTTCCCGGTTCCGATTCGTCATTGGCTTATGGAGGAGAAGTATTACAACAAAGTGAAGACGATGTTTGAATCGGAAACGGCCGCACAGTTTTTCGAAACGGATAAGCTGATGTTTTACCTTGATGAACATTACCACGGCCGGTGTAACTATGCGCGTTACATTTGGACGGTCTATGTATTCTTAGTCTGGTACCGCAAGTTTTTTGTTGAACTTTCACATTGATGCTAATGCAGTGAGCTAGGACAACATTCATACATACATGTGAAGCACAAAATACAATCATTCAGCCTGCGAAGATTAACCTCGGCATCTTAGACAGACTTACATAAGGAGGGGACGTTCGTTGAATAAACAACGATTATGGATCGCATCGGCTTCTGTTATTGCAGCGGCGGTTTTTATTTGGATCGGGGTTACCGTTTGGAATGAGATCTTCTCGCATAGGCCAGAAGAGTCTAACGGGGAACTTCGCAATATTGCGCAAGAAGAGTTGAACCAATCCGAGATCGATCATTTACCGCCCTCAGAACCCGCTGAACCTGAACCACAATACGGTCAAGTGAAAATAGTGAACACGGATGCGCTCACGAACCACCCGGTATTCGATGCGGCATATGAATTGTTGGAAGCTGATACCGGAGAGGTCATCGAGGTCATTCGTACGAATTTGGATGGGGAAGCCGTCTCCAGCTTGTTGGAATTCGGTACGACCATAGTCGTTGCTCAGCAGCATGCACCATTACCTTATAATTTGGATGATGACCAAGTCCGCCTTCAGATAGAATCTGACATCCATACGATTACGCGAACGAGTGAGCCGCGCGACTTTGTGAAGGAATACTACGTCAATGAAGACGGAACCACCACCATTACACATCTGCACTTGCCAATGGTATCCGTTCTGCAAAATCCAGAACTGCCTAACGGCTGCGAGATTACATCACTAACCGCTATCTTGCAATCGTATGGATATGACGTTTCGAAGACTGTAATGGCGGATGAATATTTGGAGCAGATTCCGTTTTCTAGGAAAGACGGGAAGCTATACGGGGCTGACCCATATCTTGCTTATGCAGGCAACCCACGCCACGCAAGGAGCGGGTTTTTCGTATATGGGCCGCCAATTGTCGACGCCGCCCACAAATATTTTGCGGATGTAGGCGGCACGCACGAAGCGTTGGATATAAGCGGTAGCAGCCGAGAAGAGATTATGAGTTATTTGTACGACGGCTATCCGGTATTAATGTGGGTAACTTTGAACTTGGAGAAGTCCAGAATCAATTATTCTTGGTATATCTATGATACGGATGAATTTTTCCCTGCACCGGTAAATTTGCACGCAGTCGTGCTACATGGATTTAACGGTGACGAGCTCTATGTCATGGACCCGTTGCGCGGGCTAATTACTCGCGATGCGGATGAGTTTTTTGCAAGCTATGATGATCTAGGAAGTCATGCTGTAGTCGTCATGTAACATGGGCGGCAGCGCGAATCGAAGAAGCTAATCGGAAGAAGCAAAATCGGAAAGAGCAAATCGGAAGAAGCAAAATCGGAAAGAAGCAAATCGGAAAAAGCAAAATCAGAAAAAGCAAAATCGTTATTCTGGGGAGGCTTACATTGTGTCATACAAGCGCTTGGGAGTCATAGGGGGAATGGGACCGAAAGCCACGGCAGTATTTTTCGATAAAGTAATCGAGCGTACGGTGGCCAATCGCGACCAGGAGCATCTGGACATGATCATCTTAAATCATGCGACATTGCCGGATCGTACGGAAGTTATCTTAAACAATGATGATGAAGTTTTCTTGCAAGCCATAAAGCGAAATTTCGAGCTGTTGGAGTATGCTGGCGTTGCAAATATCGCGATCCCATGTAATACTTCTCATTATTTTTACAATGAAATGCAAGCGATGACCCGTATCCCCATCATTAATATGGTTGAAGAGACGTTGAAGGAAGTCCAAGCGAAGTATGGTGCAAATTGCAAGATCGGAATCATGGCTACGAACGGAACGGTCAAAAGCGGTGTGTATGAAAGTGCCTGCCATGCCCATCAACTTCAATTATGTCAGCCAGATGAAGCGTTGCAAGAGCGAATCATGGACATCATCTACCAAGTGAAGAGTGAGCTGGAAACCGATGTAGCGGAACTAGAATTGATTATTCAGCATTTTATTCAAGACTTGCAATGTGATTGTGTGATCTTAGCTTGTACAGAGTTGTCGTGTGTCGAGCTAAGCGAGTCGATCTCGCGCCATTGTGTCGATGCAATGGACGTATTGGTGCGTCGTTCAATCGAACTGTCGGATAAAAGTGTGAGAATGTAATGATGTTGTGACTGCTGAGAGGGACGCGGGGGCTGTTACGATAACCGTTGCGGCCTCTATTTTATTATCCCCTTCGCTCAGTTAGATGTGCTCACTTTGCATCTTGGGCATTGCACTATACACATTGCACCTTAAACTTTGCCCATACACTCTGCACCATGCACTTTGCACCTTAAACTTTGCCCATACATTCTGCACCATACACATTGCACCCATACTCTCTGCACTGCACTCTGCACCATGCACATTGCACCATGCACATTGCACATTTGCATCCTGCAACTTGCTGCATCTTGCATTCTGCTCCTCGCCAACCGCCCCCGCGCCTCTATTACATTATCCCCTTGGCTCAGGGGATAATGGAGATACAGGGACTTCAAGGATGCAGTCGGTCGATCCTCCACAGTCACGTTCTTCGAAAGTGGCCATCCTTCACAAGGCATCTTTCTCACGGTCTCTCTTCTCTCTTTTGCCACGGTTGCCATCTTCATGATCATCCTCGTTACGGGTTACCTTCTTCATGGCCACCTATTCTTAACAGTCACGTCAGAACCCAAACTGTCGATTCCCTTCACGTTTCGCCCCAAATTATGCAGCATCCGATGAACGAGCTCGATGCGGTGGAGCCGGTGGTGCCCATCCCTTCGTTCTCGTTCCGATCCCTTGCAAGATGTCCTCATACTGCAAACGGACAATCTCCGGATATGTACGCGCTTTGTGATGGGCGATCAATTGCAGCCACGGCACAATGTCCTCCCCAAACCTTCGCTTCGTATTGTACCGAAAACAATACTCATCCATATACATCTGGAAATAGCGATGGCTCGCATACACCCAGCATTCCGACCGCCACAACTCAGGCTTCAACAGCTTGCGAATCGGGTGCGGAGGAAACCGCTTGTATACGGTTTGTAGCTCCCTACAATCCGGATCGACATGCTTCTCCACAAAGTCATCGATGGACGAAGGCAAAGGCTTCATGCCACTATAATGGACGGAGGGAATCTCCTTAATCTTGATCTGTGTGAAAGCTCCATCTTGATCGAAAGACGCCCCTACGACTACCAAATGCTCCCCTGACGTCAGCTCACTTCCAAAGTTCATAACGTTAGACTGAAACAAATCCGTACAAGCCTGCACCGTTCCCGTCAACAGATGCGCACTTTCTTCCTCGCTCATCGCACAGCGCAGCTTCATCAGCATCAACCAGGCCGTCTTATAAGTGACGTGGATGATCTTCTGCAAAGCACGAGCCGTGATGTTGCCATGGTGTAAGAGAAACAGTGCAACAAACCACTTCGTCAGCGGCGTACGCGTGCTATGAAACACCGTACCGGCCGTCAAAGAAGCTTGGTATCGGCAGGCCTTACACTCAAGCAGATGACGCGTATGAATCACATAGGCATGAGCATGGTCACAACGCGGGCAGCGAAAGCCGTCCGGCCACCGAGCAGCAAACAAAGCTTGCGCACACGCTTCCTCTGTCCCGAATTGTTCCTGGAACTGCTTCCACAGCGGATAAGAACGTAACACACCGCACCTCCGAACATTTGTTCTAACTTCATTATACCGAACATATGTTTGCAAATCAAGACAAAATATGGAGAAAAATGGACGAAATGATCCGAGGAGATCTGGAGTCGATCATAAAATGTTGGATCAAGCACGAAAAGAACGCCTGACATCTGACTGAGCGAAACTAACTGATCGAGGGGGATAATATTATAGAGGCGGGGATACAAGATCAGCAATGTCTGACTGACCGATAGGGATAATAAAATAGGAGCCATGGGGCGATGGGGGGAAAGGGGCGGCAGGTGCAAAGTCAGCAGCGTCTGAGCGAAGGAGATAATAAAAGGAGATAATAAAACAAGGGCGAAGTGTGCAAAGTTAGCAGTGGCTGAGTGAAAGGGACAATGTAGTAGCCGCGATAGGGTGATGTAGGTGGTAGGTGCTAGATATAACGGTGGCTGAGTGAAAGGGACAATACAATAGAACGCAAAATCGGAGTGGAAAAGGGAAGAGGAGTGAGGTCGGTAGATATCTGACCAAAGGGGATAATCATATAGAAACGGAGGGTGTGCAAGGTGTAGCATCAGGATAAGGGGTACAGCGTCTGAGCGAAGGGGATAATGAAATAGTGGCGGGGGAGGTGCGGCAACGCATCTAATCCATCATCTGATTCTGACCGAAATGAATTTCATTTTTGCCTATTGACGATTACAATGCGACATGAAATAATGTACACGTGTACATGTAAGCGCATAAAATAATTCATTCAATATCAGGATGGGATCGTGCGATGTCTGATCGTAAGAAAAGTCGCGCAACTTGCCGGCGTATCGGAGGCGACCGTGTCGCGTGTACTGAATGGTGTGGGTTCGGTTCGCGAGGAGACGAAACAAAAAGTTATTGCAGCAGCGCAACAGATCGGTTATACGCCGAATTCGATTGCGCGCAGCTTTGTTTTGCAAAAAAGTGAGAATCTCGGGGTCGTCTTGCCTGTCCTGCCAAAGGTGCATTTATTTTCTGCGTATTATTATTCTGAAATATTATCAGGAATTGGGTATGTAGCGGAACGTCGAGGGTACAGTTTGCTCGTACAGTTGTATCCCGCGGGAGAAAAGCCTCATTATGAGACGGCATTCCAAAAGAGAAAAATAGACGGTTGTATTATTTTAGGCTCGAAGCAAGATGAGCGTGAACTGCAATCACTGCAAGTGCTTAAGGAGTCGGGCTATCCGTTCTGCATCGTCGGGGGACGCACGGACTTGCCTTACAGTGAGGTCGACGCGGATCATGTGACAGGCAGCAAATCCGCTGTTCAGCATTTGCTGGCTGCAGGACATCGACGCATCGTGTTCGTTAATGGTCCTCTGGAATATTCGAACAGTTATGATCGGCTGCATGGGGTGAAGCAGGCTCTGGACGAAGGCGGAATTGGGGGCGATGCGGCCATCTTCTTGCAGGGCAATTACAGCCGAAAGAGCGGTTATGCACTATCCGATCAACTGTACGAAGCCAGACATTCATTCGACGCGGTATTCGCTGCGAATGATCGAATGGCTATCGGACTTATGCAAGGATTGAGGGAAAGAGGCATGTATGCGGGCAAGGATTACGCGCTGGTTGGATACGACGACTCCGAGGCATCACGCGTGACGGATCCGCCGATGACGACTGTGCATGTCCCTTTCTTTGAAATGGGACGCTTGGCAGCAGAAAGGCTAATTGATCAGATTAACAGCGGTTCTTCACGCGACAGACGGATAGAGCCTTTTAAAGAAATGCTGTCGACCGAGCTTATTGTAAGGGAGTCATCTAGAATGACATATATTTAGAACATATGAAAAGTGAGGAGGAGATGAAGATGAAGGAATTGCGTATTGGTATGGTAGGGTACAAATTCATGGGGAAGGCCCACAGTCACGCGTATCGGGATTTGCCTATGTTCTTTCCTAATACGGTGAAGCCGATTATGCAAGCGATCTGTGGAAGAAATGAGGCGGCCGTTCGCGAAGCGGCCAGCCAATTTGGCTGGCAGTCCTGGGAGACAGACTGGCGTGAATTGGTGAAGAGAGACGATATCGATCTGATCGACATTAATGCACCGAGCGATGCGCACAAGGAGATTGCGATTGAAGCTGCGGCTCATGGGAAGCATCTCCTCTGCGAGAAGCCATTGGCGCTAACGTTGTCTGATGCTCGCGAGATGCTGCAAGCGGCGGAAGAAGCTGGTGTGAAGCATATGATCAGCTTCAACTATCGGTTTGTGCCGGCTGTTCAATTGGCGAAGAAACTGATCGACGAAGGCAGACTCGGCAGGATTTATCATTTCCGCGCATGGTTTTTGCAGGATTGGCTGACGGATCCGGAATTTCCGCTCGTCTGGCGTTTGCAGAAGGATATCGCGGGATCAGGAGCGCACGGCGACCTTGGAGCACATTTGATCGATTTGGCTCACTATTTGCTCGGGGACATGACCGAGGTCGTCGGCATGAATGAAACGTTCGTGAAGGAGCGGCCAATCCCTTCAGCGATGACAGGACTGAGTGCAAGCAAGTCTGGCGATGGGGCGAAAGGCAACGTGACAGTTGACGATGCATGCTTGTTTATGACGAAGTTCGCTGACGGTGCGCTGGGCAGCTTTGAAGCAACGAGATATGCAACGGGCCATCGCTGTACGAACGCTTTTGAAATCAATGGCAGCAAAGGAAGCGTGAAGTTTGATTTTGAGCGGATGAATGAATTGCAAGTATACTTCACAGACGATGCGGATGATGTGCAAGGATTTCGCCGCGTACTAGCTACAGATCCGGCACATGCATATATGGAGGCATGGTGGCCGCCAGGACATACGATCGGATATGAGCATACGTTCATTCATGAAGTTTATGAATTGATGGAGGCGCTGAGAGAAGATCGCATGCCGGTGCCAAATTTCCATGACGGAGTTAAGTGTCAAGCCGTGCTTGAAGCAGTAGAGCGCTCCATAGCAGAGCGTCGCTGGGTTCAGATCGATGAGATGTAGAAGTTAAGAAGACGTAACAGTCGGGTGATGTAAAAGGCTGAGGTTTTGCGAACGAATGGCTGGATGCACTGCACATATGGAGGCGAATGGATGAAGAAGAAAGCGTTAATCGTTTGGGGAGGCTGGCTAGGACATCAGCCTGAGGAAGTGGCGGCGATTTACAAGAGGAGTGCTGAGAGCAAGAAGGCTTCGACGTGGAAGTGTCCGATTCGTTAGAATCGTTTGCTGATCGGGAACGTCTGATGGAGCTGGATTTGATCGTGCCGAATTGGACGATGGGCCAGATTGATAAAAAGCTCGTATTTAACATTATGGCAGCCGTTCAATCCGGAGTCGGGATTGCCGGCACGCATGGCGGAATGTGTGACGCATTCCGCAATAATGTCGACTGGCAATTTATGACTGGCGGTAACTGGGTTGCGCATCCCGGCAATGACGGTGTCGAGTATACGGTCAATATTAAGCATAGCTCGAGCAATTTACTTGCTGGCATCGAAGATTTTAAAGTTGTAAGTGAGCAATATTACTTGCATTTTGATCCGGCTGTAGAAGTATTAGCGACGACTCGCTTTCCAAATCCGAACGTGCCGGGACCGCACAGTACGAACTCGCCGGTGGATATGCCTGTCGTATGGACGAAACGTTGGGGGGCAGGACGCGTCTTTTACTGCTCTTTAGGTCATCAGGCGAACATCATTGAGATGGCGCCAGTGAAGGAGATTGTTCGGCGCGGATTCGTATGGGCAGCAGAAGGTAAGGCGTTGGCTGGAGGGCGCGAGTTAGACAATACAGTGTATACCGGAATGGGCGACAGCAATTAAGAGTAGGAGGCCGAACATGACAAGAGCTACGAAGATTGGCGTTATCGGCTGCGGCAATATTAGCGGCATTTATTTCAAAAACCTGCAACAATTTGACGGCATAGAAGTTGTCGCATGTGCAGACCTCGATGTTGAGCGTGCGCGGAGCAAGGCTAAAGAATTCAACATTGCAAAAGGTTGTTCGGTACAAGAATTACTGGATGACCCCGACATCGAGATTGTCGTCAATTTGACCATCCCTGCCGCGCATATGGACGTATGTATGCAAGTGCTCAAGGCTGGGAAGCACGTCTATGTTGAAAAGCCGCTTGCGGTATCACTGGAAGACGGCAGACGAATATTGGACTATGCCAAATCCAAAAATTTACGAGTCGGTTCGGCTCCGGATACATTCCTTGGTGCTGGCATTCAAACTTGCCTGAGGCTGATTAAGGAAGGGGCAATCGGTGAACCGCTCTCTGCCGTTGCCTTCATGATGTCGGGCGGACATGAACGGTGGCATCCTTCGCCCGAATTTTACTATCAGGTAGGCGGTGGGCCGATGTTTGACATGGGCCGTATTATTTGACCGCGCTCATCGCGCTGATCGGTCCGATCGCGGAAATTGCCGGCATGACGCGCATGACATTCCCGGAACGCACGATTACAAGCGAACCGAAACGCGGCCAGAAGATTCAGGTCGAGGTGCCGACACACATCGCCGGAACGCTCAGATTTGCTACGGGCGCAGTCGGCACGATGATCACTTCCTTTGACATTCCGGCTGGCCATACGTTGCCGGACATTGAAATATACGGCACAAAAGGGACGCTGCAAGTTCCGAACCCGAACAATTTCAGCGGATCAGTTCGCGTGCAACGCGCCGGCCAGAGAGAATGGCGGGAAGTGGATGTGCGCTTGCCTTATAGCGACAATGCTCGCGGTGTCGGCGTGTTGGATATGGCAACGCGATTCGCGATGGGAGCATGCATCGTGCAAGCGGCGAGCTCGCATACCATGTCCTGGAAGCGATGCATGGGTTTCAGATTAGCTCCGACACGGGCTCTGTCTATCGAATGAAAAGCACAGCTGTATCCCCAGAATTGCTGGCCACGACATAAAACGGAATGTAGCGGAAAGAATCAGGAGATGTAACGGAATGAAATAGAGGGAACGGGTCAGCCCTTGAGCAGTGGCTTCAATTCACTTATGACTTGCTCCAATTGCGAGCTGGCTTCCGTATACATCGCTTTCGCTTCTGCATCGTCAGTCGATAAAGCGAACATTCGATGTCCGCCTCGCATTTTTTCAGCGTCGCAAGCAGCGACGCTTTGTGTTGCGGGGCGGGCATTTCCAGCTTATCGTCATATAGATCGAGCGTTAACTGGCCGTACGTATCCACCTGCCCTAGGAAAACATTGTCGAGGGTAACGCCGAGCTTCTCGAGCTCCGTCAACAGCCATTGCCGATTCAAGCCGATGGCGGCAAGTGACTCGTCCATGAATTTCCCGTCCATAATGACGATTTCCGGTTGCTTCTGCGGGGCAGGCTTTACTCCAAGATGGCTCGGCGTGATCGGCTGGTGCTCACTTTTTAACAGCACACTCACTTCGCCGCTCGTTTCCATAACGGCAAATTCGACGTCGGCTGCGCGAAATACATTTTTCTTCCGCAGCTGCTCCATCATTTCGTCGATCGTGAGCCGCTCTTTCTTCAAATTATCTTCCAGCACTTTGCCATCCTGAATGAGCACGGTGCCTTTGCCGTCCACAATGTCACGGATCGCTTTGCTTTTGAGCGTTAGCCATTCGATCGTGAACGAAACGCTCGCCCATACGGCAAGCGCAACTAATCCTAAATACCATTTGCCTTGGTCTAAAGAGACATGTGCCGCTAAGTTGCCGATCGTAATGCCGACGATATATTCAAATAAGGATAATTGCGTAATTTGCCGCTTGCCCAGCAATTTGGTAATTAAGAATAATACCAATATGCTGAGCATGGAGCGTATGGCAATAGCTACCCATTCCACTGAACGTTCAACTCCTCCATCTGTCCTTTCCAGCTTATGGTACCCACTTTTCTCCCATTTCATGATCTGAATTCGTTTTTTTGAGATGTCATGTTTAGATTCATATTTTGTCTTAGTGAAAAGGAGATTCTGAGAGAAGGTATAGGTAAGGTATTGTATAATGAGCAGTAAAGGATTCGGGCAATGTGCCGACGAATGAGGCTCAGAACGGGGGCGGGAGACGATGGAAAACATTTTAGACCTGGACGCCAGTGAGATTGCGAACAAAATCAAGTCCGGAGAAGTAAGCTCACTGCAAGTAACGGAGACATACATCCGGCATTTACTGGTCATTAATCAACGGCTTCATGCGCTAACACAGGAGCGTTTTGCAGAGGCCAGAGATGAAGCGAGGCGTGCTGATGAAATGCTGCGTACAGGCGACAGTCTAGGGAGATTGCACGGGGTGCCGATTACGATCAAGGACAGCTTCCATGTCGCCGGCATGCGAACGACAGGCGGCTTGATCCATCGCAAAGACGTCGTGGAGAAAGAAGATTCGGACGTGGTCAAGCTACTAAAGAGTGAAGGAGCGATTATCTTAGGCAAGACGAATACGCCAGCACTTTGCTTCTGTCAGGAAACGGACAATAAACTGCACGGAAGAACGAACAATCCTTGGGATTTGCAGCGAACAGCCGGCGGTTCCAGCGGTGGGGAAGGCGCGTTAATCGCCGCTGGCGGAGCTGCGGTAGGCATCGGTGCTGATATCGGCGGCTCCATTCGCTTTCCGGCACATTGCAACGGCGTGATCGGCTTTAAGTCCGGCTTTGGCGAAGTGTCCGATCGCGGCAATTATCCGGATGTGACGATTCCTGAGCAGCAGCGGATGCTCGGCATTGGCGCCATAGCCAAATCTGTCGCTGACGCCCGGCTGATTCATCAAATTATTGCGCGGCGAGAGGTACAAGAATCGCTAGAGGCGCGAGAGCATGGTGAGGGTGTCGACCTGGCATCGTTCAGCATCGCGCTTCCTAGCTTACAGCGAGGGTTGCCACTTGGCGCAGAGACGGAGGAAGCCCTTCGCTCGCTTCACCAAGCGTTGTCGGCTGAATTCGACATCGATGAACGTCTTCCGCCGCATTTTGCCGATGCCGCACGCATTTGGCAGGAGATCATGCCAATCGATGGCGCGAAGCACATTCGCCAGCAGATGTCCGAAGAGGGAAGGCTCCATCCGTGGAAGGAATATTTGAGAGAGCGCACGCGAGGTGACTCGGTCGTTCATCGATATTTATCCTGGGCGCTAATCGGAGCCGCCATGTTTCAGCCGTCCAGCAGACGCATGAGCGAAATTCAGCGATACATCGCGGATGCAGAACGAGACGTAACGGATTATTTTGCCCAGAAAATTGCGATTTTGCCTGTTTACCATCGCGCTGCTCCGTTACATGGGCAGCTCTATAAGGAAATCTTCTCTATCCGCAAAACGTACTTGAAGGTCATGCCTTATGTAGCTTACGCCAACGTGTGGGGATTGCCCGCCTTAACAGTGCCAATATGCGAGGATCGTAACGGCATGCCGATCGGTGTACAGTTGATTACGAGGAACGGAAATGAAGAGGCGTTGTTCCAATTGGGCGAAAAACTTGAGCAGCAATTTCGCGGCTATGTTCGTTGCCGCAAATATGATGATGGACATTAAGTCCAGCACGATTCCTCAAACGTTTATAAGTGAAGATGATGCTAGATATGATGCTATTAAAGTGGATATGGTGCCGATCAATTATTTGCGCCGTTGCTTTACAAACGTAAGATACGTCGCGATGCCTGCGACGATCATCGCCATAAAGCCTATATTTTCCGCTACAATCGGTTCCATCCCGGCCATAAGCCGATCCATTCTACGAGTGATTTGGCCGTAATCGCAACAAGAATGAGCAGGATCGGACGAGTATAATTCAATCGCAAGTTCGAATCGCTCCTTATTTTCAAAGTCGTTCTCTCTTATTTATCACTTTAACGGAAGATACTTGGGAATGCTAGATTTACTTTTGCTTTTGCCTTGAAAAAAAGTACCCGAAGCAAGCGCGAAAACGGTATACTGGTAAATAACGAGATAGACACGGAAACTGTCGAACCAAACATGGCAGCAGAAAGAAGGAAGGCTTCCAGTGAGACTCCAAAGGGTATTGATCACTGCTTTGACCGGCTTCGTGGGCGGCGCGGTCTTCCACTTGCTCGGACTGCCGATCGCTTGGATGTTAGGCCGGCTTTCGCCGTGATGATCGGTGGCACGATCCGTCCACAAGCCATGCAATGGCCGCCGTGGCTCGGATATTCAGGGATCGTCGTCGTGGCCTATGTGCTCGGTCGAACCATGCACGAAGACATCGTCAGACGTATCGCGCAAGAACTGCCAGCGATGCTCTTGGCATCCAGTCTGTGGGTGTTGATCTGCCTGCTGCTGGGCATCTTGTTTGCCAAAGCTGCCGGCATCAGCATCGCCAGCGGCGTGCTCGGCAATGTGCCGGGCGGCTTGTCACAAATGGTCGTCATCGCCGATGACTTCAAGGGCGCCGACGCCGGCATCGTTGCGATCATGCAAACGACCCGCGTCATCACCGTCTTGTATACCGTGCCGTTTATCGCCGCTGGGCTGTCGCATGGACAAAACCTTCTGCCGGAGCCAACGACAGCGTCTATAGTTGCTGCGCCGCATGCAGCCTGGCCGGAAGCTCTCGTCTGGCTGCTCATGCCGCTTGTGCCGCTATCTGCCTGGCTGCTTCGGAAAGTGCGCGTTCCGGCTGGGGAATTCCTCGGCCCGGTACTCATCGTTGGGGGACTGTCTGTTGCCGGATATGCCTGGCCGCAAGTTCCCGATGCCCTGCTATCCGGCGCGCAGCTGCTTATCGGCATCTTTATCGGACAGCGCGTGCAGCTGCAGACGATTGTGCGCAACAAGCGGTTAGCCCCGCTCTCTCTGCTCAGCTCAATCTTGCTTGTTGCGCTGACCGCATTAGCCGCTTGGTGTATTCCGGCGCTTCTATCCGGCTCTTTCGCAACTTGGTTTCTGGCGCTTGCGCCGGGCGGATTGGGAGAGGTCGCGGTGACGGCCATGATCCTGCAGGAGGATGTGTCACGAGTGACCGCATACCAAATTACCAGATTGTTGTTTGTGCTGCTTGCTGCGCCTCCTTTCATAAAATGGTACTTAAACAGACAGCGCCGTGGCCAATCAGAAGCGTCCGATTTTCCTTCACATTGATTGGGAATGGATCTTCTTATGAGCTTGGACAATTATGGAGTTTGATAGGGAGTTGTACACGCATGAATCCTTGGCTGAAATCAATCCTGTTCATTATCGCGACGGCTTTTCTCACACGCTTCATCCCCTTTTCGGAATATTTCCGCAATGTGAACACGTTCGTGCATGAAATGTCTCATGCGATCGTCACGCTGCTTCTTTCCGGCAAGGTCGATTCGATTCACCTGTTCTCGGATAACAGCGGTGTGACGTACTCCATGCTGCCTGATGCCTGGCGCTCCGTTCCAGTATCGCTTGCTGGATACATCGGGGCCTCGATAATGGTCGTTCTGCTCTTTCGCTGGTATGCCAAAGGCATAGAGCAGACGGGACTCGCCGTGCTCATTGTGCTGACGGCGATTGGCCTGATGCTGTTCGTGCGCAACCCGTTTGGCATGCTGTGGTGCGCTGGATTTCTCGCCTTGTCAGCTGTTGCCGTCGTCGTGAAATGGCCGGTCGTGCGGGATTTTTATTACTTGCTAGTCAGTTTCATCTGCTTGGTGGAATCGGTGATTACGCCGATATATTTGCTTTATGCCGCGATTCGAGAGCCATCTGCTGCCGGCGATGCGACGAATTTGGATCTGGCTACGGGTATTCCCGCCGTCGCTTGGGCGGTAGTCTTCACGCTTGTGGCGCTATGGTGTGCGAAGATCGCCGTCAGTGAGATGTCCCCGCGCGGCAGACGAGCGAGGGGACGCTGAGCATCGCGTACGCTGCGGCTTGCTACCTTCCGTTATGCAGCTTGAAATAAGCTGCATTTTTTTGTGCAAAAAAGTGCAATTGGCGTGCCGCACCGCAGATGATTTAATATGGGTGGGCGAGCCAAAACGTCAGGTTTTGTTGCAGAAAAAATCGGAAAAGTTGTCGGTGCTTACGCTTTATGCTGAATATAATAAAAATATCCCGCTGACTATTCGAGCGCTGTATGGACTAGGTGGACTGCATAGAGCAAAGCGGATTGCAATAAAATGAAAGCGCTTCATACGGGATCGAGGGGGGATGATATTGCTGCTTCGCAGGAAAGGGTCATTTTACCGCAGAAGCTTTATTTGGTTTCTTCTCACCGCCAGCATTCCAGGATTAATTACCGGAGGCTTTATTTATTGGTTTTCGCAATCTCAGATCGAGCAGGAATTAAGTGAACGGCACCAAAGTCAGATGGAACAGCGCGTCAAAAACATCGACGATCAGCTTGCCTATTTGGAGATGGATCTCTCGCATTGGGCGTTCAACTCGCGATTCGGTGCGAATCTTGAGACGATGGATTTCATCTATGAGTTTCAAGAAACTTGGGATATTAGCCGGACGCTTGTCATCCTGCAAGGCTCACACCCGCTGATCCAGCAAGTGGAATTGTTCATTGATCGTGAGTCGCCGATTATCTTCCGCCCGGAGTATAACAAATTGCAGGATGAGGCGCGCACGCAGCAGTATAAGTCAATGCTGGCGGATCGCCGCACCGTTTATTGGCACCGTGCTGAAGGGCAATCACGGACGATTACGAACGATCAGCATTCTTATACGGTGAACGATCTGATGCTCATTCACAAAATACCGGGGGAGAGCACGTCCCGCTTCGGGCTGCTCGCCGTTACGCTCCGCTCGGATAAGCTGGTCAATCTCCTGCAAACGATGACGCCTTACAATGAAGGATTTACGTTCCTAGTTGACATGAACGGCCATGTCATTGCTTCCGATGCAGGAGATGACGATAGCCAAGTGCACGCCCTGCTGCGCAATGAGATCGAGTTGCGAAGAGCGAAGGACGGCGCGACTTCCGGCACATTCCTCTGGGATTGGCACGACACGACATATTCCGTCTCATACGGAAGCTGAATCGCATTGAAACCGCCTGGACTTATGTTTCGGCAGCTCCGGTAACGGCCATTACAGCCCCGCTTGTGACACTTTCCCGTATCATCATGACCGTCAGCTTGCTCGTCTTGCTGCTCGGCCTCGCTCTATCATGGATTGCCTCCAATTGGATATACACGCCGGTCAGGCGGCTGCTAAGTAAGATGAGTCCGGAAGCAGACCCGCACAAAGAGCGGGATGAGTTTCAGTTTTTGGAGCGGCAGTGGAGCCGCCTGACCGATCAGCGCATCAGTTTGCAAGAGCGTCTCAACGAGCAGCTTCCGAATGTGCGCAACAGCCTTCTGCTGCAGTTATTGCAAGGTCATTTGTTCGGATATTCCGAACGGGATTGCGCACGCGCTTACAGCGGTACGGCTGGGAGGCAGATGAGCAGCGATTTTATGTTTTGCGATTTTTGCTCACGGGCTACGAGCATTTAAAAGGCCGCTTCGGCTCCGGGGATGAGAGCCTGGTGACGTTTGCCGCCGTTAACATTATGGAAGAAATCGCGGCCGGTGCGTTCCGTCAGTTCGGCATCTTGAATTTTCACGATCTGTCGGCTGTGATGTTCGTGTCGTTGCCGGAAGAAAGGGATGACAAAGAGTACGTGGCATCGGTCGGTCAGAACATCTCGCAAAACATTCATCAATTATTAGGTCTCTATGTGACGGTCACGATCAGCAAGCCATTTGCCAATCTGCGCCAAGCCCCTGAGGCTTACATGGAAGTCGTACGATATACCGGATATCGCAAGCTTGTCAGCCAAAATCAATGGATCGATATTGAAGATTTGCCAGCCGAGGCGACGACGCATGACACAAGCTATCCGTTTGCCTTGGAGATGGAGCTGCTGCAAAAATTAAGAAGCGGCAAGCAGACGGAAAGCGAACGCTGTCTTGCCCGCTTTCTCGAGGAGCTGCAAGCACTTCAAGCCGCTGAAATCTATGTCCAGCAAGGCATGCTTCAGCTGCTCGGCAGCATTCAGCATATGATCCTGCAAGCGGGGATCAGCACGTTTCGTCTGTTCGGTGGAGCGAATTTGTATGAAGAATTGTCGCAAATTCGCGATCCCGGCAAGATGCTAAGCTGGATGAAGAAGCGTGTTATCGTCCCGTATATGGCCGAGTTAGATGCGCGTGCCAATCGCCAGCTCAAGCTTATGATCGAGCAAACCGTGGCGTATATCCATGAGCATTATATGGACGATATTTCCTTGGAGGAGTGCGCGGATCTGGCAGGCACGAATTTGTACACGCTTAGCAGGCTGTTTAAGCAAATGACGGGAGTGAACTTTACCCAATATGTCACCTCTGTGCGACTCGAGAAAGCGAAGGAGCTGCTGCGCTTCAGCGCCAAGCCCATCCATGAGATCGCTGCAGAGGTAGGCTACCAGCAGCGTTATTTCAACCGCATCTTTAAGAAGCATGTCGGCGTCACGCCTGGTCAATTTCGAACGGGAACGCTTACGAACATCACCATTAGCAAAAATGAATCCCCCTGATCAAAAAAGTACCATATCGCTCGAAAGCCTTGTCACGCAAGGCTTTTTTCGATGCAAAAATGTAGAATGGAAAGCGCTTGCAAACCGTACCATACTTGAATTACGAACGCGAGGGGCCAAGTGAAGCAAGGCAATGTTTGTGAGGATAGGAGGGCGCATGCGAATGTCAATGAAACGTGCGGAGGCTGCGGTGGAGACTTCAATGCTGTACAGATCGGTGAATAAAAAAAGAAGGCTGGCCAGGCTGAAAAAAGATATGTGGCTATACATCCTGCTGCTGCCTGGACTTATTTATTTTCTCATCTTTAAGTATTTGCCGATGTGGGGCGTGACGATCGCCTTTCAAAACTTCAATCCTTATCTCGGATTTTGGAATAGCGAGTGGGTTGGCTTCCATCACTTTACGACGTTTTTTAACAATCCGGATTTTCTTAGGCTGCTGCGCAATACGATGATTCTCGCAGTGTACGATCTTGTGTTCTTCTTTCCGGCTCCAATTATTGCGGCGCTGCTGCTCAATGAAGTGCGCGTCGGCTTCTTCAAGCGAATGGTACAGACGATGATTTATGTGCCGCATTTTATTTCCATGGTCATCGTGGCCAGCATGACGTACGTATTTCTTACGACAAACGGCGGCGTGTTGAATGAGCTGATTGCCGCCATCACCGGCCACAAGATCAACTTTCTCGCAGATCCGAATTGGTTCCGACCGCTCATTATTTTACAAATTATGTGGAAGGAGACCGGCTGGGGAACGATTATTTTTCTCGCGGCGCTCGCTTCTGTCGATCTTGAGCAGTACGAAGCGGCGGTTGTGGATGGAGCCAGCCGCTGGCAGCGCATGTGGCATATTACATTGCCGGCGATTAGCAGCACGATCGTGATTTTGTTAATTCTTCGCTTAGGGAACTTTCTCGATAACGGCTTCGAGCAGATCTTCCTCATGACGAATTCACTCAACCGCTCGGTTGCCGACGTCTTCGATACGTATGTGTATACGGTCGGTATCACCCAAGGGGCCTTCAGCTACAGCACGGCGGTCGGACTGTTCAAGTCAGTCGTCGGCATCATTCTCATATACGGGAGCAACTATTTGGCGAAGCGATTCGGGCAAGAGGGGATTATTTGACGATGAGGGGGAGTGGGCATGAGCAGCAAGCATGATACGTTCGGCGAGCGATTGTTCGACGTGTGCAACTATTTGTTTCTATCGCTTTTTGCTTTGGTAACCTTAATGCCGTTTATTTATATCATTGCGGGCTCGTTTGCGACGGAGATCGAATTAACGGAGCGGAAATTTTTCCTCTTCCCGCGCGATCCGTCACTAGCCGCTTATGAATATATTTTCTCTTCGCATACATTGTTTCGCAGCATCGGCAATTCGGTGTTCATTACAGTCGTCGGTACGCTCACCAATCTCGCCTTCACGTTGTCGATGGCGTATTCATTGTCACGCAAAGATTTGAAAGGCCGCACGTTCTTCATGAATCTCGTCATCTTCTCGATGTTGTTTAGCGGCGGGATGATTCCCGGATACTTGGTCGTCAAAGAGCTCGGCCTGCTCAATTCTTATGCAGCAGTTATTTTGCCAGGGGCGATCAGTGCTTTTAACTTAATCATCATCAAAAATTTCTTTCAAAATCTTCCGCCTGGCCTCGAGGAATCCGCGCGCATTGACGGCTGCAACGAAGTCGGTGTGTTATGGCGCATCGTCCTGCCCTTGTCCAAGCCGATCATTGCTACATTTGGCTTGTTTTATGCGGTGGGGCATTGGAACAACTTCTTCTCCGCCTTGTTATATTTGAATGATCATACGATGTGGCCGCTGCAGGTTATGCTGCGTGAGATCGTCATGCTATCGCAAGTATCTGTAGGCAATATCGACAATTTGGACCCGAACTTCGTGGAGCCGCCGGATCAAGCGGTGAAGATGGCGGTGATCGTTGTCGGCACCGTGCCGATTTTGCTTGTGTATCCGTTCTTGCAGAAGCATTTTGCCAAAGGGGTTTTACTCGGCTCGATCAAAGGGTAGGTCATCACCTTCAGGTGATATCTAATAAATCGAATGTTTATGAAAGGGAGGCTGAACGATGAAGGCAAAACGATTTCGAAGCAACAGGGGTTGGATAGTATTGTGTGTGTTGGCGCTGGTGTGGCTTGCAGGCTGCTCCGGCAATTCGCCAGCTAATTCTGCTGGCAGCGGTGTGGAAAACAGCGGGAATAGCGGCAGTGGTGGGGAGGCTGGCAGCGGAAGCGGCGCAGAAGAGCCGTTCAAGATCAGCATCATGGTTCCGGCATTCAGCACGGATCTTCCGGACGACTCCAGTCCGGTAATCCAAAGGCTTGAGGAGTACACGAATACGGACATCGACATGCAGTTTGTACCGAACAGCTCGTATGAGGACAAATTGAATATAACGCTTGCTTCCGGTCAATTGCCGACGATTATGAACGTAGACAAGACGCCTAGCGTCATTAGCGCAGCCCGCTCAGGTGCTTTCTGGGAGCTCGGACCTTACTTGCATGAGTATCCGAACTTAAGCCAAGCGAATCCGATCGTATTGAACAACTCGTCGATCGACGGCAAGACGTATGGCATTTATCGCGGGCGAACGCTCGGTCGGATGGGTGTCATTTTGAATCGGCAATGGATGGAAAATTTGGGGCTTGAACCGCCGAAGACAATCGATGAATTTTATAACATCTTGAAGGCGTTCAAGGAAGACGATCCGGATCAGAACGGCGTGGACGATACGTACGGGATCGTCATCTCCAAGTATTCGGGACCGTGGGATATTATGCAGGTGTGGTTTGGCGCACCGAACAAGTGGGGCGAAGACGAGAACGGCAAGCTCGTGCCCGCGCATCTGACACCGGAATATCGTGAAGCGCTTAAGTTTTTCCGGAAAATTTATGAGGAAGGCCTCGTCAATGAAGATTTTGCGGTGATGGACCCTGCGGTATGGAACGATCCGTTCGTCAATGGTGAAGCAGGCGTCTTCGTCGACGTTGCGGATAACGCCAGACGTTTGGACGGCGCCATGCAAGAGAAGGAGAAGCGGGATGTGCCGTACACGGCCGTCTATCAGCCGCCGGTCGGTCCGAAAGGCCACCGCTCGATGCCGACCTCCGGATATTCCGGCATGCTGGTCGTATCGAAATCTGCAGTAAAGACGGAAGACGAGCTGCGTCGTGTACTCGATTTCCTGGATAAGGTGAACGATGTGGAAATGAAGCTGCTGCTCGGCTACGGGATTGAAGGTCGTCACTATGATCTCGTCGACGGCTTTGTCGTTCCGAAGGAAGATTTGGAAGCGTCGCTCGTCAAGGAAGTGGAAGGCATGAATCAAATATTGATGTTCCTTGGTGAACAAGAGCCGGGTTACGCAGAAACGGAAATCAACAAAATGATCAACGAAGTGCAGAAAGCGAACGAGGAAATCGCTGTCGGCAACCCTGCGGAGCCGCTCGTTTCGGAAATATACGCACAACTAGGTCAGCAGCTAGACAATATTATTGAGGATGCGCGCATTCAATATATCGTCGGTCAGATCGATGATGCAGGATTCGATGCGGCCGTGCAGCTGTGGAGAGAAACCGGCGGCGACAAGTATATTGAGGAGATCAACCGACTTTACCAGGAAGCCAACCAGTAAGCGGGCAATCATGGGCAGCGTGAAGCTTCCGCGTGACGCAAAAGCTGATTGCATGTCGCATCTGTAGCACGAAGCAATTGCTCGGTGACGCACAAGCCGCGTGCATGTCGCATCTGTAGCATGAAGCAATTGCGCGAGACGCACAATCTGCGAAAACGTCTCATCGGCAGTCTGGCTCATGCCTTGCGGATGCCTGCGCTGCCTCCAATGAATCGCGAAATGGAAACGGGGGAAACTCGCTGTGACAGAGCTGGATCAGACACCAGTGCTGCTTACGAAGGTGGATATTCGCCAGGCGGGGCTGCGAAATAAGATGCTGCTCGGCGACGTGGACGGTGATGGCCGCATGGAACTTGTCATGGTCCAGCCGGACGGTGGCATCGATGACAGATATGTACCGCACCAAGTGCAATGTGTAACGGCGTATAATCTGGACGGCCGTTTGCTCTGGCAGGTCGGGGAACCGGATGAGCAGGCGGGCGGGCCGGGATCAGACTACCCGGCACAATTGTATGACATCGACGGAGACGGCATGTTGGAAGTGCTTTGTGTGATGCACAAGCGGTTCTTGATCCTGGACGGCAGAACCGGTCGGACGAAGCGTTCCTTTCCGTTGCCGGCAAGTGAAGCGCATGATTGCATCATCATCGCGAATTTGCGCGGGCTGGCATATCCGCAAGATATTATTTTGAAAGATCGTTACCGCAAGCTTTGGGCGTTGGACCGGGATTTCCGCCTGCTCTGGACGCATGAAGGCAATATCGGTCATTACCCGTGGGTGTACGATATTGACGGTGATGGCTGCGATGAAGTGATGGCCGGCTACGATATGCTCGATCATACCGGCAAACTATTATGGTCCTGTCATAACTTGGATGATCATGCCGATTGCATCTGGGTTGGCGACGTCGATGAAAATGCAAGCAACGGCAAAGAGATCGTGATTGGCGGCAGTGTGACCGTTATGTATAACGGAGCTGGAGAGGAACTATGGAGATACGAGGGTTCGGTAGAGTCGCAGCACATTGCCCTAGGCAAGTTTCGCCCTGATCTGCCGGGACTGCAAGTAGCCGGTCTTGATCGCATCGTGCGCGGCGACATGGACGACGAAAGCATGGCTGCTGACGATGCTGTTGCAGGTCGGGCGGATCGGGCGCGCGCAGATGGTGCAGATCGTCAGGATGGAAGTGAGCATACCAGACTTCACCGCCGCAAAGGCAAGGACGCGATCTTCCTGCTCGATTCATGCGGACGCGAATTGTGGAAGGAGGACCGCAGAACCGACGGCTGGCTGACGATCATCGAGACGCTGCGCCATTGGAGCGAAGGAGCTCCTGATTATATATTAGCGTACAGACGGGGCGGTGGTGTGAAGCCGACCTTGTATGACGGATATATGCGTGCGGTTGTAGAATTTCCCGTTGACGGATATGTGCAGCATGCTGACCTTCTCGGAAGTGGCACGGAGCAGGTTGTCATTTATGATGATCAGACGGCATGGATATTCGGCAGCGCGAGCCTCGATGTTGCGCAAGCAAACGGCAAACCGTTGCCACAGCCGAAACGGCTGTACAGCTCGACCCTGTATCCTGGAGGGGAGTATACGTGAATACGAGCGTCAGCCGGATCAGAACGTTGGAGCGACAGAAACTGTACACGTTACTTGCTGCAGCTTGTTTAAGCAGAAGGGAGCGAAAGCATGATGAGTTATTTTCCGTCAGAGCATAGCAGCTACAGTCTGTACCAAGGGGATATTGCCAAAACGCTGGAGCTTATAACCAACCGTTATATTGCCGCTCACCCTGCACAGCCGTGGGTATTCCGCGCCAGCAACCGCGGCGCTTTCCAACGCGGCGTCGATTATCGGTACCACTTCGATCTGGAGCGTAAATTTCCCCACATGCGCGAGGGGCAGTTTGTGTACGCTTGGGCAAAATTGTGGTGTGAGCAGGAAGCAGAGCTTTCATTCAGCGTCAGCTGCTTTGCTCCAGTGCGCCTGTATGTGAACGGCGAGCTGACATTTCACTCGAACATTATGGAAGACGTGTTCCCTGAGCATCGCAGTTCGTTTCGCTGCAAGCTTGCGCAAGGCTGGAATCATTTTGTCCTGCTTTTTGAAAAGACGGGTACAGGCTGCGGCGGTTGGTTTGGCACCGGGTCGATCAAGGGCTTCCCGCTTCACTTTATCACGCCTTCGATCGACCGCGACGGTCAAGAAGGCTGGTTGTATACGGAGCCGCTTGACGAGCGTTTGCCTGAGTTACCGGGATTGCTAGGAGAAGGGATGCGTGAAGCGGATACCGGCTTGAATTGGCTGCCACGAAACGCTTGGAACAGCCAGGAGCTCGCAGCAGGTGTGTTTGGCAGGCTGTTTGGCGCTGCTGCACCGGAGGGTGCGTTGTTGCAGCAAGCTACACTGCATCAACAACCATCGCAGCGCATTGCCTTCGGTTGGACGCAGCTTCGCAGCAGAAAGCCCGGGACAATCCAAGTACCGATCACGGGTCACTTCAACGGTTCGCTTATCATATATTTGGACGGGCGCATCGTCTATGAATCCTGCAAAGAAGCGGGAAGCTTCCACCTGACACTCGAGGTGA
The DNA here is from genome assembly GCA_963755735.1 of uncultured Paenibacillaceae bacterium. GTDB lineage: Bacteria > Bacillota > Bacilli > Paenibacillales > DA-C8 > Insulibacter. Next base: position 42,412 of record CAVWLN010000045.1, read on the forward strand.
CGTATGGGGAGCATGATTTCGTCGTGCAATCTACGTGCCCAACTGAAAGTGAGAACCATCGCGAATGGGATGTGCAATTCGATCCGATCACTGCCGTTGACATGGCCGCTCCGGTGCAAGTGCTAGGCACGCGCGAAAAGTGGCTGTATATCGGCCCGTTCGCACCGGAGCAAGCGCCGGACATCGAACGATTATGCAGGACGGATCACGTGTTTGCGACGATCGACGGCGGTTCCTATTGGCGGCTCGATGAGCCGCAGACGGTGCTGCGTCCGTTTGTCGAAACATCGCATTTTGCCAGGTGGAATTATCCGCTCGGCGTCACACTGTATGGCATCCTGCGAACGGGGCTTGAGCTGAAGCGGCAAGATTACGTAGCGTATGCGTTAGCTCATATCGAGCAGTGTACGGCGTATGAACAATACGCGCTGTGGGATAAGGAGCAATACGGCGGCGCCGGCATCAACCATCAATTAACAGCGATAGATAGCTTGGACGACTGCGGGTCGTTCGCCGCGACGATGCTATTCGCGCTTCAGCAACGGGAGCTTCGTGGTGCGCGCGAGGTCGCTGCGCGAATTGCGAAGTATATAAGCTGCGAGCAATCGAGGCGGGAAGACGGAGCGCTCTACCGAGCTGAAGGAAGCACGGTGTTCATGCAGGCGACGATGTGGTGCGACGATCTTTATATGAGTACGCCATTTCTCGCCCGCTACTACGAGCTGACTGGCGACGAGCAATATGTGAATGATGCGGCAGAGCAATTTATATTGTACAAATCTTATCTCTATATGCCGGAACACAAGATCATGTCGCACGTATACGACTTTAAGTTCGCCAAGCCGACCAACATCCCTTGGGGACGCGGCAACGGCTGGGTGCTGTTCTCATTGACGGAGCTGCTAAGAGTATTGCCGGAGGAGCACGCACGACGACTGGAGCTGCTGCAGTTTTTCCGCGATTTAAGTGCAGGATATTTGCGGCTGCAAGGCAAGGACGGACTATGGCATCAAGTATTGACGATGCAAGATTCGTATGCGGAATCGTCCTGCACGTCGATGTTTATTTACGCTTTCGCCAGAGGAGTCCGTTACGGTTGGTATGCTCATGATGCATCGGCGGAGTACGTCGAAGCAGTGGAGAAAGGCTGGGAAGGCCTCACACGCATAGCGATTGATCGCCACGGCGATGTTTACGGCGTATGTCGCGGCTCAGGGTATGCTTTTTCACCTTTGTATTATAAGGATGACCTGCCGTGGAAACTGAACGATACGCACGGTATCGGTATCATCTTGCTGGCCGGCATAGAGACAATGCTGCTTAGATCGTTTCTGAGCGAAAGAGGCGGAGAAATTAGTGGCTCTAGACCGGAGGAGAGCGCTTGAAGTTTCACGCGGAGCAGAAACAGGGATGGCGAGGCAAAGTCTAATATGCTTGAGAATGCAAACAGGAAACGACGAGGAAAGGCAAGGTGAGAGGATGTGAGACAAGACGTGGTGGGCTGGCGTGGCGTTTTTATACGAAAAATAGTATAAAAATGGTCGAAACATCGAGAAAATGGGAATTTTATATGAATCATCATACAAAATCAGATGTTTTTGGCATGAAACGGTTTATTTTGTATGAAAAATCGTATAAAAACGGGAAATTTAGCATAAAATAGTTTATTTTGTATGATAAATCGAATAAAACGGTCAACATCCGCTAAAATCAAAATATTTTGTACGAGAAATCGTACAAAACAAAACGCCGCGATTACGTCCAGCCTTGTCACTGTCGGGAGTAATGGACGACCACACACGACCGCGAGGCAGCCGACCAAGCAACAGCATACGAGCCGCCACCAGCATAACAAGAAGGACATGCGAGCTTTCTCGCATGTCCTTCTACTGTTAATGCTGTATAGCGGGACGGATCGCCGATCGTATCAGTACAATTTGCCATGTGTGAAAAGCACAGTGGACAGCCTGGAAACGGCATGGATGTAGCAATGTTGCCGAAGCGGGATCGAATCCGAGAAATATTTCGGCAGCACTTTGCTGAAGGTGCTCTTCATCTTGTCACGCAGCATGCTGAATACCGTCTCCTCCGTATAAAATTGCGTATCGCGATCTTGCAGCCACTCGAAATAGGAGACGATGACGCCCCCTGCATTGGCCAGAATATCGGGGATAATGACGGTTCCTTGCTCGTTGAAATATTGATCGGCTTCGCCTGTGATCGGCGCATTTGCTCCTTCTACGAGAATGCGAGCCTTGACTTGCTTCATGTTATCTTCGCGAATTTGATCCTCCAAAGCAGCAAGGAACAGCACGTCCACATCGAGATAAAGAATGTCCTCACGAGGAAGAATTTGCGCCTTGATGCCGCATTGCTCAATCTGCTCCTCGCTTACCGGCAATTCCCCGTAATTGCCTCTCGCGAACTCGACAAGAGCCGGAATGTTCAGCCCTTCTTCGTTGTATAACGTTACGTTGCGATCGCTGACGGCAACGATTTTTTTGCTCAGATTTTTGCAGCGATACGCTTCGAGCGCCGCCGTGGAGCCGACGTTGCCGAATCCTTGGAAGGCCAGTGTCAGCTGCTTGTCAGCATATTGCAGGACCGTATCAGCGAACGGGCTGTTGCTGCTGCTCATCCATTGCTTATTCTCCTTGACGAAGTCATGCATCATATAGCGGAAGGAATAATAGACGCCCCTGCCAGTTGCTTCCCTACGACCTAGCGAACCGCCGTTTATGACGCTTTTGCCGGTGAAGCTGCCGCGGTATGGCTTTCCTGGATGAATGCTCTTGTACTCTGCGGTCATCCAGTCCATCTCGCGTTCGCTCGTACCGACGTCTGGAGCGGGAATATCTTTGTCAGGGCCAAGTATATCACTAAAATACCGAACGTATTTTTTACATATTTGATGAAGTTCTTTGACCGTAAATTCACGCGGATTAATGACGACTCCGCCTTTGCCGCCGCCGAACGGCACCTCATGCAAGGCGTTCTTCAAAGTCATTAGTGCCGCAAGATTCGTCACTTCCTCTTCATTAACGGTTTCGTGAAACCGAATGCCGCCCTTGTACGGTCCCAGCGTGTTGTTGTGTTGAATGCGGTAAGCTGGAATTCGGACGACACTTCCGTCTTCACGAGCGATGCGGAGGAAAGACTTGTGCGTATGGTTGGGAGTTGACAAGATGGCCGCGAGCGAAGTGAATGCTTGCGTGCGGGTCTGTCCCTGAAGCGACGGAAGAAACTCAGTGTTTTCCATTAATGCTTGCAGTGATTGTTGGACGATTAAACCAGTCTGACTTGCCATGTAATCAACCTCCGTAAGATTGTAGGAATGCCCTCGACTTCATTGTAATCTTTTTTCGCGTCCGTATCCAATCGTTGCCATAATTTTGCCCAATTATTGCATAATCTAGTATGCTCAATGAACCAAAAACGAAATATTCAAGCAGTTTTAGGAAATATCAAGCCACCAATCTCCCTCATTTCCACTATCATCTATACATTACCAATGGGTAGCAATCGTGCTTGTAACCGTATTACTATAGGATTAAATAGAGGGGGTGATACCTTTGAGCTTGCAGTATTTGCTTGGCATCGATATCGGAACTTCCAGCAGCAAAATAGCCCTGTTCTCTGCGGACGGCGAGCAACTGTTTCAGCATACAGCTGCTTATTCGACTATTTACGAAAAGCCGGGCTATGCAGAGCAAGATCCGAATGTTTGGTGGCAATCGGTATGTGCCAGTATACGCTTGATGTTCAGTGAAACGGGCATCAATGCCAAACAAATCGTCGGAATCGGCATCGACGGGCAAAGCGGTGCTATGATACCCGTGAATAAGTCCGGCACTGTGCTGCGCAACGCTATGTTATGGCTTGATCGGCGGTCGGAACCGCAATATGAAATGTTAAAGCAGACGGTTGGCGAGCAGAAGATTTTTGCGGTTTCAGGCAATCCGCTCTCTCCATCTTATATAACGGGCAAAGTGTTGTGGATGAAGCAGCATGAACCGGATTTATTCCGCCAAACATACAAAATCATGCAAAGCAACAGCTATATCGTCTACAAATTAACGGGTGAATTTTCCCAAGATCATTCTCAAGGCAACGGCTTTCACTGCTATAATATTGCGGACAACAGCTGGGACTATGATCTCGCAGAGCAAATGCAGCTGCCGGGAGAGCTGTTGCCTGACGTATATGCGTGCAGTGATGTGGTTGGGACAGTAACTGCGGAAGCTTCTGATATGACCGGACTGGCAACAGGAACTCCCGTAGTTGCGGGCGGTTTAGATGCAGCATGTGCGACTTTAGGAGCGGGGGCTATTCAATCAGGCCAGGTACAGGAGCAGGGAGGACAGGCAGGCGGCATGAGCATTGTTATGGACAAGCCGTTCATGCATCAAAAGCTGATTCTCAGCGCTCATGTCGTGCCGAATAAGTGGATTTTACAAGGCGGAACGGTCGGGGGAGGCAGTCTCAATTGGCTGAAGCGTGAGTTCGGGCAAGAGATGAAAGCAGATTTCTTCACCGCTGTGAATGAAGGTGCTGCGCGGATACCGCCTGGAAGCGAGGGCCTCTTGTATTTACCTTATATGGCGGGCGAGCGCTCTCCAATTTGGGACCCATCCGCGAAAGGTGTATTTATCGGCTTGTCGTATGATAAGACGAAAGCACATCTATTTCGCGCCGTAATGGAAGGTTGTGCCTTCGCTTTGCAGCACAACTTGCTCACCGCAGAGCAATCCGGCGTTCGTATTGATACCTTGCACGGAGTCGGTGGAGCTGCTAACAGTATCCTTTGGACGCAGATCAAATCAGACATCACGGGCAAACGAATGCTCATTCCATCTGTCGATTCCTCAGCGGCATTAGGAGCCGCTTTGCTTGCAGGCGTGGGGGTTGGGGTGTATCGCGACTTTGTGGAAGCTACGGAAAGAACGATCCGCGTGCAAAGAGAGCATATCCCGAATCAAGCGCACAAGGACATTTATGATGCTATGTTTTCTATTTATTAATTAATTGGGCATGCATTTGCCGTCCGAAAAATTGGGAAACAGAGCGGTTCGGCATATTATGGACAATGTTTGGCGCTAAGTTAGCTCGCTCAGCGGTGGCTCCGGCAATTGTTGATTCTGCTATCGATCGTGCGGTGTCTGAATGAGCGGGAAATTTGGCTTTGATGACTTGTTCGATTTCCTCTGCGGGCGGCACGCCAAAAGTAGAGTCTGCCAGCAGGAGCTTGCTTTTTGCGATGCAGGCTCTGAACCAACTCGGAGTCGGCGGATCGATCACCGGAATGGATGTCGTCTTCATAATATTCTGAAACCAATGAATATCCTTATCGGTATATTTGATCACGACCCAAAAGATCGAGAATAGTTTATTGTCATCGATTCGGCTTGGGATATATTTTTTGCCCATTTGTCCGATCCAGCTTTTTAGCGTGTTGGATGAAATTCCGATCACATTCGATATTTTGTCAATATAAGATTCGGACGTATGATTGGCTGGTAACGGATCACTTCTCTTTCTTCTCTTCGTCTTGAATTCCGGATGTAGCTTCAGCGACATAACACCTTCGTAAAGAAGTTCAGCAAATGTTGTACGGTCTTCGATTTCGGCCATATCGCATCTCCTCTACCAAGCTGATCTGTCCTCTTATTATATCAGATCAACCGCGCTAAGTTCAGTATGTCGATATGGGCAACTGAAGAGCCGGGCTAATGACCGGCTCTTGGTGGATTAGGATGTATAGACGCTGAAGGTTGATTCCTGCTTCATCTGCTGGTGGACGAATTTGCGGTACAATAAATGCCCACTTATGAGTTGCGAATGTGTGCCTTGTCCGGTCACCGTACCATCTTCTAGGAAGATGATGTGATCCGCATCGACGACGGTTGACAAGCGATGCGCGATGATAAGCGTCGTGCGGCCTTGCATTAAGTTTTGCAGCGCTTCCTGGACAAGTGCTTCCGATTCGCTGTCCAGATTCGACGTCGCTTCATCCAGAAGCAGCAGCTTCGGATCACGCAGCAAGGCGCGAGCGATGGCGATGCGCTGGCGCTGACCGCCGGACAGCTTGATGCCCCGTTCGCCAACCTCGGTGTCGTAGCCTGACGGCAACTGCTCGATAAACGCCGCGGCATTAGCAAGACGCGCAGCTTCACGCACTTCTTCGTCGGTAACCGGACGCGTGAGTCCGTACGTGATGTTGCTTCTGATCGAACCTGACATGACCGGGCTTTCTTGCAGGACGTAGCCGATCCCTTCCCGCCAAGCGTGAAGCGGAATTTGTTCGATGTTCTGCTCTCCGAGCAGAATGCTGCCCGCCGACGTTTCATAAAACCGCTCCAACAAGGAGAAGATCGTCGTCTTACCGGCACCGCTCGGCCCGACGAAGGCGACGGTTTGCCCCGGCTCAATCGTGAAGTTTAAGCTGCGTAGCACCTCGTCCTCTTGCCCATAGCCAAAGGATACGTCCTGGAAGTGGATTGGCTGATTCCAATCGACTTGGTATGACGCATCTTCCGATTGCTCCCACTCCGCAGATAGAGTTAGCACGTTTGCGAAATCGGGCTTCGATTGACGGTCTAGCTCCTGACGGTCAGGCTCATCATTTTGCTGATCTTGCTGATTTTGTTGATTTTGTTGTATGCGTCCTGTTGACTGCTCCGGATCGGTGCGAAGCAGCTCTTGGATGCGTTCGGTCGCTCCCATCGCTTTTTGAAAGGCGGTGAAAAACTGTGCCAGCATGCTGAATGGCACCACAACCTGGAACATATAAATAATGACGGCAACCAGCGTTCCGGCAGACAGATCACCGGCTGAGACGCGCGCTCCGCCGTATCCGATGAGGACGACCAGCACGGCCATGATCACGGTTGTCATTAGCGGTGAGACGAATGCTTGGATACGCGCTTCTCTCATGCCGAAACGAAACAAGCTGGCGATCTTCTGCTCGCCTCGTTCGCGCTCAACGGGCTGGGCATTGTGCGACTTCACGAGACGGATGTCGCTGAGCACGCGGCCGAGTCCCGCGCTGAAAGCGGCGAGCTCGTCTTGCATTTGCAAGGAAATTTTGTACACCAGTCTGCCAAGCGGCATTAAGATTAGCATGGATATTGGTACTGCGGAGAGCATAATGAGCGTCATTTTCCAGTCGATGAGAAATAGGATCACTAATGCACCGATGATCGAAAGAATGCCAGAGATGGAGGAGACGAGATGGTTCGTTACCAATGTCTTAAGCGTGTTCGTATCCTGCGTTACGCGGCTGATCAGCTCGCCGGATTCGTGCTTATCAAAGTAGGAAACCTTGAGCTTGAGAATGTGATTCCACAAGCGAGAACGAACGTTGCGCACGAACATCTCACCGATATACGTCATGAAATAGTAGGAAAATCCGCCCGCAGCCGCTTGCACAAAGAACGCCGCTATGAGCCAAATGATGACGCCGATATCGAGGCCGCTAGCCGCAAATTGATCGATCAAATCACGGGTGAAAAGCGGTACAATCAAGCCGCCCCCAGCTTCCAGTACGCTCAGGATGATGGCAGCGGCAAACAGCCCTTTCCCCGGCACGGCACTGCGCAACATTCGCAAAAACTCCTGCCACTGTCCTTGGCCATGGCTATTCGCTTTCGACGTGCTCATCTGACAACAGTCCTTTCTTTATGGAATAGTACTCGAACGCTTCTTCAAACAATTTCTCTTCCTCTTCTGTGAACGGAGTGCCGATCGCATCGGGCAGTTCTATATTTTCTAAGTGATCCGCATATTCATTCATAAAGTACCAATTGTCGCCCATTAGCTCGTTAGCGAGATGCATAAATTGCTCGATTAGCTGCTGGACTTCTTCGGAGTCTGGACGATGGTTGCGCAATGCTTGTTTGAGGTCTTGAAGGAGCAATGTCGATCGCATGTTCCAGTCCCGCTCTTTGCTTTCGTCCGCGAAATTTTCCTTTATTCTCTGAATCAACGGCTCTGGAAACCAATCAGACAGCCATTCCATCTGCTGCTGCTCCGTCACGATGCTGTGAATCAAGAAGGAGATCACTTGCGGATCTATCTTCTGCTCGGCTTCAAGTACCGCGGCAGCATGATCAATCGCTTTCAATATTTGCTGAATGTGTTGCTGTTTATGCTCCAGAGCCTGCTTCTGCATTCGCAAAGATTGTAGCAAGGCGTCACTGTCCCCCGCTTGTCCGGACATGATCGCTTTGATGTCTTTCAGGGAAAATCCAAGATATTTATAAGAAATGATTTGCTGCAACGGAATCAGGTCGTCCGGGCGATAATACCTTCTCCCGGAGTCACTAATATAGCTTGGCTTCAGCAAGCCTTGCTCTTCATAATATCGCAGCGTGCGCGGACTGACGCGGGCCGTACGGGAGAATTCTCCGATGGACATTCGCTCTTTCATCATCTCAATCAACCTCCGAACTCATTGTACAACTTTACGTAACGTAAGAATCAAGCGTTTCTTTTAATAAAAAGAGAGATTTCATTTTTTTACGTTCCGCGAGGGATGTATCGGCAGAAATTTCCGACTGTACAAGGGCGAATTCGCCTGAAAAGGGGAAAATCATATTCAAAACAAGAAAGAAGTGGTATACTTTTAAGCAGAAATCGAAATCTTATAAGTTTTCTAAAAATTAAGTTTCCAGGGAGGGAGAACAACAATGGCTGAGCTTCCGAGAACGAACGAGCTAGGGTTCTTTGAAATTCGATTGGAGTCGATCGGTGGCCTGGGAGCCAATCTTGCCGGGAAGATGCTAGCTGAAGCCGGCGTGGTTGGAAGCGGTTTCAACGGCGTAAGCTTTTCTTCCTATGGCTCGGAGAAGAAAGGTTCACCGGTTAAGGCTCATATTCGATTCTGCGATACGAATACGAATATTCGCGATACGACTCCGGTTGAACGGCCACATATCGTGGGGGTTTTTCACGAAAATTTATCACGAACGATTAATGTGATAAGTGGAATTTATGAGGACAGCATCGTGCTGGTCAACTCTGCGAAAACTCCGGAGCAATTGAAAGAGAAGCTGAAGCTGACCGGCGGTACGATCGCCGTCGTCGATGCAACAGGGATTGCACTGGAAGAGAAGAACAGAGTCAACATGGCGATGCTCGGCGGCATGTTCCGACTATGTGACTTTTTGGACCCAGAACATATGAAAGGGATTATCCGCAAGTCGTTGGAAAAGAAATACCCGCAAGCGGTTGAACCAGCGCTTCGAACGTTTGACCGCGGGTACGAGGAAGTGAAGTTCCAGCATTTCGAAATGCCGGAAGGGATGAAGATGCCGGAGCCGTCGCGTTGGGACATTCCTGTGCTCGGGTACGAGACACAGCCGCTCGGCGGTACGATTACGAATCCAGGGAACAGTATTTTGAAAGATTTAAGCATTTCGCGACAAGGGATGATGCCGCATTTTTATGAGGACAAGTGCATCCATTGCGCGCTTTGTGATACGGCATGCCCGGATTTTTGCTTCGTTTGGGAGGAGAAGCCGGATGCCAAAGGCCGCATGCAGATGTTCCTGCAAGGTATCGATTACCAATATTGCAAAGGCTGCCTGAAGTGTGTCACTGCCTGCCCGACAGAAGCGTTGCAATCCGCGCGGGAGACGGAAGGCTACGGAGAAGAACATCGCGTCCCGCATCGCTTCGAATGGGCGAACTAGGGATGGACAGCGACGGCGCTCGGGGGGCGCTCGGGGTGATGGCGCGAGGCGTAAAATGCTGGCATGGCACCTGGGTATGCCGGTAAGGCGCTGAACAGATGCGAATGTATTGGAAAAATCCAATACATTCGGGGTGCGGGGCGCTAGCGGAAGGCGCCGCATAGGTATAAGGTGCCGGTGCAAAGCAACCGACAGAAGTAAAAATCGCCTTATGATATGAGGCGCTGGCATAGCAAAGTTATGGAACAACCAAGTTTTAAACGGAGAGGTGAGTGAAGATGGCGATTGAGATTCAGAAGGAAATGAGCGGCGGTACCGTCGAACAACGCATCGTATATGAATCTGGTAACGAAATGGCGGCATATGCAGCTCATCAAATTAATTATCATGTAATGGGATATTTTCCGATTTCCCCGTCTACGGAAGTGGCGCAGTTTCTTGATTTGATGAAGGCGAATGGCCAGCACGATATCAAGCTGATTCCCGCAGACGGCGAACACGGCTCAGCAGGTATATGCTACGGCGCGTCGGCAGCGGGTGGAAGAGTGTTCAATGCGACGAGCTCGAACGGATATTTGTACATGCTGGAACAGATGCCTGTGCAATCGGGTACGCGTTTCCCGATGGTCATGAACTTGGTCTGCCGTTCGGTATCCGGACCGCTTGATATTCACGGAGATCATTCCGATTTGTACTTTGCTCTCAATACCGGATGGCCTATCCTCATGTGCCGCGATCCGCAAGCCGTATACGATATGAATATCATGGCGATCAAGCTGGCTGAAGACCCGGAAGTAAGACTCCCGGTGCTAGTTGCCTCAGACGGATATTTTACTTCTCACCAGAAGAGACGTGTGCAGACGTTCGCGCACCGTGAGGATGTGCACAAGTTCATCGGCGAAACACCGCCAGAAGGGTTTATGCACGTATTGGATCGCAACAATCCGATCACAGTAGGTCCGTATATGAATGAGCCTGATTATATTAACAACTGCTATCAGCAATCCATGGCAATGTATAAAGCTGGCGAAGTGTATGATCGGATTCGCAAGGAATATGCGGTGCTGACTGGACGGGATTATCCGGTTCTCGATTTGTACCGCATGGAGGACGCAGAAGTAGCAGTATTCTTGATGAACTCCGCATCGGAGATAACGAAGGATGTTGTCGATGCGTTGCGCGAGCAAGGCATCAAAGCGGGATCGATTGCGCCGAATATGATCCGCCCATTCCCGCAGAAAGAGATCGCGGAAGCGCTGCGCGGCGTCAAGGCGATTACGGTTGGTGATCGCGCTGATTCGTATGGCGGTCACGGCGGCAATATGACAAACGAGATTAAAGCAGCACTGTTTACGCATGGTGTAAAAGATACGCTCGTGATTAGCCGAGTATATGGCCTTGGCGGCAAAGATTTCTATGCAGATGACGCCAAGCATTTCTTCGAGCTTGCCATTGAGGCGGCACAGAAGGGTTATGTCGAGAAGCCGTTCGATTATTATGGTCATACGCCAGGTGATCCGGACAAGAAGCCGAAGCGTGTCATTGAGCCGATGAAATATGAGGACCTGAACACCGGTTTGATTCGCGTAGAGAAGAATGAAGACACCGGTGAGCTCAAGGTTCGGATTCCGCCGCTCAGACAGCTGATGAAGAAACCGAAGCGACTTGCTCCCGGTCACGGCGCCTGCCCGGGCTGCGGAATTTTCTCTGGTTTAGAGCTGTTCTTCAAAGGAATTGAAGGCGATATCGTGGCCTTGTATCAAACGGGATGCGCCATGGTCGTGACGACAGGATTCCCGTATTCCTCGCATAAGGCAACATATATTCATAACTTGTTCCAGAACGGAGCAGCGACCTTGTCCGGTGTCGTGGAGATGTTCTGGGAGCGCAAACGCCGCGGCGAGCTTGACAAGTACGGCTTGAAGGACGATTTTACATTCGTCATGATTACGGGTGACGGCGGCATGGATATCGGCATGGGGCCGGCCATTGGCAGCGCACTGCGCAATCATAAGATGATCATTTTGGAATATGATAATGAAGGATACATGAATACTGGTGCGCAGCTGTCGTATTCGACTCCGCTCGGCCACCGCACGTCGACCTCGAACGTCGGGAAGTACCAAGGCGGCAAGCTGTTCCATCATAAGGATACAGCACAGATCATGGCAGCTACGAACATCCCTTACGTATTCACGGGATCGGAATCGATGCCGCAGGATTTGCTGAGGAAGGCAGCCAAAGCACAGTATTACGCACAAAATGAAGGGTTAGTGTACGGGAAAATATTGATCACTTGCCCGCTCAACTGGCTGTCTGAGGAAAAGATCGGGCAAACGATCATCGATGATGCAGTTAACTCTTGTTTCTTCCCGTTGTATGAAGTCGAGCACGGCGTCACAAATATTACGTACAATCCGGAAGAGAAAGGGAAGCGAATTCCGCTGGCAGACTGGCTGAAATCGATGGGCAAGACCAAGCATCTGACTCGTCCGGAATACGCCGACGCGCTGAAGGCGTTCGAAGATGAGGTGGAACGTCGTTGGATGCGTCTCAAGGCAAAGCATGAAAATCCGTATTTGTAATGAAACGTAATGAAACGAAGCAAATGCCGATAGTGGAGAGTTGACATGACCGAAACACGAACTTACGACACAGCAGAGCATTCAGCCCCTGCCATTCGCCATCTCTTGTCGCTAGGGCATGAGGAATTGAAGCAATTCGGCGAACAACTGGCAGATCAAGGCTTTACGGCCGTGCGCAAATTTTTGGATGAAGCTCGCGATTATTTGCGCAGCTTTATGGACGACGATGCAGCTCACGCTGTTCAAGTGATGGAGCGACTACGCATTGTGCTCCCTGATCCTGGGCGGATCAGTCCGGCATGGCAGGACATTTGGTCGGAGTTTGAACACATCATCCGCTATAAGCTGGACGTGTTGCGGCAAATTCCGCCAACGGAACGCTTGGGCGAATGGCAAGTGCTGCTGGATAATCCGTATTCGAACCAGTCGATTGCCGTCTATCCGGCTTTAACGTTTCAGGAGGCCGTATATTTGTTTGCATATTTTCGGGCGGGACTTGAACGTAGTGAGTTTATCCGCTTGCAAAGAGTAGAAACGGTCATCTCCTATACCGGGGCAGACGGAAAGACCGAGACAGATGGCGAGGAAGGAAATTCGACTGGCGTGAAATAAAATCCGATGCGGTGAAATTTGCGATTGGCGACGTGCCAATTGCAATCGATCAATCAAGGGGGTGTCCAGAAGGTCAGTAAACACTGACGGGATGGACACCCCCATTTGGCTGTAACGGTTGCCACAAAGGCTATTCACACGTAATCGCACGTTTGAAAAATCTAACGGTTGCCACGGGGGCTATTCATAATAAAATGGGCATATTTGGCGAAAAAGTAGCGAAATAGCCGCCATCGCAACCGTTACAAAACAAACCCTGCTTTAATCGCGGTTATAAGCTTCTATGACAACCGTTAGAGCAGAAATTCGTTTCAAGCCGCCTCGCTTCCCTCGTAAAGAGGAGCAGACCCTGAGTTCGTAATGGACCGGACGAGCATAGACCTACATAGACAGACCTACTCTGAGACGTCGTCGGATCGCGATCGCTGCTCGATTGTTTCAGCAAAATCTAGGCACCTTTCACTCCTTTGCTGTATATGGTGTCATATAAGTTTAATTGCGAGGAGTGAATGATGATGCCTGTGGCAGAAGGTGTCTATATTATTTATACGGTCAGGCCGGGGGACACATTGTATTCGATTGCCGAGCGGTTCGGAAGTGAAGTACAGCTTATAGAGCAGACGAATGCAATCTACCCGCCGATTACAGATCCCGGGCTTATCTATCCGGGGCAAGTGTTGCTTATTCCGGAGACGGGGATCGGGCAACGCGATCAAATTTCTTATATTGTGAATCCGGGAGACAGTCTATATTCGATAGGACTTCGTTTCTCGGCGACACCCGATATTCTCGTCGGATTGAATCCGCAGATTACGAATGCCGATGTGATCTTCGCTGACGTGCCATTGGAAGTACCAGCTTTCATCTATAGTGTCGAGCCGGGGGATTCGCTTTACGGAATTTCTCGCAAGCTAGGTGTTCCGATGAACGATATCATTCAAGCGAATGCGAATCGGCCAGCATTTTCCGCAGATTTGTTGTTCCAAGATTATGAGCTCATCGTGCCGCTGCCTTCGTCGCGCAACATCTTGATTCGTGTGCCGCTCCCGGGAAGTATGATTGTGCCGGGGCAAGCGTTGGAAGGCATTGCGAGAGTGTTCGAGGCGACGATCTACTATCAATTGTTTGACGAAAATGGCGTCTCCGTCATTACCGAGAAGTTCATAACGACCTCGCAAGGAGCACCGCTGTTTGGCACTTTCTCAGAAGCTCTGCAGTTCGATCAAGCACCGACGACGAATGCTGGGCAACTGTGGGTTTATGCTAGAAGTGCCCTTGACGGTCGTATGATCGATCTTGTGCAGGTGAAAGTTTATTTTGAAGTTTGACCTGTTGTTGGCGAGTTCGTATATAATAACGATAACAGCTTAACGCCATAACGATTCCAGCGGAACATCGCAAAAGCGGCAGGAGGCATGAACAGATCGCCATGAAATCTGGCAAGCGAAGTAAACGCCAAAGCAATCGAAAGCAACCTTCTCGTCACGGGCAGAACAAGCAAGTGATTCAGCGTTCATCCGAGAGGAAGGCAGGTCAAGACAACATATCCGCATGGACGGTGAATCAGTCGACAGAGCTGTTTCCCTTCCTACTCGACACCATTCGGAACAAAAGCCGTAACAATATCAAATCGATTTTGGCTCGCGGTCAAGTAACGGTTGATGGAAAACCGGCTTCGCGGCATGATCAAACGCTTGCGCCCGGCCAGGTCGTCGCAGTGAACTGGGAGCGTCAAGCAGAGAGCGAACCGTTGCCGGGACTTACCATTTTGCATGAGGATGAAGACATCATCGTCGTCCATAAAGAAGCGGGGCTTCTCTCCATTGCATCGCCTGGAGAGCAGATAGAAACCGCTTATCGGTATTTGACGGAGTATGTGCAAAGCCACAGTCCACGGTCACGTATTTTCATCGTCCATCGACTAGACCGTGACACCTCCGGAGTGATGATCTTTGCCAAGCATGAAGAAGCGAAGCAACGGCTGCAGCAGGCATGGAAGGAAGCGGTGCCGGAACGTGTGTATTACGCAGTCGTCGCTGGTATCGTGAAAAAGGATGAGGATACGATTCGCAGCTGGTTGAAGGAGACCAAGACGTTAAGAATGTATTCGAGTCCTGTGCCGAACGGCGGGCAGGAAGCGATTACGCACTATAAGGTGTTGCAACGCTCGCAGCAATATTCCCTGCTGGAAATTAGACTCGAAACCGGCCGCAAAAATCAAATTCGCGTTCATATGGAGGCGATCGGCCATCACGTTGTTGGGGATAAGAAGTACGGTTCGCGAAACAATCCGCTCGGCAGGCTTGGTTTACATGCTGGCAAAATCGCCTTTATTCATCCGCGCACAGGTGAGCTGATGCAATTTTCTTCACCTTTGCCGCGAAGCTTCAAGCGACTGTTTCAGCCAAACAAAAGCAGCCCTTAAGGTATGAGATCCTTAAGGGCTGCTTCTTTGTGTGTTATATATGTGCTGCATAACCGGCATTGACCGCTTCCTCTGTCGGCTCATTGTCTGTGTGTTTGTTGCGACGAGTCCATTTGCGAATGAGCGGCATGAGGTAGTAGTCAACTCCGAACTTGCCAGCGTTCGTACCTGCCATAAAGATGATGCCGCCGATCAATACCATCCAAGGATTTGTGCTTACGGTTCCTGCGAATAAGAACATGAAGTTCATCAGGAGACCGAAGAATGCAGCTGCCGTCGTAAGGGCACCTAGGATGAGACCGAGTCCGACTAGAAATTCACCAACAGGAATTAGGAAGTTGATAATCCCGACGTTCGGAAGGGCAAAGTGCTCAAGGAACGCGGTGAAGGTCGGATAAATAATTTCTTCGCCTTTCATCACTGGATTTGCAACCGCATTGCTCAAGTAGCCAGTTGCGTTAAAGCCGTCTACGAGCTTGTGGAATCCGGCGGTCATCCATTGCCAGCCGATATAAACGCGAAGGATGAGCAGGAAGCCCGCAGCGTATTTGTTTTCTCTTAGAAACTTCATCATGACTACCATCTCCTCAATTTAATATGGACTGAAAGGGAAGGGAGCATTCAAATCTTCGATAGATATTGTGAATATATTCACATAATATTGTGAAAAAAATCACGTTGTTGTCAATTAAAAGATCGTTCCCTATCGTTTGGGTTGAAGTAAAAGGTGGCTCGATATTGTAATGCTGCAACATTCATCCTTTACGACTCCTCTCTTGCGTTCATTTCTTTTTATATCCCTTTCTTACTTTTAATATAGCACAACTTTGGCAATTGTAAATGTGAATATTTTCACAAATTTGTGAACAACGAAATGAAAACGAAAATGTCAAAAAAGAATAGGGCAAATCGGAAGCCGTAATGATTCGCAATTTGCCCATGGTCGTAATGAAAGGTTGCCCTTATAGACTCATCTCTAATATTTGTTTGACATCGTCTTTATGGAGCTTCTTAAAATGTCCGATCGGCCCAAAGGTGACGGCTTGCGCAGCCATTTGCTCCAAATGTTCGTCGCCAATGCCTACATCTTTCAACGTGGCCGGTGCACCGATGCGATTGAAGAAATCGCGTGTCGCTTCGATTCCGGCTAAGGCAATTTCTTCGTCGCTTTTTCCAGTAGGATCGATACCCCAAACGCGTGTTGCGTATTGCACAAAGCGGTCTATACGCTCTTGATATACGTATTTCATCCAATTCGGGAACAAGATCGCCAGTCCCGCTCCATGTGCGATATCGTAAATGGCGCTTACTTGATGCTCAATCTCATGTGTCGCCCAATCGCCTTGCATTCCTAGGCTGATCTGTGCGCCGTTTAGAGCCATCGTACCGCACCACATGATATTGGCGCGTGCGTTGTAATCTTCAGGATTGGCCAAAGCAGGTTCGGCATTTTCGATGACGGTCTGCAGCACGGATTCACAAAATCTTTCCTGGAGCGGAGCGTCTTTCGTCTGTGAGAAATATTGCTCAAAAACGTGTGACATCATGTCAACAATCCCGTTCACGACGTGTTCGCGAGGCACGGTATAGGTCAGTTCAGGGTCCAGGATCGAAAATTTAGGAAACGCATGTGGACTGCCGTGGCCGCGTTTTAAATTCAGCTCCCAGTTCGAGATGACGAAGTTTCCGTTTGCTTCTGAGCCTGTAGCGGACAATGTCAAAATCGTGCCAAGCGGCAGCGCTTCCTCAGGCCGTGCTTTGCGGTCGAAGAAATCCCATACGTCGCCTTCATAAGGAACGCCGACAGCGACAGCCTTCGCCGCATCAATGACGCTTCCGCCGCCGACTGCAAGAATAAATTCAACATTGTTTTGGCGGCAAATGTCAATGCCTTTGTTGACGGTGGACAATCGCGGATTCGGCTCGACACCTGGCAGCTCATACACAGTAGCGCTTATGCTGTTTAGCTGCTCCATCACTTTGTCGTACAGGCCGGTTCTTTTGATGCTACCGCCCCCGTAGACGAGCAACACTCGTGTGCCAAATGGCTTGATATTCTCGGCCAGCTGCTGCACAGTATTTTGGCCAAATATAATTTTCGTCGGGTTTTGGAAAGTGAAATTGTTCATATACCGTCACTCCTTATCATGAATTTACCGCATATGATTCCATGTATTATTGTACCAGAAAGGAACAAGGAAATACGAATCTTTTGCTTGAGGCTGGGATGACATGAAGCAGCGCGATCCTAAACCACACATAGCTCCTATGCATTCATGATATAATGCAGAGAGATGACTACTGGAATCAGGAGTGAGGAGGGGATCTGACAACGATGAAGCTGAGTGTGCAATTGCTAGTGAGGGAAGAAGAGCTAAAGACGGAGACGATCGAGCTGGATGCAGAGAAGTTTGCGCCTTTAAGTGAAGAGGAGCAGGAGGCGGCGATCGAGACGATTATTCGCGATTGGTTCAATCAGCATGTGGCTGTCCGCTGGGAATTGGAGGAATAACGGCTCTTGAGTGCATGCTTACCATGCCTATGCCGCATCTTATAATTACTAAATCTAAGGGATGTGGACATACATGGCAAGAAGAAGACGCAAGCCGTTCGTTCCCGAAGCAGGTCGCAACATGGATAAATTTCAGGCGAAGGTAATGTTCGATGCCGGTTTTCCCGTTAATCCGGACAAGCCAGAAACGGTCAAGTACGAGGTGGCAAGAGCGATTGGCGTGCCGCTAAAGCCCGGCTACAACGGGAAGTTAAGTACAGAAGATGCAGGGAAGGTCGGAGGGAGAATCGGCGGCACGATGGTTAAGGAAATGATCAAAATCGCGCAGCAACAACTAGCGCAAAAGCAAAAAATATAAAACAGCCTGAGCTTGTGTGAAAATGTAAACAGGATTTCATGCCTTTATTTCCTCGAAAGGAAGTGGATTATTCGCTAGTATAGGGAAATAAGGACACGAAATCCAGTTGAACGGTGCGATTACGGCATGGCAACTGCGGCCACGTTATGACGATCTGCGCAGCTTGCCTAATTCGCTGACGATGGCTTCCATTTCCGTAATGCTGAAGCGATCCTTGCTCATGACAAGCTCATAAATATCTTTCACATCTTCATAATCGTCCAAATGGAAGGAAGCTGGATTCATTGCAGACATCGTGGCCATTTTGAGCTTGCTTACGATGCCTTCAATCATATACTGCAAATTTTCTTGTGACGGTTGTGATACGTCCATTCTTATACATCCTCTCGCATAAGCGTTTTTCTCATCGTACCTTGCCGGGGGGCCGGCGTCAAGGTCGGTCGTTGCTCGCCATTAACGGGCTGCCTACTCACCATAATGTTGGTTGCTCGTGTTGTTCCGGCGGCTCCGGCTCCGAATGCTCGGCTATACAGCTTGGGTCGTCGATGCTGACTTTGCCGACATTCGGGTGCACCGGATAAGCTTTCATATCGTCTTCCGGATACGGCTTCAGCAAGGGCAGCAGCTGTTCGGCGGTTTGCAGCTTCCTGTCCAGCCAGATCGATTCCGCTTCGCGCGGTAAGATGACCGGCATGCGTTCGTGAATGCTCTGCATCCAACCGTTAGCTTCCGTTGTAATGATCGAGCATGAGTGGATCGTTTCACCTTGCGGGCTTGTCCAAGCTTCATAAATGCCGGCCATCGCGAACAACGGGCGGCTTCGCAGCATGATGCGCATAGGTTGCTTTTTGCTGCCGATTTTCTTTCCACTCGTAGAAGCTGTCTGCGGGGATTAAGCAGCGTTTCTTTATGAGAGGCTCGCGAAAAGAACGCTTCTCCGCGATTGTTTCGGCTCTTGCATTGATCATCTTGTTGCCGATCTTGGCGTCATTTGACCACGGAGGGATAAGACCCCAACGCAAGAGGCCTGCGCGCCTGACTCCGCTGTCATCGGCAATGATCGCGGCTACCATCTGACTTGGCGCGATGTTGTACCGCGGCTCGAATTTTAAGCGCACAGACTGAATATGGAAATAATGCACCCACTCTTCTTCCGGCACGGTTAAGGTGAATCTGCCGCACATTGGCTTATACGCCTCCTCTAGATTCCATACTCTCTATCAAGGAGTTCACCCCATTATTGTACCATAATGGATCCGAATATTACTTAACCTTCGAATCATTGCTGTTAACCGCCGAATGCATCGCGAAAAGCGCGTGCCAAAACTTCAGGCTGCACCTCCCAAATTTCCGCGATATCCTTCGCCACTTCCTTCTCAAACCAGTCTGCAAGCAGCTTTCGCTTGCTGCCATTTTCCGCAATCCAAAGCAGATTTTCCACGACTTTACGAAAATATAGGCTTCTTCGGCAGCAGGCCATCTTGTCCGGTGCAATCCATACGTTCAACCGTTTGGCTGTGCGGTATAGCTCTTTGTGGCAAGAGCGTCGAATGCCGCGCTTTCGGCAGCGGCTTCTGATGTTTGTCAATCGGAAATCGTCGCATCTAAACAAAATCGCCTCCTCTCTCATACATGGGTATGCATAAGAGACGGAGGCGGTCACTCGCGCGGCGACATTCGTGTGGCATTAATCTACAATGAGATAGCCGATCATCGGCACATGATTCGTATGCTCATTGTGAGTCGTGCAAATGATGCGGAAGGTGCCAGGCTTATCGGCGTGGAACGTGACGGACTTCGTCTCACCTTTCCTAATCACATCCTGGATGTTGTATCCTTCGATAACGAAAGGATGCTCAGCGCCGTGTACGCCATGGAACTTAAGTGTCACTTGCTGCCCTTGCTTGGCATATATGGTGCCAGGGTCGAACCGGTACACATCGTACTTCTTTCCTTCCTTCGTTGCGGATTCATACTCAACGACAGCGACATGATATTCCGCTGTTTGCTTCGTCGCCATCGCCGTTTCATTGGCGAAGTACGTTCTGATGAACAGCGTGCCAAGCACGATGGCAACAAGCAAAATACCGAACAAGAGCATCGTAGATCTACGCAAAACAAAGATTTGCGCCATTTCATCACTCCTCATACATTGTTTATCTCTATGTGTATGAAGGTTGTCCTTAAGACATGCTATCTGGTGAAAAATACTCTGCCTATTATTGATTCAAATTACGATATTCGGTCGGTGAGATGCCGAGCGTTTGTTTGAACTTGCGAAAGAAATAATTGGGGTCGAGAAAGCCCACCTTTCCTCCGATATCTGAGGCGCGCATGTGCGTTTCACGCGCAATCTCTTTGGCTTCATCCAAGCGAAGTTGGTTCACGTAGTCACTAAAGTATTGTCCAGTCTCCGCTTTGAACAGCCGTCCCAAGTAAATCTGCTCACATTGAATTTTTGCGCTAACGTTTTTAAAGATTGCTCTTCGTGGAACGATTCGTGCAAATATGCTTCGACTTGTTGAATGAGGGTATGCTTCTTTCGTGAAGATTTCTTCTGCACGTGATCGCGCAGTTTGCGCAATGTGTCCATAATCATCTGCTTGATTTGCGATGCGTTCGATTGCGAAAACAATTGCGTCAAATGATTCGTATCTATAATCTCCGCGTCGCCTTCCACGTTAAGCCTTCTCATTAGGCCCTTGATCGTGGCAATCCACTCTGCCCCAACATAGCGGGCCGAGCCGCTGGATCGGCTTGGCGAATGACCCAAGCGAAATCACGTTCCAACACTTGTTTCCAGTCGTCATTTTGCACATTTAGAATATCGGGTGTCAACGCATCACGCTTCAAAAAATCTGGAACCGGGCTGGCCAAATGCTCGGTCACTTCATGCCTGTCCACGCATTTTGCGGCCGGTCAATCAATTAACGTCTTGCAGCCTCAATGCATCTCGGTACGAGTGGTGAAGCAGACCGGCTTGCTTGACTGGCATTCCCAGTGTACAGTACCATGGCGTTTTGAGAAGCGAGGAAAGTCGGCTCGCTTGTTCGCTCATCCAATTGCGATTCGCTTTTGCAAATCTCTCTGGATCTTCAGCTTGGCCGGAAAATATGCAACGTAATGAGATTGTCTGAATTGAGAAAAGCCACGCCTTTCTGTTGCTGTTCCATCACTTCCTCCAAGGTGTTCAAAATGGCGAAGGAGCGAAACTTGCGCTCGGCAGCAGGAAGCTCGCCTTCATGCCTGTCTTGCCAAGAAATGACGGCAGCTTGAAACATGCGGTTGTAGCCGATGACAGATTCGCCGAGGAAGTCAAGCTTTTCTCGAGCTGCTCATAATCGATCCGGTTTTCCACCCAACGCACAAACAGGTTATGCCGCAGCAGATGAAACGATTCTTGACGAATTTTCTCATCGCATCCACCGCCGTTCGATATCCTCGCTGATACTCTTCACAATTTCCTTTAACTCCCAAGCGTCGACGGTTAAGCAAATAGTCTTCCACTTGATAATTCATAGCTTGCCGCACATAGGAAAAATCATCATAACCACTCAGCACGATAATATGCGTGTCCCAGTCTTTCTCGCGGAATGAGCTTGATAAATTCAAGCCCGTCCCCGTCGGGCATGCGGATATCTGTCAATACGATTTGCGGCGCGTTATCCTCAAATAAGCTATAAACTTCATGACCGCCTCTGGCTTCTCCGACAATCTCAATCCGAACGATTCCTCCCGATCGATCAAATATTTTAGTCCCGTAGCGAATATATTCATCATCGTCTACGATCAACAGTTTAGCCATAGGTCGTTTCCCTCTCATAACGCCGCGGATTTCGGCAGCTAACATGCGACTATCGTAGAATCCTTGTTCCGGCATTGTCGGCTAAACGAACAGTCCATATTCGTTCCCGTAATAGGATCGAATCCGCTCATAAATGATTTTAAGACCCAAGGTGATCGTTCTCCTGAAACAAATCGTTCATTTGCAACATCTTATTCATTTATTCATGTCCGCCAGGCGAAAGCGCCTCATTCCGTTGTTGAAATTTCCATAAGATGCATAGTCGTCTTTCGACCGAATTTCAAGCGTAATCACGGGCCCTCGCCGTTTTCCAGCTGTCCGTGCAAAATCGCATTTTCAACGATCGGCTGCAGGCAAAATTTCGGCAAATAGCGATCGCGCAAGATCGCAGTTCCGTTACCATTTCAATCTCGATTTGCTTCGATTTTCCCATCATAACAAGTCGAGATAGTAACTGCGTGTATTGAAGCTCCTCCTCAACGGGGATATCTTCGGCGTCCGTCTTTCAGGATCCAGCGGTACAACTTCCCTAAATAATACAACTTGTCCGCAAGTCCACGGCTGATTGAGGAATGACGCCTGCATGCGCAGCGACTCCAACGTATTGTATAAAAAATGCGGATTGATTTGCATTTTCAAGGCGACATAAATTCGGCTTTTCTTTTGCATTTCGGAAATATAAACGCTTGATATGTCTTGAATTCCTTGATGTCATGCGGTTGAAGCGATCGATCAAATCCCCGATTTCATCTTCTCCCATTTTTCCATCGGTTCCGTAAACGGATTCGTTTGAACTTTTTTAAAATGCTGGGTTATGTTTTCAACCTGACGTTGACAAAACTGCAGGATATAATGGATAAGCACCAAGCTGAAGAGCCGACAAGCAGGAGCAATCCGAACACGATCATGGTCGTGATTTGCGAGAGATCGGACTCGAATAACGGATTTGTCTGTCGATGCCCGATATTTCGATGATGTACCGTTTCACTCGGCGATACGGCCGTAAGGATGCCGGCCTCAGGCAACAGGTTGCCGTCTTCTTGGGCTGTCGAGCAGCATTTCGGACCGTTTTGACGTATTAGCTCACGGCGTATCGCTGTCTGAAGAGGAGGCAGTTTGAACAACAATCAAACAGGGTGCGAGAGTCGATCGACGCCATGAAATAGCCTTAGACTTCATCGAATTGATACTAGCGAAATCAAACACGGGAATGACCAGATAAAGCATCGGCGGTCGACATTAACGAAAACGAGTCCTTCAGTTTACCGATATAAGGATAATGATAATTCAGCGGAAAGGAAGCAAAAAAATCCTTTAAAATCGAAAGTCGGATCCAGAGCGGAAAGACATAGGATAGCGACATTTGTAATAGAGCTATCTGTCGGTCGTTCGGTACATAGACCGAGCTTAAGACGTCCGGGTTGCGTTCCAGCAGATAAGATTGCACCCGGAAAAATAATTGCGTTCTGCGGGCGACTCGTTGTTCGTTGCAGCGGTATACGATCGGCAATAAAGTCAAGCGTAAGAGCCAGGTGTCTATTGGCTAGCGGATAAAAGGAGATCGTTTCGCGTTTGAATTGGGTAATCATCGTCGGAGACATAATCTTGATGAGGCTGTGGTCCTTATATCTAGCAACATCTCGCCATGTCTTCCAGCAAAGTTGAAAAAAGCTGCTATAGTGTAACGAATCCGATGTCAGGAAAAAACGATCAGAAGAGAAGCCAATCCCTAAGTTCAGTTTGCGAAAGACGAATCTCCCAATCCATTTGCGATACCATTTGCGCAGCATTTGTCCTCTGCCTCCTGATGTTTTTTTAAAAGTCGTTTAATTCATCCAGTAAACCGCAAGTAATTCCTGTGGATGCGTTTCAAGCCCTGTTCTATAATTTGAATGTAGCAAAAAAGAGAACGAAGTGAAAGGGAACTGCAAATTGGCAACATTCAAAATGAAGCGCATTTCGCTGATTTTACTCATCGCTGTGATATCTCTTGCGATTGCAGCATGCGGGGCGAACAGTGAGCCGAACAGCGGAGACACAAGTGGCGAGCCCAGCAACGGAGGGGCGAATAAAAACGCCAACGAAGCAGAAGAACAAGTAGAAATTACATTCTTGTCGCTCATTACGCCGAATTTGACAGAAGAATTTTGGGACGAATGGATTGGCAAATTTGAGGAGCAAAATCCAAACATTAAAGTCAATCGAATTCAAGCCCCTTCCTTGGAAGGTATGAATGATAATTACGCCAAAACATTGCTAGCATCGGGAGACTTTCCGGACGTCCTCAGCAATATTTCCTATCAAGACTTTGCGGCTGCCGGAGCTTTGATGGATATCCCGATCGATGACGATATTAAGAGGATTAAAGATTATGAGTCTCTCATTCATTGACGGAAAACTGTACACCCTGCAATCGTATTTGCAGCCGCACACACAAATTTTCTACAACAAGGATATGTTTGCAGAAGCCGGAATTGTAGAATTGCCGAGGTCTTGGGACGAATTTGAAGAAGTGAGTGCGAAGCTGAAGGAAGCCGGATTTACACCGCTATTGACCGGCGGAGATTGGATGACAACTTTGACCTTCTCGATTTTGACGGGACCAGAAATTTTCGGCAAAAACCCGAACTGGTATGCGGATAAAAATGCAGGGCTAGTCAGCTATCAAGATGACAACTCGATGGCGGTAGCCGAACGCTATCATCGACTGGCAGAAAAGGGCTATTTCAACAAAGGCGCCCTCAGCATTGGTTACGAACAAGTTGAGCAGGAGTTCCTGAACGGAACGGAGCAATGTACCCGATGGGCTCGTGGTTTACAGCAGCATACGCGGCAGCACAGCCGGACTTTGAGGTCGGCGTTATGCCGGCACCGACATTGGACGGTTCAGGACCTTACATGTCGGGCTCGCGCGGGACAAGCTTTGCCGTTTCGGCAACGACTAAACATCCAGAGGAAGCGCTCAAGTTCGCAAAATATCTCGTATTGGACCCGGAATTCCACAAGGCCTTCAGCGAAGCAGATGGGATGTTCTCCGGCTTGGTAGAGCCTATCAACTACGAATTTACACCTTTGCAGCAAGAAATATTCGATCTGTTGCAAGAAGCAGGTACAATGTCTGGTTATGAAGCGCAGCGCGCAGGAGACTTCCCTGTAAACGGCTTGCCGAACGACGGCGAAGGTCGGTCAAAATCTGCTCTTGCCTGACGTGGATGTGCAAAGTCAAATGGCCGGCCTCGATGAATACTGGGAAAATCATAAATAACGGATCAGGATATGACTTTGGATGGCGTGTGATCATGAAATTTAAATTCATGAACTCGCCGCCTACAACGATAAGGGTACTACTGGGCAGCTTTCTTTCAGCTAGTGCCCTTATCTCATCCTACAGGACGTACACAGGGGAGGGTATCCATGAAACGGGAACATGCGGTGAAAGGGCTGTGTTTGCCCCGGGATTTCTCATCTATATCGTGTTCATGATGATACCGATTGGCATGAGTATATATTACAGCTTTCATAACTGGGACGGCCTAAGTCCTACCTATCAATTTATTGGAACAGAAAATTTTGTTAAGGCGTTGACAGATGAAAATTTTCACCGTGCTTTGAAAGTCACGATGTTTATTACGATCGTCGGTACGCTGTGTACGAATGCGTTAGGAATATTTTTTGCCGTGCTGTTGAACAAGCCAGGGAAAGCTTACGAATCTTTATCGATCGGTGTTCTTTTTCCCACTCTTGCTAAGTGCCGTGGTCGTAGGATTTTTGTGGAAAGCGACTCTGAATTTTACAACGGCGTATTGAATTCAGTGTTGGAGAAATTGTCTTTACCGAAGCTGGAAGTGTTCGGCACGCCAGACAATGCTGTTCTGACGATTACTCTCATCATTATTTGGCAAAGCTTGGGCGGTGTGATTGTCCTGTACTTGGCGGGCTTACAGAGCATTCCGCGAGCCTTTATCAAACAGGCCAAAATCAACGCGTATCGCTGGCAGGCATTTCGCAATGTCACATTTCCCATGCTGGCGCCTTCTGTCACGATGTGTATTATTTTTATCTTTTCGACATTGGCAAGAGAATATGACCGTATCGCCGTCTTGACAAACGGGGGCGCTGGCGGCACGACAGAAACGGCAGCATTTATGATTGTCAGGCTCGGAATTAATACGAACAGGTTCAGCTATGCGTCCGCGTTAGCGGTCATATTACTTGTAATTGTCGCGGCGATCTCCATAGTGATGACGCTGTATCTGCGCAAGAGAGAGGAGCGCATATCATGACGAACCGTTCCTTAAACCGACTCAAAAATATATTTTTGCTATTGCTGACGGCACTATTGCTTATTCCTTTCTATATTGCCGTGATCAATGCGTTTAAACCGAATGATGCGATTATCTCCAATCCGATGGGGTTCACGTGGGAACAATTATCGCTAAATAATTTTAGAGAAGTGGCCATAACCCCAACCTTTAATATCTTTCGAGCTTATTTTACGACTGCGGTCGTGACGGTAGCTTCGACGGTCAGTCTCATCGTATTCGCCTCCATGATGGCATATGTCATTGCCAGGAGCAAACACAAGTTTTTTCTGTTTGCGTACTTGCTACTACTCGGAGGTATGATGATTCCGCCGCAGGTCATTCTGATTCCGATCATCAAGCTGTTGCGCACTCTCGGCTTAATGTTCTCGGAAGTCGGATTAATTTTATATAACACTGGCTGGTATATTCCGTTTACCGTCTTTATTTATACGGGTTTTATCCGCACGATCTCACGGGAATTGGATGAGTCGGCGATGATTGAAGGGGGCGAACAGCTTCACCTTGTTTTGGCGAGTGATCTTTCCGATCTTGAAGCCTCCGACCGCTTCCGTCATCATTTTCCTGTTTTTGTCTGTGTGGAACGATTTTCTCAACCCGCTCATCATTCTCGGTTCGACTAAAGGATATACGGTTACAACTGGTATCTACATGGCGATCGGGCAATACAGCACGAATTGGAAACGAAATATTCGCACTTGTGGTGTTGGCTGCTTTACCGGTGCTCATTCTGTTCTTGTTCATGCAAAGGTTTTTCGTCTCTGGGCTGACGGAAGGAGCAGTAAAAGGTTAGTGCAATTGGCAAAGGATTGAACATGGAGAGAGAAATTGATTTGATATCAAGCAAAATGGGATAAAGCAAAAGAAAAGAAATCGTCCTTAATCAATATTCAGACATGCATTAGGAGGCGTATCACTTTTATGGGAAAGGCAACGATGGATGCGCTCGTGTATGAAGGAGCGAGAGAGTTGAACATGAGATGATTCTCGTACCGGAACCTCTGGCCGACGAGGTGCTCATCCGCGTCGAGCGCGTAGGGATATGTGGGTCTGAATTAAGTGGATACTTGGGGTAAAATTCCTTGCGCAAGCCACCGCTTATTATGGGGCACGAATTTACCGGCACGATTGCCGCTACTGGCTCAGCAGCAGGGGAGTGGAAAAGCGGTGAGCGCGTAACGGTAAACCCGCTTATTGCTTGCGGGCAATGTCGCCAATGCCGCACAGGCCATCCACAATTGTGTAAGGAGCGAAAAATTATCGGTGCTGCAAGACCGGGCGCTTTCGCCGAATTTGTAGCCGTTCCAGCAAGTCAGGTGCTGCGAATGCCGGACAGCTTATCTATGGAATCCGGTGCCTTGATCGAACCATTGGCTTGCGCGGTGCATGCTGCGAGATTCGGCAATTCGATCCAACTGACCGCTTGCTCATCTTCGGTGCCGGACCGATCGGACCGCTCGTGCTGCAAACGGCGCAGGCATACGGCTTGTCCGATATCGTCATCATGGACTTAAGTCGCGAAAGGCTGCGCATTGCCGAGGCATTAGGGGCGAAGGTGGCCGATTCCGCTACTGAAGTGGAGGAGCTAGCACCGTTGGACGGATTCGATGTCGTTGTGGACGCGGTTGGCGTCGCTGCGACTCGCGGGCAAAGCGTCATGCTTACAAGACACGGAGGACGGGTGGTGTTCTCCGGCTTGCATGAAGCGGAAAGCCCGATTCCTGTTAATGTGGTCATCCGCAATGAATTGAAGTTGCTGGGCGGATTTTGTTACGACCAGGAAGATTTTGTGACAGCTCTGAACTGGCTTGCCGCTGGAAAAGGTGAAGCTTGATCCGTGGATCCAGCATTCACCGCTTGATAAGGGTAAAGAATGCTTTGAGCAGCTTCTAGGTAACCCGGGTGAAGTAGCCAAAATCTTGCTGACTGTATGATGGTTGGACGTTGTTTAGATGATGACCAGATGTTGTCTGGATGAAGACTAGATTAGGAAAGGGGAGCGACATCATTGACACAACGACGATTGCAAGGGATTTTCTCCATCCTGCCAACGCCATTTACAGGCGAGGATGAGCGCGTTGACTTGGACGGACTTCGCCGTGTGATCGATCTTATCATAGACGAAGGGGTGCACGGGGTTGCCCTGTTAGGCGTGGCCAGTGAGTTTTATAAGGTGACCGACGATGAGCGCAGACAAATGATTGAGGCGACGATTGAGCAAACTGCCGGCCGCGTTCCGGTCATTGTAAATATTACACGGCATGCTACGGCCGCTGCGGTTCAAGATGCGCGTGATGCCGAGGCTTCCGGTGCAGATGCGATCATGATCGTTCCGCCCTCATTCATTCCACCGTCACATGAGCAGGTCGTGAAGCATGTAGAGGCTGTGGCGGACAGCGTATCGCTTCCGATCATCATTCAATATGCACCGAACGTAACAGGCGCACCATTGCCACGGAAACATTCCTTGAGATCGGTCGCAAGCATGGCAAACCGATGTATGTAAAGGCTGGAATCGGTGCCACCGGGCGGCTTGGTATCGAGTCTGATCGAGCAATCCGATGGTCAGATTGGGATTTTTATGGGCAATGGTTGCGTGCAGATGTATGATGCGATGGAGCGTGGTGCCAGAGGGATGATGCCCGGTGCGTCGATGGTCCGTCCGTATTTGGAAATTTATGAAGATTATATGGCCGGGAATAAGGTGCGAGCTTTCGAACTATTCAATTCCCTGATGCCGGTCTTGAACCTAATTGCGCAGTCCGCTGAAATGTTTGTCGCTTTGAAAATACATGCTTGTATAAGCGCGGTGTAATTACCTCAGCCAAGTTACGGCATCCCGATTGAACTGGAGGAAAATTACGAGAAATTATTCCAGCAATACAACGAATATATGAAATCGGCTTTTGGGTATCCACTGTTCTAAGGTATAAGGGGGTGGTGAGAATGAACCGTGCACACAATCCGGTCAACATTGCATTCATTGGCTGCGGCGGCGTTGCTGATTTGCATGCTGTGGCAATCCAACTGTGCGAGTCGGCCAAACTGATCGCTGTATATGACAAGAATGAACAGTTGGCGGCAGGAAAAGCTGCCCAATGGGGAGCGGAAATCCGTTCATTTGCAAAATATGCCAAGCTGACGATATCGATGCGATCTATGTACTAACCCCGATGGAAAGTCATATCGATTATGCGGAACAAGCGCTTCGCAGCGGTAAGCACGTGCTAGTCGAAAAGCCGGTCAGTGAAGATCTAGATGGCATAGAGCGGTTGATCAATCTGCAGGAGAAGACGGGCAAAGTGTGCATGCCGGGACATAGTTACTTGTATCTACCGGAAATTAGGAGAATGCAGCGGCTTGTGCGCCCGGTCAGATCGGAACACCGACCGCGATGTTCATGAGCGAGATTTATAAGATGCCGGATGAACTCGTGCAAAAATACCATGGCCCTTCGACAGAGGTGTTATGCCATCAAATTTATTTGATGCAAGCCTTGCTTGGCGAGCCGGAACAGCTGCAGGCTTTTTCCGGTAGCTTCCGCAAGGAGCTTTTTCCAGACGATGATGAGCACGTCCAGGTCAATGTTCGATTTAAGAACGGTGCCTTAGCACATTTGTATGTTTCTTGGGCCAATCATGATGAGACAAGCGATCCGTGGACGTTCAAGATGAAGCTTTGGGGGACAGAAGGCGGCATGCATTTCTCGCGGCGCGATCAAGTATACGGCACAAGTGAAGAAATGCGCGAATATCCCCTCTATTTGGAGATGTTTGAGCAGGAGACGGTTTTTTTCATCGAGCGCTGTATCATGCACGGCGAGCCGCCCCTGTCCACGATACGTGACGCAAAGCGGACGATGCTGATGGCGGCAGCCATACGCCGTTCTTTCAAAAACGGAACGACAGAACGTTTACAATACGATTAACGGCAGGTGACAAACATGCACGACTTGAGCATTACAAAGATTGAGACAATCCACTTGTCCTATCGGTACAGTGAAGAGGAACGCTGGCAATGCCCAGGATGGACGACCCTGCAACGCAATGCCACATTAGTACGCATATGGACAAACAAAGGCATACACGGTATTGGGGAAGTGAGTGAAGACTCTTGTATTCCGCAATCTGTTGAATCGATCATTGACGAGCATTTCGCACCGATGCTGATCGGTGAAGATCCGTTTCAAATTGAGAAGCTGTGGCGGAAAATGTTCGTCCGCTCCCTGCATTGGGGACGAAAAGGAGGTGCGATCAAGATCATTAGCGGGCTGGAGATCGCTTTGTGGGACATTATCGGTAAGGCGTTGAACCGTCCCGTCTACGATTTGCTTGGAGGAATAGTGCGCGACCGCATTCGCGTCTATGCAAGCGCCGGCATGAGCAATGAAGAATCCGAACTAATCGAAGAAATTCTCGAATATAAGGAACAAGGGTATACGGCGATGAAGATGAGAATCGGCGGCGATCCTCGCGGCGATGTGGAGAAAGTTCGCAAAGTACGCGAAGCAGTCGGTAGCGAGATCGATTTGATGGCGGACGCCGGCATGTGCTACGTCGATGCGGCATGGGACTATAACACCGCCATTCGCGTAGCCCGCAAGCTGGAGCCGTGCGATCTGCTCTGGCTGGAGGAACCGCTTATTAACGATGATATTGACGGATACGCTAGACTAGCGGCGGAAGTAGACATTCCTATCGCCGCAGGAGAGAACGAATATACGAAGTACGGCTTTAAGGATTTGATCGTCAAGCGAGCGGTCGATATTGTTCAGCCCGACGCTACCCGCAGCGGCGGCATTATGGAAGTGAAAAAAATCGCCGCGATTGCCGATGCGTTCCAGATGCGCATGGCGCCGCACATCTTTACATCCGGCGTCTCCTTGATGGCCAACCTGCACATTATCGCTTCTTCGCCCAATGCGATGATTATGGAGTACGATCGGACGATCAATCCCCTGCGTGATGAGTTGCTCGTTGAACCGCTTGAGTATAAGGATGGAATGATCAGTTTCCCAAAAGGAATTCCCGGGCTTGGAGTGAAGCTGACTGATGAACTGATCGAAAAATTCAAATTTATCCCAGGCGAAATCTTAGAGAAAGGCGGCGTTTACTTGTGACTATACGTATTGACGCACATCAGCATTTTTGGAACTTGGAGCGCATTCATTATCCGATCTTAAGTCCTGAAGTGTTTGGCGAGCTGTGTCGCACAATCGAGCCTGCGGAGCTGGATCCCCTTAGACGTAAGGCTGGCTTTGACAAAACGATTGTTGTTCAGGCCAAAGACGGCATTGATGAGAGCCGATATTTGCTTGAGTTAGCGGAGCAACATGAGTGGATTGCCGGGGTCGTCGGGTGGGTCGATCGGCGGAACCAGAGCTTGCCGAAAAACAGCTTCAGGAGCTCGGAAGCCATGAGAAATTCATCGGCGTCCGCCACTTGATCATGGTCGAAAGCGATCCAGAGTGGCTTATCCGCCCCCGTGTGCTCGAAGGCCTTCGCATATTAGCCGAGCATAATCTTCCGTTCGAAGTGGGAGCGGGTTCCCGCTGCATCTGAAGCATGTCGTGACATTGGCGAATGAGGTGCCGAAGCTGCGCATGGTGATCGATCATTTGGCGAAGCCCCCTGTTGCCGCAAACGAGCTTACAGAGTGGCAGGAACAAATGCGTGAAGCCGCTTCGTACCCAGAAGTATATCCGAAGATATCCGGCTTGCAGCCCGAGCATGATTTGCGTACTATCATCAGCTTTGCCTTGGACGCATTTGGTGCGGAGCGGCTGATGTTCGGTAGCGATTGGCCGTTATGTACGTTTAACCGCAGCTATGAAGATGTGAAGGAAGATGTAGAAAATGCGATCCAAGATTGGCAGGATGATGAGCGTGCACAACTATTTGGCTTGACCGCACAGCGAGTTTATCGATTGCCAGACGGAGATCGCCAGTAAATTATACGGGGTTGAGAAGCGAGTTTAATTGACATTGATGTTGACATCGAAGTTGACATCAAGAAATAGGGAAGGAGTGTAGGGAAATTGAGATTTGTGTCGATACAGAAAAATAGACAAATAACGCTCGGAATTAATACGGAAGACGGGATTCTCGATGTATCTGCTGCTTTAAGTAGGCTGCCAACGGCTGGAATTCCGACCGATCCGATGGAGGTCATTCGCATGAATCAGCAGGAGCGGGAGAAGCTGTTGCAATTCGTCTCCCGCGCAGCACAATCCAGCGAAGAAGGGTGGTTTGTTAAGGAGGAGGAAATCGAGTTCGGCCCCTGTGTGCCTAAGCCGAGCAAGATCATTTGCGTTGGCCTTAACTATCGAAAGCATGCGGATGAATCGAATATGCCATACCCGGAAGTGCCACTACTTTTTAATAAAGTTTCCCAATTCCTTAACTGGACACAAGCAGCTCGTCAAGGTCCCATCCGTTACTCAGGAACTCGACTATGAAGTGGAACTGGGTATGGTTATCGGCAGCCGTGCAGCGGATGTAAGTGTGGAGGATGCATTGGAGCATGTGTTCGGCTATTGACGGTCGAACGATCTATCAGCGCGTGATTTGCAGATGCGAACTTCACAGTGGATGCTTGGCAAAACCAGCGACGGGTTTTGCCCGATCGGCCCAGAGCTTGTCACGGCAGATGATATTGCAGATCCGCAAAATTTAGAGCTGCGGACGTATGTGAACGGCGAGCTGAGACAGAACTCCAACACGAAAGACATGATCTTTACATGTGCGGAGATCATCAGCTATATTTCGAAATACATGACACTGGAGCCCGGAGACTTGATTCTAACCGGCACCCCGGAAGGTGTAGCGCTCGGAATGCCGCCGGAGCAAAGACAATATTTGAAGCCGGGCGACGTAGTGGACGTAGAAATTGCGGGTTTAGGCAGATTGACGAATCGGTTTGTTTAAGAGTCAACTGGAATGAAACAGCAATCGAATCAATGATTCTGTATTCCCTTATATAATCTACTGAAGGTGGCGGGCATCCGTCTCGCTGTTCCTAAAGCAACAAGGGAGTAAAAAAAGTTGGACAGAAACCGTAGTTTCCGTCCAACTTTTT
The DNA here is from genome assembly GCA_963755735.1 of uncultured Paenibacillaceae bacterium. Lineage (GTDB taxonomy): Bacteria > Bacillota > Bacilli > Paenibacillales > DA-C8 > Insulibacter. The sequence continues at coordinate 75,800 of CAVWLN010000045.1, forward strand.
ATTTTAGGGCTATTGGACCGTACATTCGCTCTCCGCAAAGCCCCCGGAATGGTACCGTCGAAGGCATGGAGACGGACTGGGACGGCGCCACGATATCTGGCGAAGTTGCAAGCGAAACGCAGGGAGGGCGGCGCCACGATATCCGGCGAAGTTGCAAGCGAAACGCAGGGAGGGCGGCGCCACGATATCCGGGCTAAATAGCGGAACCGAAAATTCCTCTATTTGAGGAAATGAGCGCTTTTTCACAAAATAAGGGAAGTCAAAGTTCAATGTCATTAAGTTAAGGTGCAGGGTCAAATATTATGAACAAGAGCGAGGTTATCGAGAAAGGTAGCCCGCTTTTTTTATGTGCGAAATCAGAAGAAAAATGAAAAAAAGGCTTGACAAATATGTGAAAGTGTGTGGCGAAGCCCCTTGAAAACGAGGAGGTTACGCCAATGAATGAATATGCAATTTCATTAAAACAGACGCTGACATCCCTCATACATGAAATGTCAGCCGAACTAGCACCATATGTGAAAAACCCAGGGAAAGATTTTACCCGAAAGAAAAAGCTCCCCTTTGAAACCGTTATGCAACTCCTAATCTCTATGGGCGGCAACAGCATCTATAAAGAACTTCTAGAAGCTCAAGGCTATGACGTGAACACCGCGACGACTTCTGCTTTTGTCCAACAGCGCCATAAGATTCTGCCATCAGCTCTGGAATTCTTATTTCACGAATTTACAAAATCGTATACGGATCTTAAGGACTACAGAGGTTATCGGTTGCTGGCCATTGACGGTTCCGATTTGCATATCGCAACGGATCCTTCGGACACGGATACCTATATTCAAAACCATCCGGGGTCAAAAGGCTATAACCTGATGCATTTGAACGCAATGTATGACTTGTGCAACCGGCTTTACGTAGATGCCATTGTGCAACCCCGAATGTTGCTTAATGAGAGCAGGGCGCTAGTAGATATGGTAGATCGTTCTCCTATCGAGGGGAAAGCGATTGTTACGGCCGATCGAGGGTATGAAAGTTACAACAATTTCGCGCATATTGAACGCAAGGGATGGAACTATGTCATACGGGTAAAGGATGTGGATTCCAACGGTATTCTTTCGGGCTTGTCTTTGCCTGCTAGTGGAGAGTTCGATCACGATGTTCAGCTGATCCTCACGAGAAAACAAACGAAGGAGGTGAAGGCGCATCCCGAGATTTACAAGTTCGTCCCTTCTGTGTCGACATTTGATTATTTAGATTTACACGAGAACTTATTTTATCCGATTTCCTTTCGGGTTGTTCGTTTCGTCTTGCCCAATGGCGATTATGAAACCGTCGTGACCAATCTATCTGCTGATGACTTTCCGCCCGATGAAATCAAGTCCATCTATAACATGCGATGGGGCATTGAAACTTCATTTAGAGCATTGAAACACACCGTAGGTCTCACGAATTTTCACGCAAAGAAGCGAGAGTTCATCATCCAAGAGATTTTTGCAAGAATGATCATGTACAATTTTGCTGAAATGATTACCTCACACGTAGTCATTTCCCAAATGGAAAAACGACACCAATATCAAGTCAATTTTACGGTTGCCGTTCTCGTTTGCAGACATTTCCTGCGCTCAAGGGACGATGAACCCCCACCCGATGTAGAAGCGCTGATTCGCAAGAACATTTTGCCGATTCGACCCCTTCGACCAGGACAGAATACACGCAAAATTCGCTCCAGATCAGCAGTTAGCTTCGTCTACAGAATAGCATAATTGAGTTCGTTTGAATATTTTTTAAGCGGATATTCCATCCGTTTATTTGCTATGTGCTTTTTTATCTAATTTGCACAAAAAAACGAACGACACGGGTTTTTCTATGCCGTTTTGGACTCCGCCTTAAGCTCAGATTGGTCTTTTTGCTTAACTTAATGACATTGAAATCGCACTTCCTCTATTTCAAGAAATTTCTTCAAAATGGGGTAATAAGGGAAGTTTCACTTCTCTTATTAGGAGGGGCTGAGGGGCTGCCACCGAAGAAAAGAAGGAAGAGGGCACCAAGAGGGCACCTCCAATTTAGTTTGTATATCCAGAGTGTAGGACTCCCTATAGTGGAAACATGTAGTGGTGGCGTAGCCCAAGCGAAGGTACGGGAGCTGTTCATTCTCCATGCCTTTCGCGATACAGATTCTCCCCCCACCCTTTGCGTTTCCATGCCGAATCCACATAAACTTCCGAACCTTGAACGAGTTTCGTAGCGTCCGTATGAAAGCGATGATCGATTTACTGTTTGCAACGATGATCCAAAAGCTGATCGCCGAAAACGATATCACGATGGAAAACATCCGTCTCGCAGCCTTCCTAAAGCAACAAGGGGTAAAAAAGTTGGACAGAAACCATACGAGCTTCCATCCAACTTTATGATTTTAGGGACTTTCTGGACAGCCCCTTTTGCACGGCGATCATGCTATACTTGAACTAATGCTAAGGAAGGGAAGGTGTGGCGTTCATGCTACAAGTCGAGAGATTGTGATTTAGGTCCACTTGAAACGAACGCATACTTGATCAAATCCGAAGATAACAGTAAAGCAGTGCTTATCGATCCAGGGGCGGCGCCTAAGGCACTTGCTTGACTATATAAAAGATATCCAGCTCGAAGCGATTTTGCTCACACATGCACACTTTGATCATATCGGCGGAGTCCAAGGAGATTCGTAGGCTGAAACAGTGTCCCGTTTATATCCATGAGTTGGAGAAGGATTGGCTGATGGACGGGGAGTGGAACGGTTCCCGAATGTGGCCGGAACTAGGTGGCGAGATCACAGCAGGAGAGGCAGATTATTTGCTGAATGGATGGTGAAACCTTGAATTTCCTCGGTCAATTCTATTCGAGGTTATACATACGCCTGGACACTCTCCGGGAAGTGTCAGTTTTTATTTTGAGAGGAACAGCGAACTGGTATTCAGCGGCGATGTGTTGTTCCGTCTGTCGGTCGGTCGTACCGACTTGCCTGGCGGCAGTTCCAAAGACAATTGTATGCTTCGATTCATGAGAGGCTTTTTCCCATGGAGGATGAAACGGTTTGTTATCCTGGACACGGCCCTGAGACGACGATCGGCTATGAGAAGCAACATAACCCTTACGTATAGATTGGATATAATCATGGAGGGGTCCTATGAATGTGAAGGATTTTAATATGCGATTGAAGCGTGGCTACTAGAGATTGTCGCGGCGATCATGATCCCTTTGCTCGTAGGTTTATTAGGACTGGATCTTGTTCGGTTCTGATTTGAGAAAGATCTATGACCATGTAGATTATCAACATGTTTCGCAAAAAGAAGCTCACTTGGAATCAGAAGATATTTTGAATGCATTTAAAGCTTATCAGGGGAAGGGGACTTCTGGAAAGTCGAGAATTACAACATTATAAAGACACATTCATCTATCTTTTTTGGTGATGCCAGGCTAACATACTTAGGCAACGAATCGGAAATAGACCATTCCAACTATTTTAAATATGAATTTAAGCTTTCCGAACACGGGGTTTTAAGAGTGGATTCTTATTCGTTTAAGGGAACAGTCGCCATTTTACAAAACGCAAAATACCTGGGATCTAGCATAGAACCACTGACACAGGAATTGAAGAAGATGACTACAGAAGATTTTACTGATTCAACATTGGAATTAGAATGGAATAATAACAAAGGAGAACGTGTCTATGAGACCATTCATCTTGACGGATGTGAAATAATGACCTCATAGTTTGGGATGAGGGTAGTTCAACAAAAAAATTCAAAAAAAGGGATAGACAACCATGTGCGAATCTGGTAATATTTCCTTAAGTTGATGTTAGAGGATCATGTTTCTCATCAATCACATTCGATCTAGGAACTTACAATTACATATGAGTACTAATTAAATTGGCGAAGAACGGCAGAACTTGGGATTTCCCCCGGTCTGCGTTTTTTTGTGCTTATGAAATCCTTTTAGCAAGGAGTGGACGTTATATGTTAAGATTTCGCCGCTTATTGATCGGTTTGGCGGCAGCTGTCATCGCTGGTTCTCTTGGTGTATGCGGTCTATGTCATTTTGTTGAAGCAGGTGGAAATGCAAGAGACGATTCGTGTTGTGGTACCGAAGCAATTTATCAGGGCGGGTACGGTGCTCGGGGAAGACATGCTTGCGTTGCAAAGCATCGCGAAAGCCGGCGTGAATAAAGAGATGATTACGGATCTGCTGTTCTGTCTTTGGCAAGCAAGCCTTAATTCCACTAGGTGCAGGAGAGCCTGTTCTCGATTGGAAGTTATCCGAGCGTTTGTTTTTGCCGCAAGAGGAGGAAGCCGTTTTTGAAATTCCAAAAGGATTATATTCTCGCGATTTCAGGAGCGGAGATCATGTGCGAATCTATTTGTCGAACGAACACAATTCTGCGCAGGCTACTCATTAATGATGTGCGTGTCGCCTCAGTTAGTGTTGTCCGGTCAACGTCGAGATCGAGTCGATTCGGAAACTCTGGGGGATGAGCCACGGACCGAGGGCAATCACGAAGCGCTTGTCGCGTTGCGAAGCGGCGAACTAGTGGAGAGCATTAATTTGAATTTGCGCGAAGAAGAGTGGCTGATCATTGATGAAGCTTGTCGTAGTGCAGAAGATGCCAAGCTGGTTATTGCTTATCCTGCCGAACAGGGTGAGCTTCAGGAACAACTGACGATGTTAAGGAGGTAGTACCAGATGAAAATCGATACAGAAACACAGTATGCCAACCTTGCGGTGTTCGTCGGCACGACGCCGGGCATCGGCACAACGGCTGCAGCATTCCGTACTGCGGCTGCGCTTGCCAGCGGTAACTCTAACTCACGAATCGCCTATTTATGCTTAAATCTGAAGAGCTCAAAATCGCCCGTTATATCGGTTTAACTGCGAAGCATGCGGGGGTTAGTGCCCTGCGCTCAGAGCTGAAAGCGCAATCGCTTACGGCAGATCGATTGTTGAAGCACTGCGTAACCATCAAGTCGTATCCAAAATCTTTATATATTAAACGGTAATATGCAACGGGAACAAGCGGAGCTATTTGCACCGGAAGATATCGAGCAGTTGCTATGGACCGCGTCACAAGCATTTGACATTAGCATTGTGGATGTGAGCGCTTATTGGGACAATGCGGCAACGATCATCACCGGAATTAGAGCAGGTGGCAAATATCTAGTCACGGTGCCGCAGATCGATTGTTTCCAAGACGACTTTAGAGCCTGGATTTGCAATACCGCTCCGCTGTTTGGCATTTCACCGCGGCAATTTTCGCTCATTGTGACACAGATTGGTAAGCTTACAGACGAATATCGCGAAAGCGAAGTCTTCCATTCTACCGGACTGCCCCTTGTCGCCGCCATATCCCATGAGGAGATCATCGGATGCATGCAGCAAGGGCAATTAGCGGAGTGGATCAAGAGCCGCAAAACTGTACACAGAGGCCTGGGAGACATCGCCGCAAAAATGGCTGCAACAGCCGGAATTATATGGACACCGCCGCCGGAACCGAGACTGCTTGCCGAGTTTCGTTTGCGTACATCTAGGCGGCAAGCGGGGGTCGATTTGCGATGAGTTTGCAGCATGTATCTGCACGACCTGAGCAATCGGTTACATCACCATATCGTTCTAGGTTGAAAGTAGCCTCAACTGGCGGAACGATTTCTGGTGAGGAGGGTAGGTTTTCCGCGCTGGAATATGCGGCACGTTTTCGCGGACATGAACATACAGCCACAAGCTCCATCGCCCAAGCGGACAGTAAGCAGGTTGTAGGCAGACCGCAGCCAGGAGCCGTTTGTACCTCGTGGGGAACAGCAAGGCAATCGTACCAAGGATGCCAAACATGCAGCACAATTTGTGCGCTCGCAGGAGGAATTTCGTGAAATCGTCGAAGATGTGCGGATGTACTTGGTGGGTAGAAAGCCGTGCTCACACGGAAGAAGATCAGATTGAAGACGGCGCAGCGCTCAATCGTGCTGTGCTCGGGTTTGCGAGGGAACGAGAGGCGTTTCTTGCGATTATTCAAGATCGGTTGGCGGCGCGCCGCGTCGATCACCTCCGTCCATTGAGCGGGCCTTATGCGACGATGGCCGAGGCGGTGTTCGCGGAGGTTATTGGCCTGAGCGTTCTGGAGTCGGTGCTCAAGGATAGAAGTGATTTGGAAGAAGTGCAGGTCGTCGGCACACGCATATTCGAAGTTCGCCGTGGCCGAAGCCGTAGGTCGGCATATCGATTCCGCTCACTTCAAGATGTGGAGCGGCTGCAGCAAAACCTTGTCCTTTTCAATCAAGAATCCATAACCGCACGGAAAAAATGGGCGGAAGTATCGCTTCCCGACGGGGCACGTGTGACGATGACGGGCTTCGGATATACGCGGGAACCGACAATCACGATCCGATTTTTTCCTGTACAAGCGCATACCCTAGAGAGTCTGATGAACGCCTCGTATTCGACGTTGGATGAACAAACAGCACAATTGTTACGCGCCATTGTTGCCGCGAGGCTGAACATCGTCATTATCGGTGCGACGAATTCCGGCAAGTCCCATTTGCTTAAAGCATTAATAGCAGAGATGCCGGACGAGCAAAGAATCGTGACGATTGAACAGCGCTGTGAACTGTTCATTGGCAAGCTGTTTCCAGACAAAAATGTCGAGAATTCGAAGCACCTGGCGATGATGATCGTAGCCACAATGGTGAACAAGCATTTCGCCTTGCTCTTAGGCAGTCGCCGGAGCGCATCATTTTGGCGGAAATTCGCGACCAAGAAGCGAATTTGTATGTTCGTGCCTGCACGCGCGGGCATATGGGAAGTATGACGACGGTGCACGTCAACACGCTTGAAGATGTACCAGACGCGATTGCTGATATGTGCATGCAGGACCGCCGCGGCATGAACCCCGAGCGGCTGCGCCGGAGAATTGCCCATTTCGTCACGCAAATTGGTATCGAGATGAGGCTGATCGAAGGCAAGCGAAAAATCGTACGAATCAGCGAACTGAGTGAATTGGATGGGAAATCAATGTGCACGATTTGATCTCGTATGATTACAGGTCCGGTCGCTGGGTGAAGAAGCATTCGCTTAGTTCAACGTTTCGTTATCAATTGCAAATGTTGAACCCGAAGAGCTTTATGAATCTTTGCGAAGAAAGGGGTGGATCTTGGATTGAATAACATGTTGATCATGCAAGGAGCGCTGCTCTTCTCGATCTTTGTTCTCCTGTATATCGCTTGTAGACAGTTGTTCGAAGCTTTGTTCTGGAAGGCGGCTAGGCGATCCAAACTGCAAGTGATGCATGCCCGGACTAGCCTGCGAGGGCGCATGTCGCGATTATTTGCAAACCAAAGGCTGATCAGACATCTACAAGATTTGTTGGAGTCGCTCAATATGAAGCCGAATGCCCGCATGTTTGTACTGACTTCTCTGCTGGCCGCGATGATCGGACTGTCCGCTGGAGCGTATTTCTTCCAAAATGTTAAAGGCATGCTTATGCTTTCTACCATGCTGGCCGCATCACCCTATATATGGCTGAGAATGCGGCTGATTAGCAGGCAGATGAGATCGCGGCTTGATTTTCTTCCGGCGGTGGAAGTGTTCTATCAGCACTACTTGATGACAGAGTCTAAAAATATCCGGCAAACTTTGGCAGGATGCTTAGAAGAAAGACGCTTCAGACTGCCGGTGCGCATACCGTTTGAGCATTTGTTTCGTCAGCTGTCGACGAATCGATCGGGGGAAGATGCGCTTCGCGTCTTTTCTTTCTCGCTGGGACATATTTGGGGGCAATATTTTGCGAACTTACTACGAGTAGGTTTGTTGGAAGGCGTAGATATTTCTACTAGTCTGCAAGAATTAATTGGCGATATGCGGCAGGCGCAAGTATCTGATCAAGCGGCGCGCAATCGGCTATTAGAAATTAGGATTGCAAACTTTTCGCCTCCTGTCTTGTGCATGCTGTTTATCTTAATCAACTTTCGTTTAAACGGACAGCAAGCCTACTACTATTACTTGATTGACGCGGCTGGACGCAATATGCTGCTGAACGGCTTGGCGCTTATGTTTGCATCTTTTGTGATGGGCGTCCTGCTGTCCATGCGGCGAATGTAAAGAAAGGAGGATGCCATGTCACAAGCTTTGGTCTTGCTCGTGACGCAAGTCGCGGTTATCGTTTTGTTGTTTACATCGTTATTCACCGCTGTTTACTCGATTTTGTTAGTATGGGTGCCCAGACGTGCCCCTTTGCCCTTTCAAAGGCTGAGAGCAGCGCTTGCTAAGCAGAAACGATATCGCTTCTTACGCTCATTGCTACTCGTACCGCGCCACGAACGCAACTGGAGGAATTGCGCAAGAGCTCGTTCATGGCTTGCGGAATCCGCTCAGATGTTGTGATGTATGAAGCGTGCAAACGGCTCGTTTGTTTTCTTTGCTGTTTGATCTTGCTGTATGGGGGGATGATGTGGCTGAACAAAACCGATGTATCGCCCATCTTGATCGCGCTTAGTCTAGTCAGCTTGGCAGTCTTCGTGTTATTTAGCTTAGACAAAACCTTGCTCCGAATACTGCGTGAACATCGCCGCGCTCGCATTGTGCAAGATGTGCAAGTGATTAGCTCGCAATTGTTATATTACAAAGATTCCAAGTTAAATCTACACGTCCAACTGCTTAAGGTGTTTGCCGTAGCCGGTTATATTCGCAAGGAGATGCAGCTTCTAGTCAATGAGTGGTATGAAGGCTCGCACGAAGCATTGCAGCGATTTCGCACGCGACTCAGTACGGATGAAGCGGATGATTTTGCAGAGACGTTAAGTGTTCTTCATCTTCACGATCGTGAGGATTACTATGAACTGCTGCAAGAAAGGATTCGCACCTACAAGGAGAAGCTTGTCTTAATACGAGATGGGCGTAAGGAAGCCGCTTCGTATATGTTGTTTTTATTAGCAGGAATCCCGATCTTATATACATTTATTATCTTTATTTACCCATGGGTTGCTGAGGCAAGATATTTGTTTGGCACACTCGGATAGCAATCCATCTAAGAAAGATTACAAATGATAAATATGAGGTGATGGTGAATGAGAAGTATTTTAATTACTGTAATGATGTTAATTGTAGTGGCGGTGATTTTCGTCAATGTCGTCTCTGGTCCGGATGGCTTGCAGGAAGCAATTGAAGATCAAGGAGGCCGAGCGTCCGATGAGATTTTGAATCTATATCAAGATCCGTAGGTGATAGGATGAGATCCATTTTGGTAACCGCATTGCTGCTTATTGTTGTCGTTGCTTTGTATGTGACGATTTACGCAGGAAATGGAGGAGTCATGGGACATACTTGAACGACAAGAAGGGCAGATCAGCGAGCGTATCATGCGCTTGAATCCGTAAGTGGGATTGGGGACTTGAGAAAAGAGTAATTTAGGCGAACAGGGAGGGATGCTGGTGAAGCAAATGTTAGCCTTTGTTTTGTTGTCCGGCCTTATTTGCTGGTTTATGTTTGCGCCGATATATAAACATGTGCTGATCATGCGTCAGGCTGCCATGCAACAAGAAGTCGATTACTTGCTGGAAATTGGTGCGAATGGTTCGCACGGTTATATCGATGCTAGTATGGTTGCGAGTTCGAAGCAGCGGTTAGGGGCAAAGGGATTCGATATCGATGAGCTGGAATATTTGGTAGGTCAGAAGCGGCTTGCCGGCGGATTCACCGGCGGCACCGCTCGTGCGCGGCACCGGACTTGAGCTGTCTATCCGATATCCCGTAGGACGATTGCTGCTTATCGATCAGCTCATTGGTATATCGGGTCCGGAGAGGCGTCCCGCCTCCAAGTGTCCGGCATGAAGATGAGTGAATATGTGCCGGAGCAAGCTGCTTAAACTTTCACCGAAGAATTATTCGATGAGCTGATGAAACTTTATTTTTGCTTGGAGGGCGGGCATGTATAAGCTGGTTCTCGTATCGCTCCTGGCGGTTTCTTTCCTCGGACTGTACGCCATTCAGTTGGATGAAGCAGCGGCGGTACAAGTGTTCTTTCAATTAAAATACAGCGTCAACCGGGCAGCGCATGCCGCGGCACAGCAAGTGGATCTGTATCGCCTTGCGGAAGGGGAGGTTCGCTTTGACGAAGCTAAGGGGCAACAAGAGGCTGAGCGATATTTACAGAGCAATATGTATTTGGACGAGCAGCTAATGGCGGAGGATCATTCATTTTTACAAGGAAACGTAAGGATAGAAGTATTGGAATTTATCGATGATTCCTACACGTTCCCACATCGATATGTAAATGAAGATTACGAATATGCTGTGACCCTGCATAAGCCTGGAGTCATTATGATCATTCGCGCGGAATATCGTCCGATGTTCTCTGTTATTAAACCGATCGTTTGGTACGTGAAAGGAGCGGCAGAAATCGTTCGCTGATAAATGTAATTGGATTGTAGTGGGAGGCGGTTATCCGTTACAATAAGATCAAAACCATCCTGAAACGGAGTATAGATAACGATGAATGAGCGGATCGAACGATTGCAAAGCAGATTGCAAGCTGATGAGGTGGATGCATTTCTCGTCACGCAAAATGTCGATATTTATTATTTTACCGGATCGATGCAGGCTGGTTATTTGTTGGTCCCGGCTGAGGTGAACCTGATCTTCTATGTGCGCAGAAGTGTTTCGCGCGCAGTTAGCGAAGCATCGGTGCGAGTGGAGCCGCTCGGCTCCTTTCGTGCTTTCGGTGAACGGATTGCCAAGGATTTCCCGCATTTAGGCCGGGGTAAAGGCAGTGACGGTGCAGGAGAGCAGTGTTGCAAAATCGCCACAGAGTTCAATTGTTTGCCGGTACAGCTTTATCATCGTTTGCAGAAGGTGATTCCGCAAGCTGAGTGGATAGACGGATCTGTTATCGTGCGAGAGCTGCGCATGTTGAAATCACCCGAGGAAGTAAACCAGATCCGTCAATGCGGCGTCCTGATCGGAGAAGCGCTGGAGCACGCGCTCAGCATCATGAAAGTCGGGATGACGGGACGTCGAGCTCATGGCAGAGATCGAATATTACATTCGCAAACGCGGACACATGGGTCTGATGCGCATGCGTGCATTCAACCAAGAGCTCATCACTGGCATGGTTGGCTCCGGTTGGGCAGCTGCAATGCCGACATTTTTTGACGGACCGGCAGGGGGACAAGGTTTAGGTCCAGCCAGTCCACAAAGCTCGGGAGTCAAGGCGATTGCGCGCCATGAGCCAGTGTTAATCGATATCGGTTGCTGTGTGGATGGCTATGTCATCGATCAAACTCGTACAGCGGTCATTGGACAGCTGGAGGATGAACTGCTTGCTGCTTACCAGGTTGCAGAGCGCATTTTGCACGAGACGGAGCAGGCGATGAAGCCTGGGGTTACATGCGAGCAGTTGTATTTGGATGCGGTGGCCCAAGCTGAGCAAGCCGGACTTGCCGATCACTTTATGGGTTACGGGGATGATCAGGTCAAATTTCTCGGTCATGGGATCGGTCTGGAAATCGATGAATGGCCAGTCCTGGCGAAGGGTTTTCGTTATGCATTACAGCCAGGTATGGTGATCGCGGTCGAACCAAAATTTACGTTCCCTAGGAAGGGAGTCGTCGGGATCGAAAATTCCTACCATGTGACCGATGCGGGGGTAGAAAAATTGACTCCTGGCGCGGGAAGGCGTGCTGCAGGTATAGCCAGCTAAGGAAAAAACTTAATCGACTAATCGATCTAGAGGAGAGATGCTGTCATGAATCCCATTGTCGAGCCGCGCTGGTTGCTGGCCAGAATGTATGAGCCGGATCTTGTCATTGTCGATTGCCGGTTTCAGCTCGGAGCACCAGATGCCGGCCGAGCCGAATATGAAGAAGAGCACATTCCCGGGGCACTATATGCCGACCTTGAAGCGGATCTGTCTGCACCCGTTACAGAGCATGGAGGACGACATCCGCTACCGGATCCGTCAGATTTTGCTGCGTTTATCGGCAAACTCGGGGTCGATCATGAAGACACGTGTTGTGGCCTATGATGATCAAGGCGGTGCCACGGCCGCAAGGTTTTATTGGCTGATGCAATATCACGGGCATGAGAAAACGTATATCCTTGACGGCGGTTATACAAAATGGAAAGGTCTGGGTTATCCAGTCAGTGGCGACAAGCCGCCGGTCATCGTGCCGAAGACGTTCGTGCCGAATATTCAGTCACATATGCTCGTCGATCGGGATGCGGTGATGGCGCGCATCGGGCGCTCCGATATCGTGCTCCTAGATTCCCGAGAACCACGCAGATACCTGGGGCTGGAAGAGCCAATTGCACAAGCGGGCCCGCCAGATTCCAGGAGCGGTAAACGCATACTGGAAGGACAGCCTTTCGTCAGATGGTAAGTGGAAGTCAGCAGAAGCTCAGCGAGATAGATTTAAACAGCTGCAAATTGACCCAGATAAGGAAATCATCGTCTATTGTGGTTCCGGTGTAACAGCATGCCCGAACGTGCTGGCACTTAAGCAAGCGGGATATCGCAATGTAAAGCTCTATGCGGGCAGCTGGAGTGACTGGATTTCGTATGATGACAGCCCGATCGCAACGGGGGAGGAATAGAACGTGGAGCCACGGGCGAGCCGCGGGTGAGGAGGTGTGGAGCCTCGGGCGAGTAGAGCGTGAGCCACTGGCGATAGGGTGCTATATTGAACTCAACCTGAAATAAAAGGCAACTTCGACATCTTTAACCAACAACATTGCTCTTTGTAGGAAGTGTGGAGGACGGCTATCTTGCAATAATTGCAAATAGGCAATTATTTGAGGTGGAAATTGTCTTCGGAATCCATTTAGTTGCAAATAAGCAATTATTCTCCCAGATTTCGCTGGTTTATACGATTTTCTGTTAAATAGTGTCCTATTAGCAATTATTTCATTTTTTTGTTGGTATTCAGAGTGAAATAATGTCCTTTTGGCAATTATTCCATAACTGCATAGGAAGATTTGAAGACTTGCAGAATCGAAATGTAGAAGACTTGGAGAGTAGACATGCGTTGATGGGTTCATCGTGGAAGTAGGAGCACCTCAGTTAGCACAAGGAGCACCCAAACAATCCAAATAGAAAGTCTGATGCAGATTTGCAAAGAACAGGCAGGGGCTGTTGCCATAAGTCAGCGAGATCTAACGTCCAGCCAGCCCCTTTGTAGGTTCACAATATTCTCGGGGTAGATAATCCGCTCAATGTCTGCTCAACGTCTGCTCAATGTTTATACGCAGACTTACGCGTTATGCGCTTTTTGCCGCGAGTAGGACGAATTCGTCCTTTAATTGTTTGTTGGGCTTTAAGATAACGTTTTATATTGTACAGGGTCTAGCTTTCTCAAACCTTTGAAATTCGGGTTCGTGTTGGCCTCGATAAACCACACGCGACGTTTTTGATCAATGGCCAGATCAAGTCCGATAATGCGAAATGGAAAACGTTCGCCAAGAACCTGTACAAGTTTCCGGAAACGGTGCGAATTATGGCGAGCTGATCATCAACTTGGACAGGCGGTGTCATACGTTTCAGAGTAGGCCTGATCCGGGCGTCCACTCCTCCTTTTGGCTACGTTCGTTACCGTAGCGCCGCGACGAGTGGCAATCTTGGCGCTCATCCAGGTTAGTTGCCAGCTCTTGCCTGGCCTTTGCCAGACGATTCGAAGGTCAAAAGGCTTACCGTTCACTTTCGCCATATGAATGCCGCGTTGAATGACGTATGACTTGCCGCGCAGCATGGCTGTTTTGACGACGGCCGGCAGCCGTCTTGTTTCGCAAACAACCTTGCGACGCCCCCACGACACGACATGCTTGAAATTTTTCCGTCGTGCGATGCGAATAATTCCAGTTCCACCGCTTCCTGTATCGGGTTTCACATAGACTAAGCCCCACTTATGCAGCATATGGATGAGATGTGAATCTGAGTACCAGACGATCTCCGGTATGTGCCGGGAGACACGGCGATCATGCATTAAGGGGTATGTTTTCCTCATCTTGCTTGCAATATATCGATGTCGAATCCTCATAACCTCCTTCCTTCTCATTTCAAGGTAGGTCTTGATAAGCTTTAAGGCCAATGCTTGCGACCAGCGCTTCTTCCAACAATGTATGCACCTAGGTGGAATATCGAATGAGGCGAATGACCATTCACGCGAGAAGATGTGAATGCCCAATACGATGTGAAGTTCGTAATGTTCGCAATATGTAAGAAACCTTGCGAGAAGGTTTGTACTACATTTAGATCTATACTTAAAAAAACACACGATAACGAACGTATCGTTAAGTAATCACGGTTGCATGAGGAGGTAAATGATGAGAGAAGCATTCGTCTTGGAATGGTTACGAAATTTGTGAGATCAGTTGCTTGAAGCTGCCGGCAGTGTGATGCCTTTGCAGAGAAGGTCGATCCCAAGCGGGATGAACAATCATTTGCACTGGCAGCTCGGCCATGTCTTAACCGTCACCGACGGCTTGATCGTTCAAGATGGCAGGTCTGGATTCACGAATTCCAGACACGTATCCTGCTTTGTTTGCCATGGGACGAAACCTAGTGAGTGGCAGGAAGAACCGCCGGTATGGGGTGAAATCGTGCAACAACTCAACAAGCAATTGGCATTTCTCTATCCAAGGACCTGCATTCAATGAGAAGTTGAGTTGGGAAAAGAGTGTCCCTGACAATCCGCTGGATGCAGCGTCTATTAGCGAATTGTTTGCCATTTGGATTGCGCATGAAAATGTACATGCTGGGATGATAAAGGCAATGGCCATGACCTTGAACAAGTCAGCACTCTCTACCAAAAATAAGATCCGATTCACATACAATCGTCAAATTAGTTTTAGTTGGTCCCATCAACAAAAAGCCCGCAATCCTTTTCGCAAAGTGAAGGGACTGTGGGCTTTACTGCTTCTTTTACACCTTTCTGTGCAGAATAGTCAAAATGTTTCACTATCAAAAAAACTCAGGAAAAGTAAGAAGTCCGGATTTTTTACAATATGTAGGACAGACACCGTGAGGTTTCCTAATACAGTCGACATGACGCCGATGTTTCAGCCACAAATGTTGGAAATAAGTGCTATAATAACGATAACGATACATCATGTTACAACAGTGCGCAGAAGGTATTCTTTCTACTAGTGAGGGCGGTTGCCAATGGACTGGAAATCCATTATGTACCGGTACAGTATGCATATATCAGGCAATCAGTGGGACGCGGAAGATTTGGCGCAGGATGCCTGGTTGAAACTGCATGAAGCGCTTCAGCGGGAGCCGAAGCGACAAGTTAGCAAGGCCTTCCTTTATCGAATTGTGAGACAGACATGGATCGATCAGATGAGAAAATCGCATGGCCACACCGTTCCATGGTCCGCAGACTACGAGACGGGGGGACACCGATTTCACCTTATTAAGCAGGGAGCTATTAGAACAGCTGGCCGAAAGACTGCCGCGGAAACTCTCTGTTATTGTATTACTGGCAGATGTGTTTTCTTTTACGGCGAAGGAAATTGCTGTCATCCTCCATATGCGGGATTCGGCTGTGCAAGTGTCCTTAAGTCGTGCTCGCAGACGTCTGAGAGAGATAGCTCAAGATACATCTAATGCCTGTCGTCAATCGCCTGCTAGTCATCAGCCTGCTAACTTTGATGACTTAGTGTCAGCCTTTCAAAATCGAGATCCCCAAGCCATCTATGAGGCGTATTTCGGATTACGTCATGGAAGGCATTCATTTGACGACTCTTACTTCGTCAAGAATCAATTGCATTTCACATTTTCCGATGTGGATGGCAATTTGTTTCAAGTAATTAGTCAAGCAAAATATGTTTGATTTTATCATCTCGTTACGTTTATTAGATTGAGATCCGTATGAAAAGGATGATCATCATGTCGAAAAATGAGAAAAAGAAAGGAAAGTACCTGCGCCTAACAGTGTATTAAAGAGTATCTGTTCGATTTATGTGCCGGTTCGCAATCCGCTGCGATCTGCAGAGTGGTGGCAGAGAAACTTCGGATTAGAATATGCGGTACCTTACAATCCGTCTGAAGCGCAAGTGATTCTGAAGCTTGCCGACGGTCAGTGGCTACATTTGGTGGAAAGCGGAGGCGGGTTCGACAATCAGTTTCCAAACAAGCAAGGCTATCCCATGTTCCGATTTACTTTCGAGGTAAGGGGAATCGAGCGACTGTATGAGCGGCTGAAAAGAGAATCATGTGACGATTGAAAAACTGGAGGATCGAGGCAGTTGTGGAATTACTTTGCTCTTCTGATCCGGATGGTAACAAGTTTGATGTGAATGAAGTGGTGCATGTTTATCGAAGTACTGAAGAAGTAGACAAAGTAAAGGAGCAATTGTTTCCGTCTATCGTATCGTGAAGCAATCGAATGAAGCGATCGAATCGTGAAGCAATCGAATGAAGCGATCGAATCGTGAAGCAATCGAATGAAGCGATCGAATCGTGAAGCAATCGAATGAAGCGATCGAATCGTGAAGCAATCGAATGAAGCGATCGAATCGTGAAGCAATCGTATTGACCGCTGACCGTCTCGCCATGGAAGCGGATTGCCACAGCCCTGCTCAGCTACCTTCTCTTTTTGCATGAACATCGCAATTGAGAAGAAATTAACCAACATAAACATGGCTATAATCAATGGTAAACGCCAGTTCAAATCGGAGGTAGCTGATATGAAACAATTATTATTCGTACACTGTGCAGGAAGTCAATCTCCGGGTAAGGGAAGTGGTCCTCTTCTTGCCTATTTACAAAGTGAACTCGCAAAAGAATATGAGCTGCATGCACCGCTCATGCCCAATCCCGAAAATCCATCTTATGCAGCCTGGAAAGAGGCGTTACGAAAGGAATTCGCACTTCTTCGCGACGGGGTTGTACTAGTTGGACATTCACTCGGCGGCTCCGTCCTGTTAAAGATGTTTGCTGAGCAAAAAATTTCCGTAAAGGCGGCAGGATTGTTGCTTCTTGCAGCGCCGAAATGGGGAGCGGACGAAGATTGGCAGTCCGAGGAATATGCGCTTCCGCAGTCTATTGCAGCAATATCGCCAGTGTTGCCGAAAGTGATACTGTATCACAGCAAAGACGACCCAGTCGTTTCGTTCCGTCATGCCGAGCTTTATCTGCAGGATATTCCTGGAGCAGAGCTGCGAACTTTCATGGACAAAGGTCATTATTTTCAAAGGCCGAATGCGTCGCTGCCAGAAGACATACGCTCGCTTGGATCAGCCTAACTACTGCGAGTACTGGAATACAATCGAGCAAGCGGTCAAGCTGTCATCATAAAATGCAACATCATGCACGCTTCCTCCGTCTATCATCAGAGAACCAGGGATATTTTAACTGTAAGTAGAGGAGGCCTTACATATGCAAAAGCTCATTCGCAAATTAATCGTTTGCCTAGCATCCTTGACGTTGATCTTTAGTGGCAGCGTCGCCGCCTTCCACGATCTTTCAGAGGAAGACGAATCCTATGCAGAAATATTGCAATTACACGAAATGGGAATCATCGGCGGGATTGATGGGAATTTTTTGGGGGATAAATCTTTGACATTCGCGGAAGGCATTCAGATGATCGTAAAGGGAATGGATTTCAGCTTGCCTGCTTATCCAAACGACGATGTTCCGCAAGCAAAGGACTTGTTCGAGAATGTATCAGAGGATGCATGGTATACGGACTCGCTTGTTATAGCCGCTGTAAACGGGCTGGAGCTTAGCTCAGATTTAGATCCGGATAAGGTGATGACGAGGGAAGCATTCACCCACCATCTTTTTACAGCTTTACAGCGTACCGGCCCTTATCCATTTTATAGAGAAGTTTAACATCTTGGCAGATCAAGACAGTGTCACGGAAGCATACATGAACAGTATCCAAATGATGCTGAATGGAGAGATGGTTAAATTAGATGAGGATCGGAAGTTTCGGCCGCAAGAGGAAATGACTCGCAAAGAAGCTGTTGTTATGCTGGCAAAGGCGATACAATTTAGAAACATCCACAACCCCATCTTGCCAATTGATTCGGATGAGGTCACTTATACGGTGGCAGCGGTGAACGATGAGATTCGCAAAGTGACGATTTCATGGGGAGAGAAGCCGAACCCCGGATACGGAATCGCCATAACGGGGATCGAATTTGACCAAGCGAATCAGATTGCCACGGTTATGTATCAGCGTCATTACCCGCATCCAGACCGTATGTACCCGCAAGTCATTGTTACCCCGACCGCGACGACGTATGTGGCCTCTGAGTATACCGTCGAAATTGACGAATATATTCAGCCGATATTACCGGATCAACCGATCAAACGAATCATTCCTGGTCCATCGTTGCCTGACAACACGGAGGCCGGTGAACCAGACCAAGCGATTCATTAATGGGAGAGAAAGAAGAAACCTGGCCATTTCCATGATATGCTCCCCTCAAAGTAGACACCTGAAATAAAAAAAATCAGGACACTACTTTTGAGGGGAGCATATCACCATATGAGCCGTACTTTCTCCGTACCGCTTTAATCTTATTGATTCGAGTTCGGCAATTCTTCGTCAGATACGGATGCGAATTCATCCTCTGGGAAGCGGATCCAACGTCTTAAGTATCCTTGATCGTATAAAGCTTTGATCAATACGGTGAGTATCGGCGACAAAATTAGTCCGGCAATTCCAAAGATAGAGGTGGACAGGATCATGAAGGCTAGCATGGTAAACGCCGAGACACCAAGGGAATTTCCCACTATGCGCGGTTCTAAAATTTGCCTGGTGATCAAGACGATCGTGAGCAAAACAGCAAGCCAGATCGCAAGCCAAGTGTTACCGACGATCAAGAGGTAAATGATCCAAGGTATGAAAATGGCACTGACACCAAGTAGTGGCAAAATATCTACAGCAGCAGCGTAAAGAGATCGCAACGGCATTTTCAACTCCCAGAATTAACAGTCCGGCCAGTATCGTGACGAACGATATCGATATGAGCTTGAGCAATGCTTTCACATAACTGACGATACCTTTCATTACATTGTCGCGCAAGAAGGTGTAGATCTGCTTAAATGTATGGGGAGTTTTTTCTCTGGCGATTTTCTTCCACTTATCTGCTTCCAAACTGAGAAAGAATGCCAAGATAATCCCGAGGCCGAAACTGATCAAAAAATTTGAGAAGGAGCTAATTGCCCCAGCGATTCTTCCGAGTATAGATTGTACGGCTTTGGTAATAAATTGCCCGACCTGTGCTGCATATTCACTAAATTGCTGTGTCACATTTTCCGGCAGGGCATTCCATTCTTCTTGTGCGTACTCAAGTAAAGCGACAATTTCCACTTGGAAATTTGCCATATATTTCGGAAACCGATCGATAAGCCCCAGTGTTTGAGCTACAAACATGTAGCCGAGCCCAGCTAGTAACGCGAGCAAGATTCCCGAATATACTATGATAGAAATAGAAGTAGCGAATATTTTTTTCATACCGCGCTTATGTAAAAACCGTGCCAAAGGCTCGATGATCATGAAGATGACCAATGCGAGCAGGATCGGTGCGGCCAGATCATAAAGGGTGCTGAACAGCCACATAATTAGATATATACCGTCAATATGATCATGGCGATATCAAATGCTGTTCGCCAATATTTCTTATAAAATTCGATCATATTCATCCTCCTCGGGTAGGTGAAATCTTCACCTTATCATCAAATTATAACCGAATGAGGCATAGATGAAAACGTTAATAGACAAAAGGGGCTGTCCACAAAGTCAGTGAACTGACTGATGGACGCCCCAGTTTTTATTTTAGGGCTATTGGACCGTACATTCGCTCTCCGCAAAGCCCCGGAATGGTACCGTCAAAGGCATGGAGACGGACTTGGACGGCGCCACGATATCTGGCGAAGTTGCAAGTCGAAACTCGGAAGGACGGCGCCACGATATCCGGCTAAATAGCGGACCAAGAATTCCTCTATTCGAGGAAATAGCGCTTTTTCACAGAATAAGGAAGTCAGAGTTCCGCTATGTGATGAAAAATGGCAATTTCATCGCTATTTCGGCTCAATTTCTGGAAAGAAAGGAAATAGCACTTCCTCTATGTCAAGAATTTCTTCAAAATGGGGTAATAAGGGAAGTTTCACTTCTCTTATTAGGAGGGGCTGAGGGGCTGCCACCGAAGAAAAGAAGGAAGAGGGCACCAAGAGGGCACCTCCAATTTAGTTTGTATATCCAGAGTGTGGACTCCCTATAGTGGAAACATGTAGTGGTGGCGTAGCCCAAGCGAAGGTACGGGAGCTGTTCATTCTCCATGCCTTTCGCGATACAGATTCTCCCCCACCTTTGCGTTTCCATGCCGAATCCACATCAACTTCCGAACCTTGAACGAGTTTCGTAGCGTCCGGAAAGCGATGATCGATTTCCTGTTTGCAACAATGATCCAAAAGCTGATCGCCGAAAACGATATCACGATGGAAAACATCCGTCTCGCAGCCTTCCTAAAGCAACAAGGGGTAAAAAAGTTGGACAGAAACCATACAGCTTCCATCCCACTTTATGATTTTAGGGACTTTCTGGACAGCCCCATGCTTATGATTCCACTTCCAAATATTTGGCTAACTCATCGAGCATCAGGTTGGCTGCGATTACGCCGCCGGTGCCGACTTCAGCCATTGTTGAATCGTTGTAGTTGGTTCTGTTTCTTCGCTTCTTGCAGCCACGCATCAGCATGTTGGCACATGGCGATCAAATATACGCGGATGTTCCAATGGCGGGAACTGCGACCGCAAGAAGCTTCTAAGTTGTAGTCAACCTTTTGTCTTTTGATGCACCGTTCTACACCCGTACGCGAGGCGTAACGCGTTCTCCATTCCTTGCTGTCACGGCGGATGCGAGGAAACAAGCGGGGATTGTCCGCTGTAGATGTGTAGAATGTTCTGCCGTAGTCAGATGGTGAACATGGATGAGGGCATTCCCACTTGCCAACTTTGGCAGGCAACGCCACTTCACACGCTGGCGCCCGGGACACTTGTCCCAACAAGACCATTTTGCGCCCTATGGGGCAAATGGGAACGCCATCTGAATCGATGTCCATATTGTTGTATACCAGATGCCCCGAGCGCCAGTTGTTCAGGTCGATGATGGCGGAAACATAATCACGCTCGAGCATGGTACAGATGGGGAGTGCGTCGGCTGCATCCAGAATCGCTTCCGGCGTAATCCAAAAGATTAGATCACTGTAGAACTGCTGCAGAAATGCGATTTGTTCCGGAGTAGAATACTCCGATTGCAGTTGATCAATGACAAAATGAAGATAGTCTTGATGAGAACGTGGTGAAAATTTCATAAAAATCACCCAATTCATTAGAGATAGGCAATAAAAAATGCCTTCTCGGCGATTATTGGGGTGATTTTGAAAAGTCAAGAGGAATGTTTGTTCGCTCCCCATGTTTGGGGGTGAAACAATAAAAGACCCTAGCTAGGAAGCTAGAGTCTGCAACGGAATGTAAATTCCGAGAAGCTTATATGGTAATATGAGGGTATGCAAAATCGGTTTGTCCGGAATGAGGTAAGCCATGGGAAAAACCTGGCTTCGAAAATTGATCATTTCGTACCTTCCCGTTTTTATCGCCATTATTTTTGTTCTGATTATTGTTTTTTTTCTGACGATGAATCAGTTGGCGAAGAAAGCGGTCATGAAAGAAAATGCGGCCCTCAGCGCACACATCATGGAAACGGTCGAGCATACGCTCGCGATGCTGGAAGATATAGATCATTCGAGAAGCTGGAAAGTACGGAGGAGTTGAACCCGTTTTTTTATGCAGCTCCGGACAGCAACATCTTCGACAGTTTGCGCAAACCTGCGGAAAAACTGATGGACCTCAAGATCCGGTATCCGGCGATCGATACGATTTACTTGTTTCGCAGACAGGACAGCAGGATTTTGTTTCAGGACGGGATGACGGATCTGGAGCGGTTCGGCGATCGCGCGTTTATTGAGGATGAGGCGGCGCTGTCCTTCCCGTTTCATCGGGCAGTGGAGGGACGGATTGAGAACCTTTCAAAAGTTTACGTATTCAACTCAGACGAAAACGGTCGTATACGCTGCACGTTAGTCAAGTTCCTTACTTTTCGGGAGATGAAGGCTATATCGTTCTGAACGTCACTGCCGACACTTTGCAGCAGATCGTTCGGCAAATGGCCGGGACCGACTTCAGCACGGTGTATTTGCTGGACCGCAGCGGGCGGGTGCTGGCTTCCAATACATCCAAGCCTTCCGCCAGAAGAAGCGGCGGCAACACAAAATACATACACGAGCACTTATCAATCCCCGTATACCGGCTGGACAATTCACAGCACCATTACGAGATCGGACAAGTTTTCGGTTTCGTTTCGACGGTGCTGTACTCATTGTTTTTGTATCTTTGCTTGCCGTCGTGTGTGGAATGTCTGATCATTTACGTCTCCCAGGCAAAACTATCGGCCGATCGAATCGATCATGCACCGGATCGAACACGTACTGGAGACAAGAGGGACGGCAAGACGGTTCCCGGTGCAGGGAAGGATGAACTTGACTTTATCGTTTCGGCCATCGATGCGATGATCGAGGATTCCAACCGCTATATGGAAGAGTATGAGACGAACCGTTTGATTCAGCGCGCTCATTTTTTCCGCGAACAAATGATGCCGACCCGTCAGCTGGAGCAGGGAAGAAGTGGCGGGAGGAAATGCGAAGCTCGGTTTGCCGTCGGAGTCTGCCTGCTTGCACATGGCGGTGCTGGAGATTGATCGCTATCATGCGTTTTCCGAATCGTATTCGAGAAGGGATCAAACCTTATTCCGCTTCATTTTGCAAAGCGTCGTAAAGGAGATATGTCAAGAGCAAGGGGCATCCTGCTGGTGCGAGTGGATTTCCTCGTCCCAGCTCGGGATATTGTGATCGGCGAGGAAGAAGCGGATCGACGGAGAGGCGATGATCGAAGTCGGAGAGCACGTTCTCGTATGGGTGCGAAAGTCATCTTGGAGCTGACGGTAACGATCGGCATCGGCAAGGCCGTGACGGAAGCTGGCGGATTTGCCGCAATCGTATGAGTCCGCGTTGGAAGCGCTGGACCGCAAGTCCACCTGGGGAAACAATCGCCTGTATTCGTTACCGATAGCGATCGAAGAGCGGAGCGGCGTACAATCATGGCAGCAATTGCAGCACGCGCGGCAAGCTGCCCAATCGTTCCGGCTGGGCGAGGCGGATTGGGAGGACAAGTTGAACGAGTTTTTTGCCGCATTTGCGTAGAGCAGATTGCTATCGAAGAACGACTTGTACAATCTCCTCCATTATTTGATTTTTCAGTTCGAACGCGAAATGACGGAATTGCCGGAAGGGGTGCGCCAGATCTGGAAAGAACATGCGCCCGATCCGGTTCGCTTGATGGACAAAGCGGAAACGATCGACGAGATGCACGAGGACGTCAAACACCAGTTTGAAGCAGGTGTCGGAAGACATCCGGCAGCACAGCAAAGAAGAATACGAATTCTTCCGTGATGCTGGAAGTGCGCGACATTTATCGAAGCCAATATCAGGATTCCAATTTATCGTCTGAACATGCTTGGCGACCAATTCAATTTGAGTTCCAAATATTTGAGTCAATTATTCAAAGAAGAATTCGGCGAAAAGTTTATCGACTACGTAACCAAGCTCCGCATCGAAAAGGCGAAAAAGTTATTGCGGGAAACGGACCGATCGATCCAGGAAGTGGCGGAAAGCGGCTAGGATACATCCATGCATTTTCGTTTATCCGCATATTTAAGAAGATCGTAGGCGTCACTCCGGGGCAATATCGCAACGACGGTTAAAATAATCAGCGGCATGATCCACAAGCAAGCGGCATCATCGCCGCTTTTTGCTTCGCAAGTTTCGGAGTATTGTGTATTGGAAAGGGAAAGGTGTTTATTGTGTATCGTCAGGAAGCAGGAGTAAAGTGGGATTAAATCCAGTCGATAATGACGTCAACAGGAGTGTACGAAAAAAGAGGAGGAGAAGATGTGAAGAAGAGAAGAAAATCTGCGGTATTCGGATTCATCATTGGATTGATGTTTTTTTGTGCCCGTTCAGGTCCACGGACATCACATCATCGATGGTGCCTTTGAGGAAGACATCGTCATTCTCAGCGATTGGGAGACGGGCAAAGACGGCTGGATTTTTCATCCGGTCGGCGGTGCCGGGGGAGGCCCCGCACAAACGACGGAAGAACTTTATCACGGCAACGGTTCGCTCAAGTATACATCAGACTTCTCCAGTGGGGGAGCGTATACGATCATCTATACCCACTTCCCCACGCCGCAGCCCCTGGAGGAATTTCGCTTTTGGGTGAAGACGGAGGATTATGCCGCCATCCCCGTGCGCGTAACGGACTGGTCAGGGGAGACGTTTCAGCGGACGGTGATGCTGGATGCGACGACGGAATGGCAGCAGGTCGTCATCACGCAATTTCATGTCCAACAACTATTGGGGCGGCGATGAAAACGGTCAGTTTGACGGTCCTGTTAAGGGAATCAGCATTGTGACGGAAAAGAAGCATCTGATCAACGGACGTGATGACGGCTTGCTGTATGTGGACTTTTTGGAAGGCGTTCTCCCTGCTCCCCTAAACCTCCTCCGGCGGCGGAGGAAGCGTCGTTTGACGCTCAGCGCTGGGAACGGGAACTGGATGGCTGGATAATGTATTTGCCTGCGAATGTGAGCGGTGCGATCAAACGCACGACGAACGAAGCTTGTCATGGGACGGCTTCCTTGGAGGCGGCAGCCGATTTTTCAGCCGGCGGCAATTATTTGACCGCTTACAAAAACTTCAGCTCGTATTTGCCGTTGGAGGAAATACACTTTGGGTGAAAACGGAGGATTACAGCGGGATCAATGTACGGATAAAAGATGCGTCCAATGAGACGTTTCAGCAGCTGGTTTTGCTGGATGCAACGACGGATTGGCAGCAGGTCGTCATTACGGAGTTCGCCACCAACAATTACTGGGGCGGCGACGGCAACGGCACATTCGACGGTCCGGTCAGAGGAATCGAAATCTTGTCCCTGAAAAACCGTTTAAAGAACGGGCGGAATGACGGCAAGCTGTATGTGGACTTTGTTGAAGGCGTCCTTATGCTGGAAGTCGAGACGGACGGCGGGTTTGAACAGAATCTGTGGACGGACCGTACGGCCCGGCGGCGTCGTCCGGGACACGGCGGTGAAGGTGGAGAAGCCTCGGCAAAGCTGAGCGGCGCATCGGCTTCGCTAACCGGATTTGCCGAACTGGAGCCGTATGCCGATTATGAGTTGGTCGTGTGGGCCAAAAGCGACGCGGCGGCACTTGATGCGCTCTCCGTATCGGCTCAGCCTATGAATGGGAATGGTCAGTTCACGACGGCTCAACCGATCCCCCTCGGCACGATCGGCGGGGTTCATGATTGGCGGCGTTATTCGTTTGATATCGGCATCGTAGGCGAGGAAAAGAACTATGCCAAGATCTTCTTCTTGCGCAATACGTCCCAAGGCGATGTGTCGATTGA
This sequence comes from uncultured Paenibacillaceae bacterium, assembly GCA_963755735.1. Taxonomy (GTDB): domain Bacteria; phylum Bacillota; class Bacilli; order Paenibacillales; family DA-C8; genus Insulibacter. Next base: position 101,343 of record CAVWLN010000045.1, read on the forward strand.
CGGCATCGAGTTTGTGCGAAAGCCGGAATCGGTTCGCGTCGAATTTCAGAGACGGGGGCGATTCTCGATCCGCTCAGATGCAGCGTTTCAAACCGATCTGTATCTTGATCCTGATGCCCCGGCAGCGTTGTATACGATTCGTTATGAGGTGCCGGGAAGCGGGGATATCATTCCCCGACGTGACCGTGCAAGGGGAGCCGGGTCAGCTGGTCACGAATACGCGTTCTTTGACCGGGGTAAAAAATGGCGTTCATACGTTGGAAGTGGAGGTATGGCAAGGGGATGAGGTTCGTGAAAAGTTATACCCAGCCCTTCTCCATCATGCCGACATACACGAAACAATTCGGTGATGAATTCACCATGGCGGCCGTCGCTTCGCATTATGCGCTGACGAACCGTCAAGGACCCTGGATACCGAATTGATCGTTAAATCGGGAATGCGGTATATCCGCGATGAACTGTTGTGGCATAAGATCGAAAGGGAAAAAGGGGTACTGATTTTTCGCAGGAAGACCTGTGGGTTGAGGAATTGGCATCGCACGGCATCGGCATTGTCGGCGTGCTCGATTTTGCGAATGTGTTATATAACGGCATGGCGAGCGTCGATTTCGGCATGCGTTACGGCCCCGATTCGAAGGATGAGCTCGATGCGTTTACCAATTACGTGTATGAGACGGTAAGCCACTATAAGGATCACATTCACATATACGAGCTGTGGAATGAGCCGAATCTGCGCACGTTTTGGCGGCCGGAGCCGAATGTGCATGATTATGTGCAGCTCGTGAAAGCGGCCTCCGCAGCGATCGCGCCGCCCATCCGGAGGCGATCATCCTGGCGGGATCGGTCGCCGAATCAGCAGGGCGTTGAATTTTTGGATGCCATGTTGGCTGGCGGAGTTTATCCGTATATCGATGCGATTTCGTTCCATCCGTATATTTTCCCGGACAGCCCTGATCTTCGTTATGTCAGCCGGCTGCAAAGTTATACTACGACGATCCGGCCGTACGGCGGATGGAAGGACATGTACGTAACGGAAACCGGCTGGCCGACGCCGCTCGACTTCCGCGGCGTAACGGAAGAGGAGCAAGCGGAATATACGATCAAGCATTATATGATGAGCGCGGATGAAGGGCTCGTCATGTCGGCGATCTATGATTTCCGCAACGACGGAACCGATGAATATTACCATGAGCACAACTACGGCATCGTGCATTACGATTATCGGGCGAAGCCGGCCTTGATCGCGATACAGCAGTTTAACCAGACGTTGGGAGCCGCCGAATATTGGGCCAAGGCCGATTGGGGGCCGGGGATCGAGGCTCATGTATGGATGAAGGAGCAGCAGCCGATCGTCGTCGCCTGGTCGACGCAAGGGGCGAAGACGGTGCCGCTTGTCGGTGAATCGGTGAACGTGTACGACTTGTACGGCAATCCGCTTGAAACGGCGGTCAGCCAGGTCAAACTCGATCAGGTGCCGGTGTATATCAGCGGATTGAGTGTACGCGCGGCAGTGCAAGCGGTATTCGAGGATGTATTGGGCGGCTATGATCAGTGGATCACAGATTGGTCGGAGGAACTCAGCGGTTTGCCGCAAGTGGTGACGCAGCCGGTCAGCTTGCATCCGCAGCGGCGTACTGAGCCCGGCCTTGGCCAC
>CAVWLN010000046.1:0-31002 GCA_963755735.1 uncultured Paenibacillaceae bacterium
CGCGATGCGATCACGGAGATGTGAGGCACCGCGCAAATTGTTTTCAACTTTGAGCGTTTCAAGCGTCTGACCATCCGAATTCATAAAACATGCTTCCAGCTCCAATGCACTAACGTCAATACCGACAAATAACTTCAAGGGTTGATCCCTCCTTTCTGAATTAGGGATTCAGGGAATTGGACTCTTCGGGATGCCCCCAGTGCGCTCGCCGATCAACCACCCTCGCATATAAGAACTACCATCGGTCCATGAGCTGCCTCGAAGCTGCTATCTTCGAGCATGGGTTGCCGAAGGGAACAGCCAGCGGGTTAGGAGTTCGGACACGAGTGCTGGGGAAACAGACTTAAGGTGTAGTCGAGCTACAGGAGAGAGACGAATTTCCCGAAATGACCCTAAGATCATTGTCCGGGAACATCGCGAAAAGTCCAAGACCCTAATTAAAAATTTTTGTGTTTTTCAAAGAGCAATTTTCAACTGGAAATCTCAAAAAGAAGATTCTAAACATACTATACGAGGAGAGAACATAGTGAAAGAAAATGCCAACGTTGTTATTGGGGTTGATCTCGGAACGACCGGGGCGAAAAGTGTCATTTGGTCAATTGACGATCAGCAATTGATCAGCGAAGCTTCGCAAACGTACCCCTTGCTAAAGCCTCAACCAGGCTATGCAGAACAAGATCCGGAAACGTTGTTTGCGGCTTTTGCTTACAGCTTGCGGACAGCGATCAAGCAAGCAGGCATTACACCAGATCAGATCGAAGGGATCGGCATCAGCACGGCTATGCATACGCTGTTAGCGGTCGATGCGCAAGGTGAAGCGCTCACCCGTTGTATTACATGGGCGGATGGACGTAGCAGCGAACAGGCCGAGCGCATTAAGCAGGAGATGGACGGACTAGCCATCTATATGCGCACCGGCACGCCGATCCATCCGATGTCGCCGCTTTGCAAGCTGCTTTGGATGAAGGAAGAGCAGCCGGAGCTGTACCGCAAGGCGCACAAATTCGTGTCGATTAAGGAATATATCTTATTCAAGCTTTATGGCGAGTGGGTTGTCGATTATTCGATTGCTTCGGCGACTGGACTGTTTAATTTACATACGATGGATTGGGACAAACAAGTGCTGCAGCTTCTTGAGCTAAGCTCCGAGCGCTTATCGCAGCCTGTCCCCGTCACGTATACACTTTCGAATGTATCTGCTGACGATGCAGAGTTATTAGGCATCGCTCCAGATACGAAGATGGTGATCGGTTCCAGTGACGGTGTGTTGGCGAACCTTGGCGTCGGTGCGGTATCGGCCGGAGATATTGCCGTATCGGTAGGGACGAGCGGGGCGCTTCGTTCGATGTCACATAAGCCGCTGACCGATCCGCTTGGCAGGACGTTCTGCTATGCGCTGACCGAGGAGCGCTTGCTGTCGGCGGAGCTACGAACAACGCAGGGATCGTCCTGCAATGGCTCGCGGAAGAAATGACGCAGGGCGAATTGACGATCGAGCAAGTGTTGGAGGAGGCGGCACAGGCGAAACCGGGGGCAGACGGGCTATTGTTCCTGCCATTCTTGAATGGGGAACGCGCACCTTATTGGAATGCGAATGCGCGTGCCGTATTTTTCGGCATGTCGATTCGTCACGGACGCAAGCATATGTATCGAGCTGCGCTGGAAGGCGTCGTCTATGCCTTGTATGCCGTGCAGCGCGTATTTGCGGAAGAGGACAAAAGCGCACCGATTCATGCTTCAGGGGGACTTGCGCGCTCGCCGTTATGGCTGCAGATGCTCGCCGATATATTCGGGCGCAAGGTGATCGTTCCCGCCAGTGTAGAAGCTTCCTGTATGGGAGCGGCGCTCGTTGTGCTATACAGCACCGGCCGCATCGCAAGCTGGGAAGCGTCCAAAGCGTGGGCGCCTGCGGCGCATGAATACGAGCCGGATATGCAGGCACATCGCAAGTATGCGCAATTGTTTGCGATTTACGAAGATGTTGCGAACAAGCTGCAAGACGACTTCCGCCGCATGACAGAGTATCAGGCACAAGCTGCTGAGAACGAATAATATATACAGGGAAAAAGGAGTATGCATATGATCCGCGTGTTGTTTGTTTGTCTGGGCAACATCTGCCGCTCGCCGATGGCAGAGGCGGTGTTTCGGCATTACGTGGAAGAAGCCGGACTGTCACACCGCATCGAGGTTGATTCGGCAGGGACTGGAGATTGGCATATCGGGAATCCGCCGCACCAAGGTACGAGAAATATTTTGCGCAAGCAGCAAATCTCATACGATGGGATCAAGGCGAGACAAGTGAATGGAGAAGACTTCACAAGCTTCGATTATATCATCGCCATGGATGAGCAAAACTTGCAAGATTTGCAGCCTTTTCAGCAAAAGTCAGAGCGCGTGGAGGAGAAGAGACCGTACATCGGCAGGTTAATGGATTTCGCTTCACAGAAAGACGTGCTAAACGTACCCGATCCGTATTACACCGGCAATTTCGATGAAGTGTTCGAGATGGTGAAGGACGGCTGCCGCGGTCTCCTGGCCCATATTATGAAAGAGAATGCGATGGAGGCTTAAAGGAAGGGAAAAACCGTCCAGCGCTTGCAGTGAATTATTCGCTTGCATCGCCGGGGATGTGCTCCCAATCTTCAAGGGCGAACTCAAAATCTTCAATATCAAATAATTGAACGGCAATTTCCGCATCAATTACTTTATCAATAAAATCGATTTGGTCGGTCAAGATCGGCACGTTCTCGCGTGCGCTGGAGAGAATCAATTCGGTCTCGATCGGATCGAATGCTTCGCCAAATTGAGCTTGATCGACTGCGTGAATGATCTGTAGGTTGACATGGTCATTGACCAGCAATGAGGCTTTCCGCCACGGAACCGCCATGATTCGATCAAGCTTTTTGCGGTTTAACGGCTCGTCGAAGAAGCGAATCATATCATCAATTTTTTGTCTCACGTAAGCTTCTTCGATCGGGTCTGGCATCAAGGCTCTTGATCCCGCTTGAAATCATACAATTCTAGTACCGATGAATAAGGGATCAGATACTCAACCGGACGAGCCGGGACGAGCAATTGACCGTAAATGGCGATCATTACCGCTTCAATGGCAAACCGTTTAGGCATCCTTCTCTTGCTCCTTCGTCATATTGATAATGTCAGGAAGTCCGCTCTCTTCTAAGAGCAGCGAGCATCTTTTGAAGATCGTCCGGGAGCGGTGCGCGGCAATTCATTCGCTCGCCGGTCCACGGGTGATTCCAATGCAGTTGTTCGCCGTGCAATGCCTGTCGCGAGATCCATGTTTGTTTGCCGCCGTATAAGCTGTCTCCAGCAAGCGGATGACCGATGGAAGACATATGAACGCGAATCTGGTGCGTGCGTCCGGTCAAAAGCCGCAGGCGGACAGCGTATGATCCGCGAATCGTTCGACAACCTCAAAATGTGTAATAGCAGAGACGCCCGTCGGGCTAATACGTCTGCGTGATGAATGATGGCGATCCTTGCCGATCGGTCGGTTTACCGTCCCTTTGTCCGGTTTTACGATCCCTTCTACGATTGCCACGTAGATGCGTTCGATTTTCTTCTCCTGCATATCGCGATCAAAATGGTAGTGGGCGAATTCGTTTTTTGCATACAGCACCGGTCCGGTCGTTTCCTTGTCCAAACGATGAATATGACGGATGCGGCACGCTTGGCCGGAACCTCATAATAAGCCGCTACATAATTGGCCAAGGTGCCGGAAATTCCTTTCTCACCGGGGTATATTTGACAGCCTGCAGGTTTGTTCACGATGAGTGTGAACTCGTCTTCATATAAAATATTCAAATCGATCCACTGTGCCACGAATTCGGGCACTTCCGAAGGGAACAAGCGAATGCTGAGCCGATTACGCTGCTTTTGCACGCCGTTGGTATGCAGAAGCTTGTGAGCGAGTTTGCTCGGGATGCGCCACTCTTTCATGATTTGCGCTATGCTCAAATCGCTCATTCCATCCGGCAGCTGGATGACATACCATTCCCCATTCTTCCGGCCGGGACTGGGCGGAAAGTGGGCATGAGGGAAGTCGCCCGGCAGGCTGTTTGACTTTTGGCTGGAACTTGTCTTGCTGTGTCCGCCCATAGTTCACCTCGTAGCTTCGATTTGCGATCGAATGTGACGAGCGATATACGTGCCGTGGAATCTGCCGCTTTCGATAAAGATTTCATTCGCATTTTTGCCGGAGGCGACAACACCAGCTACATACAGACCTTTCACGTTCGTCTCCATCGTCTCCGGATCAAATACAGGTCGATCAGATTCTTCATCCATCAACACACCAGTCTTGCTCAAAAATTGTCGATCAGGGCGAAAGCCAGTTAAGGCCAGCACAAAATCATTCGGCAGCTCCAATGTTTCGTCAGGAGTGGCAACTGTGAGCGAAGTGTTGTCAATGCGAACGACCTGCGACTGAAACATCATGCGGATGGCGCCGCTTTCCACCAGGCTCTTGAAGGTCGGCAGCACCCAAGGTTTAATGTGCTCCGAATACTTACTGCCGCGATAAATGACGGTCACTTCTGCACCGACTCGCACGAGCTCCAGCGCCGCATCAATGGCGGAATTGTTGCCGCCGATAATAGCCGTTTTCGTACCGGTATAAGGGTGCGCCTCACGGAAAAAATGGCTGACCTTCGGCAGTTCCTCGCCCGGAATGCCGAGCATGTTCGGGTTGTCGAAGTAACCGGTCGCAACGACGACCCGCTCCGCTTCATACGTACGGCCAGCGGATTCGTGAAGCGGCTTCGTCTCGATGACGAACTTGCCGTCTTTCGGTATAATGGACGTTACTTCCTCGTACTGACGAATGCGAAGCTCATGCTTCTGCGCTACTTTTCGATAATAGGTGAGCGCCTCGAGCCGAGTAGGCTTGTCTTGTGGCGTAGTAAAAGGTACGCCGCCGATTTCAAGCCGCTCTGCTGTGCTGAAAAATTGCATATATGTCGGATATTGATAAATAGAATGGACGATGCTCGCTTTCTCGAGCACGAGCGGCGACAGTCCAAGCTCCTTGAGCTCGATCGCGGCAGCGATGCCGCACGGACCAGCGCCGATAATAATAACCGATTCTTGCTGCATGATGAAACCTCCAACCGATGATATTCAAACGATGATTACGATCGGTATACAACCGAAAATATGAGTAAAAGATCAATACTCATTGTAACATAAGCGGCAAAGCGGTTCATCTTTCCTGCACCGAATCGTTAGAAACATTAGGGAGAGCGGATGAGAATGGGAATGTTCGTGACATTTTTGATCGTATACTATATGGTGATCAATGTGATGGGATATATGATCATGGGGGCAGACAAGCAGCGGGCTATTCATAAGCAGCGGCGAATTCCGGAGCGAACGATGTTTCGCCTTGCACTAGCTGGTGGAGCGATCGGCATCTATATTGGCATGAAACATTTTCGTCATAAAACGCAGCATGCCACCTTTATATGGGGGATTCCGCTAATTGGCGTCATTCATGGCAGTGTGATCGTTGCGCTTATGAACGGAAGTGTGTAAGCGAGTTTACCCGTGTCCGTAAATATTTGTAAGGAAATATTGATTTTTTCATGTTTCTTTAATAAAGTTCTGATATAGTTGTTAAAGTTGGCTTGATTAAAAATTACGATGCAGAAAGGAATATGTCATGACAGAAATTTTGCAAGAGAACGAGTCGAAATCCGGACAAGCAAACAAAGCCGTGTACTTCTGGATGGGAGCATCGATCGTGCTGCTTATATTGCTCATCGTCGCACTGCTCTTTAATCCATTGCAACGTGGAAATTCCTCGGTGAACGAAGCTTTCGTTGCTTCCGTAAACGGGGTGAACATTACGAAGGATCAGCTGTACGATGAGATGTATGCACAGACTGGGCAGCAAATTCTCGATATGCTGATTGTGAATGAATTGGTACGACAAGAAGCTAAAGCGAACAACATCGAAGTAACAGAGGAAGAAATTGATGCCGAGCTTGAGAAGCAAGCGGAAGCCAGCGGCACAACCGTAGAGGACCTGCTTAATTCTATCACGCAATTTTACGGTGTAGACGAGCAGTATTTGCGCAACGATATCGAGCATACGCTGCGTGTCAAGAAATTAATCTTACCGCAAGTAGAAATTACGGACGAGGAAGTTCGCCAATATTACGATGACAATATTGAGCAATTTACGACCCCGGAACAAGTAAGGGCTTCGCATATTTTGGTTGAATCGAAGGAAGAGGCTGAAGCGATTATCGCGGAATTGCAAGCCGGTGCAGATTTTGCACAATTAGCCCGGGAGAAAGGAACGGACGGCACAGCACCGAACGGCGGCGATCTGAATTACTTCGGCCGCGGTGAAATGGTGAAGGAGTTTGAAGACGCCGTATTCGCGATGGAAGTAGGCGAGATTACCGAGCAGCCGGTGGAAACGCAGTTCGGTTTCCACGTCATCATGAAGACGGATCATAAACAACCATCGGTAACAGACTTCGAGGAATCGGAAGCACAAATTCGCAGCCGGTTAGAAGAAGGGGAAATTTCTTCGCGTTATCAGCCTTGGCTAATGGAGCTCAGACAAAACGCAAATATTGAATACGCTGAAATGTAATTGATCGATAAAGCGAACCCGCTGTCCGAGCACTTGCTCGGGCAGTTCATTTTTATTTACTAGAGCAGGAAGTGATTGAAGTGTGGCTCGTGTATTCATTGTTGGCCGCCATTTGCTTCGGCGCCCGGGGAATCTTGTATCATTGGACGGCACAGCGGCCGATTGACCGAGATTTTATGCTGTTTAGCGTTTTTTTATCCGGTGCTATGATTAGTCTTGCAGGAGCGTTCCTTACGCAAGCGGAATGGACTGTGCAAGTGATGATTGGAATTTTGATGGGGACGTTTTCGTTTGCCGCAAATTCTTGCATGTACAAAGGCTTCTCGGTTGGTAAAGCTTCAATCGTAGCCATTTTTACCGGTTTGCCGTCAGTTATCGTGGCGTTGCTCGCATTTTTATTGTGGGGCGAGACGCTTACCGTATGGCAATTGGCAGCCTTTGTTGTGATCGTCTTCGGTGTGCTTCTGATTCAATATTCCGGTGATATGAAGCTGGATAGTTGGCAGGGGCTCAAGTGGGGCTTACTGACGATGATTTTCTTCGGCTTAAACGATACGACCGGCAAGCAGGCGATGCTTTGGGAAGCGGATGTGCTGCCGACACTCAGCTTTATGTTTGTGACGGGTTCCGTCTTATTCTATCTTCGCTGGCTCCGCACCACGAAAGCAGCGAAGGTTATACGGGCTAAGCAAGTGCAAGCTGCGCGGCAAGAGATTGCAGTTAGTGGCGGGGAAGCTACCACAGCTGGGTCAGGCAGCGAGAACGCGCAGGTGCCGTGGCCTTTGCCGAAGGTGTTCCTGTGGGGGCTTGCCGTCGGCCTGACGAATGTCACCGGCATGATCTTGATTTTACCCGCTTTCCGGCTTGGCATGACCGGCCTAGTGTCGGCTGTCGTTGCCGTCAATGTGCTTTTGATCTTGTTCTATACGAGAATTACAAGCAAGCGAAAATTCACGCGGCAAGAATTGTTCGGCATCATCTGTGCATTTGGCGGCATCGTGCTCGTTCGCTTGTTTGAGTGAATGATTCTCCCTATGTTCAGCCATACTAGCGAATGAACATTATATGGAACAAGGGAGACTTGCGATGATGACTCAACTGGCGATGAGCTTAAACAAGCAGCTGGCCAATCTCAACGTGCTATATGTGAAGCTGCAACATTATCACTGGTATGTGAAAGGTCAGCAGTTTTTTGTGCTCCATGACAAGTTTCAACATTTGTATGAAGAGCTGCCTCCAGTGATCGATGAGCTTGCCGAAAGAATCCTGATGATCGGCGGTCAGCCGATCGGCACTTTGCGACAATTTGCCGAGCAGGCGACCATTCAGGAGGCGGCAGGCAACGAATCGGCGGAAACAATGATCACGCAGCTGGAACGTGATTATGTGCAGCTGTCAGAAGAGATGAAACAAGCGATACAAGCAGCGGAACAGCAAGGCGATGTCGTGACCGCCGATCTGCTTACGGGCATTACGGCAGCATGCGAGAAAAATGTATGGCTGCTGCGTTCTTACGCGGCAAACACAGTTCAACACGTATAATCGAACTTGCTGTGGGGCGAATTGCGAGCCCCTTCACAACTTATTCACGACTACAGGGAGCCTCATCACTGGGGGCTCCTTGTTGTATATTTGCCTATGAAAAATGATGAGCAACCATTTACGCTGTAAACGGTATAATTTTGTGAGAAGCATGGAGATGAATGTTCATTAGTTTAGTAGAACTGATGCATACGAACGAAACGGAGAAAGTTTTGTAAAGAGGACAGGAGTGTAACGGAGATGAGAACAACGTTCCGCGAGGCCGCAAGCAGCTCATACGCCTTAGCTTTCTTGCTGCTGGTTTCGCTGCTTTGCATTTTGTGGTCGGCAAGCGAGGTTCATGGTTCGCGTGCTACGCTCGGCACCGAGAAGCCTGAGCACATTGTGCTCACCTTCCAGAATGATCCGCGGACGACGCAAAGCATCACTTGGCGAACTTCGCCGGATGTGACCGACACTGTGGTGCAAATTGCCTCGTTAGCGGAATTTAATCACAATTTGGGGACGAACATGCGCACGGTGCGTGGCGAAAGCTTTCTGTTTGCAACCGATATCGGTACGATGCGCATACACGAAGCGGAAGTAACAGGCCTTGCGCCCGGAACGAGTTACATATACAGGGTAGGGGACGGAACGGAGGACGGCTGGAGCGACTACTATACATTTACGACAGAATCCATGGAGAATGAGCCGTTTACGTTCCTGTTTGCGACCGATACGCAGGCTTACCCGAACGGTTCTGTCAAGAACGGATACGGCATCTGGGGAGAAATATTTGCGAAAGGTCTGGAAGCCTTCCCAGATACCCGCTTCCTGGTGTTGTCTGGGGATATTGTCGATTATGGCGATCAACAGCAGCAATGGGAGCTGTGGTTCGATGCAGCTAAGGACAAGCTGCCGCAAGTTCCTATCGTGCCAACGGTCGGCAATCACGATGTCGTACGCCGCGGTGAGGAATACTTTCGCGCCCAGTTTCAGCTGCCTAAGAACGGACCGCCGGGAGAAGAGGAGCTCGTCTATTCGTTCGATTACGGAAATATGCATATGGCGGTTTTGAATTCGGAGGGCGACTTGGAGAAGCAGGCCGCGTGGCTGAAGGCAGACATGGAGGCAAGTGATCAGCCCTGGAAGCTCGTGGCGTTTCATCGATCGCCGTATCATAGTCATGACTCTCGGGCGAATAAGGATATTCGTGAGGCTTGGGCTCCGGTGCTTGAAGCGGCGGGCGTACAGCTTGTCCTAAGCGGTCATGATCATGCTTATATGCGGAGCTATCCCATGCTCAGCGGACAAATGGTGGAAGATGGACGTGGCACGACTTACATTATCGGCGGTACGGCCGGTTCAAAGTTTTACGAAATGGGGAATTACCCTTGGATTCGCGTCGCTTTCAATGAGCAAGTGCAGCTCGTATCTGGCATTACCATTGACGGCGATAAGCTTCGCATGCACGTGCTGACAAGAGACGGGCGAGTCGCCGACGCCTTCACCATGATCAGAGAGAGCGGTACGCAGGATGATTTTGTCGATTTACCGGTTACTCATGATGCATATGACGCAGTGATGACGCTAAGGGATCGGGGAATCATCAAAGGTGCGACGTTGACGAAGTTTCACCCGACCGTACGATTACTCGAGCGGAATTCATCTCACTGATGATTCGTGCCTCCGGACAGCCGATCATAGCTGACGAGCAAGCTGCACTTCATTATCATGATCTTGAAGAAGACGATTGGTATTATCCGGAAGTCAGTACAGCATGGCGAATGGGACTGACGGACGGGGTGAGCGCGCATAGCTTCGCTCCGTACAAATTGCTGACGAGGCAGGAGCTCGCCGTATTAATCGTACGAGCGTACGAATCACAATCCGGCGAGCTGCCGCTCCATGAGCGGAAGCTGCCTAAATATCGTGACGGTCATGAAGCGGCGGAGTGGGCGGTCGAAGCGATTAACAAAGCGTTGGCAGAGCAGTGGATGAGCGGGGTTACGAGCGACACTTTTGCACCGGGCAGCTACGCAAGCCGTGCGGAGGCCGCGCTGGCGATCGCCCGCTTGCTGGACAGATGGTGATGCATCGTGCGAGTCGCTTACGGTACAATGAGAGAAGGGGCGATAGCAGCTTGAAATATCGAAACGAATCGATCTATGCCGCTGGCATCATTCTCTTAATTCCGGTCATCGTTTGCGGCCAGCTGCTTTGGCTGTTTGACCCGCTTCGCTTACCGAACGGCAGCTACTTGATGGACTATGTGCATGTGCTGATCGGTGCCGTGTCGCTTATCCCGCTACTCTGGACGTTCGGAGCGCTACGCGGTCTGATGTCACCAAGCATTTCGCTGCCTATCAAAGCGCTGCGTCTGACCATCGCTGTCGTTGCCGCCGCTGTCGCCGGCTTGATCATCCTAAACCCGAGACAAATTGTATGGATTGGCGTGCTGACGACGGCTGCGATCTTGCTGATCTTCCTCGATCTGATCGCTTCGGAAATCGCGCGCAAGCGCCGATTCCCTTGGCGAACGGGATCGCAGCTAATCATTTTGCTTGTCGTGCTGGGCATCTTACTATGGCCGACGAAATACTTGGTGCTTTACCCGGGGATTACGATGGATATGAACCGCTATGTACATGCAGACGGTGGAAACGCGGAACGTTCGCTCACTGGCGTGCTCATCTTCCAACGGCCGGCCTTTCCAATCGACTGGTTGTATGCGTCAATGTTTCCTCATTATTCGTTTTCTTTGCAAGAAGAACTTGGGATGTCGCTTGGCGAATACAATCACATCGTCCATGTGATGCGGCAAGATGCAGATACGGTTGCGGCTGCTGTGGCATTAGAGAAGCTGGGGATCGGAAAAGGAGCGGTGCCGCAAGGCGCTCTTACGGCCGCGGTTACGCGGGACGGACCGGCGCACGGATACTTGCTGCCGGGCGATATTATCATACAGGTCGATCAGTATGCCGTTCGTACTGCCGACGACTTGCTTGCTGCACTGGCGAGCAAGGCGCCCGGTGAAGTTGTTCGCATCACCGTTCAGCGCAACGGGCAGCTCCTGACCGAAGACATTGTAACAGCAGCCAATCCCGACGATCCAGAGCGCGTTCTACTCGGCATTCACGTCATGAATCATATTCATTACGACGTGCCGCGCAGCATCGACTATCGCGATTATTTGCTGCACGAAGGTGGGCCTTCACACGGTGCGATGCTAACGCTGGCGATCATTGACCAATTAACACCTGGCGGAGTGACGGGCAAGTTCGAGGTCGCTGGAACGGGAACGATCGCCGCGGACGGCAGCATCGGGGCGGTCGGCGGGGTGAGACAGAAGGCGTTCACAGTAGCGCGCAGTGGCGCCGATGTGTTCTTCGTGCCGGAAGGACAAGAACATGAAGCGCGAGCAGGCGCAGAGCAGCTAACTGTCGTGCCGGTCAAACATATCGATGATATTTTGCAATGGCTGGAAGCAAACAACGTGGAAGAGGAGACAGAAAATCATGGCGTTCGGGGTGGGCAGACAACAGATGCAGGCTTGGAAGGACAGCGTACTTCGCGGGGAGATCGCCTTCCTGACCCATTATTGGATTGACGAGCGGTTTCCGGGAATCAAGACCGTGACCAAGGTCGGCTGTGCAGATATCGGCAAATTGCAAGCCTGGTGCGTAAGGCACGGTCTGAATCCGCAGTACATTCATTACCGGGAAAGGTATCCACACTTTGACTTGATCGGTCCCAAGCAGAAGGAAATCTTGCAGAAGGAACAGCTGTGGGACCATATCAAGCGGTTTAATCTTTAAGCTTAGGCTTCTCTTATCGCTTAGATTAAAGAAATAATATGGACGAGCGACGGTGCAGCGGAAACCTTGATCAGATGCTTCTCCGCATCATATTCGATCGTACCGGAGCCGACATGCACTTTGCGGGACGAGCCTAAAGCGTAAAAAATATCATCGGATAACGTGCGCACGCATTCGTGACGTTCCTCTGCTGCAAGCTCGTTCCAGTCCTCGCTTGGCATATCAAAAAATTCATAACAATCCTCAATCGTCTCAAGCGCTTTCGTCAGATCATCGGAGATCTGCTTATATTCGCGGTTAAATTTTACACCCATCAGCTAGCCTGCCTTCCTGTAAAGATTTATGCCTCTCGCAATATTCTTCTATCATACCAAGCCAAGATTATAATTGAAAGACGAGCGAGAACAGTTTATAGTAATGGGGTGTATTCGAACAAGTACAGTCAACAAAGCGAGTCGATAGAATGGATATTTTTGTAAGTATTTTATTGTTTAACGTATTGCCGCTTATCATGATGATCTCGATTGGCATCACCTTACAAAAGGCATTCTCTCTAGATATCAAAACGTTATCCAAGCTGAATTTTTATGTGTTCTCACCAGCCATCATTTTTAAATCTCTTTATACGACTGAGATTTCGCTGCAGCTAATCGGTCAAGTGTTGCTGTTTATGGCACTCTTTATGGGCGCACAATATATCGTGCTGGAAATCGTCATCCGCTTAAGACGCTACCAAGGCGGGATGAAGGCTGCGATGCGCAACAGCGTGCTGTTTTATAACAGTGCCAATTATGGCATCCCGCTGAATCAGCTGGCGTTCAATGGAAACGCCTATACGCTCTCGATTCAAGTGTTGATCATGATGTTGCAATCGCTCCTTCCGAATACTTACGGCATTTATAGTGTCAATGCACATAAGGCGAAGCTGCGGGACATCATGAAGACGATCGTCACCATGCCGATCATCTACGCCATTCCGCTGGCGTTTGGCTTGCGTACATTCGATGTTGTAATTCCAGAAGTGTTACAGATCCCACTCGATTATTTGGCCAGCGCATTTATCGGCACAGCGCTTATTACGCTTGGCGTCCAGCTGGGTAGCATGTCCTGGAGGATCAAAGGATCGCTGGCAGGCGACATTGCACTGTCTGTCTTCCTGCGACTCGTTGCCGGTCCTGTGCTAGCTTGGCTTATCGTTCTCGCCCTGGACTTGCCCGATCTGATGGCGGCAGCGTTAGTCGTGTCCGCGGCGGTGCCAACATCGCTTAGCAGTGTGCTGCTTGCAGTAGAGTTCGACAACGAGAAAGAGTTTGCATCACAGACCGTATTTTTGTCCACTTTAATTAGCATAATAACGGTGACCGTTGTAATTTTCTTGGTCTTATAGATTTTGTCGAATTTTATACTTTGACGACTTGTGCAAAAGTATTATTCATAGTAAACTAATAGGGATTGATGGAGTTAACATGGAAAGTATGTGAACAATTCGTAAATTTTCTCACTTTTGCACAACTTAAAACGTGAAAAATGCTTGATGGAGGTCAACATGGAGATTAAGATAAAGAGTGCCGAGATGAACGTATTGGAAGACGGCGATTATCTCGGGAAAGTCGCGTTTACCGTCGATCACCATAAAGAGCCGTACGAAATTGTGTTTCATAAGAAGCGCGGCCAAGATTGGGGATATTCCCTACACTTTTTACATAACTCCGGACCAGAAGAAGAAATCGATGCGGTCGATCAGTTTCTTACCGATAACGACGACGCATTTGACTCCCTGCTTCACGCAGCGCAGCAGGCCGCTGAACAAGCAAAGCCTGATGAAGAGAAGTAGGATGAAGAGCAGTCAAGCATGGACAAGCTGTTCAATGAGCGCTTCGGCGCTGATTGATAGATCTCAAGATGTCATTAGGGAGGAAGAGAGAAATGAAAAGAAAGTCAATGATTGCAGTCATCAGCATGCTCGCGATTTTGGCACTGCTAGTCGCTGCATGCGGTGGCGGCAACAGCCAAAACGGCGGTGCAAACAATTCCGCGCCTGCCAACAATGAAGGAACTAGCAATGAGGGGGCAAGCAATAACGGAGGAGATGCGGGCGAGCCAGCTGCGAAAATCGCAATCGTCTTTGCCACAGGCGGACTTGGTGACCGTAACTTCAACGACAATGCGCATGCAGGCTTGCTGCGAGCAAAAGAAGAGCTGGGCATTACGTTCGATTATGTCGAACCGCAAGAAATCGCTGAATTTGAAACGCACCATCGGGCGTTTGCAAGCAGCGGCGATTACGATTTGATCATTGCGAACAGCTTCGATCAGCTGGATGCCGTGAAGAATGTATCGGCAGAATTCCCGGATCAGAAGTTCCTGTTGCTCGATACGGTATTCGATGGTGAAGGCAATGTAGCTTCCGCTACATTCATTTCGAGTGAAGCTTCGTTCTTAGCTGGTGCCATCTCTGCGCAAAAATCGGAAACGAAGAAAATCGGTTTCGTCGGCGGTGCTGACATTCCGCTCATTAACGAATTCCTGGCTGGTTACGAAGCCGGAGCGAAGTTTGTCGATCCGTCTGTAGAAGTCGTGGCGAACTATACGAACGACTGGGCGAACCCGAACCTTGGTAAGGAAATTGCCGTTTCCATGTACGAAAACGGTGCGGATATCGTCTACGCAGCAGCGGGCGGTTCCGGTAACGGCGTCTTTACAGCTGCTAAGGAACAAGGCAAATGGACTGTTGGCGCGGACATGACTCCAGCGCAAGAGCCTGACAACATGGTCGTCGGTACTCTGAAGCGCATCGACAACACAATCTATAACAATATTCAAGCGCTACTTGACGGAACTTGGGAACCTGGACACAGCGCTCTCGGTCTTGCTGATGATGCAGTTGGCTACAGTGTTGAAGGTACCGAAATCGAAATTTCGCAAGACATTATCGACACTGCAGAGCAGTTGAAAGAGCAAGTGATTAGTGGAGAGCTGAAAGTTCCAGGAACACTGGAAGAAGTGGAAGCATTCCTGAGCGAAAATCAATGATCCTAAAATTGGATCGTGAAGCACTAGGAAATAAGGGTATGGCGTCCATACCCTTATTTTTGTATAATCGTGTTGTTAAGAAATCTAAGATGGATACTCGGAAAACGTCATTAGGCGGCATATTGGAGGACAAGCACTGATGTACGCTGTGGAACTGAAGGGGATTACGAAGAGATTCGCCAAGACCGTGGCGAATGACTCGATTACGTTCTCCGTCAAAAGAGGGGAAATTCACAGTCTGCTCGGAGAGAACGGGGCCGGCAAGACGACGTTAATGAAAATTTTATACGGAATGCAGCAGCCTGATGAAGGGGAAATTGTTATCGCCGGCAAGAAGCAAGTGATCGCCAATCCGTCTACAGCGATCAGGCTTGGTATCGCAATGGTTCATCAACATTTTATGCTGGTTGATTCCCTGACCGTAACCGAAAATGTTGTATTAGGTTACGAAACGCGCAAGGGGCCGTTTTTTGACATGGCTCGTGCGAAGGAGCAAGTGGCAGAGCTGTCCCGCAAGTACGGATTGAAGGTAGATCCTGAGCAGAAAGTCGGCGATTTGCCCGTCGGAACGAAGCAGAGGGTCGAAATATTAAAGGCGCTGTATCGACAAGCAGAAATATTGATTCTCGATGAACCGACTGCTGTGCTGACACCGCTTGAGGTCGTAGACTTGTTTGGTGTGTTGCGAGAGCTGAAACAAAACGGCAAAACGATCATTATCATTACGCATAAGTTAAATGAAACGATGGAGCTCGCCGATCGGGCAAGCGTCCTGCGTAGCGGTCAATATATCGGAACGGTGAACGTGACCGAAACGAATGCGAATGAATTGGCGGAAATGATGGTCGGACGCAAAGTTTCGTTCGAACCGGCACCGCCTTCTACATATAAAGAACGAGTGAAGCTATTGGAAGTCAAGGACGGACGGCTGAGCAAGCGCCGCGTGAACGTCCTGAACGGAATTAACTTAGAGCTGTACAGCGGAGAAATATTGGGGCTTGCCGGTGTCGAGGGCAACGGTCAGACGGAACTGATCGAGGCGCTCACCGGGCTTCACCCGCTTGACAGCGGTACGATCTTGCTGAATGGCAAAGACATTACGAGAGAGGCACCGCATAAAATTATCGATGCCGGACTCGGTCACATTCCGGAAGATCGTAACAAATTAGGTTTAATCGGAGAATTTTCGATTGCGGACAATCTAATTCTCGGATATCAGAACCGACCGAACTTTCAGCGAGGTAAAGTGTTGAAGATCAAGAGCATTCGCGAGCATGCAAGCAGGATTCGCGAAGCGTTCCGCATTAAATCCGAGCACATCGATACGACCGTCGGTTCCCTCTCGGGAGGCAACCAGCAGAAGGTCGTCATCGGACGCGTGCTGTCACAAGACCCGCAAGTGATCATTGCTGCTCAGCCGACTCGCGGTGTAGATATCGGAGCGATCGAATACATACACGAGCAGCTAGTGAAGATGCGCGATGCGGGCAAGGCGGTATTGCTTATCTCGGCAGAATTAGACGAAATACGCAAATTAAGCGACAAAATTGCCGTGATCTACGAAGGGAAGATCGTTGCATACGGTGATGCCGACGCGATGGATGAATACGAGATCGGCTCATATATGACGAGCGGCAAAGCGAATGTCAAAACAAAGCGGCAAGAAGGAAAGGAGTCGGCCCTAGATGAATAAATTGCTTACGTTGTTCCTATCGCTAGTGGCCGCCTTCGTCGTCGGCGGTTTGATTCTCACCGTGGCAGGCTATGATGCGATTGCCGCATATCAGGCGCTAATGATCGGCGCATTCGGGGATATGAACGCGATCGCCAACACCTTGTCGAAGGCTACGCCGCTTATTTTTACGGGACTGGCAGTAGCGGTCGCCTTTCGTGGCGGTTTGTTTAATATCGGTGCAGAGGGTCAGCTATACATCGGCGCGATTACCGCTGCGCTTATCGGCGTTTACGTCAGCGGTTTGCCGGGTCTCATCCATGCGGCGCTTGCTTTGCTCGCGGCAGGATTGACCGGCGCTCTGTGGGCGGGGATTGCAGGCTATCTGAAAGTGAAATTTCGCGCGCACGAAGTTATCGTGACGATCATGCTGAACTATATTGCCATCTCGCTGACGAACTACCTCGTCAACTATCCGTTTAAAGCCGAGGGCATGGTGCCAAGAACCGAGACGATATCAGAGTCCATGCAGCTCATCCGCTTGCTGCCGCCGAACCAATTGACGACAGGAATTTTCATTGCGATCGCCGTTTGTCTCATCATGTATTGGCTATTTAAACGGACGGTATACGGATATGAAATTCGTTCCGTCGGCCTCAATCCAGATGCCGCTCGTACCGGCGGCGTATCGATTGGCAGACGGATGATCTTAACGATGCTCCTCAGCGGCTTTATTGCAGCGCTGGCCGGCGCGGTTGAAGTGATGGGCGTTCATCGCTACTTCGTCGGTGGCATGTCGCCTGGATACGGTTATGACGGCATCGCAGTAGCGGTGCTAGCAAGAAACCATCCGCTCGGTGTGCTGGCGTCCGCCTTATTGTTTGGCGCATTGCGGGGCGGTTCGATGAATCTTGACCGTGTGACCGACGTGCCGACAGATTTTGTCATTATGATTCAAGCGCTTGTAATTATTTTTGTCGCTATTCCTTGGGTCATCAAGAAAATAAAATTTAGCAGGAAGCGGAGGGAGAACATTGGATCTCAGTCTTGATTTGATCATTTCCTTGCTTAGCAGTTCCCTTCGCATCGCGATTCCGATTGCTTTCGCAGCACTCGGCGCGATATTCTGCGAACGAGTCGGCATTGTCAACATTGGCTTGGAAGGGATGATGCTCGTCGGTGCTTTCGCTGGCGTATGGGGATCGAGCATAGCGGGTAACGCTTATTTCGGTCTGCTATGTGCCATGCTTGCAGGCGGATTGTTTGGTCTCATCCATGCCGTGCTCACCATCCATTTAAAGACCGATCACATTATAAGCGGTTTGGGCATTAACCTACTCGCGTTAGGACTTACAACGGTGCTGCTGGAGCTCGTTTGGGGTAACCGCGGCCGTTCAGGACAAGTGGAAGGTTTGGGGAATATTACGATCCCGGGTCTGAAGGATATTCCGGTTATCGGCCCGATCTTCGGGAATACGTCGATTTTGTTTTACTTGCTCATCGTCTGTATGATCGCTTCATGGATCATCTTATACAAGACGGTGTTCGGCCTTAGAGTACGGGTCATTGGAGATAATCCGCAAGTGGCGGACTCGCTCGGCGTCAATGTGTATAAGATGCAATATATCGGCGTGATCACGTGCGGGATTTTGGCCGGAATCGGCGGAGCCTATTTGTCGATCGGCGACATTAACATGTTCTCGCGCGACATGGTGGCAGGACGCGGCTATATCGCGCTGGCGGCTCTCATATTCGGCGGCTGGAACCCGTTTGGCGTTTACGGGGCAAGCTTGCTCTTCGGCTTTGCTCAGGCGCTGCAAATTCGACTGCAAGGCATTCAGGTGCCGGTGCAATTCGTGGAGATGCTGCCGTATGTCGTGACGATCGTCGTGCTTATTCTTTTTCGCAAGCGGGCACGCGGTCCGCTGGCAGTTGGCAAACATTTTAGAAGAGGCGAAACATGACCGGAAGCCTCAAAACCGGTCTGTCACTTGGCAATCCGTTCAAGCGTACATGCGATGAACGGATTGTTTGCATATATGTAAGGGAAGGGAGTAAGTATAAGATGCCGAGAAGGAGGGAACGAACACGAAAAAGATTAGAAAAATGCGGTTAGTGGACGACCAAAGCTCGCAGGCGAGTGAGGATCGAGAAGAGTTCGAAAAAGATTACGCACGATTGATTCAATCGCCAGCATTTCGCAGATTGCAGGGCAAAGCGCAAGTGTTCGGCGCAGGCTCCGGGGATTACTATCGGACGCGTCTGACGCATTCCTTGGAAGTTTCGCAAATCGCCAGAGAAGTGGCTCGCCGTCTGGGCAAGGCGTATGCATTCCTGAAAAACAATGAGCATCCAGGCCTTATGCTCGAACCGGAAGTCGTCGAGTGCGCGGCGCTTGCTCACGATCTCGGGCATCCACCCTTCGGACACAAAGGGGAAGAAGTGTTAAATCGCTTGTTAATGCGGGAATATCAAGTTCCGTATGAAGGAAATGCGCAAAATTATCGCATCCTCATGTTTCTCGAGAAGCGCGCCGGCAGTGAGCGAGGCTTGGATTTGACAGCAGCCGTGCTGCTCGCCATTAACAAATATCCGTATTGCATCGACGGCACAGGCAAGCATGAGAAAGGGGTATATGCGTCCGAATGGCAAGTATTGCACGAGCTTCGACAGCTGTGGGGGATGCCGGAAGGCGTTGCTACCTTGGAAGCACAGCTGATGGATTTATGCGATGATATTGCCTATTCCACGCATGATATTGAGGACGGAATTCGTGCCGGAAAAATACAGATGAATCGAATGTTCTTTGAGGATGAACGATTAATCCGCAATATTATTCACGAAATTCAAAACGAAAGCTCCACAATGGAAACCGTTTGGGAAAAGTGGCATGTGGACGATATGAAATCGATGGTTTGCCGGGTGCTAGACGAATATTTAACGCAGTGGGAGACGATTCATGCACAATATGGCAAAGAATCGTCGCGCACGCGCAGAGAAATGAAAGCCCGCTGGGTATCTAGGTTTGCCGGGCAGGTCGGAATTATCGATGACAAGCGAAGCGGCTGGAAACGGGTCACGTTCGTGCGCGATGGCGCGGAAGATTTGGATTTGCTTAGAACGATGGAAATATTGAAGAAGCTAGCCTGGGTGACGATGGTGAGAGATTTTCGCGTTCAACGTCTGCAAAAGCGAAGCGAGATCATCATCGAAAAGCTATGGGACAGCTTCAAGGATTACGATACAGGCAGTCTTATTTTGCCTCCGGACTGGATTGAGAGCTATAGACGACACCGCGACATTTGGCCTTGGCATCGACTAGCGGCAGATTATATAGCCGGCATGACCGATTCCTATGCAGAGAAGGTGTATATCGAGCTGTATGCAAGCCGCCCTGGCTCGATCTATGAGCGCGATTAAAGGACCACATTGTGAAGAGATGCGTGCGCAACCGTTACACGAATCACGGATGATTTGGCTTCCTGATGAGTATCCTGATAGTATGCATCCGCGTACGATTAAAGGAGTCATGCGTTATGTCCAAAGGAAAAGTGCCCAATTGGAAGGAAGCGTTGGAAACCGCTCTCGCACAAGCGAAGGAGTATTGTCATCAAGGGAAAACAGCGGATTACATACCAGAGCTTCGCAAAGCGCCTCCGCATTTGCTCGGAGCGACTGTATATCCGCTTGGTGATACGCCAGTCAGTGTGGGAGATTGCGAGGCAACGTTTACGATGCAAAGCATCTCCAAGGTATTTTCGCTTGTCCTTGCCTTAATGGATAATGGGGAAGACAAGCTGTTCGAGCATGTAGGCATGGAACCGACGGGGGATAATTTTGCTTCGATGGTGAAGCTGGAGCTGACTTCACCGGGCAAGCCGTTTAATCCGATGATCAATGCCGGTGCGATTGCCGTAACATCGTTAATTGCGGGAAGCTCTCCACAAGAGAAGGTAGAACGTCTGCTATCGTTCGTGCGTATGATCGCCGGAGATGATACGCTAGCGATCGACCAGAGCGTGTATGAGTCAGAAGCGAGAACCGCTGACCGCAATCGCTCGCTTGCATACTTTCTTAAGCATAACGAGGTGATTAGCGGCGATGTGGAGCAGCATTTGCAAGTATATTTTCAGCAATGCTCCATCAAAGTTACCTGTCAGCACATTGCGAGAATGGCCGCTGTCCTAGCGAATCACGGGGTTGACCCGGAGAGCGGCGCGCCATTGATCCCGCGCAGATATGTGCAAATTGCGAAAGTATTCATGGTCACATGCGGCATGTATAATGCGTCTGGAGAGTTCGCCATCAAGGTTGGCATTCCAGCCAAAAGCGGCGTTGCAGGCGGCATTATGGCCGTCGTACCAGGAAGAATGGGCATCGGCGTGTTCGGTCCGGCGCTCAGTGAGAAGGGCAACAGCATTGCAGGCTTTCATTTGCTACAGCATTTGTCTCATGCGTGGGATCTTAGCATATATTGAAATGTGTACGTAACGTTCGCCGCATATTGAACGAAACAGTGGACTGTGTCACAATTTGAATACATGAACCCGTTAACCGGGTCTTGCGGATCACCGACGAATGGAGGAGGAGAAAAGATATGCTAAGCACGAAACAGAAGCAATTGATCCTTGCAGTGCTGCAGAAAGAACAGCGCCGTCTCTTCTCCAAATATAAGGGGAAACTAATGGATCAGACGATTGCCGATCTAAGTCAGATGCTGCGCAATGAGCGTGTGAACAGTGACGGACGAGGCTTCGACAACGTATTAAAATTTCAGGATCGCAGGAAGCGCCAATAGCAAGGCGGCATCACGAGCGATATGCAAGTAGTGCATGGCGCTAAGCATGGCGCAGGTCGGGGGAGAGCACAGCCTTGAAGCGGCCGAGCATGTGCTGTCCTGTATGTTTGCTATCTTTAAGCGATGAAATGTGACAAAAATTAGTAACCCTGGGCGAGCAATATGTGATATGATGAAAGGTACGAGAAAAAGGAAAAACGCTCACAGGGTAGGTGCCCATTATGCCGTTTACGTTTTCACATCCGATCTTTGCTGCACCGCTTAAGCAAGCCCGGCGATCATCCTTCAGCCTTACCGGATTAGTGCTCGGAAGTATGGCGCCGGACTTCGAATATTTCATCCATTTGGAACCGTACAGAAGCATCGGTCATACGACGGCCGGTCTTTTTTTGCATGCCATTCCACTCAGCCTCTTGTTTGCCCTGCTCTTCCATACAGTGATGAAATATCCTCTGGCCGTCCATCTGCCGTCTTGGTTAGATTTGGATCTGAAGGCTGCCTCGCTTGTAAAACCGTGGCGCTTGAATCGTCTGCGCGCCTGGCTCGTCTTTCTTAGTTCCGTGACCATAGGCTTTTATACGCATATTGTGATTGACGAATTCACCCATCAAAGCGGCTATTTTGTCTTAGCCTGGCCTGTTTTGCAAGAAGCCGTAATGGGAATGGCTATATATAAATGGCTGCAATACAGCTTTTCGATCTTCGGTTTGCTGCTGGAGTTCGCTCTTATTTTCTATTTCATACGGCAAGCACCGAGTGCACCTTCAACAGGTCGAAGAACGAGCAGACAAAAGCTTTATTTTTGGTTGACTACATTTGACTGCATGGTGATCACTGTCGCCTTGAAATTAATATTCTCAAGCGGAGACAACGTTGTAGGGATGGTAGTCGTCTCCTCCATATCCGGATTTTGTATCGGCTTGTTCGTTGCCTGTCTAGTAGCTAATTATCGTATCAAACAATCATGAATGTGACTATGCAACACAATCGGAGGTTTCTGGTTCTATTGGCTATCGAGAAAAATGTGATCATCGAATTGCAAATGGAAATGATCAAGCGGGTATCACCGGTTGCAATGCGCCGTGGCTGGACGTTGCAGCAATCCGGCCAAGTCCATGTGACGACTAGCAACTCTGACGTTGTGCAAGGGGAAATATACGGCAAAGAGACGTATTATGTGCAACTGAAACTTGACGATTTCGTCAAGAGTAGCTGCACGTGCTCACGCAAAGGATACTGCTTACATATGGCTGCGGTTTTTTTTCAACTGTATGCCAAATTTGAGAAGCGCACGGAGCTGTTCTTAATGCAGCACCAGCAGATGCGGCTTCAGATGCAGCAAGAGCGAAGGAAAAAGAAGCAAGCTTCTGACAAGAAACAGCAGACGTCCGTATGGACGCAACCGCTAGCGGACATTAGTGATCGTTCATCGTTTAGAGATTGGCAGCTCGATTTTGAGAAGAAATTCGCAGGCTATTTCAACGCGACTATGCAGCATGTCACTCCATTTCATGAAGAGGCGGACAAATATGTTCAACGCACGTCGCAGCATTGGCGCTCTCCAATGCGCGAGATGTATCAAGCGTTTGCTCAGCTGTTTATGCTCGCGCTTGCAGAAGGTCGTTACCTAGCACAATCGGCAAACTATGAGCCAGCAGGGATAAAGGGGAGCTTCATGCAATTGTTCCAGGATTGCGTGGAACGCTTTGGGCACCACATTCACTCTGTCTCGTTCGATCGCCTGCTTGCCGATCATCCTCATCTGCTTACAGAAGCAACCGATTATATTCACCAATTGACGTTCGGACGCGCCGCTGCCTCGCCCATATGGTTGGATGCTTATCGGCATTTCATATGGAAGCTTGCGGCGAGTGCCCCTTCCCAGCTCATTCGTGAACAGCAAGTTTTGGAAAAGTGGCTACAAGACAATTCAGGGAATGAAGAGCGGCGTACAAGAGTCGAGCTAGGTTGGCATCATGTGCGAATGGTTCGGGAAGAAGGAAGCGATGCTACGCGCGATACGACGCATTCGGCTATGTTGAAGCTGCTACTCCGGCAAGGAGAATTACCGCAAGCGTTTACGTATTTACAGCATTTCGCAGAAACGAGACAATGGGGAACGCTCAAGCTGTGGCTGAACAACATGCTGGAGGCTGTCCGAGCACGCCAAAACAAGCGGTTCTCCAAACTGTATTTGCAATATTGGAACGAACTAAACGCACATGTAGATGTCCGTACGGACCGGCTGGAGGCGATGCGACATCACTTCCTTACAGCTACGAAGAGCTCGCAGCTGAGCTATTGAAGCGCAAACAATACGAGGAATGGGTCAAGCTGCAGATGGCTGCAGAAAGCTCGCCGCTTACGGTGAATCGCAGCTTGCTGAAAGAAATCGAAGCCAAGCGGAGTGATTTGCTGGTGCCGTTCTATCATCAAAGCATTGACCGATATATCCAAGAGAAGAAACGGGAAAGTTATCGGCAAGCGGTGCTGCTAATCGATCAGTTGCGCTTGTACTATGAACGGCAAGGGGAAGCGGAGCGGTTCGTTCAATACGTGAACAAGCTCGTAGCGAAATATCATGTGCTGCGCGCCTTTCGAGAAGAACTGGGAAGGAGCAACTTGCGCATATGACGGCTTTTCATCCGATTCATATCCATGTCAGATGGTCTTCCACACACGGTGCCTTCATGCTGTGGCCAAATCCCGTAAAGCGTACGCAGGAATGCGTTCGTTTGTTGTTTGCGGAGCACGAGCCTTCGGTTTACGGTACGTTCATACGCACAGAAACTGTTGCGGTCGGACCGGCCATTGTATTGCCGGCAATTTGGGCAATGGATTATCGGCGCCATCCGGCGATCAATCCGTATGCCTCCATTCAGTGGGAGAACGATATCGCGATTTATGCCGAGCTCGCAGAGTTGATTGAGCAAGCCTTGATGCAAGGCCACATCCGACCGGATTACGAAGCTTGGCGGAACGGGAAGATCGCTTGGCTCATCACATGGCCCGAACAACAGGAGCATGTCTTGCCGCACTTGCATGAGGAGCGATGGATCATCGCCGAACAGTGGTTAACCAGCATCATCGAGCAGTACGTAAGTGAGGAAATGACAGACTTAGAGCTCGGAGGCTTGCGCAAAGCGCGCTTCACGCTGGAACGCTGTAAATCAGCAATCACCATGCTGAGGGCATGGCATCCGAATGATTGGCTTGATGAGGATGACTCGCTGCTGGCGCTCGGATATGGGCCGATCCGGCGCCGTTCCGTTTGGCTCTTCAATTAGTGGAACCGACGGATTCCGATCTATGGAGGTTGAATGTGCTCGTACGGAACAAGACGACTGATGAACACACATTCGTCTGTACGCCATCTGGGCACATCTTAAGCGGAGAATGTCCGCCATCGTGGGAAGAACAGTTCGCATCGCGATTGGCGAAGGAAGTG
Organism: uncultured Paenibacillaceae bacterium; assembly: GCA_963755735.1. GTDB lineage: Bacteria > Bacillota > Bacilli > Paenibacillales > DA-C8 > Insulibacter. The sequence continues at coordinate 24,916 of CAVWLN010000046.1, forward strand.
CGCAAATGGCTGCGCATCGCGCCGGGATTGCAGCAGGAGGGTGCACCGGGGCAAATGCTCGAACACTTACATGATGAACAGGCATGGCAGTTTCTTATGACATGGAGTGATAGCTTATTGCAAGCAGGGGTCACGGTGCTGCTGCCTTCCTGGTGGCATCGCGCACGGCGACCGCAACCTGTACTCAAAGCGCGCATTCGCCCGTTCACTGCTTCGTCTGGGACAATCAATCTCGGTTTGCAGCAATTAATGGATTTTGATTGGCGGGTGTCGATCGGCGAATTGGAATTGACGGAAGCGGAATACGAAGCTTTGCTGAAGCAGCGCACACACCTGGCGAACATTCGCGGACAATGGATCGTGGTAGATCGTTCAATGCTGCTAAGTATTAGGCGCAAGCTACAGCAGCTCAAGCAAGCAGGCGGTGTTTCTTTGCAGGAAATTTTACGACATGAACTGCTTTCAGACCAAGCAGCTCAGGTCACCGAAGACAATGGAGCGTGGTACGGGGACGAAACGTTTGCGTTTGAATTGGAGCTGGACGAAGGCGCCGAACAAATGCTAAGACCTCTGCTTCGCTTCGCTAAACCGCCGCTCGTCCGTGTTCCGCGAAAGCTGCGCGGGACGCTACGTAAGTACCAAGTGGAAGGGTATTCCTGGCTTGTGCGAATGCGAACTCTCGGCTTCGGAGCCTGTCTCGCCGACGATATGGGATTGGGCAAAACTTTGCAATGGATCGCATACTTGCTTCATCTGCAGGAAACAGAGCCTGGAGGAAGTCCTTCGCTGCTTATTTGCCCGACCTCCGTGTTAGGCAATTGGCAGAAAGAACTGGAACGATTCGCCCCAAGCTTACGAGTTTATCTTCATCACGGGCCGCAACGGCTGAAAGGGCAAGCATTCGTCCAAGCAGCTGCGGAGTCAGATGTCGTCTTGACTTCATATCCGCTGGCACACCTGGACAAGCAAGAGCTCACGTGCTTCCATTGGAAATCGATCTGTCTTGATGAAGCGCAGAACATTAAAAATGCGATGACCAAACAATCGCAGGCCATTCGCAATTTACAAGGCGAGCATCGTGCGGCCTTGACCGGAACACCGCTGGAAAACCGCCTGTCTGAGCTATGGTCAATTATGAATTTTATCGTTCCGGGCTACTTAGGCTCTTTCCGCTCTTTCAATCGCACGGCACAAGCGATTGAAAAACAGCAGGATGAGCAGGCGATTAAACGATTGCAGCTGCTTGTCAAGCCTTTCTTGCTACGCAGAGTGAAGGACGACCAAGCGATTGCCATGGATTTGCCGGACAAGAAGGAGATCAAATGCTATGTCTCGTTGACGCCAGAACAAAGCTTGCTGTATGAGCAGCAATTAGACATCCTGTTCGGACGCATCGAGCGGCTGTCGTCGATGGAAAGAAGAGGAAGCGTACTGTCTACAATTATGAAACTAAAACAACTGTGCAACCATCCAGCGATGCTAGAGCGAGATTTCAGCGGTTCAGCAGATGCGATGATCGCACGCTCCAACAAGCTGCTGCGTTTGGTAGAAATGGTGGAGGAGGTGCGTGAAGCGGGGGAACGGTGCTTGATATTTACGCAGTTCGTAGATATGGGCAGGCTGTTGCAGTCAGTGTTGCAGAGAAGGCTGCAGGAGCGTGTGCTGTTCATGCGACGGCGGAATCGCCAAGAAGAGTAGAGATGAGATGATCGCCGATTTTCAACAGCAAGGGGATCCATCGCCCTGCGGCGTGTTTATTTTATCCTTGAAGACAGGGGGCACCGGTCTAAACTTGACGGCAGCAAACCACGTGTTTCACTACGACAGATGGTGGAACCCGGCGGTTGAAAATCAAGCATCAGATCGCGTATATCGCATTGGACAGAAAAAGAACGTATTCGTGCACAAGTTTATTTCGCTCGGTACATTGGAGGAAAGAATAGACGAGATGCTCGAGCACAGAGCTTGGTCTTAGCCGCAAAATCGTCGGCACCGGTGAGCAATGGATTAGTGAATTGACGACGGATGAACTGCGGGATATGCTCAGGCTGCAGCATCATTAACGAAGACGGGATACACGGGGAATGGGGGAAATAATGGTCGGGAAATAATGATCGGCAAATACGAATATTTCCCGGGCGAGCGCACCGCTCGACGAATTCAGATCGTTTTAGACATGCGCTCGCCCGGGGGTATGTGTACAATAAGCAGTTAAATTGTCAATTGTTGTCGTATTCTCTCGGTAGTAAGCAGAGATTCAATAAATGAATGAGCGTATCTTACTTAAGCTTTATCCGGCAGCTGCTGGATATAACTGTCGGAGAGATGGAGCAGGGTCAGCGCCCGTTCAAACTCTTCCTCCGTCGTTTCCGATGAACCATCACCGTCTCCAGATAGCGGATAGTGCTCGCCGTCCTCGAAGCCGGCTCCGGACATGAACAACTCCTCGCTGTTTAAGAATGAGCCGGATGGCAAGTAGTACGCTGGGCAACAAATTATACGTCGTATGATTCAACAAATCTTGTCCAAAGTAGATCTGATCGTCAAGCGAGAATGCCTAAGAGATTAGCAGCAGTCGGCAATATATCGACTTGCCCGCCGAGCTGTTGATGCACACCGCTTGGAATCCCGTCTTGATATCATGATCAGCGGAATGTTAATCATATCTTTATGGGTATATTCACGGCCGAATATTTCCTCTAACAATTGGTGGTCATCTTGATTAAGCGAGTTGATCGGCAGGCCTAAGTGATCTCCATAAATAATCACTAGCTGTCCTTCCATAGACCACGCTCCTTAAGATCTTCGATGAACAACCCGAGTGCATAATCGGCATAATGCTGTGCCACTAAATAATCGCCGACCAGCGTGTCGTCGTATCGCGTCGGAAGGTCAATGAGACGTTTATCCTCCGGCAACGTGTACGGGTGATGGGAAGACATCGCAATAACATGCGCATAAATGGACCCTGTCATCTGCCAGCTTGTAAAGCCGCAGCGGTTTCCCGATACAACACTTCATCAGAGGCCCCAAAGAAAACATAACATCTTCATCGCCAAAATAGTCCTTGTCATAAATATGATGAAAGCCTAGTGCGCTGTATAATTCATCGCGGTTCCAGAACTCCACGTCATTCGTATGGAAGGTAGCCGTCTGATAGCCTGCTGCCTCGAGTAATTTAGGTAGTCCTGGAAATTCCTTATGAGCATAAACTTGCGTTGCCGCACCGCGCGATGGAATAAAGCTGGACGTGTTGACCACATACTCTGCATCTGACGTATTTCCTTGTCCAACTTGTTGGTAGAAATGCGAAAAATACCATGCGCTTGGCAAGATCGTTGAGCACCGGAGTAATTTCTTTGCCGCCGACGCGCAAGATTGATGACGAAATTTTGCAACGACTCCATTTGAATGAGAATGAGATGCTTATCTTTTGCTGCTTGCCAATACATTGGATTCTCATGGGTCGAATGCCTTTCAGTTGAATATGGATCGACTCGCGTAATCTGTCCGCCTTGACGAGCTTCGGCTCCGCTTCCGCAAACACCGTATACAGCTCGTAATTCAGGATGCCCATCTGCTCTGCCTTAACGATCTCATTCAAACTGGAGCGATTCGGCATAATAAGCGAAACGCTGATAAGGAGACAAACGGTAATGAGATAGCAAGCGACTTTCGATTCAGCTTCACTGTCGTGAAGGCCGCACCACCTCTGTACGAATGCTTGCGTATCAAGGAAAAACAAGAGCAAACGATAATATCGGTAAAGATGAACATATAGTAAGGATCAAGCAAAGAAAATACGCTTGTCTTAACGGTGCCGACTTGATTGACTTGCGCCAAAGCATGGTAGGTACGATGACCCCGTAATATTTGTAATACATGATCACTGCAAAAAAAATACACGTAAATGATCAAATTCGCAAGCCAGTAACACATCAGCTTACGTTTGCTTGCAAGCCATTCGATCAATATGAACGTCATGAGGACAACGGACATTTCCTTCAACACGATTGTCCATGATGGACCATTCTCAAATACAGCAAACCAAGTGATGACTGCTTTGATTAACAGTATGGAAGAGAACAGAAAATCATCGGGTGGACAATAAATCGTTAAAACGGTTTGTGTTTGTACATGGTACATCCTTCACCTTCCCAAATTTATTCATGCTCAGGACACCCGAAGAGTTCATTAGTTACAGACGTGCGTAGCGATGAAAATGTTACAAAAAATTTAACATAATCTTATTATATGAGCACTTTATTATCCTAGTATGTGTTGCAATGCTGGTCAAGATGAATGCCGTGAAAATGCGTAAATCCGAACATTTATCCGAGTTAATGGTGTTAATTATTCGCATTATAAGTCGAAGAATAAACGTTTCATATAGAGCAGATAAAAATTTTCAATCGTGAATATTGGGTTAATTACCTTTACAAAACAGTCTCTCATGTATTAGTGTGAACTATCATGCAGTGATTGTCGCTAAGCCTTAAGACGGTTGATGAACATTGAATCTGTGCGAATCTGCGAAAAATATTGGAGTGAACAATAATGGCATTAATAACCTAACATTCACTAACCCTGCGGTCAATGAACATATTCAAAGCGTCATTCAAAAGTGATTCAACGGAACCCTGGTGAGAACGAGTTTCACCAAGCGGTAAAAGAATTTATGGTTTCCATGATTCCTGTGCTGGAACGGGAGCCAAAATATATGGAGCATAACATCCTAGAGCGAATTGTGGAGCCGGAGCGAATGATTACGTTTCGCGTGCCATGGGTGGACGATGCTGGCAAAATTCAAGTAAATCGCGGTTATCGCGTGCAATTCAACAGCGCGATTGGTCCGTACAAGGGCGGGTTGAGATTCCATCCATCGGTAAACGCCGGAATCATTAAGTTTCTCGGATTTCGAACAAATGTTCAAAAACTCGCTGACCGGCATGCCGATCGGCGGCGGCAAAGGCGGCAGCGACTTCGATCCGAAAGGCAAGATCTGACGGCGAAATGCATGCGCTTTGCGCAAAGCTTCATGACGGAGCTGTACAAATATATCGGACCGGATGAGGATGTGCCGGCGGGCGACATCGGCGTCGGTGCTCGCGAGATCGGCTATTTGTTCGGGCAATACAAGCGTATTCGCGGCGGGCATCAAGCTGGAGTATTAACGGGCAAAGGGCTAAATTACGGCGGCAGCTTGGTGACGAAAAGAAGCGACAGGATACGGCTGTGTATATTTCGTGGAAGAGATGCTGAAAGACCAAGGCATGAGTTTCGAAGGACAGCACGGTGATCGTATCCGGCTCAGGAACGTTCGATCTATGCGATTGAGAAAGCGCAGCAGCTCGGCGCAAAAGTCGTCGCATGCAGCGATTCCAACGGCTATGATATATGATCCGCAAGGCATCAACTTGGATACGGTGAAGCGGTTGAAGGAAGTCGAGCGCAGACGGATAAAGGAATAGTCTAGAGCATCCGCATGCACGAATATGGGGAAGACTGTGAAGGAATATGGTCCATTCCGTGTGATATCGCGCTGCCTTGCGCGACGCAGAACGAAATCTCCGAGCAATCCGCGAAGCAGCTCGTACAAAACGGGGTGAAAGCAATCGGCGAAGGCGCGAACATGCCGTCAACGCTGGAAGCGGTCGAAGTGTTCCTAGAAAGCGGCGTACTGTTTGCTCCGGCAAAAGCAGCGAATGCCTGCGGGGTCTCCGTATCTGCGCTGGAAATGTCGCAAAACAGCATGCGTTATTCCTGGACATTCGAAGAAGTCGATGCGAAACTGAAGCATATTATGACGAACATTTACAAAAGCAGCATGGCAGCTGCAGAAGAATACGGACACCCAGGAAACCTGGTAAGGGGGCTAATATTGCCGGTTTCCTTAAAGGTAGCAGATGCGATGATCGCTCATGGTATGTGTAAATCATAAATTCAGATAAAGGCGAAAGAAGCTCTGAACCGTTAGCGGTTTGGAGCTTCTCTTTTTCGCTCAGGAGCGAATTAATCCAACAGTTGAAAATCATCGAAGTGAAATCCCGGGGCGACGATACACGTGACGAGTGCTGGCTCGTCGCC
>CAVWLN010000047.1:0-60785 GCA_963755735.1 uncultured Paenibacillaceae bacterium
AGCTACGAGACTCGCTTCGTCTTGCTCGGGGTAATCGTCTTCACCTTGCTCGTAGTCGCATCGCAGGAGCAACGTGATCCGAATGATTTATCTTTACTGCTTGGGGCAGATCACAAAGCGGTGCCGGTTTCCACCATACCTACATGGAAGAGGATCAGCGTGAACAATTGGCAGTTTTTTTGCAAACTCATGAGGGAACAAGGCAAGTGGAAGTCTATACCATATATATTTGCGGGGAAGAGAAGCAGAATCGTGGTCAGCTGAGTTCAGAACAAATCTTGGCATTGATGAATCAACATCCTGCGTGGCAAGTAGAAGAGTTTGACAGCGAGCAAGTCGTATTTTCTCAATATGTTGAAGACTTATCTGATCATTGCAAGGAATCGGCCTATATCGGAATTGATGAAATGGATCAGCTTACTTTGTTTGAAGGGCTGCCTAATCATGATCAAGTCATTCGTACGTTTTTTCAAATCGACGTAGAGTATTTAAAGACGAGTTTGCCGCCAGATGCGGTGGAAAGCTTGTATAGCGGCATCCGGATTCGCGACTTGGATCAGTACCGCAGTGTGTCTCTACCTTTAGCGAATTTGCTGTAGATGATGCGGGAACAGGCGGCTGGGGACGTGATTCAGGAATAAATTCGACAATTAAACATGACGTTCGGGTAAACCCTGTGCTATAATGGGAAAAGTGAATGTATGTTCGCTTTTCTTTTTTTATTTTATCCATCCATGTAAAGCGCAGGTGTTTTGTCGATTGAGAATATTAGGCATAGACCCGGGCATCGCCATCGTCGGTTTTGGTTTTTTGGACAAGTCGGGGAGTAAACTTATGCCTGTGCAGTACGGAAGCATCACAACCGAAGCGCATCAGGAACCATCCGTGCGGCTCAAGATCATTTACGATTCTTTGCTGCAGTTAATTGAGCGTTATAAGCCGGATGCTATGGCCGTGGAGAAGCTGTATTTCAACCGCAACGTGACAACGGCGTTTCAGGTCGGGCAAGCGAGAGGCGTGATCATGTTGGCTGCGGAGAAAACCAGCTTGCGATAGCGGAATATACGCCTCTGCAAGTGAAGCAGGCCGTTGTCGGCTACGGGAAGGCGGAGAAGAAACAAGTGCAAGAAATGGTAAGAATTTTGCTCAACCTGCCAAGCCGTTCCGAAGCCGGACGATGTAGCAGATGCGCTGGCCATGGCGATTTGTCATTCGCAAGCAGGCGGTATTTTATTCCAAATTAAGTGAGGGAAAGAGGCCATTGATCGATTTTGTTCGCGGCACGATCACATACATAGAAGCCGATTACGCTGTCGTCGATGTTGGCCAGATCGGCTATAGGGTATATGTTAGCAATCCTTACGCTGCTGAGGAATCTGGAAGCTGTCACGCTATATACACATCAACATGTGCGGGAGGATGCCATTTTGCTGTATGGATTTTTGACTCGTGAAGAACGAAGCTTGTTTCGTAAACTGCTGGACGTATAGCGGAATTGGCCCGAAGGTTGCGCTTGGCATCTTGTCCGGAGGCGGCCAGAGCAAGTTGTGTCCAGCAATTCAGCGCGAGGATCTAGCTTACCTAGCGAAGCTGCCTGGCGTAGGAAGAAAACAGCGCAACGCATCGTGCTTGATTTGAAGGATAAGCTGAAGGGTTCAATGAAGTGTTTGAAGCGTTGAACCACCGTGGCGGCTTCGTCAGAACGACTCCCGACTACACCTTGGGAGGAAGCGCAAACAGGGCATTGCTTGCGCTCGGTTACACGGAGATTGAAGTAGATCGCGCGTGGTCTCGTTCGCGAAAGTGTGAAAGACAACGAGTCGGTCGAATCACTGATGAAGAAAGCGTTACAGGCATTGTTCTCATCCTAGGTGCAGAGATGTTCTGTTGAACGCCTAGTCGTTCTAGCGAATGGGAAGTTGAAGCATGGTGATGAGGAGGATGGCCGATATGGAGGAGCGGATTATCTCCGCCAATCTGATGATGGATGATCAGGCGATCGAATTGAGTTTAAGACCTCGCTATCTGGCGGAAATATGGCCAAAACCAAGCGAAAGAAAATTTAAAGATCTACATCGAAGCGCAAAACTCCGCCGCGAGGCTTTGGATCATGTTCTGTTATACGGTCCCCCCGGATTAGGTAAGACAACATTATCCCATATCATAGCCAACGAACTTGGTGTAAACTTACGTACGACTTCAGGTCCTGCCATCGAGAGACCCGGTGATTTGGCAGCGATCTTAACAAACCTGCAGGAAGGCGACGTGTTGTTTATCGATGAAATTCATCGCCTGCATCGCACGGTGGAAGAAGTATTGTACCCAGCTATGGAAGACTATGCATTGGATATTATAATTGGTAAGGGTCCGAGTGCCCGCTCGGTGCGCCTTGATTTGCCTCCGTTCACGCTTATTGGAGCAACGACTAGAGCTGGATTGTTATCAGCACCTCTGCGAGATCGCTTTGGCGTGATGACCAGACTTGAATATTACACCGTAGACGAGCTTACATATATTGTCAGCCGCGCTGCGGATATTTTGCAAGTACAAATCGTCGGTGAAGCCGCCCATGAGATCGGATTGCGTTCAAGAGGGACGCCGCGTATCGCCAACCGTTTGCTGAAGCGGGTGAGGGATTATGCGCAGGTGCGCGGCGACGGGACGATCACACTGGAGATAGCGCGCGAAGCGCTTGAGATAATACAGATCGATCCGCTTGGCTTGGACAATATCGATCATAAGATGCTGGAATCGATCATCCATCATTTTCGCGGCGGTCCCGTTGGGCTTAGATACGATCGCAGCGACGATTGGCGAGGAAAGCCAGACGATAGAAGACGTATATGAGCCTTATTTGCTGCAGATCGGATTTTTGCAGCGTACATCGCGCGGCCGCGATGGTAACGCGGCAAGCATATGAACATCTAGGCGTTCCTTATCCGAATTCGGACTCTGAATGATCAAGCGGTCGGAACTTATAATCGCTACTGCGAGCAACTTTTTGATGTTATTGGTCTAATAGAAGTAGATTCCTGAACATGAAAACTAGGAAACTTACAGGAGAGGCGGAATTGTTTACTATGTCGGAAAACGCGATCTCGATCAATTCGCCAAGGAAATTCTACGCCAAGGTCGCTATTGTCATGCTCGTATTCGCATTGATGGTTCCTATGGGCCCGGTATGATCCGCCATGCGGCAGCGAAAGCTTGGATACGATTCGTGTCGCTTTGTTCATTCAAACTCGCGATAAGGCGCCGTCCGTTACGCTGACGATCGGCAGTGAAGCAAGATCGGCGTACGCCAGTCGCAAGGTGTAAGCCATTGGCTCACCGTCGAGCGGTACCGACGTAAGATTTACACTTGGATCAATATCGGGTGGTGCTTGCGGAAACCGGAGACTTGCGATACGGCGAGAACCATCGCTACGCAGGTGAATGGTGTGATGAACGCGCGGGAACGAGCTTTTGTCATCGGGACGAACAGTGGCGGGGAGTGCCGCCTATCGTGTTGTCGCCGTCGGATATTCGGAGCTAAGCGAAGCGCAGGCTGCTTTGGACCGGCTGGCGGGTAACCGCAATGTCGGATCGCTGCTGAACAATCCGCAATTCAAGGCCCTTACCATCTAACGGCGGGTAGTTTTGCAGTGGCTGGAAGAAGCGGAAGCAGTCAAGGGATCAGTACGTTCAGCAAGGGATTGATGCAGCAATTGTTTATCATGAGGAGATTGCAAGGGAAGCTCGCATACGCCGTATGGGTCGGTGCGGAAATTTCCGCAGAGCGGTTGGAGGCATGCAAAGCCATGCGGAACAAGCGGTACCGGACTTTGCATTTGCGTGAAGCAAACCGAGATGAGCCTTACTTATATGAACGTAAGGATTATACAGATGGCAGTCCCATCTCGCATTACTACATAAACGCAAACGGACAGAAAGTATGGTATTCGTCCGCACAGCCAGGAATTAAAGTATATGAACGTTTCGGCAGAACGTATCGGGGCAGCATGGAGATTACGCAGTACAACGGCAGGCTTGCCTTGATAAATGAACTGCCGTTTGAGCAATATTTGTATGCTGTAGTCAGCAACGAAATGGGCGGTGGATTTCCGACTGAAGCACTTAAAGCGCAGGCCGTGGCAGCTCGTACGTTTGCCTTGCAGCAAGGGATGAAGTACGGAATTGCCCATATTTCCGATACGACATATCGATCAAGCGTATTTCGGTTATGGCACGGAGTCCAGGTAGTCATCAAGTGCGGTAGATGCCACTGCGTCGGAAGTCGTGGTGTCCAAATCCAACAAGAGCTTGATCACGCCATTTTATTCCTCCAATGCTGGCGGTCTCACGAGTGAAACCGATGAAGTATGGGGCACGGCTGTCTCGTATTTGCACAGCGTGCCAAGTCCGGACGATATCGCCGCCGAAAGGTCGTTATCATTGGTATCGAATCATTACGCCGAAGCGGCTTGATTGGATATATCCGCGAAGATCTTGTGCAGCCGACAGGGATCAAAACCGAGATCAGGCTTACAAGAGCTAATCGTTTCGCAAGATCAGGTGAACATTCGTCCAGGACCGGATACGTCCGGTGCTCCTGTTGGACAGGCTAGCAGAGGGGACAACTGATCGCCTTCGAATATGTGCGCGGAGTCCAATCCGTTACAGCTGGATCACACCGCTGTGGGATGCGGAGACGTTGCAGCAGCGCATTAATCAATATGTCCGAGAGCCGATTAACTGGTGAGCTTCGTTCGCTCAAGGTAACGGACAGAGGCCAGTCAGGGCGAGTGATGGAAGTTGTGGCGAACGGCAATCAGAAGCTCCTCGTCTCGTATCCGGATGCGTATCGCACGGTATTTAACGGACTTCGCAGCACACGCTTTGATATTGAGCAGTCGAACGATTTGACGATCCTGGGTGCTGGAAGGAGCATTCGCGCAATATAGCAAACGGGGGCAAGTCTGTCACGTGTTAAGCGCTCGTCATCGCAACGCGCAGCCATTGCAATCGGACTATATGTTCGTGATGAACAGCAAGCAGGACATTCGTGTCGGCACACAGTCTGCACAGTTTCGTTTTATCGGTGCGGTTACGGACATGGACTAGGCATGTCGCAATACGGTGCGATGGCGCTCGCTGAACTTGGGTATGATTACAAAGAGATTCTCCAATACTATTATAAAGATGTGGAAGTTATTAAAGGATGAATGACAAGGCCATGAATATAGAGGCAATTTGATTACCACTTGCCAGAGGAACTGATCGCCCAGACTCCGTTGCAAGACCGGTCTGCTCAAGGCTCATGACACTGAACAAGCGAGACAGGCGAAATCGGCCATCATAAGTTTCGGGATCTGAAGCAATTTCTCAATCCTGGTGACACGCTAGTGTTGAACAATACGAAGGTCATTCCAGCGAGGTTAATCGGACGAAAGAGAGGCGGCGGAGCGAGCGTCGAATTGTTGCTCCTTAAAGCAAATGGATGATGATCGATGGGAGACGCTCGCCAGACCCGGCAAACGATTAAAACAAGGTGCGATCATCGATTTCGGGGAACAAGGCTCGGACGGGAAAGCCGCTTCTCACGGCAATCGTCGAAGAAGAGCTGGCAGAAGGCGGACGCGTGGTCCGCTTTTCTTATGAGGGTATCTTCTTAGAAGTCCTCGATCAATTGGGCCAGATGCCTCTTCCTCCATATATTAAAGAGTCACTTGACGATAAGGAGCGATACCAGACCGTATATGCCAAGCATCCCGGTTCTGCCGCTGCGCCTACCGCAGGCCTACACTTTACGGACGAACTGCTGGAGGAGCTGACGCAGGAAGGGATACAGACGGCATATTTGACTTTGCATGTTGGATCTGGGCACGTTTCGCCCGGTATCTGTTGACGTATCGCGGACCATAAGATGCATGAGGAATATTATGAAATTCCCGATGATACCGCCAGCGATCATCAATACAGCCAAAGCTGAAGGCAGTCGCATTATTGCGGTCGGTACGACTTCGGCGCGCACATTAGAGACGGCGGCATCAATGATTCGGGGATCAGCGTGGCAAGGGACGAGCGGTTGGACGGATATCTTTATTTATCCCGGGTATACAGTTTCGCGATCGTGGACGCTTTAGTTACGAACTTTCACCTGCCCAAGTCGACACTATTAATGCTGATCAGTGCTTTGGCAGGCAGGGAGCAAGTAATGAAAGCTTATGAGCAAGCTGTAAGCGAGCGATATCGTTTTTTTAGCTTCGGTGATTCGATGTTTATTTATTAGGAATTTCCCATTGATTCTGAATTTGCATCGTATTTGAATGGCAAAATTATATCAGTCAATAAAGAAAGGTGGGGCAGGGTTGTCACTTCCTGTATACTACGAACCAATCAAAACTTGTAAACAATCCGGGGCGCGTTTAGGCCGGCTCGCATACACCGCACGGCGCGATCGATACTCCCGCTTTTATGCCGGTCGGGACGCAGGCAACGGTAAAGACGATGAGTCCGGAAGAACTGATCGAGATGGATGCGCAGATCATTCTTAGCAATACGTATCACTTGTTCTCTGCGACCGGGACAGAACTTGTGCAACAAGCTGGGGGACTGCATGGTTCATGAATTGGCCGCGCCGATCTTAACAGACAGCGGCGGCTTCCAAGTATTCAGCCTCAGCGAGCTGCGCAAAATTAGCGAAGAAGGGGTTAGGTTCAGGTCGCATCTGAACGGAGACAAGCTGTTTCTGTCCCCCGAGAAAGCGATGGAAATCCAGAACGCCCTCGGCGCCGATATCATGATGGCATTCGATGAATGCCCGCCGTATCCGGCAGATGAATCGTATGTCAAGCAGTCGCTGGAGCGCACGACGCGATGGGCTGAGCGTTGCCTTAAGGCGCATGCGCGAACGGACGAGCAAGCGCTGTTTGCTATCGTGCAGGGCGGCATGTACGAAAAGTTGCGCATTCAGAGCGCACAAGCAGTTGACTTCCATGGATTTCCCGGGGTATGCTATTGGAGGATTAAGTGTCGGTGAACCGAAGCATCTCATGTATGAAATGCTGGAGTCACGGTGCCTTATTTGCCGGCCGATAAGCCGCGATATTTGATGGGGGTCGGCTCTCCCGACGCTTTGATAGAAGGCTCGATTCGCGGAATCGATATGTTTGACTGTGTGCTTCCGACACGCATCGCGCGAAACGGGACAACGATGACAAGCCAAGGCCGGCTTGTTGTGCGCAATGCCCGATACATAGACGATTTCGGGCCGCTTGATCCGGAATGTAGCTGTTACACATGCCGCAACTATTCCCGCGCTTATATCCGGCATCTGATCAAGGCGGATGAGACATTCGGCATTCGTTTGACGACATATCATAATCTGTATTTCCTATTGGAACTCATGCGTCAGGTCAGACAAGCGATTATGGAAGACAGGCTGCTTGATTTCCGCGATGAGTTTTTCGAGAAGTATGGGATGCATAGCAATGAGACGAGGGTTTTAACCCGCTTACGAGTAAAGGAGGGAACTAGATGTATCTAACTGGAGCAGATCAACAAGGCGGTATTTGGACGATGCTGCTGCCATTCATCTTGATGTTCGTCATCTTCTATTTTCTGCTTATTCGTCCTCAGCAGAAGCGTAACAAAATTCGCAATCAAATGCTCAGTGCATTCAAAAAAGGCGATAAAATCGTCACAATCGGCGGAGTTCACGGGACGATTGAGCAAATTACAGACGATATCGTCGTGCTGAAAGTCAATGATGTCACGAAGATTACATTTGATCGTTCAGCAGTGAACAACGTCCTATCCAGTCCGAACACCGAGGAAAAGTCTGAAGCTAATGAAGCTGAGAAGGCAGAAGAAAAGGAAACGTGAAGGCATAAGCAGAATAATGGGGCTGTCCAGAAATCAGTGAAGATTGACGGAGGAGGCCCTTTTTCGTTTCACTTGCGAACATTTACTCCCAGCATCCTCCCATCGCGCCAGCAGCCAGGCAGATACCGAGCAGCAGCAAAGATTGCAGATTCAGACTTGAATCGAATCCAAGAAATCCGACAAGGATAATAATCAATGTGTACATAAGACCGACCATCCCGCCGTTCAGCCAGCCTTTTCTTAAGGAGTTTCTGCCAGCTGTAAACCACCAGCGAACACCGCTACACCGTGGATGACAAAAGCGGCAGCACTTAGTGATTGTTCTTGAAAATTGCTGAACCAAAGCATAAGAGAGAGCACGATCGTACAAATTCCCATAAAGACAAAAGCATACACCAGTCCGCTGAACAACGGTGATTTGGCTTTCACCGTATTCGGATTCCCCATCATATTCATGGTTACCTTCCTCCCACTGCAATAGAATACAACCCATTCTTTCAATCCCATGTGAATCTTTAGAGCTCGCATCACGGTATCACGATTAGATTTTGTTCCCACACGAAGAAGAGTTCCAAAGAGGTTTTCTCATTATTCAATTGTATGGTCAAGCCATCGCTCCTAGAACTAAAAAAAATGCTTCCCTTACAGCTGCTTTACCAACAATTGATTCGCTTCCTAAGTACATGTTTCGATTCCATCTAGGTCAGAATACAGGTTGGATGATTAGACTTCACTCATAAAACGAAGGGATGCTATATGGAATTATTGACCATATTTTTGCGGACCATTCTGGTCTATTTTGTCGTCTTTCTGGCCATGCGGTTGATGGGCAAACGAGAAATTGGCAAATTGTCAGTCTTTGATTTGGTCAATTCCATCATGATCGCTGAGCTTGCCGTATTGATTGTAGAGGATACGAGAAAGAAACATGCTGGAAGGGTTCGTTCCCATGGCTACACTAGTCAGCGATTCAAATCATCATTGCGTATATCACCTTGAAAAACACAAATTGCGCAAAACATTCGACGGCCTTCCCAGCAGCATTATGGAGAATGGCCAATCAATGATACAGAAATGAAAAGCTGCGTTATTCCATCGACGATTTGCTCTTTCAATTCCGTGAAAATAGAGTCCAATCCGGCCGATGTCGAATTTGCTTTGTTGGAAGCGACGGTAAGTGAACGGTCATTGATAAGTAATCGATGGGCGAAGAGAACGCTTCACACCAAAGAAGCTGAACATTCGTTATGAGGGATTGCCCTTGCCGTTCATCATGGACGGGAAGGTACAGGATCAAAATTTGCAAAAAATCAGGTAAGACAAGTATTTTGGTTAAGAGATCAATTAGGCAACGGGGATTTAAGGATTTCAAGCAAATCTTCCTATGTACGATTGATCATAAGGGAGAAATGTACATCGACAAGAAAGACTGGCAAAGGTTGAACTGCGGCGAATCATTGCCAGTGAATGGAGATTATTATCTTTAATCGTAAAGTGCTTTAACAGTCGCAGACGTGACCCAATCCACGGAATACGAGATCATATCATGCTTGTCGATCAGACCGCCGACCATGATAGCGAATGAATAAGTCAGCAGGCCAGATAATGCGGCAAGGAAGAATTTCACAAGGCGAGTTTTGCCAAAGATCAGACATGATGAACAGCATCGGTACGGCCATACAAGCTGCGCAAACGGCGACTCGAATAGAGTCGTCCAGCGGAACGTAAAGCGAATCGTGCGATACTAAACTCAGTGTAATGGAGGAACGTGACCAATACGATATTGATATTGATCGCCAGTAATGACACCGACGATGCCCATCTTCATTTTTGCGGCGAGCTACGATTAAGATCAGCTTCACGCAGGCGCCGGCAAAGGAGTTAAATAGCGCTTTACCCGGATGGTCAAGCGCCTGCAGGGCAGCCTGCATCGGGCCTTGAAAATAGATAAACAATGCTACTGGTGCCATCAGCTGCAGCAAGCTGCCGACGGAGGCATCGGCATAAAGAAAACTGGTAAGCGGCTCTGCAAGGATAAACATAAGGACGGCGAAGGGCATCCCCGGCGACAAGGGCCAGCCGCATGCGATTGGCGAAGCCGCCGATAATGGTCCGCATATCCCCGCGCGCGGCTGCTTCGGAAAGCGACGGCACAAGGGAAACCGACAGCGAATACGTGAGAACGCCTCGCAAGCAGCAAGGATCGGAATGACCATCCCTTGCAGTGCTCCGTACTGCGCTGTTGCCGCGGCGGCAGCTATACCTGCGGCGGCGAGACTTTGCACGATCATGATCGATTCGAGAAAATAGGAACCGGAGCCGACCAGTCGGCTTGCGGTTACCGGAATTGAGATGCGCATCAGCTTGCGAAAGCCGAAAAAGACCGGACTCGTCAGGGCGTCTCGGCATGCGGGGCGTTCCTTTTCCGCGGAAATTGCAAAATAAGAACGGCCATGCCGCCAATTTCGCCGATTAATACACCGAGCATCGCTCCAGCCGCCGCCCATTCTACGCCGTATGGGAGAAGCAACCACGCTAAGGCAAGCATGGCCACGATGCGCAAAATCGTCTCAATGATTTGTGAGGACGCTGTCGGGATCATATTGTGCCTGCCTTGGAAATAGCCGCGAAACACGGAGGAAATACCGACCACGACGATGATCGGGCTCATCGCATACAGCGTCGGGATAACTCTTGTGTCCGTCAGCAAATGCGTGCCGACAACCGGAGTAATCCGATGCTTAGCGCCAAGAACAGTACGCCGGCGGACAATACAAACAGCGTGAGCGTCCATAAGAATCCGGCGAATCAAGCGTTCGTCGCCGTAGATTCAGCTTCTGAGACGAGCTTGGCAATGGCGAGCGGCAAACCGCCGGTAATGATCGTGATCATAATGTTAAGCAGCGGAGAACCCCATCTGATAAAGGCCGATTCCTTCCGCTCCGATAACGCGTGGCAGCGTAATGCGGGGAACGAATCCCAAAAGTCGGTTAACCATACCCGCCACAAGCAAGATCATAGTACCTTGAATAAACGATTGTTTCGCCTTGTTCACTTTGCACACGGCTCCTATTCTTGTGGTAGATCGATAGGTTAGACATGCCCTATTCCATGCATATGCTTGTGGCTTGCAAGCTTATGCTGGAATGCGGCAGGAAGTTTGTACGCGCGTGACGAAAACAATAAAGATATCGTAACTTGGAGGGAATGTGGATCATGGTGGAACATTACAAAGAGGACAGCAGCCTCCTGAGCAATCAGCAGACGAAGCAACAGCAAAGTGATTCCGTGCCGATCGAGCCTCATATAGAAGGAAACTTAGATGACAACTCCATAACGGACGAAGCAGAACAACGAACGGCTGCCGCTTTGATAGACGAGCCGCCCGCTGAGCCGACCGAGGAAGCCGTTGAGCGATTCGAAGCTACGCAGGCTGCCGATGAATTCATAGCGCCTGATCCGTCGGAGCAAATAGACGAGAGTTTCGGCGAAGAAGACGCATCGCACGAATGGCGCGCGGAAGACGGAACGGATCAAGGCGACTTTGTCGATGATGACGGTGAGGAATTGAGCCGCGTCATTGAAGAGCTGTGCAACAGCAAAGCAGAGGAATTCGCCTTGCTCGGTTACGATAGTGTAACAGGCAAAGATATTTGGGAATTTGTCAGCGAGCAATATGACCGAACAGGCATCCCACCTTTGCATCGGCTCATTAACGATATTTTATCGCTAAGGGTTACAGATTATATGAATTGGTTGACGCTCAGCGCATACAAAGGGATGAAGTTTACAGAATAATCTTAAGCGCTTTCCACGGCATTTGACGTGTGTGCGGCTCGCCGATGGCCTGCCGCTGTTTCATTTGCCATTCATTTTGGCGACGGGTATAATAGGAATACCTGAGTTTTTGAAGGGAGATTTTCCTGAGCATGAAGAGATTAGTCGCATTTATCGCCACAATCATCGTAGCACTAGGGGTCATTATTCAAACATACAAACGTATCAATTCCATTCATTTCGGACTCGATTTGAAGGGCGGTTTTTGAAATTTTATACGAAGCGTCTGCCGCTTGAAGAAGTGGTCAAGAGATGACCTATGACGACCTCGGGTGACGCACGGCGCAAAATTTGCAAACCCGTGCTGATGTCGTCGGCGGTAGTCGGGGAACCAGAAATATACGCCCGAAGGTAAGAACCGCAGTTCGCGTCAGAATCGCTGGTGTTGACAACATCGACGAAGTGCGGCAGCGGATGGGAAGGATCCGGGCGGTCTTAACATTCCGCAGCAACGACGGCTGTGCTGCCGGACGAAGGATTTTGTAAGATCGAGCTGCGCGGTACGGATTTTGTCGATTAATTCTGCCTCCGTGCGATAATAACGAATTGAACCAGCCGTTTGTCACAATCAAGCTCGAGGACGCTTCGAAAAATTTTAAAGAATGAGGAGTGTACCAGCAGGCTGAGACCGGGGAATGTTGCTGGCGATTTTGCTGGACAATGTAGAGATCCTCTCAAAGCTTCCGCGGGTGAACTATCCGATCAGCGGAGGAAGTGCCGCAAATTGAAGGGGACTAACGCGGAAGAAGCGGAGCAGCTCGCGGATAAGATTAATTTAGGTGCATTGCCTTTGCAATTGACGGAGAAATACGTACGGCGAGTCGATGCAACGCTCGGACAAGCATCCTTAGATAAGACGATGACTGCTGGCGTAATTGGATCTATTGTGATCTTGCTCTTCATGATGATGCTTTACCGCCTCCCGGGGCTCGTCTCAGCCTTTACACTCATTGCCTATGTGTGGATCTTGCTCATTGTGTTCAATTTGCTGAACGCTACGCTAACTCTTGCCGGGCATTGCGGCGTTTGTGCTCGGGATCGGCATGGCGGTTGATGCTAACATCATCACATTCGAACGATTCCGTGAAGACTGCCGGGTTGGCAAGAGTGTGCTGTCTGCCGTTCGCTCGGGTTCTCGCACGTCATTCCGCACGATCATGGATTCCAACTTGACGACGATCATCGCAGCAGCCGTGCTGTTCGGGCTCGGACAAGGGGCTATAAAAGGTTTTGCCCTGACGTTAATTATTGAGCATTCTGGTCAGCATGCTGACGAACGTTCTGCTGTCCAGATTGCTCATTCTTTGGCTCGTACGGACGAATAAATTCAACAAGCCGGAATTGTTCGGCGTGCGGCAATCCGAAATTATGAGCATTTCGGCAAAGGACGAGCTGCATGAGAAGGCTATCAGCAGTTCATTTTGCTCGACATAGCAAGAAGGCGTACACCGTTCTCGATTGCCGTGACTCTCATCGGGGTCATTATGCTCTTCGTATCGGGCTTCAATTACGGTGTTGACTTTAAAGCGGGTACGAACTTGGATATCGTGCTGTCGAGTCAAGGTCACGGATCAAGAGACTATTGACCGAGTAATTGAAGAGGCGGGACTTGAAGCAGCAAGCCGCAACCTCGGCGGAGCCGAGCACGAGCGTGTGACGATTCGCTTCGACCGAGTGCTCGAACCGGCCGAGGTCAAAGCTTTGGAACAGTCGCTTGCCAAGGAATACGGGGAAGGTGCTGTTCTTATGAGGAAAACACCGTTGATCCCGTCTGCGTCGAATTGCGCAATTTGGCTCTAATCGCTGTCGCAGCCGCAAGCTTATTCATCATGATCTACGTATTGATTCGCTTTGAATGGCGGTTTGCCGTCGCAGCGATTGTCGCTCTGTTGCATCATTCCGCGTTTTCGTCATCAGCATCTTCTCGATCTTCCAATTGGAAGTGGACTTGACGTTTATTGCCGCGATTCTGACGATCATCGGATATTCGATCAATGATACGATCGTTATCTTCGACCGGATTCGCGACAACCTTCGCTTCAGCAAGCTGAAGAATAAGGAAGATCTGAAGGCGCTCGTGAACAACAGCCTGTGGCAAACGCTCGGTCGTTCGATCAATACGATGATCGCCGTCGTGTTTGCTTCAGTAGCCTGCTTATCTTCGGCAGTGAATCGATCTTCTTGTTCTCGCTGGCGATTACGATCGGACTCGTATTCGGCGGCTATTCCTCCTGTTCGTTGCGAGCTCGCTTATGGATGCATTTGAAGGCGAAGACGCTAAACCGCAAGAAACCGGTCGTAAGCTGAATAATGGAATCGCCGGCAGAGGATTTACCTCCTCGGCTCGCCGCCATATCAAGGTCTCGTAGCCGAGAAGAGATATATATTCATGGCTATTCTTCGCGCACTAGGATGTGTGCGTGAACCCTGTCCCTGTGAACCTTCATTTCCTTACCATACATTTAAGGCATGAAGACGGAAGAACGGTTGACGATATTGCACTGGGAAGGAAGGATTATTGGTATGCTGATATCCCGAACACGTTGGGACATTCAAGAAGTTGATGAGGAAGCGGCAGAGCGCCTGGCGGATCAGTGTGGAATTCATCCCCTGATCGCTAGGCTGCTCTGATTAGGGGCTGCGAAACGAAAGAAGACGTCACCCGGTTTCTTCATGCCGAGCATGATGCATTGTATGATCCATATTTGTTGGATGGCATGCAGGAAGCGGTGACTGCGGTCAAAAGAGCCGTTGCAGAAAATCAGCATATTCGCATTTACGGCGATTATGACGCGGACGGGATCAGATCATGTCGCTGATGATTTGGCTGCTCCGGGAGCTTGGCGCCAAGTTCGATTATTATATCCCGCATCGAGTGCATGAAGGGTACGGCTGGACAAGTCTTCTGCAGAAGGCGAAAGATGACGGTGTAGACTTGATCATTACAGTGGATACCGGCATCAGTGCCGTGGACGAGGCCGCATATGCTGCAGAGCTAGGCCTGCAAATTGATTATTACCGATCATCATCGACCGCAGAGGTGTTGCCCTCAGCGGTCGCGGTGATCAATCCGAAGAAGCCCGGCTGCATGTATCCGTTCAAGCAATTGGCTGGCGTCGGCGTTGCCTTCAAGCTGGCAGAAGCGTTGCTGGAACGTGTACCGGAGCGCCTCGCGGAGCTTGCGGCACTCGGGACGATTGCGGATCTCATGCCGCTCATTGAAAAAACCGCACGATTGTGCCAATTGGCCTGGCACGTATGCAGCAAACGTCCTTCGTCGGCCTGCAGGAGCTGTTCCAAATTTCTGGCTTGCACGACAAGAAGATCAACGCCGGCCATATCGGCTTTGCAATCGCGCCCCGCATCAATGCTAGCGGCCGCTTGACCTCTGCTGATGCTGCTGTCAGGCTGCTAACGACTGACGATCAAAGAGAGGCAGGAGCTAGCCAAGCGATCCGGACAAGCTCAATACAGGAGCGGCAACGCATCGTGGAACAAACGGTGGAAGAAGCACACAAGCAGCTTGTCGATCCATCCTCCGGTCACATCCCGAACGTCATCGTCGTATCCCAGAAGACTGGAACCTCGGAGTCATCGGCATCGCCGCAGCGCGCTTGCTGGAGCGTTATTACCGACCGACACTCGTGTTTACGATCGACAAGGAGACGGGGATTGCCAAAGGCTCGGCTCGCTCGATCCGCGGCTTCGACATCTACCGGGCGCTTACCGAATGCGCGGACTTGCTTGACCATTACGGCGGTCATAAGGCTGCAGCCGGCATGACATTGTCGGCCGACAAGCTGCCGCAGCTGGAAAGACGGCTGAATGAACTGGCGGCCGAATGGCTTAGCGAGGAAGACTTTATTCCGTTCATCGAGGCCGATTTGACGTGCAGCGTTGCGGACTGTACCGTGGAGCTAGTCGAACAGCTGGAGCGGTTAGCGCCATTCGGGATGGCAACCGTTCCGCCGAAATTTCTGCTCGAGCAAGTGTCGATCCAAGAGCTTCGCAAGATCGGCAAGGAAGGACAGCATTTGAAGCTGGTGCTTGTACAAGATGGTGTACGCCTCGATACCGTAGGCTTCGGTCAAGGTGAGCTTGCCGTACATATCGCGGCGAATGCGAAGGTGGATATGATCGGCGAACTGGCTATTAATGAGTGGAACGGTACGCGCAAAGTACAGCTTCTGCTTCAGGACATACGGGTCAATCATTTGCAAGTGTTTGACTGGCGAGGGCTTCAGCCGACTCGCCTAACTACATCCGCTTTAGTGTCCAGATTTACCGGCTTGCGCGAGCAGACGAGCTTCGTCATATGCGAGAACCATCCGCGCTGGCTGAAGATGATCACGGAAATGTTCGGCGAACGGACGGTTTACTTGTTGGATGAAAGCGGTAGTTTAAGCCTGGTTCGGGGGCAAGGAGGACAAGACGGCCAAGAAGAGGGGAATGAGTCAGGCTCAATTACAGATTTGGTGCTTGTCCATCTGCCGCGCAGCAAAGCGGCACTTGATCAATTGCTCGCCTTGCATCGAAGCAGCTTGCAAAGGATATGCGTCTGGCTGTTAGATGCAGACAGGGCAGCTGCTGGCTGTCCGCCTCGCGAACGCTTTAAGTTAGTGTATGGGCTTATGAAGCAAAAGCAGTCGTGGCTAGCGGATGATCAGTCCTTGCTTCGCGCTTGGAGCCAACAATCCGGGCTTGACGAGGCCGATGTCCGCTTCATTGTGCAAGTGTTCGAGGAGCTTGGATTTGTCGAGCAGCTTGGCGGAACGTATCAGTTTGTCCAACACCCTGCGCGGCGCGACTTGACTGAATCTACACTGTACAGCGGTAGAGTGAAAGCGCAAATGCTCGCCGAGGAGTGGCTGCTGATGACGAATGAACAAATGATGCAAAAGCTGGCTGACGCCAAACCGAAACAGGTGGAAAAAGCCGGTTAACTCTCATAAGTTAACGGTCATACTGATGCAAAGGTGGAACAAAGGATATGGATCTGAAACAATTTATTCGAATCATTCCGGATTATCCGCAGCCCGGCGTGCGCTTCAAAGATATTACGACGCTGCTGCAAGATGGTGTTGCTTATCAACAAGCGATTAATCAAATGAAGGAGAAGCTCCAAGGCCTATCCATCGATCTGATTGCTGGACCTGAAGCGAGAGGCTTCGTCATCGGGGCGCCGATGGCCTATTCGCTAGGCGTCGGATTTGTTCCGATACGCAAGAGCGGGAAGCTGCCGTATCAATCGATCGAGGCGGACTATTCCCTCGAATATGGCAAGGACAAGCTCGCCATGCATGTCGACGCCATACAGCCTGGGCAAAATGTGCTGATCGCCGACGATCTACTAGCTACAGGCGGGACGATTGCTGCTTGCGTAGACCTTGTTAAACAGTTAGGCGGCAATGTCGTCGGTGCGGCATTTCTCATCGAGCTTTCCTACTTGGAAGGAAGAAGCAAGCTTCAGGACATTCCTGTATATTCTTTGCTTACCTATTAATCACAATCGTGTATCTAGCAACGTATTGGCGGCAGCCTAAAGTTCCATAGATGATTGACGTATCGCCATAGACGATTCATAATTAAAAGTAAAAACTAAGTCTCAAGGTCAGTAAAATAACGAAATGAAGGCGGCTATTATGCAAACGACTGAGAAAGGAATTCAAATGGGTATCGACCAATTGCTTGCTAAAGCAGGACAATATTTAAAACCGAATGACTTGGATCGCATACGGAAAGCTTACGAATTTGCGGATCAAGCGCATGCCGGACAAGTCCGCAAATCTGGCGAGCCTTACATTTTGCATCCTTTGGCTGTTGCGGAAATTTTGGT
Source organism: uncultured Paenibacillaceae bacterium (assembly GCA_963755735.1). Classification (GTDB taxonomy): domain Bacteria; phylum Bacillota; class Bacilli; order Paenibacillales; family DA-C8; genus Insulibacter. Next base: position 17,540 of record CAVWLN010000047.1, read on the forward strand.
CGATATGCAGCTTGATGCAACGACGCTTGAAGCCGCTTTGCTGCATGATGTAGTGGAAGATACGACAGTAACCTTGGAGGACGTACGGGAAACTTTCGGGTTCACATGTGCCATGCTCGTAGATAGCCTGACAAAGCTGGAGAAGATCCAGTTCAAAACAAAGGAAGAACAGCAAAATGCCAATTACCGCAAAATGATCGTGGCAATGGCTCAGGACTTGCGCGTCATTCTGATCAAGCTCGCGGATCGGCTGCACAATATGCGGACGCTGAAGTACCAATCAGAAGATCGTCAGCGCAAGATCGCGGAGGAAACGCTGGAAATTTACTGTCCTTTGGCGCATCGATTGGGCATATCTGCGATCAAATGGGAGATGGAGGACATCTCCCTTCGTTATTTGAAACCGCAGCAATATTATCGAATCGTCAATCTGATGAAGAAAAAGCGGGCGGAGCGCGAGCAATATATTGAGACATTGTATCGAGAAAATTCGCGAGAAGCTGGAAGAAACCGGAATCAATGGGGATATTTCTGGGCGGCCGAAGCATCTGTACAGCATCTATAAGAAGATGACAACGCAAAACAAACAATTTAACGAAATTTACGATCTTCTGGCGATTCGTATTCTCGTCGAAAATATTAAGGATTGCTACGCGACGCTGGGAATCATCCATACGCTGTGGAAGCCAATGCCCGGACGGTTCAAAGATTATATCGCCATGCCGAAGCCGAATATGTACCAATCTCTGCATACAACCGTCATCGGTCCGAACGGCGAGCCGCTGGAAGTGCAAATTCGCACTTACGAGATGCACAAAACGTCGGAATACGGGGTTGCCGCTCACTGGGCGTATAAGGAAGGGACGGTCGTACCGAGCGGAAGCTTCGAGGAGAAGCTGAACTGGTTCCGAGAAATTCTCGAATTGCAAAATGAAGTTCGCGACGCTTCGGAATTTATGGAGTCGCTCAAAGTTGATTTCTTCTCTGATCTCGTCTATGTGTTCACGCCTAAAGGCGAAGTTCTTGAGCTGCCGGCCGGATCGGTGCCGCTCGATTTTGCTTATCGGATTCATACAGAAGTGGGGAATCGCACGGTTGGGGCGAAGGTGAACGGGCGCATCGTGCCGCTCGATCATAAGCTGAAAACCGGCGATATCGTGGAGATCCTAACGTCCAAGCATTCCTACGGCCCAAGCCAGGATTGGCTGAAGATCGCACAGAGCTCCAATGCGCGAAGCAAGATCAAGCAGTGGTTCAAGAAGGAGCAGCGGGAAGATAATATCAAAGCTGGGGAACAAGCCATTGAGCGGGAATTGAAGCGGTTAGGCTACGAGCCGCACGTCGTCATGACGGAAGAAAATATGCTGCAAGTGGCGAAGAAGTTCGCTTTCCAGGATATCGATGATATGCTGTCTGCTGCCGGCATCGGTGGCATCACGGCCGCGCAAATTTGTACCAGACTGCTGGATAAATTCCGCAAGGACAAGGAAGATGCGGAAGTGATCGAGTCTCACCTCCGAGATGAAGGAAGTCAGACCGTCCGTTCGCAAGAGCAGACCTACACACGGGATACGTGTGAAGGGCGTTGACAACGTGATGGTTCGTTTTGCCCGCTGCTGCAGTCCGGTGCCGGGTGACGAAATTGCCGGATATATTACGCGCGGGCGCGGCGTTTCTGTCCACCGTTCAGACTGTAACAACTTGCCGGTCATTGATGGGCAAGCGGACAGTGACGAAGCCAATCGCCTGATCGAAGTGGAATGGGAAGCAACGGTCGATGCGAACTATCATGTCGATATTGAAATCCTTGGGCATGACCGCAGAGCGTTGTTGAACGATGTGCTGCAGGTCGTTTCGGAAAGCAAGACGATCATTGCGGCTGTGTCCGGTCGTTCGGACAAAAACAAAATCGCTCATATTAACATGAGCTTGCTGATCCGCAATAAGGAGCATCTGCATTCGATCGTGGAGAAGATCAAGCGCGTGAACGATATTTTCTCGGTGCAACGGAACATGCAGTCATAAGCATTAGCATTTAAGCACCGTGACCGTGGGAGCACCAATCGGTTGTTGAGCTGTGAGCAAGCAGCATAGCTTGCGGCAAGAGTAGCGAAATAAATACATGGAATCCATTTATTTGCATGCGCCGCTCGGGGCTGTCCAATAAGTCATCGATAATCTGACTTGGCTGGACAGCCCTTTCGACTACATACGAAATATATCGTCTATACATACGATTCAGGAGGTTGCTTGCATGAGAGTTGTCGTACAACGAAGCAAAGAAGCGAGCGTTTCAGTGGCCGGTCAGACCGTCGGGCAAATTGAGCAAGGGCTTGTACTGCTTGTCGGTATCCGCCACGAGGACACCTTGACGGATGTCAAGTGGATGGCGGACAAAGTCGTCAATTTGCGAATTTTCGAAGACGCAGAAGGCAAGATGAATTTGTCGCTCAAGGATATTGGCGGACAGATCTTGTCCATCTCGCAATTTACCCTTTACGGCGACTGCCGCAAGGGTCGTCGGCCTAACTTCATGGCTGCTGCCCGTCCTGAGCATGCTGAGCCGCTCTACGATCAGTTCAACGCATGCTTGCGTGAGCAAGGTGTCGTCGTGGAGACCGGAGAGTTCGGCGCCATGATGGACGTGCAGCTGACGAATTGGGGACCGGTTACACTAGTCATCGATAGTCAGGAGACGCCAGGTGCATAAGGCATAAATTTCAGGGGATAGGGGGAAGAAGATGTCTGTTCAAGAATATCATCCAGCCCCCTATGCCAAAGTGCCCCACGTTAGGAAATTGAACGATCTATCTAATGAAAGAGACACCGGAAATGTTTGGGACGATTGACTTTCACGATAGCTGGCTAAACTAGACTTGAATTCACCCTTAGACAGAAGGAGTCAGTTGAAAGATGCGGCAATCAACGAAGCAAGCGGAAGTCAGTCAAGCGTTGCAGCAATGGATGCACCTGAACGTCCGGGAAGCGTTGGACATGTCGAGCATGGAGCAGCGCTCGCATGCACATACGCAAATTTTTGACCAAGGAACATATCGAATGTTTGACCACGGTCATTTTCCAAGGCGTTGCCTTTGAGTTTATCGGAAGCAAAAATTGCGTTCTTATCTTCATTTCTACGATACCAGACTCATTCCGTCTTCCCCGACATCCCCAAATCATCCCCTGTCAACTAGGTGGTGCCATCGATCTCAGAAATGACATAGGGAACACGAATCGGCTGCTCTACTGCGACAATGAGTTCTGCCATAAGCATGATTGAGTTTTACGCCTGCTCAATTCAATTTCCCTCCATTAATGTTTTCTATATACTGGACATTTATTTAATCCATCCTATCATTGTGATTAGAGAGAACAAGAGTAGCTGACAATTCCTCTACTTGTCACGTTGTTCCTCTATATATAGAAATTACATACCAATTCATGAGATGACGGGATTTTCATTTTCATTGAAAACCATTAAAATATAGTCACGCTGAAAGCGCATACATTGGGGGAGAAAACTTTTCTGGCGATGAACAGATGGTACAGGAAATTAAATTTGCGTACGAGGTTGCTTATCATTTTTATTATTTTGACTTTATTTCCATTGTCACTGAACGGGATTGTCACTTATAAGCATTTCTCATCGACCATGGACCGCAAGACGGAGCAATACACAGTAGACATCGTTCGCCAGATCAATGCGAACTTGGACTGGTTGTTTAAGGATATGCAGAGATTATCTTTAATGCCGCTGTATGACCAGCAGGTGCTCTCCATATTAAAAAAGTATGACGGTGACACAGATTCCACGGTATGGGCTTCATCCGACGACTATCAAAAGATGAAGCTGTATACTTCTGCGCAATCTTATAACAGAAAAGAAATTAAAGGCATTCATCTCGTAAGCAATAGCGGTGTATTTTTTTCCAATAATGATTCCATGGCAGTCACTTCCGTGTGGGATAGCTCACAGGATGAATGGTTCGATGAGGTGGAGCAATCGGACGGCAATTGGATTCTCATTCCGCAGCATCAACCGTCCTATTACAACGAGAAAAGCAAAGCAACTGTCGTTTCGGTCGCGCGGGTGCTTAGGGAACCGAATAGCCTGGAACGACTTGGCGTGATCATCATCGACATTCACTTATCTGCATTCCAGACTCTATTAAACAATTTGGATTTTGAATCGAATGCGAATTTGATCATGATCGACCGGAAGCAAAGGCTGATTTTCGAACAAAAAAATGGCGAAGGCTTCCCGTCCTATCAAGATTTGCTGGCGCAAGACTTCGGAATTGTTGCGAATCAAGCGCAAGGAAATCATAACCTTAACATATCGAATGGAAGCCGCAAGATTAGCCTGAACGGTGAATCGTATATGCTGGTGATGCATGATTCTGCATTTACCGGCTTGTCCGTGATCAGTCTCGTTCCGACGATTGAGATTCAGAAGGAGTCCTTGGAGCTCGGAAAGTTTACACTATGGTTTGCGGTCATTTGTGTGATCGTTGTGGCTTTGCTCTCTGTCTGGCTTGCCTATAATCTTGCCCGTCCATTGATCGATTTAAAGCAAAAAATGGTGCGGGTAGAGCAAGGGAAATTCGACCAAAGAATTACCGAGCTATATAATGATGAGCTCGGTCAATTAGGCAGAGGCTTTAACAAAATGATGGATGAAATCGACCGGTTGTTTAAAGAAGTGTACCTGCTTGGCATCCGTGAGAAAGAAGCCGAGCTAGCGGCATTGCAGAGTCAGATTCACCCTCATTTTATTTATAATACCCTGGAGTCGATTAGCATGCTGGCGATCCGCAAGAACGCCAGCGAGGTGTCGGATATGGTGTCCGCGCTCGGAAGATTGCTGCGATATACGATCGACCGCGCCGATCGGCTCGTACCGTTGTACGAAGAATTACATTTTGTACAATCTTATGTTCAGATTCAACAGATGCGATTCGGCGAGCGGTTGCAGGTAGAATATGATATTGCTGACGATGTTGAATCGTTTATGGTTCCGAAATTATTGATTCAACCTTTGGTTGAGAATGCCATCCATCATGGCATCGATCCTCGACCGGAAGGCGGGAAGATATGGATTTCGACCGTTCGTTTCGAACAAGAACTGCTGATTACGGTTAGGGATGACGGGGTCGGGATGAATGAAGATGAGATGGCTTCATTGAACCGGGCCATCCGGGAGCAGCCGTCAGCACAAAGCTGGCAAAGCAAACACGGGCTAGGATTATCGAATATTTATCAACGAATCCTCTTCATATATGGCGAACAAGGCGATATGTCAATTGACGGCAGTCCCGGCGGAGGTGTGGCCGTTACGGTGACCATCCCGATTCACGATTGACGTTAATGGCCGAAGGACGAAACAACAGAGCGACGGGGGGAACGGCATTGTATAAAATTTTGTTGGTAGAAGATGAGACAGTCATTCGACAAGGCTTGCGAGAGATCATTCTCCAATCCGGCGACCATTTTATGATAGCGGGTGAAGCGGGAGACGGCACTTCCGCTTTGGAATTTTTACGGTGCGAGATTCCGGATGTGATCATTACGGACATTCGTATGAGAGAGATGGACGGGTTGACGTTGGTTGCCAAGGCAAAGGAGATGTATCCTGATTTGCCTGTCGTGATCATTAGCGGATACGGTGAATTTGAATATGCCAAGGAAGCGATTCGGATCGGAGTATGTGACTATCTATTGAAGCCGATTCGACGAACGGAGTTAGCAGCATCCTTGGATAAGATCAAACGGAGCCTTGACGCCAAATACGGTATTCAACACGCTCAAGACCTGGATCAGGAAGAGTATGAGATCGCGCAAAATACGGATACGAGAAAAATCATTCGCGATGTAAAGGAATACGTAAAACGTCATATCGACGGGGATTTGAGGTTACAGACGGTAGCGGACGTCGTGAATCTTAATGCAAGTTACTTGAGCCAGCTGTTCAAGAACGAAACCGGAACGAACTATTCCGAATACGTAGCAGCGGCACGAATCGAGAAAGCGAAGTGGCTGCTTGCCAACACCCAACTGAAGATTTATGACGTTGCACGCTTATCCGGACATCAAAGTCCCAAGCATTTCATGCTCGTATTCAAACAGCAGGTCGGCGTAACTGCGGGTGAATACCGCGATCAATACGCGGTTCACAATTAACAAAGAAAACATACCATTTCTTGAAACGGCGTGATTTATCGAAATTCTCTCTCTTAATATACTAGAACCTGTAAGCATGAAATGAATGATCAGAGGGGGATGTGTGCATGAAAAAAGCAATGGTCATTATGTTGGTCGTTTTGATGGCAGCGTTTACATTCGCTTGCTCCGGTGCCGGCAGTGGTAGCGGTAACGGGGATGGGAATGCGCCAGGAGGTGGCTCGGGTAACGGAAATGCTGGACAATCGTCGTCGAACGAGAAGGTCGAGCTGAAATTTCTAATGTGGGGAAATCAGGCGCATATGGATCTCTACGATCAATTGATCGCCAGCTTCCATGACAAATACCCGCATATTCGGGTGAGTATGGAGTCGGTTCCGTATCCGGACTATCAGCAAAAGGTATCGGTGCTTGCTGCTGGCCGTGAACTGCCGGATGTAGCGTGGATTGCTGAGCGCATGGTTCCGCAATTTATGGAAAACGGCATCTTCGCAGATGTTTCTGATTTCCAGGACGACCCGGAATTTAATATGGATGACTATATCCCGAGTACGCTGGACTTATTCCGCAAGGACGGCAAATTGTACGGTCTGCCTTTCTCAACGCCGCCTGCTGTAATGTTCTACAATAAGGCGCTGTTTGAGCAGGCGAACTTACCGGACCCGAATACGTTGGCAAGTGAAGGAAAATGGACCTGGGAAGAGTTTGAGAATGCAGCCAGAGCCATTACGAATACGTCTGCTGAAAACCGGGTATACGGGGCGAATTTCTTCCGTGACTGGCAAACATGGATTCTCTTGTCCTCCTATTCCTGGACGCATGGCAGTGCACCGTTTAACGATGATATGACCGAGTTTACATGGAATGATCAATATGGCATCGAGACGTTTCAAATGCTGGAGCGCATGATGTTCGAAGACGAGTCGCATCCAAAGGCTGGCGAGCAAGTCGCCTTCGATGCGGGCAATCTCGGAATGTTTTTCGACGTATACAGCTACGTTTCGCAAGCAAGATCGATAGAGGATTTCGAATGGAGCATCGCTCCGATGCCTTCCGGACCGCAAGGCTCCGTCCCGATGTTAGGTCAAGCCGGGTATGTCATGTTTAAGGACAGCAAGCATCCGGAAGAAGCAAGGCTGTTGCTGAAGCACTTTGCCAGCCAGGAAGGCATTCAGGCTACGTCAACCTTCTTCGTACCGCCGCGTGAATCGGTGCTCAGCTCGGAGGAATTCATCAATCAACCGAACAATCCGAGCGAGGAGCATATCCATCAAGCGGTGATCGAAGAGATGAAAAAGGCGCGCATCGCCCCTGGACACGTAAACTGGCAAAGCATCGACAACGCGATTTTGCAAGGCTTCGATCGCTTGTTCGGCAGAGTGATGTCGGCAGAGGACAATCTGGCAAAGATCGAGGAAGATGTGCGGGTACTCTTGCAGTAAGTGGAACAGGACGGTTCGTTCACGAACCGTCCCTTCTTTCACAGCCGGCTTGCCGCAGGCAATAATCGAAACGGAGAGTGAGTGGTGTTAAGTGGCACGATTGCGACAATTATTGGAGAATAAGCAATTCTCCATGATTATAAGCTTGCCGGCCAACGATGCGGCCTTAGCACAGGCAGCGTTGGAGGAAGGCGCAGACGGGTTGAAGGTGCACGTAAACGTGGGCCATAGAGCCAGCAACACACAGTTCGGACCGCTGAGCCAGTATGAACCGGTATTTCGTCAAATCCGAGAGCTGTGCAAAGGCCCGCTGGGCATTGTACCCGCCGATCGTCCAGAAGATGTTGAGCGAGACGAGATGACGAAGCTCGCTTCGATGGATTTTGACTTCTATTCCATATACGCTCATCATCTGCCGTCTATTCTGATTCAAGATGAGCGATGGGATCGGACGTTTGCAATCAACGACAGTTATGACTTATCGCTGATTACGGATTTGCAACATTTCGGATTTACGGCGTTGGAAGCGTCTATCGTTCCGGGCTCGGAATATGGGTCTCCGCTTACAATGGCTGACCTGTTGAAATACCGTAGCTTAGCGAGAAAAGCCGGGATTCCTGTTATCGTTCCTTCACAACGCAAGCTGATTGCGGATGACCTGCAACCTCTGTTAGAAGCTGGTGTACGGGCGGTGCTGCTTGGTGCCGTAGTGACCGGACGGTCTGAGCAACAATTGAGAAGAACGGTTTCGGAATTCCGAAATGCGATTGACCGCTTGGTTTAGAAGGAGGTTGTGGATTGGGAAAAGAGATTAGTAAGCCTCGCAGAAGAAGTCCGTTAAGCCGGGAAGCGGAGTGGTCCGGTTGGTTGTTTATCTCCCCGATGGTGCTCGGATTTACGATATTTTTGATCTTCCCTATGGGGATGTCATTGTATATGAGTCTGACCGACTGGCCGCTGCTCGGAGACCATCAATTCATCGGCTTGGATAATTATGCTCACATTATGACGGACTCTTTGTTCTGGAAAGTATTCGGCAATACGATCTACTTTACGGTAGGGCTTGTCCCGCTCAACATTGTTTTGGCTCTGCTGCTCGCTTTATTGTTATCCCGCAGTCTCAAGGGCATCGGAATCTTCCGAACGGCGATATTCGTTCCCGTGATGACGTCGTTGATCGTATGGGCAATTGTGTGGAAGTATATGTTCGCCACGGACTCGGGGTTCATTAACCAGCTGTTGCTGATGATCGGTATCGAGGGCCCTTCCTGGCTATATGATACAAGGCTTGCGATGCCGGCTGTCATCGTCACCAGCGTGTTGAAAAACGTCGGCCTGAATATGATTTTATTCATCGCGGCTATCCAGCAAGTGCCGTCGTCTCTTCGGGAAGCGGCGGTTATCGACGGTGCAGGGAAGTCGAGAATATTCTTCCGCGTGACGCTGCCGATGATTACACCAACGGTGTTCTTAACGGTCGTGCTCACGATCATCGGTTCGCTGAAGGTGTTTGGTCAGATTTATGTGATGACGCAAGGTGGGCCGAGCAACAGCACCAAAGTGCTAGTCTATTACATTTGGGAGAAGGCGTTCAAGCTGTATCAGTTAGGATACGCCTCATCATTGGCCTATATCTTGTTCGTTGTCGTCCTGCTCTTAACATTGCTGCAGTGGCATCTAAGGAAGAGGTGGGTATTCCATGAGAATGAAGCCTAGGCAACCGTTGCGTAAGGTGATGGAAGCGGGTACGACTTACGGAATTTTGAGCATCATCGCGTGCATCATGCTTGTTCCGTTTCTATGGATGATCGGAACTTCGCTGAAGCAACCGCAGGATGTGTTTCGCTATCCGCCTAAGCTGTTTCCAGATACGTTCCAGTTCGAAAATTATGTTGAAGTTTTCAATCGTATTCCTTTTGAACGGTTTTACTTCAATAGTATATATATCGCATTTGCGGTCATCATCGGTACGCTCTTCTTTGCTTCACTGGCTGGCTATGCGTTCGGGCGAATTCCGTTCACAGGCCGCAACCTCGTCTTTCTGATCTTGCTGAGCGCGATGATGATCCCGCATGAAGTGACGGCGATCCCGATGTTCCTTCTGATGCGTGAACTGGGATGGATCAATACGCATATGCCGCTCATCCTCTTGCCGATCTTCGGTGCCGGCGGTGTGTTCGGAGTTTTCGTGATGCGCCAGTTCTTCATTACGGTGCCGAAGGAGCTGGAGGAAGCGGCGATGATCGACGGATGCTCGCGCTTTCGCATCTACTGGTGGATTATGCTGCCTATTGCAAAGCCTGCGCTCTCTACTTTGACGATATTTACATTTGTCACCAATTGGAACGAGTTTTTCGATCCGTTGATCTTTATTAACGATCGCGCGTTGATGACGTTGCCGCTTGGCTTGTCATTATTTACGGATGAAGTAGGAACCGCATGGCATCTTTTGATGAGTGCCACCGTGATGGCGACGGTTCCGCTGTTGATTGTGTTTTTTCTAGCACAGCGGCATTTTATTGAAGGGGTTACGATGTCCGGATTGAAAGAATAACGGGAAGCAGGAGGAGACCGATATGAAAACGATAGATGCGGATGTGGTTGTGGCAGGCGGCGGTCCTGCCGGGATTAATGCGGCAATTGCCGCCGGTCGTCAAGGGGTACGAGTTGTCCTTGTCGAACGATATGGTTTTCTGGGCGGAATGTCTACGGCAGCCATGGTATATCCGTGGATGACCTTCCATTCGGATCAAGGTGAGCAGGTAATCAAAGGAATCGCTCAAGAAATTGTAGACCGCTTGATAGAGGCCGGAGGTTCTCCCGGACACCTCCGCGACACGGTTGGATTTGTCCATACCGTGACGCCGTACCGTGCGGAAATCTACCAGGTGATTGCAATGGAGATGCTACGGGAAGCCGGTGTGAAGCTACTACTGCACAGCTTTATCGATGAAGTGTCAGCGGAAGAAGGGCGCATTCGTGCGATCCGCGTTAGCACGAAGTCCGGACGGGTGGAAATAAGGGGCAAAGTATTCGTCGATACGAGCGGAGATGCCGATGTTGCGTACATGTCAGGAGCACGAATCGCGCAAGGCAGGGACGGGGACCATAAAGCACAGCCGATGACGATGAAGTTCCGCATGCGGGGCGTGGATTTGCAGGCGGTCAAGCAATATATGCTGGAGCATCCGGACGATTTCTACAAGAAAACGCCGATCGACGAACTTGCGAATTTGCCGCTTACCGGCGTCAATGGCTTCTACTCTCAGTGGAAAGCAGGCAACGTGCCGATCAATCGGGACCAAGTGTTGTTCTTCACTGGTCCTGCGGAAGATGAAGTGCTTATCAACTGCACGCGCGTGCAAGGACTTGACGGTACGCAGGTAGAGGATTTGACAGAGGCGGAAGAAGAAGGGCGCAAGCAAGTGTTGATGATGGCGGAATTTTTGATCAAATCGATCCCGGGATTCTCCCGTGCGTCCGTGTCCGCAGTCGGAACGCAGATCGGCATTCGTGAGACGAGACGTATCGTCGGGCAATATATTCTGACGATGGAGGATGTGCTGCAAGGCCGCAAGTTTGAAGATGTAATCGCCAAGAGCGGCTATCCGATCGATATTCATGATCCGACCGGCAAAGGCGTTACCGCCGCGTCCATTCAAGGCGACGGTGTGTACGATATTCCGTATCGCTGTCTCGTTCCGCTTGACGTGGACAACCTGCTGGCTGCAGGCAGATGTATCTCGACGACGCATGAAGCATTAGCGACCACAAGGCTGACACCAAGCTGTATGGCGACAGGGCAAGCTGCTGGCACGGCGGCGGCTCTATCACTCATCGACGGTGTCGTACCTGGTGAATTGTCCATCGGACGGCTTCAGGAACAGTTAAGGAAAGATCGAGCCTATATTTAGAACAATGCTATAAAGAAGTTATGAAAAAACAAGCTCTCGTTTTAAGTGGTCATAAGACTTAAAGCGAGAGCTTGTCCGGCGTTATTGGTGTTATATATTTAGAAGATGGCTCTTGCCGTTACATAACGGTCCTTCCATTTGCCGCTGTCTAAGCTTGAAATGTGCACGTCCGTGCCATTATCGCGGTCCAAAATATGGATGAATTCACCGCCGCCAATATATATACCGACATGAGTAATGGAGGAGCTCCGGCTGCTGCTGCTGAAGAAGACGAGATCGCCTTTCATCAGGTTCGATTTGCTGACATAATGGCCGGCATATTTCTGGTATTTTGTTCCCCACTTCAGCTCAATCCCGTTCTTCTCGAACACGTACTGTGTGAATGAGGAACAGTCGAAGATGAGACGACTCGGATTGCGAACTCCGAATTCATAATCTGCTCGTCCGATCAACGATTTGGCTGTACTTATAATATCATCTGCCTTATCTGCTCGGCTATCCGCGAAGGACGTACTCGCCAGCGTGATGGACATGACAAGCACAATGAGAACGGAAACGATTTTCTTCATGACCTACAACACCTCCCTAAAAAAAGATTCTGTTCAAGAATATCATAACTTCACCTTGAATTTTCCATGTAATTTTCGCCATTTTCTGAACGGTGATCATGAGAGGGTATTTTATTTTTTTACATATAGAGATATAGAGTTTATAACATTCGCTAACCTCACAAGCATAAGAAATACTAAGCAGTCACCTGATCCAGAGGGACTTGGTGCCAGCTAAGTATTTCTTTATACATACATGTTTGGATGTCGGTGATTATGGTACAATGTCGGTGGTTTGTAATTCTTAGAGTATAGGGAATGATGACAGTCATGATGATGGCGATTAAGCAAATCGGATTCTCGGATTTTCATACCGAGTTGTTCCATATGGCGCGCACCTTCTTCGAGCGAGTGGAGATTACTTACGAAGAAGATGCGCAAGCAGATGCGACGCTTACACTAACGCTGCGACATGGCGATGGCGGTGCACTGCTCATCGAAGGCAGTTTTGAGTTCGACGGATGCAGTGTGCGCGAGTTGACGGCTCCGCCCGCAAACATGAGCAGCGTGACGGACAGCAGGCAATTATTGAAGCGGACGGTATTAATATGTGCGTTGGAATTGCTTAGACGAGCTACGGGGCTAAAGCAGCCATGGGGAGTGTTAACCGGCATCCGGCCGACGAAGCTGATGCATCAATTGATTGCCGAGCACGGCAACCTGGAGGCTAAGCGCATCTTAGCGGAAGAATATCTAGTTACACCGGAGAAGGTGGCGCTGCTGTCAGAGGTTGCGAGTCGGCAACTGCAAGTATTGCCGGATTTGTTTCATCTGGATCGCGAGGTCAGCATTTACATCGGCATTCCATTTTGTCCGACCAAATGCGCTTATTGTACATTTCCTGCATATGATATACGCGGCAATAACGGATCAGTCGAAGCATTCTTGGCTGGACTCGACTATGAAATTCGCGCGATCGGCCGCTGGCTCCGTCAGCGAGGGCTTGGGATTACGACCATATATTGGGGCGGCGGTACCCCGACGAGCATTACGGCGGAGCAGATGGAGGCGTTGTTTGAGGCGATGCATGATAGCTTCCCGGCGATGGATGGCGTGCGTGAGCTGACTGTGGAAGCGGGTAGACCGGACACGATAACGCCGGAAAAACTGGACGTGATGAAGCGCTGGAACGTGGACCGCATCAGCATCAATCCGCAAAGCTTCACGCAAGCGACGCTTGATGCGATCGGCAGGCATCATACGGTGGTCGAAACCGTCGAGAAGTTTGTGATGGCACGTGAAATGGGGCTTCATAACATCAATATGGACTTGATCATCGGGCTGCCGAATGAAGATGCTGATACATTTGCCAAGTCGTTGCAGGAGACCGAGAAGCTGATGCCAGAATCGCTTACGGTTCATACCTTATCGTTCAAGCGCGCTGCAAAGATGACGCAGCATCGCGGTCAATATCAGGTGGCGGACCGGCAAGAAATTGAGACAATGGTGCGCATGGCCAATGAATGGACTGCGGAGCACGGCTATCATCCGTATTATTTGTACCGGCAAAAAAACATCCTCGGCAACTTGGAAAATGTCGGCTATGCGCTGGAAGGGAAGGACAGCCTGTACAATATCATCATGATGGAAGAGCGGCAGTCTGTCATCGGTCTCGGCTGCGGAGCCGTCAGCAAGATCGTCTGGCCGAAGCAAGCTGAGGACGCAGTGGGTGGGGACAAACGACGTATCGAACGGATGCCGAACCCGAAGGAGCCTGCGGCATACAACGATCAATACCAAGCATATACGGACAAAAAAATTCGCCTCCTCGAGGAAGCGTACGGTGAAACGGCTGTAAAAGCGCTTTAAATTTTGTAAACGTCTTGTAATATTCCATTAATCGTCGTTTAACAATCCCGTCCTATAATGTAAGCATACCCCCTTTAATTGATATATATAAAATTGAGGCCTGCATCCGCAGGCCATTTTTCTTTTTGATTGCTCCTACCAAGCGCTCTAGCAGCAGATGTTGAATATTGTCAGAATATGTGGTATTTTTCATTCATATCATGAATGTCTAAAAATATCATATATTTGAAAGGTTTGCTATGCTTACTGTGCGGAATTATTCATTTGCTGCGATGTTGTCGATCGCTTTTTGCCTGATGTATGCGTTGATCTTCGTACTCGTTCCGATCGTTCATTTCATCACCCATCAAGATGGCTTACAGTATACGGCTCTCGTGCTGATTACCGGCATCCTGCTGTTTGTTCTGTTACAATTTCTTGCTTCTTTGCCGTATATGGAGTCTACCGTCACAACTGTGCTGTTGTTTCTATTATGTTTGATTGTCAAGCTAGCTTGGGTGCTTAGCTTTCCTACTAAACCGGCGGTAGACTATTTAACCTTCTACAAAACGGCGCAAATGTTGGCGGAAAGCTGGACGATCGATTTTCATTATGTGGCCTTATTTTCACATATTATGGGGTATGCATCGTTCCTCAGCCTATTTTTCATGATCTTCGGCGACGGGCTGCTCGTAGCTCCGATCGTGAATGTCGTGTTGTCGGCTGTTAGTATGATCTTGATTTACGACATCGCGAAGCAGCTGTTTAGCCGCAAAGCAGCGGTAGTGGCTGCGCTGCTTTGGATCTTCTACCCCTCGCAGACGATCTACAATACGATGGTATTGTCCGAGCCGTTATATACGACACTGATCCTATGCTTTTGGGCGCTGTTGATCCGCGTGTCGGACAAGCTAAAGGATTATACATATGTGAAACTTGCGTCATGTGCGTTGCTTGCTGCTCTGCTGCTCGGACTTGTGCACGCCTCGCGGCCGCTGTCATATATTTTGTATATTGCGCTTATCATTTGGCTACTGCTGACTATGAATTGGAGCGACCGCCAGGCGGTGTGGAAGAAGGTAGTCTTCGTGTTGATCGTTGGCATCGGCCTCGGAGGGATGGTGCAAGCGATTACCGCATATAACTCTGCCAGGCTTGGTGAGCCTGCCGCTTCTTCCATTGGCTATACGCTTTATGTCGGATTTAATGAACAATCCAAAGGGAAGTGGAATCAGGAGGACAGCGAACATTTTTATCATTATGTGGACCATTATCCGCATTGGACAGCCGTCGATGTGCAACGGCAGATGATGATCGATGCCAAGGAACGCATATTGAGCGGTAACATTGATTATGTGCGTCTGTTCTATGATAAGCTGCACCTGCTCTGGAATGACGACGCCATGGCTTATCGATACTCAGACATTCCCAAAGAGCCGAATATTTACACCCATGTATCGAATGTCTATTATTTCTTTACGATGCTACTCAGCGTCGTTGGAGCAGTGATCTTACAGATTCGGAAGCGCCGCGCATTCGTCATCATGCTCTGCTTGTACATGCTAGGATTGACAGCTTCGCACATGCTTGCGGAGGTTGCCTATCGGTACCATTACAGCGGCATTCCTGTGTTTGTCATATTGGCTAGCGTCGCTGTCGCCAGCTTGCGCATGAGGAAACGGGCGGAAGCTGTGGCGCATTGAGTAACAGTTATCCCATGACATTTTCACAGCGCCATTACAGCGGCTAAGGTCAGGCTTGACTTTGCTTGTACCAAGGTTTACAATCTTTTCGAGAACAATCATACGTTGATTTTATGATGGGAAAGAGTAATTCGACCCCCGCTGGCGGCAGAGAGGAAGCTCACAGGCTGCGAAGCTTCCCCAGATGGACGAATGAAAGACATCCCGGAGAACCTGCAGGGAACCAGCTGACGATCATATGAACCGACTTTACGGTCAGCATGAGAGCTAGAAGTCAGCTTTAGTAGTTGCAAGGCGCTGAGCGGGCGTTACACGCATAATGAGGGAACGTGTATGTTGTGCACGTTCTGAAGTTGGGTGGCACCACGGGTGATTATGAACATAATCTCTCGTCCCGATCTTGGCTTGCATAAGCCCTGAGCGGGACGGGGGATTTTTTTGTTTTTGGCTGGCGTGTGCCGCTTAGGCTGCCATGAAATTTCGGACAGGAGGGTGATTTAATGGCATTTCAAAAGCCGAAAGGCACGCAGGATTTATTGCCGGGTACAGTAGAGAAGTGGCAGTATATCGAACAAAGGCGCGAGATATATGCCGTCGTTTCAACTATCAAGAAATTCGCACACCGATCTTTGAGCAGACGGAACTGTTTCAACGCGGCGTTGGTGAAACGACAGATATCGTGGAGAAGGAAATGTATACGTTCCTAGACAAAGGAAATCGCAGCATGACATTGCGTCCGGAAGGAACCGCTGGCGTTGTTCGCGCTTATGTGGAAAACAAAATGTATGGAAATCCGGATGTAACCAAGCTGTATTACATCGGTCCGATGTTCCGCTTTGAAAGACCGCAGGCCGGACGTTACCGGCAGCTGCATCAATTCGGCATCGAAGCGATCGGTTCGCTCGATCCGGCGCTGGATGCGGAAGTGATCGCGCTCGGCTATATGTTCTACCAGGAGCTCGGGCTTCGCGATGTCGTCGTGGAATTGAATTCGGTCGGTAACACCGCCAGCCGAGCAGCGTACCGAGAGACGCTGCAAAGCTTCCTCAGACCGATGCTGCCGACGCTGTGCAAAGATTGCCAGTCGAGATATTGAGCGCAATCCGCTGCGCATTCTGGACTGTAAAATCGATCAGGAGAAATTCGCAGATGCGCCATCCATCCTGGACAGTTTGGATGAGGAATGCCGCACCCATTTCGCAGCGGTACAGGATTTGTTCAGCAAGATGGGCATCGAGTATCGCATCAACCACCGCTTAGTGCGCGGGCTGGATTACTATACGCTCACGGCATTTGAGTACAAGGCCGGCGGGATCGGCGCGATCGACACGATTGGCGGCGGTGGCCGTTACAACGGCCTGGTCGGCCAGATCGGCGGACCGGATCAGCCGGGCGTCGGGCTTGGGCTTGGGCTGGAACGAGCGCTGCTCGTATTGGAAGCACAGGGCGTAGAAGTGCCGGCCTCCGCGCCGCTAGACGTATATGTGATCGGTCTCGGTGAAGCGGCAGAACGCAAAACAGCCGAGCTTTTGTTCAGCAATTGCGTGCAGCCGGCATAAGGGCGGATCGCGATTATCAGGGACGCAAGATGAAGGCACAGCTGAAATCAGCGGACCGTATGCAGGCCAGATTCGCCGCGATTCTTGGCGAAGATGAGCTTGCGAAGGGTGAGATTACGCTGAAGGACTTGTCCAGCAGTGAGCAGGAAACCGTGCAGCTCGAGCAATTGACGTCCAGATTGCAGCAGGCTCTTAAGTGACCACTGACGAAAGAGCTGCGATAAGAAAACCTATGAAAGGAAACTAAAAGAAAGAGGACACAACGATGCTAGAAAGAACACATCAATGTGCGAAGCTGACGAAAGCGGATGTCGGACAAGAGGTCGTCCTGAACGGGTGGGTGCAGCGCCGCCGCGATTTGGGAGGCGTATTGTTCATCGATTTGCGTGACCGCAGCGGCATCATGCAAATCGTATTTAATCCAGAATTTTCACGAAGAAGCACATGCCATTGCCGACCGGGTGCGCAATGAATATGTGCTTGCTGTTAAAGGTAAAGTCGTAGAGCGCGACCCGGAGACGGTCAATCCGAACCTGGATACAGGTGAAATCGAAGTGCGCGTGTCACGAGATCGAAGTATTGAACGCGGCGAAAAATCCACCTTTCTTTATTGAAGACGGGGTGGAGATCGATGAATCGATCCGTTTGAAATATCGTTACTTAGATCTTGCGTCGTCCAGAAATGCAAAACACGTTGATGCTTCGTTCAAAAGCGGCCAAGATTTTCCGTGATTTCTTAGACGAGCAAGGTTTTATTGAAGTCGAAACACCGATCTTGACGAAGTCTACGCCGGAAGGCGCGCGCGATTATCTGGTGCCGAGCCGCGTTCATCCGGGCGAATTTTTCGCGTTGCCGCAATCGCCGCAAATTTTCAAACAATTGCTCATGGTCGGCGGAATTGAGCGTTACTATCAGATCGCTCGTTGTTTCCGTGACGAGGATCTGCGCGCTGATCGCCAACCGGAGTTTACACAAGTCGATATTGAGACTTCTTTCCTGTCGCAAGATCAATTGCTCAGCATGATGGAGGAGCTGATTTGTCCGTTTGTTCAAGGAAACAGTCGGCGTGGAGATCGAGCGTCCATTCCAGCGCATCTACCTATGAGGATGCGATCGGCAAATACGGCTCGGATAAGCCGGACTTGCGATTCGGACTGGAGATTAGTCGACTTGACCGATCTTGCGGCAGGACAGCGGTGTGAAAGTGTTCGCCAATGTCGTGAAGAAAGGCGGGTCAAGTGAAGGCGTTGAACGCCAAAGGCTGCGGAACATGGAGCCGCAAGGAAATCGACGATTTGCTGCCGTTCGCCGCCCGTTACGGTGCCAAGGGCTTGGCATGGATTCAAGTGAAAGATGGAGAAATGAAAGGGCCGATCGTCAAATTTTTCAGCGAGGAAGAGCTGGCTGAATTGAAAGCCGCATGAATGCGGAAGACGGCGACTTGCTCTTATTCTCCGCGGACAACAAGAAGGTCGTGGCGGACGTGCTCGGCAACTTACGACTGAAGATCGGCCGTGACCTTGGCCTGATCGACGACAGCGTATATAAGTTCGCGTGGGTCGTGGACTTCCCGCTGCTCGGCTATGATGATGACGAGAAGCGTTATGTGGCGGAGCACCATCCGTTCACTCGTCCGCGTGAAGAAGACTTTCCGCACTTCGACGATGACCGCTGAAAATTCGCGCGCAAGCGTATGATCTCGTGCTGAATGGCTATGAAGTCGGCGGCGGTTCGATGCGGATTTATAAACGTGACATTCAGGAGAAAATGTTCAAAGCGCTCGGCTTTACGATGGAAGAAGCGCATGAGCAGTTCGGTTTCTTGCTGGATGCATTTGAATACGGAACTCCGCCGCATGGCGGAATCGCCTTCGGCTTCGACCGCCTTGTGATGCTGCTTGCTGGGCGCAACAATCTGCGTGACACGATCGCCTTCCCGAAGACGGCAAGCTCGGCCGATCTGCTGACCGATGCACCATCTGCGGTGAGCAACAAGCAGCTTGAAGAGCTGTCGATCCGCGTGGCGCTCAAGCCGCCGGCAATAAGTAATGTAACGGCTTGCTCACGCTCGCGCGAGCCAGGCTCTGATGCGCCAAAAGCACGGTCATACCGTATTCGAGCGTGAGCATGTTCAGTATTTTACACGGTTTGGTGGAAAGAAGGGAGAAGCGCATGCTGCATCAATTTTCGCGCACAGAACTCGCTATCGGTCCGGAAGGACTGGACGTGATGAAGAACAGTACGGTCGCCGTGCTCGGGGTCGGCGGTGTCGGCTCAATCGCCGCCGAAGCTTTGGCTCGCGGCGGCATCGGGCGGGTCATCATGATCGATAAGGACGTTGTCGACATTACGAATGTAAACCGCCAAATTCCTGCGCTCATGACAACGATCGGTGAACCTAAGGCCGATCTCATGCGCGACAGAATTAAGCTAATCAATCCGGAATGCGATGCGATCAGCTTGAAGATGTTCTATACGGAAGAGACGTACGAGAAGCTGTTTGAGTATGATCTGGATTATGTCATCGACGCATCGGATACGATCAGCTACAAAATTCATTTAATGATGCAATGCTTGGAGCGGAAAATTCCGATTATATCCAGCATGGGAGCGGCGAACAAGATGGATCCGACACGTTTTCGCGTTGCCGATATTTCGGAGACGCGCGTGGATCCGATGGCCCGCGTGATCCGTCAGAAGCTCCGCAAGGCAGGCATTCACAAGGGCGTGAAGGTCGTCTATTCGGAAGAGCCGCCAGTGAAGCCGCGGGTTGACGTGACGCAGCGCATCGTGCCGGACAATGCCCCGGAAATTCGCAAAGCGCAGCAGCCGCCGGCCAGCAATTCGTTCGTTCCGCCGGTCGCCGGACTTTTCATGGTTAGCGTCGTCGTACGCGATTTGCTTGCAAAGCATGGCATCAAATTTTGAGTCAGATTGGCAACAATATTCATTCATGGCAGGGCCGTTCGAGAAGTCTCATAATACTGACTTGTCGTACGGCCCTGATCTATTGTTAGCGAGCAAAAATCGTCCCCAATTGCTTGCGCTCCATCGTGATCCATAACGAAAGCATCAGCACGAGCTCTCCCACGTTAGACCAGCCGCGACCGCCGAGTGGCACACTCAGCCACATAATGACCGGCATCAGCGCCACGCCGAGCGCCATCCCCCACCAGCTGCGATACAGGAGCAGCGCAATCCCGACGAGCAGCAACACGACTGTCACAATTAGGATCATCACCGCCGTTCCGGCTCGCTCAGAAGGGGTATAGTGAATGACACCGAATTCACGAACGGCACGCAGACTGCGGGTTTCCCTTAGCGCGATTACACTTTGATAAGCGATTAACGAGACGGTCAGAAGCCAGGCGATGAAAGACGCGACTCGCGTCCGAGCGTATGGCAAATGCTCCTGCTGCAAGATTTCATAAGCAATAAGCACAATGAGCGGTGTCAGGAAAGCATGTAGCCAGAAGCGGACCGCATGGAGGCTCTCCAGCAAAGGACTTGCACCGATCCAGGTGCCGAAGGCGATTATCGCATTATCGTATAGCAGGCCGATCAGCACAAGTGTAAGTACGATCGTCCCGAATGATTGCTTCCCGTTCTGCCATCTGCGCACAACCCAGTAAATGACCGCGGCATAAACGAATGTCAACGCGGAATATATATAGAAATCCATCGCATTCCCTGCCTTTCATAGATCGCTGCTTTATGTTCGAACGAACTTAGCCTCAGTTCTAGGTTCACCTATCGCAAACCAGATTATCCCAAGCGATGAATCGTTGTGGACACTGATCAGCAGTACGCTTGTTCGCCTGCGTAGGTATTGTATGGTACAATACAATAGATTGGTTATGGCCGGCGCGCTTCTAAGAGATAAGCTGCTGTGCGTGCCGGACGTGATTATCGTCATTAAGGAGAGCCGAATACGATGGATCTATTTACATATAGCGCGGAACAATCCCCAACAGGCAAGCTTCTGGCCGATCGCATGCGGCCAGAGACTCTTCAGGAATATATAGGGCAAGAGCATATTGTCGGGGAAGGGAAACTGCTGCGAAGAGCAATTGAGGCGGATCGGCTGAGCTCAATCATCCTATACGGACCGCCGGGATGCGGCAAGACGACGTTAGCGCATATTATTTCCAAGCAGACGAAAGCGGATTTCGTTCGTTTGAATGCGGTGGACGCTTCGGTCAAGGACGTCCGCGGTGTGATCGACCAAGCGAAGATGAACAAGTCCATGTATGATCGCAAGACGATCTTGTTCTTGGATGAGGTGCATCGCTTCAATACGTCCAGGCAGGATGCCTTGCTGCCGGCAGTGGAGAAGGGCGATATTATCCTGATCGGAGCGACGACGGAAAATCCGTTTCATTACGTGAATGGCGCCCTGCTGTCACGCTCGACGTTGTTCCAGCTTGAACCGCTCAGCTACGAGCATTCGCTTATCGCGATGAAGCGGGCACTTGCCGACGAACAGAAAGGTCTTGGCACGCTGCCGATTGAGTGTGAAGAGGAGGCGCTGCTTCATATCGCTCGTACAGCTAACGGAGATATACGACGGGCGCTTACGGCACTTGAGCTAGCAGCCATGACGACGCCACCCGAGAAGGACGGCACGATTCGCATCACACTGAACGTAGCGGAAGAATCGATCAGGCGTCCGTTAGTTAGAGCGGACGAATCGACGCAATATGATGTACTGTCAGCATTCCATAAGAGCATCAGAGGGTCTAGCGATGCGGCGCTGTTTTGGTTTATTTATGCGGTGGAGAAGCTGGGTATGGATCCGTTCGTTTTCATTCGGCGCCTAACCGTGGCGTGCAGTGAAGATATTGGGCTCGCGAATCCACAAGCGATGGTGCAGGCGGTCAGTGCGATGGAAGCATACCACCGCATCGGCTGGCCGGAGTCGAAGTTTATTATTGCTCAGGCTATCTTGTTCGCAGTGGAAAGTCCAAAGTCGAATTCGATCCCTAAAGCGCTCGATAAGATTTCCGCAACGCTGGAGCGCATACGCTCGGCGGAAGTGCCGCTGCATTTGCGCGATGCCCATTACAGCGGAGCCAAGCAGCTCGGACATGTGGGGTACAAATATCCGCATGATTACCCCGGCCATTATGTCGAGCAGCAATATTTGCCGAATGTGATCAAGAATGAAACGTTCTATGAAGCAGGCGAGCTTGGCAGTGAAGCGAAGATTCGTCTGAATCAACAAAATCGTCGTTCGAAGCAGAGGAAATAATTTTTGCACTTATTCAATTGTCGCCGAGGTGGTCAGGTCAATGACGAAACGATATGGCCACCTCGAATTTGTTCAACCTTGGAATGTATTCCATTTTCCCCTACGCAGACATGTATAGCGCTCCCTTTCTTTCTTTGAATAGATATTCTCTCCTCTACTATCCATAACGCACACCATCCATCGCAAAAGACACTCAATTATTCATTCCTAGATTAGGAAGGTAATGGTATAATGGGAATTGTTGGTCTAATCTTTGTGTATGGAGTCGGTGATATTTGTGAGGAAAAAATGGGACGAACGCACAAAATTGCAATTAGGCAAGTTAATTCGAAATCAGTTAGACATGCAAATCAAGCTGAATGATGCCGTAACGCGAGCGGCGGAAATTTTACAAGCTCCGAGATCAACCTGTATGAACTATTGGCAGAAGGAGTTGAAAAACCTTGACTACTCTGACGAAACACTGTCCTTGAAACCATCCAAGGCGAACGCATTGCTTCGTACCGACTCCTCTCGCCTACAGCTTCATCAGGAGTCGAAATCTGAAGATCAATTGCGTTCTTTGCAAGCCGTGTTTGAGAAATTAAGGGAGAACGAAGAGAGTACGCGGATGTTGCACAGGCAAATCGGGGAATTGTTAAAGGAGCATGCAGCGTTGACCAAGCAACTCGGGGAAATGGTGGACGCGCACAAGCTTTCAGTGACGGAAGAGGTCGAGCCCCCGAGAGTTATGCAACCGCTGACAATCCAGCAATTAGCTGCAGGAGATATCGTGCGTGTCCATTATCATATTTGGCAGGATTTTTATTATATTTCAAGCATCGACATGGAAACGGTATACGGATATAAATTAAATAAAAATATGCAAATCCGCCGAAAATCGAAGCAAAAGCCAATTTCAATGGAGATTTTGCAATATGGCAAGATTGTTCATAGACAAGTAAAGCTGGAAGATGTGAAGGCAAGGGATGATTGAAGGCGATGAATGAAGGCAACTTCATACGTATGGAGGCGAAATCTCACCAAATAGATGAGGGGGTGTCCCGAAAGTCAGGCCTTCATGATCTCGGTTATGGCTGCTAGGCTGTAACGGTTGCCACAAAGGCTATTTGCCAGTAAACGCCCGTTTGGAATTTCTAACGGTTGCAATGGAGGCTATTCGTGAAAAAATGGCACATTTGGCGGAAAAACAGCGAAATAGCCGCTACCACAACCGTTACAAAATAAACCATCGCTCATTCGCTATTATAAGCCCTAGTGCAACCGTTAGAGCATAAGTTAATCGGGGGTGTCCACTAAGTCAGTGAACATTGACTTAATGGACACCCTCTTTGATTTGCCTTTAGGCCGCAGGCATGATGACTATCGGGATGAAAGAAATCAATTGAACATTTGATAAAAAATTTTACTTAGCCTAAGTGTACTGAATAGATGTATCGAGCAACCTGCTGTGATACAATTCGGTAGTGTGTATCGATATTCACATAGAAGATACAAGAGAGTAGGTTCAGTTCGGTGAATCGTTGAAATGGATTCTAAGAAGAAATCGGCAATTGGGGGAACGTTGATGCTACAACTTTCTAAGTGGAAATGGATATTCTGGCTGAGCTTGCTTGCCGTAATCACAGCTTGTTCAGGCCGACCTGAAGGGACTGAAGCAAACCGCCAGCTGGATGATACGTTGATCGTGGCCATCGGCTCGGAACCGGAGGATGGATTCGACCCGACGATTGGCTGGGGGCGTTACGGCTCGCCATTATTCCAAAGCACTTTGCTGCAGCGCAATCATCAAATGGACATTGTGGGTGATTTGGCCACGGATTACTCCGTCAGTGAAGACGGTAAAGAATGGACGGTGCAAATCCGCCAAGATGTAAAATTTTCGGACGGTGTACCGCTGACGGCTGAAGATGTCGTCTTTACGTTTGCGACAGCTGCCGCGAGCTCGTCAACGGTTGATTTAACCAATCTGGAGCGGGTGGAGGCCATCGATGCATATACAGTACGATTCCTATTGAAAGAACCGCAGTCCACGTTCGTATCGCTGCTAATATCGACGGGCATCGTGCCGCAGCATGCTTACAGCAGCGACTATGCTGAGCGACCGATCGGCTCGGGGCCGTATCAATTCGTCCAGGTGGGATCGCGGTCAGCAACTGATCGTTGAAGTGAATCCCCAAATATTATGGGGACAAGCCTTATTTCCGTAAGGTAACCTTCCTGTTCCTTCAATGAAGACGCTGCATTCGCAGCGGCCAAAGCAGGTCAAGTCGATGTCGTTTCTGTTCCATCGTCGTTGGCAACGCAAACTGTACAGGGTATGCGGCTTGGTCGATTTGCCAGACCGTTGATAACCGCGGCATCATGTTTCCGTACGTACCATCGGGCACTCACGAGCTGAAGAAGGCTATCTCCGATCGGCAATGATGTGACGAGCGATCTTGCGATTCGCAAGGCGGTTAATGTGGCGATCGATCGTGAGGCCCTTGTGGAAGGCATCCTTGAAGGGTTTCGGGACTCCTGCATACACCGCAAACGACGGGCTGCCTTGGTGGAATCCCGACACCGTATTTGCTGATGGTGATCTGGATGCTGCCAGACGAATATTAGCGGACGGCCGGCTGGACGGATGAAGACGGGGATGGAATTGTGCAGAAGGGCTCATCTGCAAGACTGCCTTTCACGCTTTATTTATCCAGCTTGGGACAGGACTCGCCAATCGCTTGCGCTTGCAGTTAGCAGACATGATCAGACCCAAGTCGGCATCGACATAACTGTAGAAGGCAAGAGCTGGGATGAGATCGAGAAGCTGATGCATGCGAATGCTGTGCTGTTCGGTTGGGGCAGCCATGATCCGCTGGAAATGTATTATTTGTACAGCAGCCGATTCCAAGGGGTGGATTTATTCAATGCTGGCTATTACAGCAATCCGACTGTCGACCGTTGGATGGAGCTTGCGCTGCATGCCGCAAGTGAAGAAGAGGCGAACGAATACTGGCAGAAGGCGCAATGGGAACTCGGGAGACCGGGGACTGGGCTTTCACGGGGATGCGGCATGGGCTTGGCTGGTCAATATCGATCATGTGTACTTTGTCCGCGAGCAGCTCGATATCGGTGAGTAAGGCATTCATCCCCATGGACACGGTTGGCCGATCACGGACAATATTTCACAGTGGCGCTGGGCCAGTTAACGGATTATTGAAGCGATGATCGTTTCGTTTTCTATAGATTGCCCCATCTTCTTTATTAGTTTTACTGATTTGATCTTTTCGCTAGACGATTCGATTGTTCGACTGATCTTGAATGTATTTGATGTATTGCGGAAATGAGGTTGGCGTTACATGTTCATGGAGCTGACAAAATGGTTCGGACTTAAGCTGCTTCGTTTCATAATCTTGCTGGCTTCGTTAAGCGTGCTGACATTCTGGCTGCTTAGTCTATCGCCAATTGATCCGGTGCAAGCATACATCGGTGCGGATGTTCTGCGCGTCGGTCCGGAGCAGCGGCAAGCGATCGCGGAATACTGGGGGCTTCATGAGCCAGTAATGCAGCGGTTTCTTCATTGGGCAGCGGCACTTGTCCAAGGTGATATGGGCACGTCGATGATTTACAGAGAACCGGTTGCAAGCGTGATCAGCGAGCGCTTCTTACATTCTTTCGTCTTGATGGCCGCCGCCTGGATGTTGTCTGGTCGAATTGGCTTTGTGCTCGGAGTCATCGCAGCCATGCACTTGGGCAAATGGCCGGATCGCATCATTTCTTGGTATTGCTATACGATTGCAGCGACGCCGACTTTCTGGATGGGGCTGTTGCTGCTCGTCGTATTCGCAGTATGGCTTGGCTGGCTGCCAGTCGGTCTAGGCGTGCCAGCTGGTATGTTAAGTGGAGATGTTACGCTTCTTGACCGACTTTATCATATGATCTTGCCTATGGTGACGCTCTCCTTGATCGGCATTGCGCCGACAGCTCTGCACACGAGGGAGAAGCTGGCGGATGTACTTGCCAGCGACTATGTTTTGTTTGCGAAGGCGCGAGGCGAAAGCGGCATTCGTTTGGTGCGACGTCATGGTCTACGCAATATTGCGCTACCGGCCTTGACGTTGCAATTTACTTCCTTCAGTGAATTGTTTGGTGGCGCAGTGCTCGCAGAGCAGGTTTTCTCTTACCCCGGCTTAGGACAGGCAGCGGTGGAGGCAGGAGTGCGCGGTGATGTGCCACTGCTCGTGGGCATTGTGCTGTGCAGCGCCGTTTTCGTATTCGCCGGAAACATGATCGCTGATTTTTTGTATAAGCTGATCGATCCACGGATGCGCAAAGGAGGTGCGGCATGAAGCAACAGCAGCTAATGGCAGTCAAAGCCAAGCTCGGTTCGCATCAAGCCGGCACGATTCGCAATGCACGCCGATTAACAGCATGGCTCATCGCCTTCACGATATGCTTTTTGCTTGCTGTAGTATTGGTAGGCAGCTTGCTGGATGCAAGCCTTCTGAGCACACGACCTGAGATCCGCAATCAAGCCCCGTCACTGCATCATTGGTTCGGCACGGATTGGCTTGGGCGGGACATGTTCGTAAGGACGATCAAGGGACTTGCACTGAGCATACAGATCGGTTTGCTTGCCGCTGTAACCAGCACTTTGCTGGCCGTTGTGATCGGCGTCAGTGCAGGCATGCTGGGAAGAACGGTCGACCGGGTGCTAAGTTGGCTAATCGATCTGTTCCTGAGCGTTCCGCATCTTGTGACCTTAATCTTGATCGCCTTCGTGAGCGGTGGCGGATTGAAAGGCATCGTCATCGGCATCGCCTTGACTCATTGGCCAAGCTTGGCTAGAGTCATTCGCGCGGAAGTATGGCAGCTTCGTTCCGAGAATTATGTGCAAATCTCTTATCGCTTCGGGAAGAGTCGGGCTTGGGTTGCCATACACCATATGCTGCCGCATTTGCTGCCGCAAATTTTGGTCGGCATGCTGCTGATGTTTCCGCATGCGATCTTGCATGAGGCGGCCATTACATTCCTAGGCCTAGGATTGTCCCCTCATGAGCCGGCTATCGGCATTATTTTGAACGAATCGATGCAATATTTGTCCACCGGCATGTGGTGGCTGGCAATCTTCCCCGGCCTGGCATTGCTTGTAGTTGTTCGTATGTTCGCGATACTGGGCGATCGAATTCGTCTGTTGCTGGATCCAGGCGCGAGTACGGGGCGGGCTGAGTAGTAGTATGCAAGGTTGCAGTTGCAGGCGATGGCAGTCGAATGTCGTATGTACGAATGTCGAATGTATTGGAAAAATCCAATAGATTGGACGGTTTCGGGTGAGTAGCGAGCGAATGTATTGGAAAAATCCAATACATTAGACTGATGCGGGTGAGGAGCCGAAACGAGACGAATCATCCGTTTGCTGAACATGCGGAACATAAGGAGGGCATCTTGTAATGAAGCCAGTGCTGGAAGTGCGCCAGCTTTCGATCACCTTTACTCGGTATATGAGCGGGTTAAAACAGCAGCAGCTGACAGCGGTTAGAAGCCTGGATCTGGCCGTGGATGCCGGTGAAATCACGGCTGTTATCGGCGCGAGCGGCTCGGGCAAAAGCTTACTCGCGCACGCGATACTCGGCATTCTACCGAGCAATGCGCATGCGGAAGGTACGCTTCTGTATAACGGCCAACCACTCAATAAACGAAGACAGAAAGCGCTTCGCGGCAAACAAATCGTGCTCGTTCCGCAATCCGTTTCGTATTTGAATCCGCTGATGCCGGTCGGAAAGCAAGTGCGTTCGTCTGTCGAACAGCAGCGTCACGATGCGCTGGCGAAGCAGAAGCAAGCTTTCCGTAGCCTTAAGCTCGATGAGCGTGTGGAACGGATGTATCCGTTCGAGCTGTCAGGCGGCATGGCGCGGCGCGTGCTGCTGTCCACCGCTTTTGTCACCGATGCCAAGCTGGTCGTTGCGGACGAGCCTACGCCGGGGATGGACGAGGCGGATGTGCTTGGCGCGCTTTGGCATCTGCGCCAGATGGCAGATCACGGCAGCGCCGTGCTGCTCATAACGCATGACATCGCTTCGGCTTTGTCGGTAGCTGATAAAATCGTCGTTTTTTACGCGGGAACAACTGTGGAAATCGCCGCTAGGGACGATTTTGCGGGAGACGGCCAGCGCCTTCGGCATCCGTACACACGTGCGTTATGGCGTGCGCTTCCCCAGAACGAATTCGAGCCGTTGAAAGAAAACATACCGCCCAAATCGCTAGACAACCATACAGGCTGTCCATTCGTTTCGCGATGTGCGATGGCCACAGAGCAATGTGCGGTTCAGCAGCCGAGCCTTAAGCCGCTTCGTGACGGGATGGTGAGATGTATTCATGCGACTTGAAGGTCTTGTACATGAAGCATGTGTGCTTGAAGGGCGAGGACTAGGCTTTGCATACGAGTCTGGTCGATGGATTTTTCAAAACGTTAATATATCCGTAAAAACTGGAGAAATCGTTGGACTCATGGGACCTAGCGGCTGCGGGAAAACGTCGCTCGCTCGTATATTGGCAGGTTACGAGAAACCGCTAACCGGCTCCGTCAGTCTGGACGGTGCATCGTATCCGATCAGTGGGGTCCATCCGGTGCAAATGGTGTTCCAGCATCCGGAACATGCAGTGAACCCGCGTTGGAAAGCAGGCCGCATCCTGCGAGAAAGCGGGGAACTAGACGAGCAGCTGCTGGACGCTTTGCGAATCGAACGTTCATGGCTGATGAGACGGCCTGCCGAGCTGTCCGGCGGTGAGCTGCAACGCATCTGTATTGCACGCGCACTCATACCGAGCACGCGATTTATAATTGCTGATGAGATGACAACGATGCTAGATGCGATTACACAAGCGCAAGTTTGGCATGCGGTGCTACATATCGCCCGCGCGCGGAAGCTCGGCATGCTCGTGATCAGTCATGATCGGCATCTCCTGCACAGGCTATGTGATCGCATCGTCGTATGGGAGCACTTAACAAAATGAATCGTTGATTCGGGTGAATGGAGAAGAATCGTTAGTATCGAGTGAGTTTGAGTGAAACAAATGGATCAGTTGAATCGTGATCATCGAGTTTGGTTCAAGTGAAACAAGTGGATCAGTTGAATCGTTAGTATCGAGTGGGTTTGAGTGAAAAGTGAGAATCAGTTGAATTAACGCGAATCAACTAGTCTGAGTGAATAGGTAGTCCGTTTAAATCACGCGAATCGAAGAGAATCCAGTCCATAAGGAATCCGAGTCAAGAAAAAACAGCCCGCCTTTGTGCGAATATTTCGCTTAAGGACGGGCTGCTTACTTTTTTGTCAAATAATGTTCACAATTAGGATCAGCAAGTTGAAACTTACATCAAATCTTGCACGTAATGATGGTAAGAGCTACGCTCTGACACGTCTGTCCCACACCCCGAGCTGGCGGTGAAAAATTACTTCCACTACGGCTACGGCAGCTGTAATCAACAGCAGTTCACCGAAGGTGAGCGACCAGCCCGTAACCAAGGAGACGAGCCAGAGATAAATGAACGTCAGCAAGACGTCGGCAATCGTCGCCACGGCGTTGTTGGACATGCGAAGCACCATTTGATCACCGGCATAGTATGCGATGGCACAAAGTATAACCGCAGTGAGCAAAGCACCGAAAAACGTCGCTTCGGACAACCACATAAGCAAGGGGATGACGATAATCCCATTCATCAGGCATTTCATTAAAAAACGCATCATGCATCATCCTTTCGTACTGGATATTCACATGATGCGCAAAATTTACCTGATCCATGCATCGCATGCGATCTCTAATTGGTTTATTTTATGAATGGCTTCATGGCTCGTCCCGAAGTATGGCGCGTTGATGGCACACAGCCACAGCATCTTAAGATATCTCTTTCAGTGAGCGATCTATCGTGCCGCCGCCAAGGCATCGTTCGCCATCGTAGAAGACGACTGCTTGGCCTGGTGTGATCGCTTTTTGCGGATTGGCAAAGCGCACAACGTAAGATCCGTCAGCTTGTTTGTCGACCGTCACTTCCTGATCGGGTTGGCGGTAGCGGAATTTGGCTGTACAATGCAAAGTTTCGCCAGGCTCTTCTCCGCTGATCCAGTTGACATCTTGTGCGATCAGGCCTTGCGAGAACAGGGCCGGGTGATCGCCGCCTTGTACGACGTATAGGATGTTGTTCTCCAAATCCTTGTCCGCGACAAACCAAGGCTCACCGCTGCCTGATCCGCCGATGCCTAACCCTTGCCGTTGGCCGAGCGTATAGTACATTAAGCCATCGTGCCGTCCTTTCAGCTCTCCATCGAGCGTACGGATGTCACCCGGCTGGGCAGGCAAATATTCGCTCAAAAATTGCTTGAAATTACGCTCGCCTATGAAGCAAATGCCTGTGCTGTCTTTCTTGCTTGCTGTAACGAGCCCGGCTTCATGAGCAATCTTGCGCACCTCGGGCTTGCTGGTCCGCCGATTGGAAACATGGCTTTGGAAAGTTGTTCTTGACTGAGTTGATTCAAGAAATAGGTCTGATCCTTGTTCACATCGCGGCCTCGCAGCAGTTGAAAGGAGTTCCCGGATTTGACCACTTGCGCATAATGACCAGTCGCCAGGTAATCGGCATCAAGCTCCAGTGCCTTATGCAAAAATTCTCCGAACTTTATTTCACGGTTGCACATGACGTCGGGATTCGGTGTGCGTCCCTTGCGGTATTCATCAAGAAAATATGCGAACACTTTGTCGGAGTACTCTTGTTCAAAATTGACGGTATAAAACGGAATATCGAGCTGGGCGCATACTCGTCTGACATCTTCCGCATCAGCTTCGGCGGTGCAATGTCCGAACTCATCGGTATCATCCCAATTTTTCATGAAAATACCGATCACTTCATATCCTTGTTGCTTCAGCAGCAAAGCCGCGACGGAAGAATCGACGCCGCCCGACATTCCGACGACTACACGAGTATCGGTTGACAATAGTCAGTCACCTCCGGATTGAGATTTATATCGAAAGGATTAAAAAATACAAATGATTGCAATACTGTATCATATCATTTTTTTCTCCACAAATGAAATGTTATGTTCGTGATATGGTTGCACAATCATGTTGCTTGGCGTGGCCTCGCGCCTCATTTGTTGCCACCCGCTTTGGCTTCGGAAGGCTGACTTCTTTCATTTCGTAAGTTTTTTTCATAAAAGTGTCATCTTTTTGCTAACAAATATGTAGTTGTTGTGATACGATACTAATTGGATATTCATGAGAACATGAAGTTAGTAGGTGCTTGCTTTGAAGATCTCAACTAAAGGACGCTACGGTCTGACGATTATGATGGAGCTTGCCGCAAACTACGGAGAAGGTCCAACATCATTGAAAAGCATAGCTGAAAAACACGGATTGTCCGAGCATTACCTTGAGCAGCTAGTAGCTCCTTTGCGCAATGCTGGTTTTGTCAAGAGCATTCGCGGTGCGTACGGCGGATATATTTTGTCCAACCCGCCGCAGAACATTACGGCAGGAGATATTATCCGCGTCTTGGAAGGTCCGATCAGTCCAGTGGACTTTACGGAAGAGGACGACCCGGCAAAACGGGATCTATGGATGCGAATCCGTGACAGCATCGCTGAAGTGTTGGACGGCACCACGCTCGCGAGCCTGATCCAATATGAAGGTGACGGGGATGACGTGCCAACAGGTGGCTATATGTTTTACATTTAGTCTGCGGTCGAAAGAGCAACACACCAATCCAGTTACGCAAGCTGTACAACGAATACATCGGCATGTGCAGTGGACTCACACATTAGAGCAGGTGTAAGAAATGAAACGAATTTACTTGGATCATGCTGCAACATCGCCACTGCGCCCTGAAGTGCGGGAAGCGATGGAGCCATATTTGACGGATACGTATGGCAATCCTTCCAGCTTGCATGCTTTCGGACGCGAAGCGCGCATCGCAGTAGATGCGGCGCGGAGCGGGATTGCTTCCCAGCTTAACTGTGAGCCGGGGGAGCTTGTGTTTACGAGCGGCGGAACGGAGAGCGACAATGCCGCACTGTTCGGCGTTGCGTGGTCCAAAGCGTTAGACGCGAAGGTCAACAGCGGAGCTTCCCGCGGTCATATCATAACAACGTCAGTCGAACACCACGCTATCCTTCATTCATGCCGACGTTTAGAAGAGCTTGGGTTTGACGTGACGTATCTTGATGTGGACAAGACCGGACGCGTCAGCGTAGATCAATTTGCGTCAGCCATCAGACCCGATACTTTTCTCGTGTCGATCATTTATGGCAATAATGAAGTCGGTACGATTCAACCGCTCGAAGAAATCGGCAAGCTCGCGCAAGAGCGGGGAATCGTCGTTCATTCAGATGCCGTGCAGGCGCTCGGCACGATGGAGATAGACTTAAAAGCACTGCCGGTAGATTTGATGAGCTTCTCCGCACATAAAGTGAACGGTCCGAAAGGAATCGGTCTCCTTTATGCGGCAAGCGATGTTAAGTGGACGCCGCTTTCTCTACGGCGGATCGCAGGAAAGAAACCGGCGCGCTGGCACAGAGAACGTGGCTGGCATTGTCGGATTCGCGGAAGCGTTGAAGCTCGCAGCAGCGGAAAGAGAGCATAAGCGACAGGCGTTATGGGAGCTGAGAGACAGGTTCCTGACCCGTTTGTCAGGACAGCTTGCGCCTAACGAATTTGCCGTCAACGGTCATCCGGAGGACGTATTGCCGCACATTATGAATGTCAGCTTTCCTGGCTTGTCGACGGATACGCTGCTTATGAATTTGGATTTGGTCGGTGTGGCTGCTTCGAGCGGTTCCGCTTGTTGATCCGGTTCATTGGAGCTGTCTCACGTGCTCGTGGCCATGTGTTTGCCTGAAGCCCATCAGCGCTCCGCCGTTCGCTTCAGCATCGGCTACGGAACAACGCGTGAAGATGTTGATGAGGCTGCAGAGCGCATCGCCCGCGTCGTACGCAAACTATACGAACGCCTCGCCTAATGCCAACCGCTTGACACATATCCTGTGAGATTTGCGCAAACACTAGAGCCGATACAGCTTATGGGCTAAGAAGGTGGATGGATTGCGCAAGACGAGAAATGTGATCGGCCTGCCCGTCATTACGGCTGACAGCGGGCGACAAATTGGAGAAGTTCGGGATATATGGCTAGGCGAATGGGAAGTAAAAGGGCTGCTGCTAGATCCGAAATATTGGTTTGGCAGGGCACGCGTCGTCCCTTGTGAAGCTGTTCATTCCTTAGGGAGCGATGCGGTCATGCTGTCAGATCCAGAAGCGGTCTACCATCATGGAGATTTTACAGAACACGGACGTTTGTTCATGTCGGGTAAAAAGAAGCTGCACGGCTTACCGGTCGTTACACCGAATGGTGAGCAGCTCGGATATATAGAAGATGTTTATTTTGATGAAAAAATGGAAAAACAAATAATAGGTTTGGAACTAACAGACGGTTTTATCTCAGATATAACGGAAGGTCGCAAGGTTGTCATGATTGACGAAAGATCTCAAATGGGAGAAGATGCGGTGATTGTCTATGGTGACATGGCACATATCGGATCAGATCACCCGAGAACAATCGTCTGATTCAAATAAAGATAGGGTGAATTAACATGCGATGTCCAAATTGTAACTCCAAAGATATCGGCAAAATCGGTTCCCATCAATTTTATTGCTGGGGATGCTTTATTGAACTTACCGTAAACGGGGACAAGATGTCCGTCTACCAAGTAGAAGAGGACGGTACATTAAGCTCCTTGGATGATTTGTTCTTTGAAGAGGAATTGCCTCATATCGAGGAAGACATGCACGCGATCGATGTAGCGCAAGTGCATACTACTTAGAACAAAACAGAAGGATCAAAGTTTCATATGCGATCTCAATTGGTGAAGGACCGGTTTTGTATATTTTTCAGCTGACATTTCACCGATTTTTTGTACGTATATTTCGCTAATCTCACAAGCATAAGAAATATAAGCAGTCACCTGCACCGCTAAAGGACTTGGCGCCAGCCAAGTATTTTTTTTATTTGCCGTGCTGAATTTGTATCTTCTTCGCTTCCCATCAATAAATTCCAGAGGTTGGACATATAATGTTCTAAGGCTGAAGCTTTGGAGTTGATAATGATGGAACCTTTCTGGAAGAGCAAGCTGTTTCATTATGCCGTGTACGTCTTGCTACTACTAGCCATTCTTTATATGTTCATTCTGATCAATCCGATCATCGTCGCAATCTCTCGCTTCCTGTCGGCTGTGTTAACGCCGTTTATCGTAGCGATGATCGTCTCATATGTGCTGAACCCAATCGTGAACATGTTGAACTGGCGCAAAGTACCGCGCACGGCTGCCGTACTGTTAATATATGCGGTGTTCATCACGCTCTGACCGTAATTTTGATGAACTTTATCCCAATCTTTATTAAACAGCTCAACGAATTGAATCGGCACTTGCCGGAGGTGACGATGAAGGCGCAGCACTGGCTACAAAATTTGAACAGCAACGACTATTTGCCAGAGAGTGTGCGCGAAGGCATACGCGAATCGCTGCGCAAGTTTGAGCTTTCGATCAGTGAAGCGATCTCGGGATTTATTAACCGCATCGACTCCACGCTGAACTTGATTTTTGTCGCCTTCACCGTACCATTCCTAGCGTTCTATATGCTTAAGGATATACAAGTGATCGAAAAAGACCGCCCTGGCCATCGTGCCCAGCAGCAAGCGCAAGCAAGTGGTCAAGCTGTTTGTTGATATTGATCGCGCGCTTGGCAATTATATTCGCGGACAGCTGATCGTCTGCGTCATCGTCGGCGTTTTGGCGTATATCGGGTATTGGTTGATCGGGTTGCCTTATCCGATCTTGTTCGCTAGCGTGGCGGCTGTATTCAACATTATTCCTTACATCGGGCCATACTTCGGCGCTGCACCGGCGATTCTGATGGCGGCAACGGTGTCTATGCGGCTCGTGCTGCTGGTCATTGTCGTCAACTGGGTCGTCCAGACGATTGAAAGCAACTTCGTCTCTCCGCAAATTGTCGGCAAGACGCTTCACCTACATCCATTGTTTATCATCTTCGCTTTGTTGGCAGGCGGCTACATCGCCGGCATCATTGGCTTAATTCTTGCCGTTCCTTTCGTCGCGGTGATGAAGGTGATTTTGCAGCACGTGCTCAAGTATTATACCAGCCGCAAAACACCAGTCTAAACAAGTCCGCAAAAAGCTCATGCAATGGACGGAAAAGTTTGACTTTGTTTAAGCTTTCAAGCTATAATTTTGGGTGTAAAAACTTCAATAACGTATGAAAAGCTATGATGGAACCGAGTAAACAATTGCTGCCAAGACAGAGAACGGATTCCGAATTTCA
The DNA here is from genome assembly GCA_963755735.1 of uncultured Paenibacillaceae bacterium. Taxonomy (GTDB): domain Bacteria; phylum Bacillota; class Bacilli; order Paenibacillales; family DA-C8; genus Insulibacter. The sequence goes on from CAVWLN010000047.1 coordinate 53,347, forward strand.
ACAGGAGCGCATCTTACGAACGAAATTTCGGCTGGAAGAATCCGTTGTGCAAGCATTGTTGAACGCTAGTTTCGGAGCGAGTGAAGCAGTTCATCGGTGAGAGCCGTTAACATCTATATGAGGAGACTGTCAGCAGTATGGAATGCCAGGCAGTAACCAGGGTGGTACCGCGAAGACATTCGTCCCTGATTTCAGGGGCTTTTTCTTTTTATTTCTATAGTGACAGGAACCAGGAGGCATAAAGAGAACATGAAAGCTAGTGACATTCGCCGCAAATGGCTGGAGTTTTTTGCAGAGAAAGGACACAATATCGAACCGAGCGCATCGCTTGTGCCCCATAACGATCCGTCCTTACTATGGATCAATGCAGGGATGGCACCGCTCAAGCCATACTTTGATGGCCGCATCGTGCCGGACAACCCGCGGATTGCCAATTCGCAGAAATGTATCCGTACAAACGATATTGAGAATGTTGGCAAAACTCGCCGTCACCATACGTTTTTTGAAATGCTGGGCAATTTCTCCATCGGCGATTACTTCAAGGAAGAAGCGATTACTTGGGCATGGGAGTTTCTGACGGATAACGCGTGGATCGGCTTTGATCCCGAGCGGCTGTCGGTGACGGTACATCCGGAGGATGAAGAAGCGTTGCATTGTGGCATGAGAAGATCGGCATTGCCGCTGAGCGAATTTATAAATTGAAGGATAACTTCTGGGATATTGGTGAAGGGCCATGCGGCCCATGTACCGAGATTTTCTATGATCGCGGCGAGGCATATGGGGATTTAGTCGATCCAGAATGCTGGCCAGGCGGCGAGAACGAACGGTTCCTAGAAGTGTGGAATCTCGTATTCTCGCAATATAACCACAATAAAGATGGCATCTTATACACCGCTTGCCGAACAAAAATATTGATACAGGCGCAGGCCTAGAGCGATTTGCTTCGATCTTGCAGGATGTCGATTCGAATTTCGATACCGATTTATTTCATGCCAATGATTAAGCAACTTGTGCGATTGCTGGTGTAGCAATATAAGACAATGAAGAAATGGATGTAGCGCTCAAGGTCATTGCTGACCATATTCGTACCGTAGCTTTCGCTGTTGGTGACGGGGTGATGCCTTCCAATGAAGGTCGAGGATATGTCATTCGTCGTTTGTTACGTCGTGCCGTGCGTTATGGCAAGGTGCTTGGGATGGACAGGCCATTCCTGTACGAGCTCACGCCATTGTTGGTGAATCATGGGTGATTATTATCCAGAGGTAGTTGAGAAGCGAGAGTTTATTGAGAAGGTGATTCGTACTGAGGAAGAACGATTCCACGAAACATTATCAGATGGTTTAGTATTCTTGCTGAGCATCGATAGAAGGCTAAGGTAAGGGATCGCATGAGATAGCGGGCAGGATGCGTTCAAGCTATACGACACATATGGATTCCCATTTGACCTAACAGAGGATTATGCTGTCGGAACAAGGGAATGACGGTTGATCGAGAAGGCTTTGACACATGCGATGCAGGAGCAGCGTGAACGCGCTCGAGCAGCTCGTCAGGAACAGAGAGCATGAAAGTACAAGGTGGACCGCTTGCTGAGTTTACGATTAAAAGTGAATTTGTTGGATATACTGAATTGGTAACAACTGCAAAATTACTGGCTATTGTTCGCGGATGAATGAGCTTGTTGATCTAGCGGCAGCTGGGCAAAACGTGTCAGGTTATTCTGGATCGCACGCCGTTCTATGCGGAAAGTGGCGGACAAGTAAGCGATCACGGCACGATTGTCAGGAAGCTGGGGCGACAGCGGTCGGTTGAGGATGTTAGCAAAGCACCGCATGGTCAGCATGTGCATACGGTGATGTTGAACGGGAATGCTGCGCGTAGGTGACAAGGTTCAGGCGACTGTGCATCGCGAGTGCGTGAAGATATGATTAAAAATCATACAGCGACACATCTATTGCATAAAGCATTAAAAGAAGTGCTAGGCGACCATGTGAATCAAGCAGGCTCATTCGTTGCAGCCGGAACGACTGCGGTTTGACTTCTCGCATTTCGGCGCAATAACATGCTGAAGAGCTACCAGATGTCGAGCAACGGTGAATGAGCAAATATGGCACAACACCGAGCTTCGATATCGAGCTGAAACCAATTGATGAAGCAAAAGCGATGGGCGCCATGGCGTTATTCGGTGAAAAATACGGCGACATCGTCCGAGTTGTGCAGAATTGGCGATTACAGCATCGAGCTATGCGGTGGCTGTCATGTGCAGCAAACATCTCAGATTGGTTTGTTCAAAATTGTTAGCGAGAGCGGGATTGGCTCCGGCATACGACGAATTGAAGCGGTAACTGGACGACATGCTTATACATATATGGAGGAACAGATTGGCTTGTTGCAGCAAGCGGCTAGCTTTGCTTAAATCTAAAGTGCAGGATGTGCCGAAGCGTATCGAAGGACTGCAAGCTCAGTTGAAAGAAGAGAGCTGCAGGTTGAAAGCTTGCGCAGCAAGTTAAGCGAATATCGAAGCAGGATCGCTGACAGAGCAAATGAAGGAAGCTGGCGGGTGCCGTATTTGGCAGCTAAAGTGAATGTGGCAGATATGGATGCTTTGCGGAGCATGGTCGATCAGTTGAAAGAAAAATTATCCTCAGGCATCATCGTACTCGGTGCTCCACAGGACAACAAAGTGAATCTAGTCGCTAGTGTATCGCATGATTTGACCGCGAAAGGTTATCACGCAGGTAAGTTGATCAAGGAAGTCGCGACACTATGCGGCGGCGGAGGAGGCGGCAGACCGGACATGGCACAGGCGGGCGGCAAGGATCCGTCGAAGCTGGATGACGCGCTAAGCAAGGTTGGCGAGCTGATTGTAAAGCAAGGACAAGCTTGATGATGGACGATCTCCTCCTGACAGATGTTATGCCCGAAAAAAAGGATTGCGGAGCATTGTCTCAGAATATAATATTTTGGAACTGATGGAAAACTTGTTCTATCAGTCTGCGCGATGATCACGTTGCTCGGTGCAGTACGGGCGACGGATCATGATAATACTTTATATGCTGGGGGTGCTGGGAAATGGACTTTTCGGATAAGACGATGAAGTTCAATGTACGCGGTGATCAAGTCGAAACATCATGTGAGGAAGTGCTGCTTACGGTTTACAACTCACTGCAGGAGAAAGGATACAATCCGATCAATCAGATTGTCGGGTATTTGTTGTCCGGTGATCCTGCGTATATCCCGCGACATAACAATGCTCGCAGCATGATCGGCAAGCGGGAACGAGACGAATTAATCGAGGAGTTAGTCCGCTTTTATTTGAATCACCATAAATAAATTCCAAGAAGGATACTAATATGCGACTGTTAGGGCTTGATTACGGGGATAAGACGATCGGCGTAGCGATCAGTGATGAGTTCGGCTGGACAGCACAAGGACTAGAGACGATTCGCCGCCGCGATGAACAGACAGATCTGGCGTAATTGCAAGAACTCGTTCGTAAATATGAAGTGTCGGAAATCGTGGTCGGCCTTCCCAAGAACATGAACGGCACCGTCGGCCCACGAGGCGAAATTTGTAAAGCATTTGCTGAATCATTACGGGTAAACTTAAAACTGCCGGTGCATTTATGGGATGAACGCTTAACGACCGTCGCGGCACAGCGAACGTTGCTCGAAGCGGATACCAGCCGCAAGAAGCGCAAACAAGTAGTGGACAAGATAGCGGCGAGTTTCATTTTGCAAGGATATTTGGATTCCATAAGAATGAGGTGAAGACGGTGACAAAACGTAACGCTCAGGACTGCCGAAGAAGAAGCGGAAATTATTAGCATTAAGGACGAAGCCGGAGAAGAGATGGATTTTGAAGTCATTATGAAATTTGAAGTGGATGATGCGACTTCCAGATTCGCCGATATGAAATATATGATGGTCGTGCCGCTCGATGAGACGATCAAGCCGAGGAAGAAGCTGATGAAGTGTATGCGTTTCGTTATGATGAAGATGGGGACGATCTCACATTGCATACGATTGATGATGATGAAGAATGGGATATGGTGGAGGAGACGTTCCATACGCTGTTGGAAGAGTTTGACGAAGAAGCTTGACATGTTTGTAGCGATGAAAATTATTCATGTATAATAGAGCGGATTAAGCTCCGCTCTATTTGTATGTTGGGAGAAGACGGCCGTGTGTTATGAAGCATATATTGTTTCGGTGCGCGCCCAATGTAAGGATTGGACAAGGAGGAGTCTAGGTTGGATTTGGAGCAAGCCAATGAACGATGGGAAGAAGAGGAAGTGTAGCCGACGATCGAAGAAAAGAACACGACGCATCGGACTGATTGTTGCATTATGTATTTTTAGTCTGTGTGCCGGCACGGTACTGGGAGGAGGATTGTTTTTCGTCAACGGACTAGCTCCGATGAAGGCTTCCGATGAGGAAGTTCGCATCGTCATCGAGCCTGGAACGAGTTCTGCGGGAATTGCGAACCTGTTTGAGGAGAAAGGGCTCATTCGCAGCGCTTTTGTTTTTCGGTATTATTTGCGCATGAAGAACGAAGGCTCTCGTTTTCAAGCAGGAGAATACAGCATGAAGCCGGGCATGGAATTGGATGAAATGATCTCCATGATGAATAACGGCGACACCGTGGCATCCCTACGTCAAGTTTACGATACCTGAAGGAATGACGATCGAGCAAATAGCGGACAAGCTGGAGAAAGAGGGAATCGTCGAATCGTGAGAAGTTCATGCAGGTCATACATGCAGCCGGAAGGCTGGAATCTGAATATATTGCGCAAATTCCGGATGATCCGGATATTCAATATAAGCTGGAAGGTTATTTGTTCCCGGAAACTTATGAGATGGTGTTCGAAAGTACAGAGCACGATATCGTGCAGCGGATGATCGTCGGAATTAGAACGGAAATTGCAGCAATTGCCGGAGGATTGGCCGCATCGAGATTGGAACGAGATGGGCTTAACGATGCATGAAATGTTGACGATACGCCTCGCTGATCGAACGGGAAGCAGCGGTCGCGGCGGAACGTCCATTAATATCGAGCGTCATTCATAACCGGCTGGGACAAGGCATGCAGTTGCAAATTGATGCGACGGTTCAGTACGCGTTTGGAAGAGTATAAGGACGTTTTGTTGACCGTTGATACGCAGGTCGATTCACCATACAATACGTATATGATTTCCGGTCTTCCACCGGGACCGATCGCAAGTCCCGGTATCGAATCGATTCGTGCAGCACTTTATCCGGAAGAGACGAATTATTTATTCTACGTTACGAAGAAAGACGGACCCAAGGAACATTATTTCGCCGAAACTCATAGTGAGCACTTGCGCAACAAAGCAATCAGTGAACAACAGTAGTTAGGGAGATTACATCCGATGGCCATCATAGACGATCATGTAACGGAATATTTGACGAAGCTAATCCCGCCTCGCAGTCCAATCTTGCAACGGTTGGAGGAGATTGGCGCGAAGCGAAGGAATCCCCAATATTACGTTGGCCGGTGCTGCTTTGCTGCGCATGCTGTGTAAGCTGCAATCCGAAGAGAATTTTGGAGATTGGCACAGCGATCGGATATTCAGCGATCCATATGGCGGAAGCAGCTCCGAGGCTACGATCATAACGATCGAAAAGGATGAAGAGAGAGCTGTAAGAGCGCGAGAACATTTCCGCGAAGCCGGCTTGGAGGAGCGGATCACGTTACCGCACAGGAGATGCTTTGCAGAGTTGCCGAAACTAACCGGGAGTTTGATTTGTGTTTATTGATGCCGCAAAGGTAAATACTTACGGAATTTCTCGAGCTATGCTTACCTTTATGCAAGCCAGGAGGTATAATCGTATCGGATAATGTACTGTTTCGCGGCCTGGCAGCCGAGGAAGCGGAACGGTGGACAACGTCATAGCAATCTAGTTCGTAAAATCAAACCTATAACGAAACATTGATGAACCATCCCAAACTAGATCAGTCATTTTGACGGTAGGTGACGGGATGGCGGTTAGTTTGAAGAGGTGATTAAGGTCATGGAAGCAAACCTAGCAGGACGGACCAAGACCAGTTGTAAAGAGGCCGGAACTAGTCATTCCAGCAGGATCGATAGAAGAAGTGAAGAGATATTCGGATGCGGGAGCGGACGCTGTACAAATCGGTGATGCGGCATATGCGGAACGGTTACCCGGCTCTATAATACGGAGAAGCAATCGGCAAGGCCGTTCAATATGCTCATCAGCATGGGGCGAAAGTTTATGCGGTCATCAATAAAATCATTGATCATACGCTGCTAGAGCGGACTCGGTCGATATTTGCAAGCTCTCGCTGATTACGGAGTCGATGCCTTCGTGTTCGGTGACCCAGCCGTGTGGATGACGCTGCGGGAGAGAAATTGCCGCTAAAGCTGCATTGGTCGGCGGAGATGACGACAACCAATTATCGGACCGCTAATTATTGGGCATCCAAAGGCTCTGCTACGCACGCATTCTCTCGCGAGAATTAAACATGCAAGAAATTGCCGATTTCAAGCAAAACACCGTAACCGAAGTGCAAATACAAGTCCACGGAATGACGAATATTTATCATTCCAAGCGGCGCTTGGTTGATCACTATATGACTTATCAAGGGCGCAAGTTACAGCCGGTTCGAGATGCCAGCAAGGTCATGTATTTAATTGAGAAAGAACGTCCAGATGAGCGGTTCCCGATTATTGAAACCGAGCACGGAACACATATCATGAGTTCAGATGATATATGTATGTTGGAGTGTTTGGATGAAATTTTGCCGTTCGGGACTGGATTCCTTCTATATCGAAAGCTTGCTGAAGAGTACTTGAATATAATGAAACGGTCCTTCGCATGTATCGCAAAGCGATCGATGCCTGGTGTGCGGATCGGGACAATTATGAATGTGAAGAGGAATGGCTGGATAAGATCTATGAGCTCCAAGATCCGGAGCGGGAATTATCTTTCGGCTTCTTGTTCAAGGAACTAGTGTATTAAGCAGGCAAGGCAAAAGAGGTGCTTGATCACGCTCTAGAGGAGCCAGACGACGTACTCTAAATAAAGGGAATACAGAAATATTAGGAAGGAGGAGTTCCAAATGTCAAAAGTTATGACACGCAGCGATTTGCTTGGCAGTCGGCGCAAATTGGAATTACCTGAGCTGCTCGCACCTGCGGGCAACTTGGAAAAACTTAAATTCGCCATTCGCTATGGGGCGGATGCGGTATATATAGGCGGGCAAAGCTATGGACTCCGCTCTAACGCGGACAACTTTTCCTTCGAGCAAATGCGGGAAGGTGTAGCGTCGCCAAACAGTACGGAGCCAAAGTGTTCGTCGCGACGAATATTTATGCTCACCATGAAGATTTGCCGGGACTCCGAGACTATTTAGCAGAGCTGGACCGCATCGGCATCGATGCGATCATCGTTGCGGAT
>CAVWLN010000048.1:0-29929 GCA_963755735.1 uncultured Paenibacillaceae bacterium
CATATTTGGATGAGACGAATGACGTGTCCATCTTGGAGGAGAAAGTTCCGTTTGCCGACAGCGATGAGGCGGTATCGGTAAGGAACATATTGACCTGGCGGTGAACTGGCTGTTAAATGATCGCGATGCGCGCGGTCTGAATTACATCAATCAAGGCGATTGGTGCGACCCGATGAATATGGTCGGCTACAAGGGCAAAGGGGTGTCCGGTTGGCTAACGATCGCTTCCGCTTATGCGTGCAACGTGTGGGCAGACATCTGCGAGCAATACGGACAAGCTTGAGGACGGAGCGGGAAATACCGTGAGGCCGCACAAGAACTGAACAAGATTGTGAATGAATATTTGTGGGACGGCAATTGGTATGCGCGCGGCATTACGGACGATGACGTAGTCTTCGGCATCAGCAGCGACCCGGAGGGGCGGATTTTATTTGAATCCGCAAGGCTGGTCTCTTGCTTAGCGGAGCTGCTGATGAAGACAAGCAAGCCAAGCTGATGCGCGCCGTTGAGGAGCAGCTGGAATCGCCGTACGGAGTAGAGATGCTTTGCTCCGGCTTACACAGCGATGCGGGAAGACGTCGGAAGAGTGACGCAGAAGCATCCAGGATCGGCGGAGAACGGATCTGTCTACAATCATGCTGCCGCCTTCTATATATACGGACTGTATCACATAGGGGAGCAGCAGGATACCGCTTATCGCTTGCTGCGCAAAATGCTGCCAGGCGAAGATATGCAAGATATCGTGCAGCGCGGGCAGCTGCCGGTGTTCATTCCGAACTATTATCGCGGCGCTTATCGCCAGTTTCCGCGTACGGCCGGCAAGTCCGCCACCTGTTCAATACCGGCACGGTATCATGGTTTTATCGTGCGTCATCGACGGCTTGTTCGGTGTACGGGGCCATCGTGACGGGTTGCTGGTCAATCCGCAATTGCCGTCTGCGTGGCAGCAAGCATCTGTCGTACGCCGTTTCCGCGGGGCGGAATACGTCATTCGCATGCAGCGCGTGGCGGATGTCAAGCAGACTGAAGTATATGTCGATGGACAATTGGTGCCGCAAGGCCTTATTCGGGATGTACAAGCCGGTAAGACCTATCAAGTGGAAGTTAGACTGCCGCTGGAAGGATAGGGAAGAAGGGGCTTGAAGGTTAGGTAACCTTTCAATATCCATGATGGTATGAAGATAAAATAGGATAGATAACATAGAAGAATTCAGGATAACTCACTTTGTCGGTGAGTTATCTTTTTTTTAATTCTGAAGAAACTGCAAAACCGCAAAAAAGAAGAAACCGTTAACTTAGTGATCTGGTAAACTTAACAATAAATGTGTCAGAAATGAACAGAACAGTTGCGAAATCATTATTTTCTAAGTAGGTGGAGTACAATGAGGAAAATCAAAAGTCAAATGCTAATATCGCTGGATGGGTTTATCGAGGGATCGAACCAGGAGCTAGATTGGCATCGCGTTGATGATGAATACCATAAATATGTGGAGGAAATGCTGCAATCCGTTGATGGTATTCTATATGGCAGGAAGACTTATCAGCACATGAAGGCATTTTGGCCTACGGACGTTGCCCGAGACAAATTTCCCGTCATTGCGAAATATATGAATGATTTGCCGAAAATCGTTTTCTCTCACACGCTGGATGATGTAGATTGGCATGACGCAACATTGATCAAGGAAAATGTGAAAGAGCAAGTGATGGAGCTGAAGAAACAGCCAGGGGAAGACCTGGTCATACTGGGAAGCGCAGAACTCGTCTCTAGCCTCACGAATATGGGACTGGTGGATGAGTATGAAATCATCGTCAATCCGATCATATTGGGGGCAGGAAAGCCGTATTTCCATAACATTACGGATCGAGTTCCGTTAAAGTTTACCAAAACCAAGGACTTTCGATCTGGTAATGTCATGCTTTGTTATGAGCGAGCATGAAGAGAGGATTAATGGTCAGCAATGGGTGTATACCCTGTCAGTTCTATTAGCTTCTTTCCCTGAGGGGAACGAATCCAGGCGATGAATTCCTCCACATGGGGATTGTCGCTGCCCGCTGTAATGACATAGAACTCAGCCGTCAGCGGATAAGCGCCGCTGGCAATCGTCGCGAGTCTGGGCGACGCCGTCCACTTCCAGTAAGCGGATGTCCCCTGACTCTTTCATTTGTGTAGCGTAGTAGAGGAACGAATACCCAATCGCGTTCCCGTAGTTTTTGTATGCGGCTGTCCTGTCGATAATGCCGCCCATTCCGCTGACGATATTTTCTTTCGGCGGCTCCATCAAATCCTTACCCTCCATAAACTTTTGCAGCATCGTTTGACTGCCGCTCCCTTCCGGGCGTTGGAAAGCGCGGATCGACTCATCATTTCCCCCGACCTCTCGCCAATTTGTAATCTCTCCGCTATAAATGGCCTGGATTTGCTCGGAACTTAATCCTTCACCGGATTATGCGCATTGACAAAAAACACAAAGGCCTCCAGACCGATCGGCGTCAGCTCCAATTCGACACCGGCTTGCTCCGCAGCTTCAAGCTGTTTGGCGGACGGAGCAGCTGCGAAAATCATATCGACAGTGCCACTTAATAAATTTTTATAAGCGTCTGGCGTCGTCGAGCCCATCACTTCACTGTCGTAAGGATCATATTCTTTTCTCTGGATATACCGCTTGCACGAACGCGGCGTACACTGGGTACAGAGCCGTTGCGCGCCGTCCAGTCTCGGCAAATTGGATTGTAGCTGCAAGGTCGCAGCTTCCCCCAGGCGAACTGCTTTCGTATCGGGGGTGAATGGTTGATATTGCTGCAAATTAAATCTCTTGTTCATTTACCGTGGGGATGCTGTTGACATAGGCTTGTTGCATCTCGTAACCGCCTGCGGTCAATACGCCGACTCCTAGTATACATACAAGCGCGATCGTCAGCTTCTTGGCTGCGTGAAATTTAAAAATAAGCAAAATCGAATAGATGATGAGAATAAGCGTAACGGTTATGATGAACGGTCCGTAAAAATAGATGCTAGGCTGAAACAAAAAGATAACGAGAAATACGAAGCCCGTCACCAACAATAATGCTGTTATCAAAAAGCTTAATAAAATTTTCACTGCGAAATGCATCTTCATTATGGCCCACATTTATTACTATTCTTTCCATAATTAAGCATATCATAACAATCGATGAACAAGTACTAGAAAGTGGATAAGCATCCGCTGGACGTAAACGCTCTGAAACGCTGCACTTGAATATTCCTTCCAGCCGCATCTCATACTAACCGAGACGCCTATTGGCAAGAATGGAGGAACATCATGCGGCCTGACATACAGGAGCTTGTGAAGCAGATGACGTTAGAGGAAATAGCGAGCCTTCTTCAGGAGCGGATTTTTGGCAGACGAAGCCGTTGGAGCGGAGGCTGAATATCCCTGCGATCACGATGGCGGACGGGCCGCACGGACTTCGGAAGCAGGTAGAGTCGGCCGACCACTTAGGCTTGCATAATAGCATGCCGGCGCATGAACTGGAGGCGCTCAACGAATTGCTAGTGCAAAGCGGGCTTCTTTATGCTGAGCGATCCGCTGCAACCGAATCCGGCGAACCGGTCGCGACCCCTTAAAGGGGCGTCTCGTCATGCTGGTCAGATTCGGGTATGTCGCAATGTCCGTCATCGTACAGAACGCCTCGCCTTCCAGGACGATGACCGCCACTTATTTCAAGAAACAGGCAGATCGTGAAGCGGCTGTGCGTAAGCTGGAGAGTTTGGCTAAGGAAAATCTTACAACTGCCTGCGTCTGCTCCGGCATAACCGGGCGTATGACATTCAGCTGTTTCGCTTTTCCTCCAAGCTGATCCCGTTACTCGGTCATGAGATGCTGGCAGATTGAGGATCCGTTTCCTGTATTGGCTGAATCATTTCGCGACGCTCGGTCAATATGTACGGGAGCACAGCATGCGGGTTAGTTTTCATCCGGATCACTTCACTGTCATCGGCACCCCGCGTGCGAACGTCCTGCGTCAATCTGTGCAAACCTTGGACAACCATGTCAGGATGCTGGAAGCGATGGGACTCGATGAGGCGGCCAGATTAAATATTCACATCGGCGGAACGTATCAGGATCGAGCGCGAACGCTAGAAAATTTGCAAGCAGTTTGCCGATATGGACGAGCGCATTCGCCGCACAATCACGCTGGAGAACGATGATAAAACCTATACCGCCGAAGAAACGCTTGCCGTGTGTGAACGACTAGGAGTGCCGATGGTGCTCGACATTCATCATCATCTGGTGAACAACAACGGGGAAGAAGCAGCAAAGCTGTGGCCGCGCATTATGAATACTTGGCGCAAGTCATCTCTTGTGCCCGTGGAACTGGCGCCAAAAATTCACGTATCCAGTCCAAGGAGTGATAAGGAGCTGCGGGCGCATGCGGAGTACGTCGACGTCGAGCACATTTTGCCGTTTCTTAGATCGATCGCTCCCATCACCCCGCTAGGTGATGTCATGATCGAAGCGAAGCGCAAGGACGAAGCGCTGCTGAGATTGATGGCTGATCTAGAAGCACAAGAGCATGTGCGCATCGTGAACCAAGCGAGTGTGGAGATTGACGGATAGGCTCTATTCATCCTGCACTTTTCTACCCGTGACCCCTGCATTGTGCATGCAGAGTCTCCATTAATATGGGGGAGTCATCGGGAAGGGAAGGGCATTTTTTTATTCATATATAGAGTTTATATAGAAATTGATAAAAATCGCTAACCTCACAAGCATAAGAAATACTAACCAGTCACCTGCGTCCTGAAGGATTTGGCGCCAGCTTAGTATTTCTTTATTTGTGCTGGCTCTAAGAGATCTGATACAACGAGAAGGTCAATGTGTTAGAATGGCACTATATACTTGCAACAAAGTAATTTTGTTTATCAATAAGGAGAAATTATGCTAGGATATTTGGCGATATTTCTCATAGGTGTTCTGGCTGCTGTAACGGGCAGTTTAATCGGGCTGGGAGGCGGATTCCTCGTCGTACCAGCACTGCTGTTGCTATCGGAGCCGTTGCTTGGTTTCGCGATGCCAGCACCGATTGCCGTCGGCACTTCACTGACGATGCTGATATTCACAGGGCTGTCATCGACGATAGCCTATATGCGTCAAGGCAAAATCGACTATCGTAGCGGTTGGCTGTTCACTTTGTTCAGCGCCCCTTCTTCGCATCATCGGCGCAGCGATGACGAACATGTTTGAAGAAGGTACGTTTCAACTCGGCTTCGGGCTGTTCATGCTGCTGATGGCAGTGCTGATGATATTCGAGAATAGACTGCGTCCGCTCGAGTGCGAGTGGCCGATTTCCCATACGTATATCAGATCGGAAGGGAACAGCACTATATGGCTATAATTGGTGGAGTGCGGTCATAGTCGGCTTAGCGGTAGGACTTATCTCGGGGTTGTTCGGGATCGGCGGCGGCTCCTGTTCGTGCCCGTGATGGTATTGCTGTACCGATTCCCACCGCATATCGCTACGGCGACTTCGATGTTTGTCATCCTGTGGTCAGCGATCATCGGCAGTGCGACACATATTTATTTAGGGGAGATTGATTGGTTAAGCGCAGCTTTTCTCATTCCCGGGGCGCTGCTCGGAGGATGGCTCGGGGCGAAGTTGCCTCACGACTAAGCAGTCGCGTGCTGCTGTGGATATTGCGCGTTGCGTTACTCTTCATCGCGCTAAGATTGATCGTTTCTGGTTAGCGGATAAGGTTGGTTGTCTATCCAACTTCAAGTACTAATGTTATCGACTATAGAATAATAAATATAGAAGGAGTGGAAAGAGTTGTCTAAGCAGAATCAGTCACTACGGTGCCAGGCAAAAGTCCAGTTGCGGTAGCTGTCAATACAGCAGCGAAAGCAGGGGAATGGATCAAAAGCAAGCTGGGGTCAAACGAAACTGCAGCTCAAAACGTCCTCACAAGATTTGGTCACCGAAGTGGATAAAGGAGCAGAGCAGCTTATTCGCCGCTTGATCACGACATACTTTCCAGATCATGCGATTCTCGGCGAAGAAGGAGTGGAGCCAGGTCCGGAAGCATCGAAGGAAGCGGTCGAGCAGATGAAGGACGAGGAATATTTGTGGATCATCGATCCGATCGATGGAACGACGAATTTCGTCCACGGTTTCCCTTTCTTCTGCGTTTCGATCGCCTTAGCGCATCGCGGAGAGCTGATCGCAGGGGTCATCTATGATCCATTGCGGGATGAATTGTTCGTCGGAGAGAAAGGCAAAGGAGCCTATATAAAAGGCCGGCAGATGCGCGTGTCCAAAGAGCAGCAATTGAGCGATAGCTTGCTCGCAAGTGGCTTTCCGCCAGGAGCAGAGGCGAGGACGAATCTGCAGGAGATTTAGTGAGATGGTGCCGAAGGTGCGCAACCTGCGTACGTCAGGCTCGGCTGCACTCCATCTAGCCTATGTTGCGGCAGGTAGTTTAGCGGCTTCTGGGAACACAGCCTCAACGCCTGGGATATGGCCGCCGGCATCTTGCTTGTCCAGGAAGCAGGCGGCCGTGTAACGGATATGGAAGGAATCCGTAAACGCTGGCCGTACGCGACGTCGCAGCCACGAACGGCAGCATCCATCAGGAGTTGTTGGAGCATATCAAAGCCTGATTCTCGATACGAGCATGTGATTCCAACAGACGTTTCCCCTTTGTATCGCCAGCGACGATGCCAGCACGCGGTGTTTTTGTTTACTTAACTCCTTCTGGTGCTTATTTGTGCGAAGGCTTCTTCCGCCGCAGCGATCGTCGCGGCGATATCTTCGTCCGTATGCGCGGCGGTAAGAAACCAGGCCTCATACTTGGACGGCGCGAGACAGATGCCTTGATCCAGCATCAAGCGGAAGAAAGCCGCGAATGTTCGCCGTCGGTATCTTGCGCTTCGTCATAGTTTGTCACCGGATGATCGCAGAAGTGCGTCGAGAACGCGCCGCCGATGCGGTTCACGTCAGCGGAATGCCAGCTGGCGGGCAGCGTTTTGGAGTCCTTGCTGCAGCATGGCGCCAAGCCGCTCAAGCTCCTCGTAGACTGGGGCTCGCGCAGCACCTCCAGGCAGGCGATGCCCGGCCGAGATGGAGGCCGGGTTGCCGGCCATCGTGCCGGCTTGATAGGCGGGCCGAGCGGCGCGACCTGCTCCATGATGTCCTCGCGGCCGCCGTAAGCGCCGATCGGCAGGCCGCCGCCGATGATTTTGCCGAGCGCCGTCAGATCGGGCTCGATGGCGGCGTGATCGCGGGAATGCGCGCATAGGTCTGCGCGCTGCCGTAATGGAAGCGGAACGCGCTGATCACCTCGTCGTAGATGACGAGGGCGCCGGCCTCGCGGGCCATGCGGCAAGCCCTTCGAGAAAGCCGGGCTGCGGCATGACCATGCCGAAGTTGCCGACGATCGGCTCGACCATGACGGCGGCGACGTCGTCGCCCCAACGCGTCCAGCGCGGCTGCGCAGCGCCGTCCAGGTCGTTGAACGGCACGGTGATGACTTCGCTGGCGATGCTGGCCGGGACGCCGGCGCTGTCCGGGATGCCGAGCGTGGACGGGCCGGAGCCGGCGGCGACGAGCACGAGATCGGAATGGCCGTGGTAGCAGCCGGCGAACTTGATGATTTTGCTGCGTCCGGTGTAGGCGCGGGCGACGCGGATCGTCGTCATGACCGCTTCCGTGCCGGAGTTGACGAAACCGCACCTTGTCCATCGAGGGAATCGCTTCCTTCAGCATCTTGGCGCAAGATGATTTCAAGCTCCGTCGGCGTGCCGTACAGCGTGCCGTTCTCGGCGGCGCTGCATGATCGCTTCGGTCACATGCGGATGGGCATGGCCGAGGATGATCGGGCCGTAAGCCGCCAGATAGTCGATGTAGCGGTTGCCGTCGACATCCCAGAAATAGGCGCCTTTGCCGCGCTTCATAAAGACCGGGGCGCCGCCGCCGACGGCTTTGAACGAGCGGGAGGGGCTGTTGACGCCGCCGACGATATGCTCCAGTGCTTCTTGATACAATGCTTCGGATCGCGTTCTGTTCATCTCGTTCATGAACCTCCTCAAGTTTCAAAAAATATTCACACGAATGGAGAAAAAATGAAGAAGGGCCCTAACCGAAGTCGTGCCCCCTGTTTCGCTATTTCGTTATCACGTGTCGCTTGACTTGTCTCATCTGATTGTTTTCGTGTAGCATGATGGATTTCTTTAGAAAGATGGGATTTGTTCAGATCAAGCGGCTTGATTCTCTTCGTTACTAGCATCCGCAGCATCCGGAAGCGGTTGCTCTGGCTTGCGATTGAACAACTCTTCTACATAGTTGTGCAGGGCATGCACATTAACTACAATGACGTCTGCGCCGTCGATGTTTTGTTCACTGAGCAGATTCATCGGCGGCAGTTGCTCGGTAGCAATGCCGTTCTTGGAGCTTTCATATGCGAGACGTGCCAGCGAAAGCATCTTATCTGCCGGAATATTCGTCGTCACATCGTCCTTGATCTTATTCAATGTGCCGGGCAGCGTAAATAATGTTTCCATCGTAGTGATTTTATTGGCTACTGCGCTGAGCAGCTCCCGCTGTCGCTCTGTGCGCGTATAGTCACCCATGCGGTCGTAACGGAATCGGACATATTGCAACGCTTTGTCACCGTCTAGCACCTGCAAGCCTTTCTTGAGATCGATCGCATATTCCGGATCTGTCGGATCATAGTAATACATATCCTTCTCCACTTCAAACTCGATGCCGCCGATCGCATCGATCAGATCGATGAAGCCTTGAAAATCAACGAACACATAATATTGAATGTCGATGCCGAGCAGGTTGCCTACCGTTTCCATGGCCAGCTTCGGTCCGCCCAAAGCGAGCGCAGCATTGACGCGTGTCTTGTAATGGCCGGGTATGTCCGTGTACGTGTCACGCATGATGGAGAACAGCTGTGCTTGCTTCGTCTGAGGGTCAACGGAAGCGACCATGATCGTATCGGAGCGAGGCGCTTCATTCTTAGCCACACCCCTGGCATCACCGCCGAGCAATAAGATATTGACGCGCTCTGTTCCCGTCCATTCCGGAGGCTCATCCGGGATGTATGTGTTTGGATTTTGCTCAAGGAGGTTCTTCTCATGATCGTGTAAGGCGGAATCATTGTTGCCAATATCTTGAGCGAATTTAATAATGGAATATACATAATAACCGCCGTATCCGAAGACGACGACAAAAATACCGATGACAAGACTGATGAGTACTTTTTTGACCATGGTTTTCATATTCAAAACAAATTCTCCCTTTCGCCAGTATGTGCGCGAGGTGCTAGCGGTTTTCTTCCGCACATGTAGAAAATAGACGAAACAAAACTTCGCAAAGTGTGCAATTTTTCCGCAAATTTTTCATCAAGCGATTATTCCTATATTATAGAATTAAAGGAACTTCAGTAGCAAGTCGCCGATTGTTGTGATAAACGACTGAGATGAAGGAGTGGGATTTGAACATGACAACACTGCAAGTCGGCAAGCAAGCACCTGATTTTACGCTGCTTTCCAATGAAGGACAAGAGGTTACCTTGTCCGATTATCGGGGGAAGTATGTCGTTTTATATTTCTACCCGAAAGATATGACGCCGGGCTGCACGACGCAAGCCTGCGACTTCCGCGATCGTGCGAATGAGTTCGCCGATCTAGATGCCGTCATTATCGGCGTCAGCCCCGATCCGGTAGCCGGCATCAGAAATTTATCGACAAATATCAGCTGCCGTTCATTCTGTTGTCCGACACCGAGCATGAAGTAGCGGAAAAGTACGGAGTATGGCAGCTTAAGAAAATGTTCGGCAAGGAGTACTACGGCATCGTCAGATCGACCTTCATCATTGGCAAAGACGGTACGCTGCTCAAGGAATGGCGCAATGTGAAGGTGAAGGATCATGTTGCGGAAGCATTGGATTATGTAAAATCATTGTCTTAAAGCCAAGGCCATGAATCCTTGGTTACGATCGATGGAATCATTTACAAAAGTCCGCCTCAACATATTCGTACGGGAAAGTGGGCATCCTTATACCCGAAAAATTCCCGCGAAGCGAGGTGGACTTTTGTGTTGGATTATACTTGCCATCATTGCGAGCAAGCACGGGTGAGAAGAAGCCCACTCGATCACCCTGTACCAGGAAGACGGAACAGAGGATCGCCTTGAAGTGCTGTGCGACGAATGTTATGCAAGAATGGCTGGAGGAGTGGAAGGGCTAGCGTGAACCAAGATCGTCAGTTCCCTGCCTTTTCTTTAAATTCTTGCGGCGTACAGCCATATTTGTCGCGGAACAATTTGATGAAGTAGCTCGTTTTCTGATAGCCGAGTTGCTGGGCAACTTCATAAACCTTCAGATTGCTCGATCTGCAGCAAATGGCGGCACGTTCCATACGCATCCGGAAGATGAATTCACTGAGTCCTTCGCCTGTTTCTGATTTATATATTTTCGACAAATAAGACGGGTTTAAATATACATGTGAAGCAATGGTTTGCAAGCGTGCGTCCTGCAGGTGGTCCGTCACATATGCCTGTACTTTGCGAATCAGGTCCCTGCGCGTGTCCTCTGATCGTTTTCGGCAGATGTCTTCGGAATCGATCTGC
Source organism: uncultured Paenibacillaceae bacterium (assembly GCA_963755735.1). Taxonomy (GTDB): domain Bacteria; phylum Bacillota; class Bacilli; order Paenibacillales; family DA-C8; genus Insulibacter. The sequence goes on from CAVWLN010000048.1 coordinate 10,615, forward strand.
ACAATGCGAATCGTCCAGTCGCGCAATTGGGCGACGGTATGAAGCTTGGCGCCGCTGAGAGCTTATCGAATTCATCGCCCATCAGATCGGCGATCCATTGCTTCTTCTTGTGAACAGCATAGCTAAATGCGCTAATACGGCAAAGTAGACTTCCAAAATATGCTCGTGCGATTCGTTCCAATGCGCTTCCAGCTTGACAAAGATGGCGTCGAGCTTTCGCTTGACGGCTTCCCATTGCCCGGCCTCCAACAAATGCATGAGCTGCGGGGGCTCATAAAGCTCTTGTAGATGCCCGCTTTACCGCGTTCATGATCATCAATGGCTGTAATCAGTAGCTCGCGTTCATTGCCAATTCGTTGCAGGAGCTGGAACGACGAGCGGAATCATACATATCGCCGACATCATCGGGAAAAGTGCCGCCATCGGAAATGATCGCAGATATCGTGCCTTTCAAATACAGCTTGACATAGTGCTGCAGCATCGCCGTTTTGCGCTCAATCTGGTCTGAGTATATGACGATCGCCCAAACGTTGCGCCTCGTTGTGCGTCTTTGGCTGCTCTCTGACTAAGTCGCTCATCCTTGTGCCCGATGGCAAGATTGTCGGCGGCATGGATCAGGAACACCCAATAATCATGCACATCCTTCACATACCACAGATGAAAATCCCCTGAGAAAACTTCCTCCGCCATATTCGTAACCGCATACTCCATCAACGAAAAGTCGCGCTGATCGAGCCTCGCAAAGTAATCCTCGAGACGAACCAGCATTAAATAGACGGGCCGCGAAGCGGTAAACGGCAGCTTCAGCATCTCCAGCTTATCGGCCAGGGAATCCTCCGCAAGCCTGCGGTGCTGGAGCAGATCGGTAAGCAAAGTGCGGCGCAATATCGGCAGGTTGTCTTCCAACGATTGCAGCGCTTTCTGTGTAGATGAAACCTCTTGCCAGCGCTCCTTAATTTCCTGCACCGCTCTCCCGACAGCGAAGAGCAATTCTTCGTCGGAGGCAGGCTTGAGCAAATATTCGCTCACTTGATGGGAGAGCGCGGTGCGGGCATATTCGAAATCGGAATAGCCAGATAGCAAAATGATTTTGACATTGCTGAGCGATGCGCGCAGACGGCTCGTAAATTCAAGTCCGCTCATACCAGGCATGCGAATGTCGGTAATGACGACATCGATCGGCTCTGTATTCATAATCTCCAGTGCTTCTTGAGCGGAATAAGCTTTGAACACGCCGTCAATGCCTGCTTCATGCCACGGGAGCATCAGGGCGAGGTCATCGGCAAGATCGATCTGGTCGTCCACGATAAGCAATTGGTGCAAGGTGCATTCTCCTTTATTTCATTTTATGATACTTGGAAGTGTGTCTCATCGTCCGGCTTGGATATTGGCAAGCGAATTTCAACCTGCAAGCCATACGGCTCTAACGGTGTAAAGAGAGATCGGCCTGCGCGCCAAACTGCAGCTTGATGCGCTGCTTAATATTCCAGAGCGCGCAGCCGGTCTCCTCGCTCGGGATATTGTTCAGCTCCTCCTGGACAGAGTCCAATTGCTCGCTGCTCATGCCTGCACCGTTGTCCCTCACACGCAAATAGTAATAGCGGTCGGTCTGCCCGCCGCTTACTTCGATGATGCCGTCGCGTTCCACCTTTTCGATCCCGTGTACGATCGCGTTTTCCACGAGCGGCTGCAAGGTGAGACGCGGAATTTCCAAGTGCCGCATCGACTCCGGGATGTCGATTTCATAATGCAGGTGCGAAATGATGGAGCTGCTGGATTTTCAGATAGCTCTGGATGAGATCGAGCTTCTTCTTGCAAGCTGGCAGATGGTTTCTCGACACGGGTCGTATACCGGTAATACTTGCTTAGCTCCAGCGCCATCTCCATAACCGAATCTTTCTTGCCGAGCCGCGTCAGGCTGCGAATTAAGGCGAAGCAATTGTACAGAAAGTGCGGATTAATTTGCGATTGCAGCTGCTTCAAATTCGCCTCTCGCGAGCGAAGTTGCTCAACGTACACCTTCTGGATAAGCTGTTCGATCTCGGCCGCCATCTCGTTGAAGCGATCGAACAGAAAGGTAAACTCATTGTTCGGGCGCGACGTAAGGCGCACGGTATAATCGCCGATTTTTAGCTTATGCACACTGCGAATTAGCTGAAAGATCGGGCGCTGCACATTTTTGTAGAGCATGTAGGCGGCAAAGATGCTCATCACGAGCAGACAGGCGATCGATCCGTAGAACAGGTTGCGGCTCTTGACGATCGGTCGCGTCACCGTATCCAGCGGCACATAGTCGACGACGTGCCAGCCGAGCGCAGGGATTTGCTTGGCATTGATCAAGTAATCGGAGCCCTGAGCGGCACGATCATATTTTCATATTGCGCAATATCCCCGTCCATCAGCAGCTTGGCTACGGCTTCCGTCATCTCCGGATCGGCCGAGCTGTTCGGCACGATGCGCCCATCCGGACTGATCAAGAACGGGTCCCCGTTGCCGCCCAGCTTGAACGCGTCCAGATCGCGTACGAGCTCATCCTGACTGAACGAGATTTCGACGATCAATCCAGCTCTTTCAAGCGGGAAGCCCGCGATTTGCGGTTGTACGAGATGGCGGAAGAAGCGCACCTCTTCAAAGCCAAGATAGCTGATTCTTCCTGGGTGAAACTCCCATACAGGGGAAAATCGCTCCGCAATCAATTCCATGTCGAATTGCGGCATGGATGAGCTGGTGGACACCATCTCGCCGTTTTCCGGTGAGATGATGCTGTACTGCGTGTCCCACTTGCCAGCGGCGTTTAACAGCTGCAGCCGTTCCAGAATTCGCAGCTTCTCCGAGTACCGTTCATAGCTGTTGTCCAGGAGATGGAGCGTGCGAATTTTCTGGATGTGTATATCTTGGCTAAGCAGGAAGCCGAGCGTGGAGATGTCATTCAGCGATGAGCCCAGCTCATTAGCGAAGAAGACTAAGTCTTTTTCTTTCATAGACGTAATTTCGCTGTGCAGTACATCCATACTGACCTTGTTTGAAAACGCATACAAAACAATGACCGGAATAAGGATCGCGATAAGAAACACGAGCATCTTCGAAAATGTATTGCGGCGAAGCAGCATTGAATCCACCCCCTGTATGTTCGCCGTAGGCAAAGCGAGAAAAAAGAAAACAAAAAGGTATCGATCAAAAAACCTTGGTCTATAGCAGCGCTATCTCGGTTGATACAATTAAATATGACAAAAGAGGAACAAAATATCAATCGCTTCTCGTAAGAGGCAAAGGCTTGACGGCGCCATCTAGGCATCAATTGCCGCGTCATGACGAACGATTTGGAGAGGAGAAGGAGGGGGAAGATGTCTACGACAACGAGCAAAAAAAAGGACAAAGAACAGTTCAGATTGACATGGCCGCTTCATCTTATGCTGCTGCCGGCTGTCATCATCGTCATCCTGTTTGCTTACGTGCCGATGTTCGGGCTCATTATCGCATTTCAGGATTTTAAGCCTTATGACGGCATATGGAATTCGAATTTTGTAGGGTTTAAGCATTTTGAATTTATGTTTCAGTATCCCGACAGCAAGCAAGTCATTGTGAATACATTCGTCATCTCCGGCTTGAAAATTGTGTTCGGGCTTGCCGCTCCGTTTATGTTTGCGCTGCTGCTCAACGAAATTCGCAAGATCGCGTTCAAACGGCTGGTACAGACGATCGTCTACTTGCCGCATTTTATTAGCTGGGTCATTCTAGGTGCGATTCTTGTCGATATGCTGGGAAGTGATGGGATCGTCAATACGATGCTTAAAGCACTTGGCTTGCCTACGGTGTTTTGGCTGGGTGACGGCAATTGGTTTCGCTTTACGGTCGTTGTGAGCGACGTGTGGCAAAACTTCGGCTTCAATACGATCGTCTTTCTGGCGGCACTAGCCGGCGTCAATCCGTCGCTGTACGAAGCGGCGGAAGTAGACGGTGCAAGCCGCTGGAAGCAAACGGTGCACATTACGATTCCGGCGATGATCCCGATTGCGGTAGTTGTTGGCACGCTTTCGCTCGGCAATATACTGAATGCCGGCTTTGACCAAATATTCAATCTGTACACGCCGCTCGTTTATGACAAAGGGGACATTATCGACACCTTCGTCTATCGGACAGCGATCTTGAACGGTCAATACAGCTTCGGCACGGCTGTCGGCATGTTTAAGTCGGTCGTCGGCATGGTGCTGATCATCATATCGTATCGGGTGGCATACCGGTATGCGGGATATCGAATTTTACATCTTTGAATGACCATCATCGGTTGTTAGTCACGATGCGCTTGCTTATAAGAGGGGAGAGAGCCCGGAGTGTATTACAAAACGAAAGGATATCAAGTGTTCAATATTTTTAACCATATCTTGCTCGTCTTGATCAGCTTGAGCTGCCTGCTCCCGTTCGTTCATATATTGGCAGTCAGCTTCAGCGGCAGCGCACCAGCGAATGCGAATTTGGTCCGACTGTGGCCGATTGACTTCAATCTGGATGCATATGCGCAAACGATTCAAAATCCGAACTTCCACCGCGCGTTAATGATCGGCGCGGAGAGAACCGTGCTCGGCACGCTGCTCGGCATGGCTGTCATTACCCTGGCAGCTTACGCGATTTCCAAAGATCGCAGCGTGTTTCGCACCCGTCACTATTACACATGGTTCTTCCTGATTACGCTGCTTTTCAACGGCGGCATCGTGCCGAGCTATATGACCATTCGCGAATTCGGCTTGATGAATACGATGGGCGCACTCGTGCTACCTGTCGCTGTCAACGTGTTTAATATGGTGCTGCTGATGAATTTCTTCCGCAATGTTCCGAAGGAATTAGAGGAAGCAGCCGTGATGGATGGCTCCGGTCAGTTCCGCACGCTTGCACACATTTATTTGCCGATTTCGATGCCGGCGCTGGCGACGATTTCTTTATTTACGATGGTGTTTCATTGGAATTCCTGGTTCGATGGCTTGCTCTATATTTCCGATTATCGCAATTATCCGCTGGCGACCTTCTTGCAGACGGTCATCGTGCAGCAAGATTTCAATCAGATCAATCCGGATGTGAATGTGCTGAAAAACATTTCGCAGCGCACGGTCAAATCCGCGCAAATTTTTATCGGTACGCTACCGATTTTGCTCGTTTATCCGTTCTTGCAAAAATATTTTGTGAAGGGGATTGTACTCGGTGCGGTGAAGGAATAAGACGAGTATGCGACCTTAGGAGTGCAGTGCCATCGCAAGTGAAAGATGTGAATATAGTGGCATCAATACAAATAAAAGGGCATACCACCATAAATATGAATTCGTTATATTGACAAATAGGAAAGCTTATCTTGATTACAATCCATGTTGAGGGGGAATGGAAGTGAAGACAAATTGGCTTACAGCATTCATTTCAATAGTTCTGCTGGTGGCGCTGTCGGCGTGCAGCATGTCGAGTGGCAATAACGGCGGCACTACGGACAACAGCGGTAGCAAGCCAGCTAATACGAGCGACGGGGGAAGCGGCAAAAGCGTTTGGAACGGGTCGAAGTATGAGCCTGCAATCACGCTGACGACAGTGAAGGGACTCGATCAGAACGCAGCTGTATTCAAGGAAGGCGAGACGATTGAGGACAACGTCCATACGAGATTGATCAAGGAGCGTCTGGGCATCGACATCAAGTATAACTGGGTCGTCACCAACACGAATGACGGGTACAAGAACAAGCTGCGGCTTGAGCTTTCTTCAGGCGGAGAAATGCCGGATGTCGTCATATTCCGCGGTGATTTGGAAACCGTCAATTTGCTGATCGATTCCGGACAGTTCATGGCGGTGGATGAATTGCTTGAGCAATATGCCGGTGAGGAATACAAGAAGGGCCTTGATCTCGATCCAACGATCTGGTATCCGATTACACGTGACGGCAAGAAGATGGCGCTGCCGATCTTAGATTACGCTTATAACGGCGATCATGCACTATGGATTCGTGAAGACTGGCTTCGCAAATTGAACCTGGAGGCACCGACAACTTTAGAAGAAATGGAGCAAGTGATGGATGCGTTCGTGCATGGCGACCCGGACGGGAACGGCTTGGACGACACGATCGGACTAGCTGCGGGCTTTAAGAATGGATTCGCAACGTGGATGACGGACATCGGGTTCGTGTTCGGGGCGTATGGCACGATGCCGGGGCAGTGGAATATGATGGAAGACGGCACGCTGATGAACGGTTCGATCGATCCGAGAGCGAAGGACGCCCTGCTGAAGCTGAACGAATGGATGGAGAAAGGATATTTGCACCAGGATTCAGCTTTGAAGGATGAGACGACTGGCTCCGAGTTTTTCACGCGGGGGCAGGCCGGCATGATGGTCGGACCGAACTGGATCCCAGACTGGCCGTTGCCGGATTTGAAGCGCAACGTTCCCGAGGCGGAATTCAAAGCGTATCCGATCCCTTCCGGTCCGGACGGACATATCGGCACGAACGGCAACAACCCGCCGGTGAACGGCTATATCTTCATTAACAAGAACGCGGAATATCCAGAGGCGATCCTGCATTATTACAACTGGTTCTTCGACAATGTGGCGAATCCGGAACCAGGCAGCGAATTTGCGAACGGCTTTGCGGAAGGCTACGACTATGCATTGCTGCCGGACGGCTCGATTACGAGCGATGTGGCGAGTTATCCGGAGCTGTTCCCAGGCAATGTGGATGACCAGATTGTAAACCCTATTTACTATACGCTAACGTTCGAGGGAGCGCGCATTCCGACGCAATACGCGGAAGCGATGGTGAAGCTGGCGAACGGGGAAGAGCCGGAAACGCCGTATGAGAAGTCACTCGCTTCGTACCGCACGAAAGAAAATATCGATGCGATGAAAGTGATCATGGATCAAGTCGATATTCGGATGAAGAACTATTACACCGGCCCGCTGACCGAAACGATGCAGAGCAAGAACGAGCTGCTGAACAAGATGATCAATGAGACGTATACGAAGATCATCTACGGGCAAGCAGGGATTGAAGAGTTCGATACGATGGTCAACAATTGGTTAGAATCGGGCGGAGAGACGATCACGCGGGAAGTGAACGAATGGTTTAACAGCGTGAAATAAATACAATCGTAAACGATCGAAGCAGAGTCGGTTTCTGTATGGAGCCGGCTCTGTTTGTATTTTTCGGCGCGTGTTAGTTGAGGGAGTTTTATCGAATGTGTTTAGTTGAATGTGTTTTACTATATTTACAAACCGACGGTCGGTATTTAGCTTCGGATGATCAAATATAGCGCGCAAATGATAGAGAGCGGCAACGTGTCTATGGAGTTTCAACGCGCTTCTCGGCTGTGGATGGGATTTGGTGTGGCGGCAACTTTGCTGCCGTTGGTCATTTTATATTTGATGGTGATGAAAAGTTTTTGAAACGATCGTATGCGGTACCGATTTGCATCTCGAATAAAAGGAGGAGACTAAGCGTCGAGGAAATCGATCATTTCTTTGACGAGTTCATACTTCATCACACGTTGACCGTGCGGCCCGTATATACGGCGTAGCCAACCTTTGGCACACAAGTTGCTCAGAATTCGATTGGTCGTTCGATAATCCATCGATAGATGCTGTCTGATTTCGATGGGACGGAGCGGTCTAGCGGATTGAATGGCCAGGCGGATGACTTCTTTCTCCGCTAATATGGGGACTGAGATGGAGTCAGGGGCATGAAGATACTTGCTTAACACCATACGCAGTAAATTTCTGCACAGCTCCGGTCGGCGCTCAACATCGTCATAGGCGAATGATATGATATGAAAGCCCATAGCAAAAAGGAAGGTTTCGCGGTTTAACTCATTACAAAATTTTGTCCGATCCATATTTCGTATATGAGAATTGTAGCCTTTAATTTCGATGATGAGTTTAATATACCCCGGCAGCCAAGCAAAATCGGCGTAGTAAGGGTAGCCTTTCCAGTCCAGCACTTCGAACTCAGGATGCAAATGCTGAAAATTTCCTCGCAGCGGCCACCAAACATTTCGTAAAAATAAAACTTCCGCGTGAGCGTGTCCTCTTTCCAAACGGTTTCGCCGTTCTCCCTGCCTCTTTGCCAGATGCTCTTGGACAAATGCTTCGTGTGCCTCTTCAAAGTTCATTCTATGACCTCCTAGTACGTAGTATTTTGACAAAGACGTGTTGAATGTTTCGTCCTGATTCTAAAGAATTACCATAATTATATAATATATAGATATATTTGCCTATTCTAAATTTGGGCAATTCAAGGTAATTGGATTTCGCACAATTAATATTGAATGAAGCCATCAGATTCGCATCCTTAATTGGAAATTGAGCAATTATTTTGAGAGTAAATGATGAAAATCGAGAAAATCGATAATATTAATTGCTCATTTTCCAACTATCAGTGTGAAATGTGGCGAAAGTACAGAAAATAGTTGCTTGATTTCCAACTATCGCGTGGAAAGCATAAAATCGACCTTCTATCTCGAATGTTCGCAACAGGTCTATTCCCTCTAGTTCCTCCATATAATCTAGCAATCGGATAAACGAGGGGATGGTCGAATGAATAGGCAAGGGATTCAATATAGACGATCAACGCGGTGGAGAAGAAAACTGCTTGTCATTTTCGGAGTCGTTTTCTTTGTATCGAATATGAGTTTACCTATGAATTATGGTGAGGTTGCGGCGCAAGCGGAAAATATAGCGGAGATGAGCGAATCGGCTATAAATGCACACCGAACAGAACCTATGAGGAATAAGGAGCAAGCAATCGTAGAAGCAAAATATGAATCGGTAGACGAGAGGAGCGTTCGGGAAATCTATCAACAGCTCTTACAGTCCGATCGACCTGTGCAATTGACAGAACAGCAGCAATATAAGAGACCGGAGCAACCGACGGTATATTTGACATTCGACGACGGGCCTTCGCGATTGACGCCGCAAATATTGGATATTTTGCAGGAGGAAGGTGTGCCTGCAACGTTCTTCGTATTGGGCAAGCTGGCGGAGCAAAACGCGGATACATTACAACGAATCGCAAATGAGGGGCATGCCATTGGCAATCATACGTATGATCACGATTATAGCAAGCTGTATACGAATTTTGGACAATTCTTCGAGCAGGTGGAGCGCACGGACGAAGTCATTTATGAGATTACAGGGTTTAGAACGCAGTTGTTTCGTGCGCCTGGCGGTACTTATGCGAACTTCGATGCTTTTTATTCCTATTATATGGAGCAATTAGGGTTTGTCGTTTATGACTGGGACGTAGACAGTGGAGACTCCAAAAGGCGCGGCGTCCCTGCTTCGGAGATTATCGCCAATGTCAAGAAATCCCCGCTCAAGCACGAGATGAATGTGCTGCTCCATGACAGTGCCGGGCACGAGGAGACGGTAAATGCGCTTCCGGAGATCATTCGCTATTACCGGGATTTAGGGTATACTTTCGCGGTGCTTGATCGTGCTGTCGAGCCTAGACGTTTTACATTGACCGGACTGAAATGGGAGCGGAGCATTAGCGAGCAGCAGCATATGTACTATATGGAACGCATCTCGCGGTTCCGCACGGAGCGGGAAGCGGATTCCATCCAACTGCCGCATATGTCTGCACCATCAGGCAAGCAGCTGACGCTCGCGATCAACGGCCGCACTCACGTGCTAGAGGAAGATGACTATATCGTCGTGGACGGGCATTTTCAGGTGCCGATTGAGCGGTTGGTTGAAGGGCTGGGTGGCAAAGTTGTACAGCGATTGGACTATGGTGGCTGGCTCTGGCTCTCTGACCGTTCGATACGCGGGCAAAATGTCACGATGATCAGACGGGCAGAGCGCATGCTGGACGAAGAGGTCAGAAGCAACAGTGCGGCGAGGCGTATGGTTCGTGTAGCGCAAGGCAGCATCCTCGGCTCAGGTGAACGTATCGAGCGCGATGGAGCGATGAGCAGACTGTCCCGACCCTTGCGAATTGACGCTGAGCTGCAAGGATTCATCGTTTCGTACTTTCCTTATGAGAGCATGATGGAGGTTCATATCGCAGACGGGAGGACGGTAGCGCGATCACGCGTGCCGTTGCATATGAAGGATGGCCGATTGTTTGTGCCGTTAAGAGGAACGGTAGAAATGCTGGGCGGCACGATTCCATCCTATACCTTGACGAGTGAGAAGCAGGAAGTTCGTATCGCCATGGGGTCGCCTGATCCCGGCAATTGGGCCACGGCCGTTGCTGCCAAATTCGGACCAGATCATCATATCAAACTAGCGACAAACGGCCGGGTTAATGGATAGAAAAGCCGAGTCGATAAAAACTAGCAGTGCAAAGGAAAAATAGCAAATATTGATTAAGTGCGCAGCAATCCGGCAATACTGGTAGCGAGAATTGTAGTCGTTAAGAGAATCATTCCGTTAGGAGGATTGCATCATGCGCTCATCGGTATCGGTTATTGCCTTTGACCAGCAGCACGAATTGATTGAGAGAATGATTGCGAATGTTGAGAAAGTAATAGTAGGCAAAAGAGAGACGATCCATACCGCCATGGTTGCACTGCTATGCGGCGGCCATGTGCTGCTGGAAGACGTGCCCGGCGTGGGCAAAACGATGTTGGCACGCGCTCTGGCGAAGACGGTCAGCTGCTCGCTCTCACGTATTCAGTTCACACCTGACTTGCTGCCGTCCGACATTATGGGGGTTTCGATCTATAATCAAAAGTTACAACAATTTGAGTTTCGCCCTGGTCCGATCATGGCGAATTTTGTGCTGGCTGATGAGATGAACCGAACGTCTCCACGTACCCAAGCTGCGCTTCTGGAAGCGATGGAAGAGCGCAATGTGACGGTGGACGGCGAGACGCATGCTTTGCCGACGCCGTTCATTTTGCTGGCAACGCAAAATCCGATCGAGCATGAAGGCACGTTTGCCTTGCCGGAGGCGCAGCTTGATCGCTTTATGATGAAGCTTCATCTCGGTTATCCAGATATGAGAGATGAGCTGGAAATGCTTGAGTTGCTTCATCACAATCAGCCGATTCACTCGCTTAAGCCGGTGATCAGCAAGGAAGAGCTGATAGATTTGCAGCAACGTGCGAGGCGGATTCATGTTGACCGTTCGATTAAGGAATATATCGTGGGGTTAGTCCAGCAGTCACGCCGTCATCCAGCTTTGCTGCTCGGTGCGAGCCCGCGCGCCGCCGCGTCATTGATGCACGCCGCGCAAGCCAAGGCGCTCGTAGCAAGCCGCGAATACGTTGTGCCTGACGATGTGAAGGCGATGGCCGTCCCGGTGCTGGCTCATCGGTTGATTTTGCGTTCTGATGCCAAGGCGGCAGGCAAGGATCAAACACAAGTCGTGGAAGAGCTTCTGCATGTTGTTCCTGTGCCGAATTTTCGTCCAGCAGCGGGTGAACGGCCATGACAATTTCGCTCGGAACGACGCTCGCATATGATGCTCGCAGCCATCGTATGCGGCTAACAGGGAGAGGATGGACTGCTTGGGCGGGATGGCTGTTATGCACGGCAGCCGCCTGGTACTGGGCTCTTACAAAAGGTGGACAAGCCGCATGGTTTGTCGCTTCAGTTGCCGGGTTTATTGTGATGTATGCGGTGCTGGTCGGGTTAACGGCTTTTGCGAGACCGACCGTGACTCGTTCGATCTCGCAAGATCGTGTTCATTCCGGTGAGGCTGTGCGGGTTAGCATACAGATTGAACGTACGGCTGTCTGGTTCCCCTTCATATGGATGCAAATTCGGGATGTGCTGCTCGGCGCGGATGGTAAAGCGGTCTCGCTGCATCAACATTTGGTATTCGCCGGCTTGCAATCTCGGATTCGATATGAATATGAGATTGTCGGCTTGCCGAGAGGCGTGTATACGTTTGCGCCGATCGTAGTGGCGATGAAGGAGCCGCTTGGCATAGCCGGTAAGCGGCATACGTTGGGCCGTGGCAATGCGTTAGGTGGTACAACGATAGGATTAGGTGGCACAGCGTTAGGTGGTACAACGTCAGGTTTAGGTGGCACAGCATCAGGCCATACAGCGTCAGGCGGCATGGCGGAGCGTCGCCTGACCGTATATCCAAAGCCGCTACAGCTGGATGCGGCGAATGTGAAATGGCACGGCGGGCACGGCGACGCCGCCGCGGCATTGGCGACGATGTTAGCGGAATCGTCGCTCGTCAGCACCGTGCGCGATTATGCGCACGGCGATCCACTGCAGCGCATCCATTGGAAGAGCACAGCCCGCACGGGCGGGCTGAAGACGAAGGAGATCGATGCGCTGCACATCCGCCGCGTCACCGTCGTCCTCGACGACGCGGCGGATGCATACGGCGGCGGCCGTGCGGGCCGCGGCCGATTTGAAACGGCGGCAAGCGCAGCATGCGCCGTAATTTATGCCGCCAAGCGCTTAGGCTTGGCGGCGGACCTCCGCTGCGGCGCGATAGCGGGCAGCGCAGCGGAGGAGGATGCGCCCGCCGTGCAGCATGCGCGGGCGCTCACGCGGCTCGCGGAGGCGGAGCCGCGCGGCGAGCTGGGGCTCGCGCAAGTGCTGCGCGAGCAGGTGGCACGGCGGCCGATCGATCGGCCGCTCGTGCTTGTGACGCCGCACGTAGATGCGGCGCTCGTCGACTGTGTCGGCATGCTGCGCGCTCGCCGTATACCGGTGACGCTTGTTTATATTAGCGATCGTGATCGCATGAAGGGTCGTGTCGGCGGGCAGGCTCATGGAAAGTTGAACGGTAGGAGCAGCAGTCGCGAAGACGATCGCATCAACGCTGACATCAATCGCCAAAGCAGAGATGGTAAGGTTCACGACCGAAATGAGCAGACGCAGGCTTTGTTAAGGCAACTGGAAAACTTGCGTTGCCAAGTAAGCATAGTGAGCGTCTCACATCATCTGACTAGCCGCGCGGCACAAACAGAGTCTGAAGGAACGGGAGGTGTCGGCGTTGTCGGGCAAAGCTTGAAATGTTCGAGACTGAAATATCTAGTCACGAGTGTTCCGCTGCAACCGAGCATCGTTCAGCTTTGATGGCCGATCGACGAACTGAACGTGATCACGCAGCCCACCATGGCGCAGTTGAACGTAGTCGCTCATCTGAACGCAGTCGCACAGTAGAACGTGATCGTACAGTCAGCCGTCCCACTCTGCATGGAACGACGAACAGACAAGAGGCAGAGCACTATCCTTGGGTTTCCGCCGGAATTGCGACCATTCTCCTGCTGGTTATGTTTGTTGAATGGATCAGGCCTTTGATGCAGCTATCGTCGCTAACAGGTATCCATACGATGGAGCCGTTTGTGCTCGCAATATTTTGCTTTCTGGCGTTAGATTATTTGCGCATATATGCTTGGCTTGCCTGGCCTTTGAAGCTCGTATCGGCGTGGATTGTAATCAGCATGTTCTTCTACGAGCGGCCGATCTATGATCTGACTTGGTGGCAGCAATACAGCGCGGTGACGATGAGGGATTTGGAGATTTTGCTGCAAGGCAACACCGCGATCTTAAGCGGCGAGAACCGCACGATGCTGCTGCTTATTGGCTTGTCGATGATGATATATTCCCTTCATTATATCATCGTGCGCCGTCATCTATGCGGCTGGTTCACGGCAAGTACGATCAGTTATTTGGCTGGACTGCAATTGGCTTTCGGGCTGGATACGACAACGGGAATCGTCATCAGTCTTGTAGCCGGATTAGTGCTGGCAGCGATTGTTCAACCAGCTAAGTGGAGAGCGCAACTTGCTAAGTCAATAAATGTCCGCGGACTTGCTCCTTCATTTCAGACTGGACGTGAAACCTCTCGTAATGCGCCGCGCATTTATCTTAGGACGGTCGGCGGCTTGTTCGGCTCCATCGTCGTTATCGGACTTGCTGTATTTACTGGCTATTGGACAGCAGCAGAGCAGCCGCGTCTGTCCGCAAGAGTGGATTGGAACATCCAGGATTTCGTTAAGGACTTATCGATGCTGACACGCGGACATTTGCCCGTCACTTCGGATCGCGGCATTGTTCAAGGAATTGCCACGTCGGGGTATACATTAGACGATTATACGCTTGGCGGCAGCGTCATCCCTGCAGATACGAAAGTATTTACAGCTGTTTCAGATACACTGACGTATTGGCGTGGCGAGACGAAAGCCTACTATGACGGGGCCGGTTGGTCGGATGGGGATGTCCCGAATGAAGAAGTGCCTAGCCGAATGACATCAGGTGAACATGCAGCGAACAGTCATGTGACGACCGGGATGGCGTCGTACAATCAGGCAGAGATCGGGCAAACGTCACACAGTCAGGAGACGACTGAGCAGCCGTCAAACAGTCATGAGCTGACGGGACAAGCGTTAAACAATCCATTGACGATCGATCAAACGTCAGACAATCCAGAGACAACCGTGCAGGTGTCATACGAACAACAAGCTTCGGCTTCGGATTCGGCTTTGGTGTCGGCAATGCTCGATCAGCTCTTTACGCCAATTGTGCAAAACGTGACAATGGACGATACGGCGGCAATGTTTTTGGAAAATACGTTATTTTCCGGCGGTGATATCGTCAAGGTGCAAGCATTGGGAACGTATCACGGCGAGTCGCTTTCGTTAGATGAGCATCAAATGCAGCTCGATCCCGCCACGCTCAGATACAGCATCGATTCCGCGAACCGTGCAGTTACTTCTTATGAAGTTCATGTTTTGCCCATTCCGAATGACAGTCTATCACCGCAATCTATCGAGGCCGCGTATCTTGCCGCGTGGGAAAGCGGCATGCAGAAACAGCTGCCGGATGCTGAGAGAAACAAGTATTTGCAGCTTCCAGCCGACATGGGCGATCGCGTGTATAAGTTGGCCGCGCAGCTTGCTGAAGATGCAGAGCATGATTTGCAGCTTGCTCGGAGCATTGCACAATATTTGCGTGCTAACTATACGTACGACTTGCTCAAACCGGAAATCCCGGGAGAAGGTGTAGAGTTTGTAGAGCATTTTTTGTTTGAGCAGGGGTTTGGGTATTGTGATCATTTTTCGACAGCAATGGCGGTGTTGCTCCGAATGAATGACATCCCTTCCCGTTGGGTGAAAGGTTTTGCACCCGGGAATATATCTGTCTCGGATGACGGCCAAGTATGGTCCGATGTGCGAACATTGCATGCTCATTCCTGGGTGGAGGCTTATTTGCCGGAGCTTGGCTGGGTAGCATTCGAGCCGACTCCGTCCTATGCAGGGAGTTTGTTGCCGGTGGCAACCGCCCCGCTCACAGAACAAACTGCTACCACGGTTGGGGATACGATCGGATCTAACTGGTGGCAAGGAGCCGTTACGATGGTGCTGTCGGACGGCGGCATGAGTGTGAGAAACGCTTCTGGGAAGGAGGCAAATCTAGTGAAGGATGACGCGACTTTATCCATACCGCAAATACTCACGATGTGGCAAGAGCGATTGGAGAATGTGGGATTGACTAATTGGCAAGGCATCGCCTTATGGGGGATAGGTGGTGCAATCTTGCTAGCTTCGCTGGTTGTTGTGTGGTTGAGATTTCGTCTGCACCTACGTATCTGGAGACTGGAACGCCGCATGCGCATGATGGAGCGGCGTGGAGGAATGACAACCTTGCTTGAACAGCTTTGGCACGACATCTTCCGAAAGCATGGCCAGATTCAGCCTGGACAGACGTTGCGAGAGTATGTGGTGAAGCTGAATTTACGAAAACAGGAGCAGCAGGCGGCACTTGTTGAACTCGCTGTTTTATATGAAACGCTGCGGTTTGATGACGGCTTGCCGGAGCGTGTCTCTCGCGGGCGAATGAGTCGATTATGGCGGGAAGCGCTTGGTTGATGGGAGGATTGGAGAATTGCAGGATTGTAGGATAAGAGGATAGGAGGGGAATTTGTGTGAAGGTTGGAGCCGTCAACTAGGCTGCTGCAACCTTCCAGCGTATACTGCGATATGTGGCAGCCTTCTACTCCCTTCTGTTGAATCTACATTTTCGAATACGAAATTTCATATTGCAATCGCTTTCACCATTTTGTATAATGTCGATAGAAAAAATCCAAAACGTTTTCGTAAGAGCTCCTGCATTTATAAAACCACAGCTAATGGCTGAAAATATCGCGAACGATTGCAATATTCACATGTGCTACATAGTTATGAGCCATGCGATAGGTGAACAATGCAATCGATGATGCGTTACGTTGCTAAGGATTTCGCGAGTGTTAACCGATCATGCGATCCGTTAATAAAGCAAAGGATATGGAAAGGTGAGCAACACAAGTGACTACGATCAAAGATTTGGCGAAGGCCGCCGGCGTTTCGATTACGACAGTATCGCGAGCGTTGAACGGCTATCCGGATGTGAAGGAGCAGACGCGAGCGAGAATCAAGAAGCTGGCGGAGGAGATGTCCTATCGGCCGAATGCAGTAGCGCAAAGTCTCGTGCGCAAGAAGACGAATACGATCGGCGTTATCATGTCGGAGATCAAGCGCTCCAGCGCCAAAGACGCGATCGCTTTCGAGATGCTGTGCGGCATTAATGATCGCGCAGCCGAGCTGAATTACGACATCCTTCTGTTCAGCGCCAATCCGAAGAAGCAACAGCACAAAAGCTACTCCGACCTATGCAAGGAGCGAAACGTTGACGGCGCTATCTTGCAAGGACTGAAGATGAATGACACATATTTGAATGAGGTCGTAGGTCAATCTCAGTTTCCGTGTGTGCTGATCGACATTTTGCTAGCTGGCGAGCGAGTCGGCCATGTGACGACCGATAATGTCAATGGCGCGAAGGCCGCGGTTGAGCATTTGATCGAGCTCGGTCATCGGCATATCGCGATGATCAACGGGTTTGACGAAGCGTCAGTCAGCAAGGAGCGGAGGTCGGGCTATATTTTGGCGTTGCAGGAAGCGGGCATCGGCTACAATCCCTCTTATGTGTATGACGGGGGATTTTCCGAGGAAGGCGGCGAAGCGTCTATGCTTCGGGTACTCGATGACCATCCGGAGGTAACAGCAGTGTTTTGCGCCAGTGATCTGATGGCGATCGGCGCGATGAAAGCATTGGAAAGCCGGGGCAAATCGGTGCCACAAGATATGTCAGTCGTTGGTTATGACGATATTTTAATTTCCTCGTATATCTCACCAAAGCTGACGACAGTGAGGCAGGACAAATACGGACTCGGCTATGAAGCGGCGCAGCTGTTGATCGATATGCTGGAAGGCCGGGAAGTGCGTCATAAGGTCGTCTTAGAAAATGAGTTAATCGTTAGGGAAAGCACCAGTACCGTGCGCAAATAAATACTCGCTACAAATACATTATTTTTTTGAAGCTTATCCAAAACGTTTTGGATAATTTCGAAACATATTTATGAATGGAATCACGTAAATTTCATCTCCAACCTGTCCGAACACCGTTCGAAATTACACCTCAAGATTGCACACCGAGAGAAGGGAAATCGTGATTCGTTCAAAGATCACACACCCAGAGAAGAGAAACCGAGACTCGTTCAGAATCGCGCACCAAGAGAAGAGAAAACGTAATTCGTTCAAGATCACACATCGAGAAAAAGAGAAACTGTGACTCGTTCAAGATCGCGCACAAAGTGAGGAGTAACTGTAACTCGACTTATTAAAAAGGCAGGTTTAAGGCTCCTTCGGAGCTTTAAATAAATCATTTTTAGACAAAGGGGAGACAGAAAATGAGGAAGCGTTTTCATCTTGCCATTATGATGCTGCTTGTCGTGTCGGTGTTCTTGTCCGCATGTGCAGGAACTGCGAACAACGGCGGTGCGAACGTATCGGAGGCCGGAGGTGCCGGAGCAAACAGTGAAAATACTGAAAATTCAGGCAACTCAAACTCCGGCAACAATGGGGCCAACGGCGAAGAAGTTGTGTTGAACATCCCGCATTATAAAACCGGCCAAAACGTGGAGCGAAATTTTTCATGCCTCTGGTAGAGCGGTACAACGAAATGTACGCAGGCCAATATCGGATCGTCGTCGAGGAGGTTCCGCAGGACGACTATGCGGAGAAGATCAAGAACTGCTGTATCAGCAGAAGAAACTGCCAGCGCTGATCGAAGGCGGGGACAAAGAGTTTCTTGAAAACGTTGTCGTTGCACAAGGCATGTTCTATGATCTCAAGCCGTGGATCGACTCGAAGCCAGCGATCAAAGACATCTTGCTAGACGAATCCGTGGCATACAATACGAAGGATGGCAAAATCTTCACCTTGCCGCTAGCTGTCATACGTCCGATCGGAATTTATTACAACAAAGAAATGTTTGAACAGGCTGGCATTCGCAAGTCGCTCGGTCAAATCAGCGTTGACGAATTTATGCAAGCGCTGGACGACTTGAAGGCGGCTGGCTTCACTCCGCTGTCTCTAATGACAGGCGAAAATGCTTGGACGACCATGCTGCTTGCCTCCGCATTGATGGCGAATGAGCCGGGCGGAGCGGAAATCCTGCAAAGCCAGGAGCGCGTATATGACTACACTGCTGAGCCATGGGTCAACACGTTTGCGAAAATCCAAGTCCTCCTGCAGGATTATACGACCGATAACGCAATCGGTGCAGCTTATGCCGATGCTGCGAACAACTTCATGAATGAACGCACGGCGACGATCGCTAACGGGACATGGATGATCGGTGACTTCTCCGACACGACGAAGGCGGTGGAAGGCTTCGATGCCAAAGTAGGTGCCAGCTTGTACCCTGGCGGTGTTGCCATCGCGACGATGAACGATTATACGTGGTGGATTCCGAGCGGTCTGTCCGAAGCGGAAACGGAAGCGGCGCTTGCTTTCCTCGAGCTGATGTATTCACCGGGAGGAGCTGGAGACGTACATGATCATGGAGGGCGGCAACGCACCGAAGCTGGATACTTCCGCCGGCTTTGAGAGCCAGCTTCATCCGATCTTAGCGGAATTCAATCAATCCGTCTCCGGTGATCTGAAGCTGACGGTGCAGTCGTTCGAGAACATTTGGCCGCAGCAAAATTCCGAATGAATTCGGCAAGTATTTGCCGAAGCTGGCTGACGGCTCAATGACGCCTGAGACGTTCGCTGAAGAACTAACCAGACAGGCTGCGCAATTTAAGTGATAAAGCGGTTTATGGTCGCACATTGGGTCTTCCGTCCGGAGGATGGGGACCCAAGCGTCCTCTCATAGGTGAAGCTCGATCAGGAGGTGAACGGATGAACGGCAGATGGACGACAAAATTGTGGATCGGCATCTTTTTGTTGCCGACGGTCATCGTGCTGGCGATGTTCTATATCGTGCCGATTGTGACCGTGCTTGTCACCGGATTTATGGATTGGGACGGCTTCACCGCCCCGACCTTCGCCGG
>CAVWLN010000049.1:0-10867 GCA_963755735.1 uncultured Paenibacillaceae bacterium
TGCGTCCAATGGCTGCTCACTAGACATGCAAGAAGGAGCGGCTGATGCCGGTTAATACAAACGTCAGGGCGATCAGTTCATCATCGTTACAAATACTTGACGATTATCCACGCCAAGCTCATCGGCTACCATCTCGATAATGCTTACGGCTTGACTCTTCTCCAAATGGTCGGCTAATACCCTTACATGCCATTCCCCGTTTTCTTCCTCGATGATCGCATTGCCGTAGTCCTCCATCAGCTGCTCTTCAAGACTTTGCACGATCAAATATTGTTCTTCCAGCATGTCGTGCTCGGTATAAGCTTGCGTCACAGCTTCCGTCGACTGTGACGGATCGGTAACAATGCGGTTCAACTCATCGAACCGTTCTTTCAGCTGATTATCGCGCTGCATATATAATTGATCGAACTTGGCGGAAACGCCGGCACTTGCCTGCATGCTCTCGACTTGCGCCAATATTTCTTCATCAGACAGCACATAATGTTCATCGTCGGCAAATTGTGAATCGTACGTCGCTTCCAAGTGTCCCGCAGCCGTCATATTTCCGTCCTGGCTGTCCGGGTCAGAAACTTGCCCGATGTCGTCCGTGAACAAGTAGTAAGCGGACAACACCACCATTAAGCTAAGCATTGAAACGAGCCAAATTTTTTGTCTTCTAGTATTCATCGCTTGTTCCTCCCATTTTTTCGATTTGTTCTTTCATGAAATCAAAAAATTTCTATGAGATTAAGTTTTCCGCGGCAACACCGAAACGCGAGTCGGCGGAACATTTAACCCGCGCTGCACCGCTTCCAACAGCATTTGTTTGACGACGGAATTTTCCGCCCCATTGGCTACGACCAGAACGCCGCGCACTTCCGGCTTAATTTGCTTCAGGATGATGGGCTTATTGTCGCCGGACACCGAATAAAGTGCAATCGTCCCATCCTTCGAGACACTCGTAATATGTCGTTGCGCACTGCCGTCACGTTCATTCGTTACCTGTTCGGACTCGTGAAAGTCCTGGTAAACTACACTCTCCTCGGTCGATTCGATGACGACCATTACGTCGACAGCGCCTACACCGACAATTTTCTCCAATATTTCCTTCAGTCTTGATTCATACGTTCGCTCGTACTCGCTAAAGGGGGTTTCCGCAGGCTCCTGCTTTAGGAACACTTCCTGCTCCGAGCTGGAGCCATCCGCCCTGTCGGGCTCCAAATCGACGGATTCGACTTGTAAAAAAGCATTCAAAATCATCAGTGATACACCGACCAGTCCCATGATAATCAGCCATTGAAACGTTCGCACCCGCTTTACGCCATTTTCGCCCCCGCCCAGCTTGCTTTCCAGCCATTCCAAAAGCTTCGCCAACTTTTCCTCACCTCCTTAGCGGGTCTGATTGGAAGACTATGCGTTCGGGCGCTACGCCCCACTGCTCGACGAGATAGTTGCGAATCGTGCGCTCGAGCGGGCCTGTAGCAGCTTGTTCATCATGGCTCTGGGCAGCGACAGGCTCCGCCGTCTGCCTGCTGCTCCAATCTATCTCAACCCGAATCGGCTCGAACGGCTTAACAGGAGCAATCGGTCTGACTAGCTCATCTCCTTGTTGTTCTCCCCGCCCAGCTTCTGTTTGACGTTCAGCGGATTCGGACTTATTTTCCTCAGATGTCGCTTGGCTCTCGACCTTCTCTGGCAGCAAATACACTTGCACTTCTGAAATTACCGCATGTCCGGAAGGCTCAAGCGCCGCACGGGCACGCACTTGCTTCACGTTCGCATATCCTTGCTCGCGCAGATCTTGCCAAATCATCTCCGACAGCCTTTGCTCGATCCATTGATCCGTTTGGCGCTCGCTAATGTCTCTCAGCTTCTCAGCATCTTCCGCAATCTCAGACAGACTCTTGACTTTAGATGCGCTCGCAGCCCGCGAGCTCCATTGATCTAGCCCCGCCTCCACTTCACGAAAATGAAAATCGGAGCGAATGAGCGTAATGATCGGATTCAAGATGGTCAGAAGTACGAACAGACTGACAACGACCCGGATATATCGCTGCATCTTGTTGTTCGGAAGAAGCATGTCGGTTACAACCGCGAACAATACGACTAAGACGATCTCCCGTAGCCAACTTTCCAGCCATCCTACCATGCGCTCGTCTCCTCCCGTCTGCCCTTAACGCATCATGACGGATACGTTGCTCAGCGTAATTAAGATCGTCACCGCCAGGAAGAACATCAGTCCGACGGAAGCTAGTGCTGCGAAGACGTAGATCATGCTCTTGCCAATCGTTTGCAAGCAACCGACGATGGGACTTTCCCCGAGCGGCTGCATGACCGCTGCCGACAAATTGTAGATAATGGCAAGCGTCAAAATTTTCACAGCCGGAAATGCGCAGAGCAGCACGATGATGATGACGCCGACTAACCCGACGGCGTTCTTGACTAACAGCGATGCGCTGAAGACCGTATCCGCCGCATCCGAGAACATCCGGCCGACAATCGGAACAAAATTGCCCGTAATATATTTGGCCGTGCGGATCGTCACGCCGTCCGTCACCGCGCTCGTCGCTCCCTGTACCGATATCACTCCAAGAAAGACTGTCAGGAACACACCGAGCAGCATGGCACTTGCATTTCGAAGAAAGTTCGCCAGATGCGTCACGCGATATTTGTCCGACAATGAGCTGACGATATGCAGCACAGCAGAAAAGAATAGTAACGGAAAGACGACCGTATAAATCAACGTTCCGACTGCATGGATCATGAAAATGATCAAAGGATGCATAATCGTTACAGAAACAGCATTGCCCATAGAAGCAAGAAGTGTGAGCAATAGCGGGACCATCGCCACCATGAAGTCGATCATGTCGGAAATCGCATCGCGCGCGTAGCCAATCGCTACGTTAAAGCTGTTGATCGCCAGCACGATGAGCACGATATACGCGATGGAATAAGCAATTTTGCTGACAGTATGATGCTCAAAAGCGGACTGCATCGTCTGTAGAATCATGCTGAACACAGTAAGAATTATGATCGAAACGAGCAAGCTGCCATTGTACAACACTTCGTGAAACATAAAGCGCATTAGACCTGTGAAGACATTCGCTATATCCATTCCTTCTTCGCCAGAGATCATGTCCATCAAGCTCGGCATCCGGCTGTCCGGAAAGTAACCGCCATACTCTTTAAGCAATCGATCCCAGTAGTGTTCAACCTGGGTCGTGTCAAGCGCCTCCGACTGCTCCTGAATAAGCACGTCTTGCGGATTTTGCGCAAAAGCTTGCACGCCCAGCCAAATGAATACGGAAAGCATGATGACCACAATAGGCCGCCATTCGGTTGTCCATCCCTGCTTCGGCATTGCTTCCACTCCTATCCCATGCTTGACGGAAGCATGCGGATCACGGTGTTAATCAACACTTCGATGATCGGTACCGCCATGACAAGGATCAATACTTTGCCAGCCAGCTCGATCTTGGAAGCGATGGAAGCAAAGCCCGAATCCCTGACGATCTGCGCACCGAGTTCAGCGATATAAGCGATTCCGATAATTTTCAAGATCGTTCTTAAGAAGACCATGTTCACATTCGTTTCCAGCGCCAGCCTTTCGATCACGTTGATGACGGCTGCGATTTTGTCTACGAGGAACAAGAAGATAATCAGAGCAGCTGCTATCGTCAACAAAAATGCGAACATCGGTTTTTGTTCCTTCAAGATCAGCGACAATATAGTTACGAGCAATCCAAGCCCGACGACCTGAATGATTTCCACCGGACATCACCTACTGGAACAGGAAGATCGCCTTGATCTCCTGGAACAATTCGTCAAGCAAACGGATCACCATAAACATCACGACTACAAACCCAATGACCGTCGCCCAGTGCGCCATGTCCTCTTTTCCCATCTGCTTCAGAACCGTGTGAATCATGGCTGTGATGATTCCGATACCGGCAATTTGGAATATGGCATTTATGTCGAAATTCATGAACGCACCTACTTACTTCAATAAATTAAGATGACGATAAGCGCGCCGCAGAGCACCCCGAGACTGCGACAAAGCTTCTCATATTTCAACTGTTCATCTCTAGCTTCCGCCTCCTCATGCTGCAATTGCCTAACAGCAAGCTGAAGATGCTTCATCTGATCTTCCCTGTCCGATACGCCTAGTGATTGTCCGAGCTCTAACAAAGCCTCCTTCTCCGACCGCTTCATCGCCGTGCGGCTCCAAATTTCCTCCAGGGAAGCTTGCCAGGCTTCCTTCACGGTCAATGACATGCCTGGCTGCAGCTTTTCAGCGATCGAGGCTAACCATTGGTTGAGCGGCTTCCTCGTTTGGCTAGAAAGCTTCGCAAGCGCATCTGGAAGCGGAGTTGAGCCGTATCCGATTTCCGTTGACAAGCGGTTCAACACGTGAATAAGCCCGCGAATTTGCCTCGGTCGCTCTGCAAACAACGAAGCGCGGTAAAAGCCGTACAAGGTCGAAGCGCCAATAATCAAAATGGCTCCGAGCAGCTTGATCATAAGGCAGCGGCCGCCTTGCTTTCGACTGTGACGAGCGATCGTCCAGCACGGTCATAAATACTTTGCTTACGACGGCTCCCCGTTCCCTCCAACACGACGTAGCGTCCGAACATTTGCGCTTCCAATAGTGGTCGTAAATCGGGACGCTTGCATATTCGTCCATGTTCTTGCCGTGCGCTGTGGCGATCACGCGAATGCCGGCATGCATCGCTTCGACGATTGCATCCGCATCTTCCTTGCGTCCAATCTCATCGACGACGAGCACTTGCGGGGATAGGGAGCGTATCATCATCATCATGCCTTCCGCTTTCGGACAAGCATCGAGCACATCGGTTCGCGGTCCGACATCAAAGGCCGGTACACCTTCATGGCACGCCGCGATTTCGGAGCGTTCATCTACGATGCCGACCTTTAAGCCCCTGGCTCGCTTAGCTGCACTGGACGGCGTTACATTCGGCATGAAGTGCATAAGGCGCTGCAGAAGGCGCTGCCCATGACCCTTCGCTGATCATTCGCGCCAAATCACGGAGCAATGTCGTCTTACCGCATTGCGGTGGCGAAAGAATGAGCGTGTGATGGATCGTGCTGTTAAGCTCGTCAGCCAAATAGCGAATGACCGCAGCCCCTGCTCCGCGAACTTCTCTGGCGATACGAATATTAAATCCGCTTATGTCTCGCAAGAGCTTAACCTGCCCACGCTCCAGCACGGCTCGACCCGCAAGACCGACGCGATGTCCGCCGCGAATCGTAATATAGCCTCGCCGCAGCTCTTCTTCGAAGGAGTACATCGAGTGATTCGTTAGCATGTCAAGCAGCTTGAGACAATCGTCCTTGCGCGGCACATACGCACCATCCGCTGTGGGTACAAGAGTTGCCGTTGCGAGAGAGAAAGGCATACGTCCCTTGGAAGTCCACCTCCAGCGGCTTGCCTTCCCGAATGCGTATTTCTTCCAATTGCTCCGCTGTAGATTTATCAAGACGGGCGATCATGTCCGCCAACGGATCGGGCAGCAATTCGCGAAGTGTACCTATCATCATGCACTCCCCTTTCGTCTGCAATCCCGATACCACATATGTATGCTTGTACCTCAGGTTTATTCGTGCTTGACCACTCTTTTTAAGTATCGCTGCACAAGATTGTGAGGTTATTTCTTGAAGATGCCGATAAACAAACAAGTTAAGCCGGCGATAATCCAGAGCAGCTTGCTGTAAGACAGTTTGTCCGCTATGCCGGCAAGACCGAGCGCTGTCGTCGTGATAAGAATGAACGGTCCCAGCATGGCAAGCGTCGAATTGACAAGCAATGCTTTCTCAACTGAGTTCAACCGATACATGAGTAGCGCCGCCAACAGCTCCACCGAGCCGGAGAGAAGCCGCAGCACGACCATGCCCAACAAAAATTTGCTCATTTTGTCTCCCCTTGTCCTTAATGAACAATCTCCTCGTTCCAATGCTGTGTCGGCGTTTGCTGACGATGCGCGTTGATGTGGCGGATCTGCACGGGTATCCGCAGCTGGTGTGAGCAGAAGGTTCGTACGTATGAGCCCACATTTCTGCAAGAATTTACGCTTTTGTACGATTTCTCATACACAAATTGATGAAAAACGCCGTTTTGGGCACGTTTGTAGGATTTTTCATATAAAAATCGACTGTTTGTTCGTTTGACCGCCGATTTTATATGACTTTTCGTACAAAACGCCTCAATCGACGATTTTTCTCGAGATTTTGTACGAGATTTCATACAAATGCATTACGGCTCACGGGTTCCAGCGATTTTGAATGATCGCGCGTACGATCTCCATACGATCTCCATACGACTCCGTACGATCATCCGAATGATCATACGTATGACCTCCATATGATCTCCGTACAGCTCCAAGGGCGCACGTATGCTTCCTTCACCCTGTCCCAAAGATCACACTCTTGCATTGACACACATATTGGAACTACCTATACATCCAATGTATGCGGGCTTGTTTCACTTTAGGATTAATGGGCACACCACATAGTCAAATCGCATATATTGCCTACATAACTCATACAATCTATTTACAGTTAGGGGACAAAAAAACATGGAGAGTGTAAAAGGGCTGGAATGGAACTCTGAGCTTCGCGATCCGTCTGGCAGACGATCCGCCAAACCACGGCATCACGGGTTAACGATGGTGATCGATAAAGGTCTCGGAGTGACTGCTTTCCAAGATATGCTGCAAGCTTCTGGGGCGTATATCGATATGATCAAATTGGGATTCGGTACATCAGCCCTCTACCCGGAAGAAGTGTTGCAGCACAAAATTCGCCTATGCAGGGAGCATAAGATTACGATTATGCCGGGCGGTACGTTCCTCGAAGCTGCTGTTGTTCGGGATATGATTGAGGATTTCTTCGCCTTTGTTTGCCAGGTTGGATTTGACGGAATCGAGGTATCCGACGGAACCATTCAGATGGATGCCAAACTGCGCGAGGAATTAATTATACGAGGCAAAGCATGCGGGCTAAAAGTGTTCACAGAATACGGCAAGAAATTTTGGGGCTCCAGAGTAGAAATCGACGATTTGATTCGGACGATTCATGAAGATCTTCGTCACGGTTCGGAACTGATTACGATCGAAGGAAGAGAATCCGGCAAAGGAGTCGGGATATATGATGAGCAAGGCAAATGTGACAACGACACGATAGCGGAAATCGTAAGCCACTTACCTAATCCGCACGTCCTCTTATGGGAGGCCCCGTTAAAGTCACAACAAGCGGAGCTGATCAATCGTCTTGGACCTGATGCAAACTTAGGTAATATCCCGCCTAGTGATATCCTATCGCTTGAAGCGCTGCGCCGAGGGCTAAGATCGGACACCTTAAGCCTGTTGCTGTCATAAGGACAAAAGCTAGTTCTAAAGGGGTTGTAGCAGATGTATCGCGTCACTGTCATACCAACGGTCAATGATGCCAGCGCCGATGATTTGGCTGGAAATACCGCTATTGTCATCGACGTCCTGCGGGCGACCAGCACGATCTTAACGGCGTTGCAGCGCGGGTGCTCCGACATCATACCGGTTGAAACAGTGTGCCAGGCCAAGGATATGCTGAGAGAAGGAAATCTGCTCGCAGGGGAAAGAAACGGACGCAAGCTGCCCGGCTTCGATCTTGGCAATTCGCCACTTGAATATGCATCACTAGAACTGAAAGACAAAACGATCATCATGACGACCACGAACGGCACTCGAGCGATCCATAAAGCAGCGAAAGCGAGTCAAGTAATTATCGCATGCAATTTGAATGCAAGGGCGGCTGCCAATTACGCACTTTCCTTGAAAAAAAATATCGTCATCGTATGCGCCGGTACGAAGGATCGATTCTCTCTGGAAGACGGCTTATGCGCCGGGTTACTCCTTGAGGAAATGTCCAAGCAAGCGGAGGAACCGCTTCTGATGAACGATTTCGCCACCGCGATGAAAAGTGCTTACCAGCAAGCGAAGGATTGCTTTACGGAGATGCTGCTAAACAGCTTCAATGGCAGAAGGCTCGTACGCGCCGGATATCAGGAGGATGTCATTTACTGCAGCCAACGCAACATCAGCAATCTCGTGCCGATTTTGACCCATAATACGCTGAGGGCGCAAGTTCTAAAACGACTGCTTGTCCCATAAAATGGTTAGTATCAAATTGGGACAGGAGTCTTCACCTATGATGATAAATGGAGAAATATTGCTCGTCATCCTTATTATTATCGGATTGATCGGCCGTTCTCCGATCATTACGACAGCGGCTTGCATCCTGTTGATTGTGAAGCTCGTGCACCTGGAGCGGTTTTTGCCGTCCATGGAGCGCCGCGGGTTGGAGCTCGGATTACTGTTTCTTACATTGGCCGTGCTCGTGCCGTTCGCCAATGAGAAGATTGGTTATCGAGATATTCTTCAAGTGTTTTCATCGTGGCCGGGGATTTTGGCGTTAGTCGGAGGAGCCGTCGCCACTTATATGAACGCCAAAGGTCTCGAAGTATTAAAACTAGACCCACAACTCATTGTGGGTCTAGTGATCGGTTCGATATTCGGCATTATCTTTTTGCGCGGTATACCGGTTGGACCGTTGATGGCTGCCGGCATTACTGCGCTCTTCCTCAAGTCTTCCAATTTTTACTTGGGAAGTAGACGTATCGATAAGTAAACGTGCTCAGAAGTTCAATTTGCGCATACCGATACTGATACGTTCTTACACGTGCTTCCACGTGTTCAATTCCTATCTCCGCACCTGCGGTCCACCGACGAAAGCGGTTTGATTCGTATCCAGATCGAATGCGGTATGAAGCGCTAGAATAACCTCCGTCAGCTGCGAAGCGTCGATGACACAGGACGTCTTAATCTCCGAAGTGCTGACCATCTTGATGCTGACACCTTGCTTGGAAATGACGTCGAACATTTTCGCGGCAACGCCCGGATTGCTTACCATGCCAGCACCGACGATCGACACCTTAACCAGATTCGATTCGGACGTCGAACTTCACGATACGGCACATCGTCCTTAATTGCCCTCCAGCACTTGAATCGCAGAATCTAGGTCTTCAAGCCCCACGGTAAAGGAGAAATCCGCCTCGCCGCCTTGCACCGCCGCTCTGTACGATAATATCCACGTTGATGTTGGCATCGGCCAAGCGCCGTAAACACCTTGGCAAGAATTCCCGGTACGTCCTGCACACCGATGATGGTGATTCTCGCGACATTCTTGTCATACGCGATGCCGCGAACGACGATCCCTTGCTCCATCGCTGCTGCCTCCTTCACTACAGTGCCTTCGTTATAGGTGAAGCTGGAACGAACGACTAGTTTCACATTGTAATGCTTCGCATATTCCACGGCGCGCGGATGAAGGACTGCAGCGCCCAGATTAGCCAGCTCCAGCATTTCATCATACGAAATGGCCGGAAGCTTGCGAGCGTGCTTCACAATTCGTGGATCCGTCGAATAAATGCCGTCCACATCCGTATAAATTTCGCATAAGTCCGCTTGAAGGCTGCCGCAAGCGCAACGGCAGTCGTATCCGAACCGCCCCTGCCCAACGTCGTAATTTGTACCATCCTCACTAACGCCTTGAAACCCGCAACGATCACGATCTGATCCTTCTCCAAGTGCATCCAATAATGCGCGAAGGCTTTAATATCTAAAATTTTGGCTCTGCCATGATTTTGATCCGTCAGCATACCAACCTGCCAACCCGTGAAGGACACTGCTGGAAGCCAAGCTGCTGAACGGCCATTGAGAGCAATGCAACCGACATTGCTCCCCCGTCGTAAGCAACATATCCATTTCCCGCGCGGAAGGATGCTCCTGTCAGTTCGTTCGCCAAATCAATCAAATCATCCGTCGTATCCCCCATGGCAGATACAACGACAATGACTTGATTTCCTTCTGCTTTTTTCTCTGTAATTCGTTTGGCCACTCGCTTCATACGCTCTGTGTCCCCTACCGAACTTCCCCCGAATTTCATAACTACAATGCCATGTATGGTTGACTCCCCGTACGGTCGCGAATAAAGGTTTTCTAAATTCCGCTTTTGCAGCTTGCGAATACTCCAGTAAAGTGGAACGGTTATGCAAGATCGAAATATAAGCGCGGGACAAATATTTACCGTCTCGAGTATCGATCAGACAACACATCACCTTCATTGATAAACAACGAAACTGCACGTTTAGTCCCGTTTCCAGCTTGGCATTTTTCGTTGCGCCTGTCGGTATTTCCTTTGACGCCAGGTTCTGTTTCCACAACTTTCAGCTCAACGCTGTTACGGCAATTGATGCCGAAGAATTTCCTGTAGCTGGCAATTTGTACATTCATATTTTCGAGTAGGAAATTTAACTCCCATTCGATTTGGCTGCGGTTCAAAGTAATTTGATCGTACGTCTCATTGTCCATAAACGTATATTCGTCCCCGCTGTTGTACAAATATTGCATCGTCCGGTTTTCCACGTGTGCCCGGTCCACATCTTCACCAGCACGGAACGTACGCTCCACAATGTTGCCGTTGCGTAAGTTTCTAAGCTTCGAGCGAACAAAGGCCGCACCTTTACCCGGCTTAACGTGTTGGAAATCAATCACCGTAAATATTTCGCCATCCACTTCAATCGTTAGTCCTGTCTTAAAATCGTTAACTGATACCACAATGTTCCCTCCTGATCATCATGATTGGTTTGATTAAGCAATATATGATGTTTGATGCATCATCGTAAGTTAAGATAGCTGAATAAGCTCCTTCGTAGACGTGGTTAAGCGCCGCACGCCTGTCTCCGTGACCACGACATCATCTTCGATGCGGACGCCGCCAAAGTCGGGAAGGTAAATGCCCGGCTCCACCGTAACGACCATGCCAGGCTGTAGCA
>CAVWLN010000050.1:0-60479 GCA_963755735.1 uncultured Paenibacillaceae bacterium
CTCCAGGGTGAGCGCGGCGATTGGCTCGCCGCACTGCCGACGGGCGGCCAGGTACTCGGAGAAGACCTCGCGGATGTGGGCCTCCTCGGAGGGGTGGTCCATGGTCGCCGTCCGCCGCTCGGCGAGCTGGCTGGTGGTGGCCTCCGAGTTGAGCTCGGCGCCGAAGGCCTCGCCATCCTCGCTGTCGGACGATGGCGGCACCAGCGACACCGCCGGAGTGCCAGCGGGGGGGCGGGGGGATGCGCGAGCCGCCGGCGGGGACGGCGGGCGCCAGCGAGGGGAGGCGCACCGGGGCGGCGCTGCCGCCGAACGCGGGGGGCGGCGGCGCGCTGGCGAAGGGGAGCGCCGATCGGAAGGCGGGGCTGGCGGCGCTGGCGAAGGGGGCGCCGGCCGCGGCGAAGGGCGCCCCTGCGGCGGCGGGGTAAGAGGGGGCCGCCGGCGGGGACGTCGAAGGTGCGCGACTCGCCGACGTCGGTGTCGAGGATGGCGCCGATTCCGTGGGCGATGTCCGAGCGCGACCCCTCGTTGCGGGCGGCGGGAGCGTGGGTGAAGCGCTCGAGGGCGGCGTTGACGTCGCGGGCGAGACCCCCGAAGTGACCGGCGAAGTGCGATCGTGGACCTTCTGGGTGTCCCCCGAGGCCAGCTTCTGCAGCTCCCGGCGGAGCTTCCGGAGCGGGGCCTCCACCTCCAAGCGCTGGAAGAAGAGGCCGTACCGCGATCAGGGCGAACACGCGCGCCCCCAGCCCCAGCCAGGGGAAGTTCTTCGGCTTGAGGTCATCGGAGGCCGTGCTCGCGATCAGCGCCCAGTCGTCGGTTCAGCGGCGGCATGCCGATCAGCACGTAGAAGGCGTCCTGTCCACCGGCCTCCCCGGGAACGGCGCCGCCACCGCCAGCAGCGGCTCGCACCCCGCGGTCAGCGACAGGGGGTGTGCGCTTGCGCTCTCGATTGCCTTCGTGTACTGGGCGATGACCTCGGGCAGCGACCGACCTCGCCCGCGGGGCGCGACGAAGCGATGACCTGACCCCGCAGCGAGCACGGCGATGTTGACCTTCAGGTTCTTCTTCCAGCCCTCGGCCAGCCCCTTTCCGGTCTCGGCGCCCACTAGACCGCCCCCACGATTCGATCCCCCTCCTTCGACAGCACCGGGGCGGCGGCGACCCGCGGCAGCTTGCCGCCGCGCCCCAGACGTCGTCCGAGAGGTAGCCGCGCAGCGCGTCCGCGACCATCTCCGCCGCCGCGATGTGTCGCCGTATTCCTTCTCGTGTCGCGACCCGGGCGATGACCCGGCCCCTGTCGTCGACGGCGACTAGGATTGAGGTCGATGCCCCCGCTGGCCAGGTCGGGGACCAGCGTCCGCAACCGGTCCCGGACCGTCCCGTGAGATGACCGCGGACTCGCCGGAGCCACCGACGACGCGTCGAGCGCCTCGGCGATGATCGGTCGCGCCCGAGCTTGCCGACCCGGTCGATCCAGCGGTGGGCGTCGGCCTTCAGCATCTGCTCGGCGGCGTACTGGGCCCGGTCGAGCCGCTGCCCCTCGAGCTGCTCGATGCGCCGGTCGGCGGGACGGGGGGCCACGAAGGCGGCGGTGAGCGCCACCCCCGCCAGCAGGCCCACGAGGATGAACCAGATTTGCGGAGAGGAACATGGCTACTCGCCCACTTCCTTGCCGGCGCCGTCGGTCACCCGCACCGCGAGCTCGAGCGGGCGGCCGGCGACCTCCAGCGGCTCCTCGTGGACCCAGCGCCCCTGGCTCCAGACCTTGAGGGTCCCCTTGCCGGCGGGGACCTCGGGCATACGGTAGATTCCCTTGGTCGTCGACCACGGCGACGTGGGGACCGTCGGCGACCAGGACGGAGATGACCAGGTGGGGATACTCGGCGCAGCGGACGAGGTAGCCGCCCGGCTGGGCGAAGCGCGCCCGGCGCAGGTTGCCGGCGGCCAAGCGCTCGACCGCCATCACCCCGGGCTTGTCGGGGATGCCCAGGTCGTGCGCCACCCGGTCGCCGTTGCGGAACTCGACCACCGAGCCGGGGCCGACGACGACCAGCGGCGGAGTGGCCTGCAGCCCCGAGATCTCACCGGTGATGGTCTTGGCGGCCGGGGCCGGGCCGGCGAACCCGGTCAGGACGACGGCCGTCTGCGGCCGGAACGCCGCCGGGACGATGGCGACGTTGCCGTTCTCGACGCGCCAGTAGCCCAGGTGACGGCGCGTCGCGTGCAGATCGAGGGGAGGGTGACCGTGCCGCGCACCTGCGAGGCCAGGGCCGCCCCCGCCAGCAGCAGCCCGGCGGCTGCTAACATCACCCCGAGCACGCGATGAGCACCAAGCCGACCAGGACGCTGGAGACGTTCCCCAACCCCAACCCGGAGCGGGATTACCTCATCCCGCGCCGAGGGAGCGACGAGTTTCACCTGCCTGTGCCCGTCGTTACGGGCAGCCCGACTTCGCCACCCCCTGCGGGTGGAGTACGTGCCCGACCAGCTGTGCGTCGAGCTCAAGTCGTGGAAGCTCTACCTCTGGTCCTACCGCAACGAGGGGGCGTTTCACGAGGCGGTCACCAACCGCATCCTCGACGACCTGGTGGCCGCCGTGCGCCCCCGGCGGGCGAGGGTGGAGGGGGATTTTCGAGTTCGAGGGGGGATTCACACCACTGTCATCGCGGAGTTTGGGGGGTGAGAGGGTCACAGTCCACAGTCGACAGTCGACAGTCCGGAGTCGACAGGATGGCGGAGCTGACAGTCCGGAGATCACCCGCCGGAACTAGGCCGCGCGGCTGTCGACTGGGGAGCTGTTGACTCAGGGACTGTCGACTGTCGACTGTCGACTGTCGACTCCGCCGGCGACTGCGCCCCCGCTTCATGCTCGCCTCCACGTGCGAACGCTGCCTAACTCTTGTTTCTAATCACCGCGAGCGCCACCCGCGTCTCGGCCAGGAGGTCACGGGCGCCGGGGATGCGCACCGCCTTCTCGTCGCGGTCGATCTGCTTGAGGAGCTTCTCCTCGCAGTCCTTGCAGTGCCCGCTGGCCAGGCGCGAGAGTGAGTAGAGGATCGCCGGTGGACCCGGGCGCTCCTGGGGGAGGGCGGCCACCGGCTTGAGGGCGCCGAGCAGGAGGGGGATCCCCCGGGCGGCGCTCCCGGAGAACCCGATGGCGAAGGCGGCCTTCTCGGCGCGGGTCCATGATGAAACAAATTACAGACGTATTTATTTACTCCTCGGATACGAGCAAAGGCAATTTCTATTTCATCGCAGCGGGACTGGAGGCACACGTTCGGTATTGGCAAAACCAGTATATTTACTATATCCTGCCGGATTTATTCGTGCATGAAAAATAACCCTGCGAGGTCATAACGATCTGGGAAGCGAGAACGTTTGGGGAAAATGGGACGGAACGCCGGATTCGGTTTCCGTCTATTTTTGTCTTCGTGACAATGGTTCATTTTGGCGCTAACGGTTGCCGTAGAGCTTAAGAGAGCAAATGAGCCAAGTTTTGTTTTGTAACGGTTGTGGTGGCGGCTATTTCGCTGTTTTTTGCTCAAATGTGCCATTTTATCATGAATAGCCTCCATAGCAACCGTTACAGTTTCCAAACGCGCAATTACGTGTGAATAGCCTTTGTGGCAACCGTTAACAGCTTGGAAGCATAACCGACTGAGGTCATTAAAGCTTCCAGGAAGAACAAAAGAAAGAGACGCCCCCGTTGTCACGAACGCAAATGAAAGCGTTTTAAAAATGTCAACCTTGGGTAACGATGTCAAAACAAGAACATTGTTTACCTTTTTTGTGAGCTTTTATAATGTAAGCGTAGACATCATAAACGTTTATGCGTCTCATTACACGAGGAGGGGGAATTTTATTGAAAACGAGTCATCGCAAAGGAAAGTGGTTTAAGCTTGGCACATTGTTGATGGCATGCGCGCTCATCATTGCAGCTTGCAGCTCGAACAGCGCAAATCCTGCTGAAAATAACGGGAACACGAATGCGAATGCAAATGCGAATGCAGAGTCGCCTGCGGCAACGGCCAACGGACCGATGACGAAGTATGACCCACCTATCGAAATATCTATGGTTCGGAATCTCAGCGACGTTGTCGAGAACAACGTGCTCGCGTGCTCGACGGCGAAACGTTCGAAGACAATCGCTGGTCCAGAGTGTATGAAGAAGAACTTAGGCATCAAGATCACCTATGATTGGGTGGTGAAAGGCAACCCCGATTCAGATCAATACTTGCAGAAGATGAATGTAACGCTGGCTTCCGGAGAACTGCCTGATGTGATCCCGGTGAACGCCGTTCAACTGAAGCAGTTGGTCGATGCCGACATGGTGGAAGATATGACAGCGCTTTATGAGCAATATGCAACACCGCTGCTCAAGGATATTCTTTCGCAGGAAGGGCCGGCACCTTTCGATGCGGCGACCTATGACGGCAAGCTGATGGCGATTCCGGAAACAGGTTCGAATATGGAAAGCGGCATGTATGTATGGATTCGTACCGATTGGCTCGACAACCTTGGCTTGCAGCCGCCGAAGACAATATCCGACGTCATGGAGATTTCAAAAGCCTTCACTGAGGACGATCCGGACGGCAATGGCCAGAACGATACGTTCGGACTCGCTGCAACGAAGGAATTGTGGGGCGGCTTTGGCGGACTGGAAGGCTTTATGGCTGGCTTTAATGCATACCCGAACATTTGGCTTGAGGATGAAAACGGCCAGCTCGTATACGGTAGCATTCAGCCTGAAGTGCGCGAAGCGTTGCAAGCGCTTCAAAATATGTACAAGAACGGTGAGCTTGATCGGGAATTCGGCATCAAAGACGGAAGCAAGGTTTCAGAAGACATAACGGCCGGCAAGATCGGCATGGAGTATGGAGAGCAATGGAATTCGATCTGGCCGCTGCAAAACAACGTAAACAACGATCCGAATGCACAATGGCGAGCATTTCCGATCGTCTCGGATGAGTCGGATCTGACGAAGGTCAAGGTGCCGCTCAAATTCAGAACGACGAAGTATTTCGCAGTTCGCAAGGGCGCTGCCAATCCTGAAGCGGTCATCAAGCTGTTCAACATGCACGTAGAGAAAAACTGGGGCGAAACCGCGCAGTTCGATTATTACTATGCACCTCCTGAGGCAGAGAGCGTCTGGCAGCTGTCACCGGTGCAACCGGCTCCGCCGAAGAAAAATGTGGAAGCGTTCAGAGCCATTGATGCAGCTAGAGCTAGCGGGTGACTTCTCTGTATTGGAAGGTGAAGCGAAGACGATTCAAGAGAAGATTGAAGCTTATGAATCCGGTTCGGAAGAAGGCTTTGCGCTATGGGGCTGGGAACGGATATACGGAGCAGAAGGCTCGATGGGCATTGCCGACCAGTATGACAAGAACAATCAGTACTTGCTCGACAAATTCGTCGGGGCACCAACACCGACCATGGTCGACAAACAATCTACACTGGAAAAGTTGCAGGATGAAGTATTCGTGAAGATTATTCTCGGAGACCCGATCGAGACGTTCGATAAATTTGTTGAAGACTGGTTGAGTCTCGGCGGTGAGCAAATTACGAAAGAAGTCAATGAGTGGTACGCCAGCAACTGAACCGAATCGTTAGGCGATAGAAAAGCGGGGGACAGGAAATAGCTATCCTTCCCCTTGCTTCTCTTCTTTATAAGAGAGGAGGAGGGATTCTTACTTGAAACTTAGGAAGCTGCGGAGAGAGCTGCCTCTCCATCTCATGCTGCTGCCTGGCTTGATCTTTATCATTATCTTCTCTTACATTCCGATGGCCGGATTGAGAATCGCTTTCCAACGATTTATTCCGGCGAAAGGGATGTTCGGGGATCAACAGTGGATCGGTCTGGACAATTTCAAATACGTGATGGAATTGCCGAGCTTGTTTCAAGTCATCTGGAATACGCTGTACATTTCCAGCCTCAAGCTCATCTTAGGTTTAATTGTTCCAATTATATTTGCGATTTTGCTAAATGAGTTAAAAAATCAGCTCGTCAAGCGGTCAATCCAAACGACCATTTATTTGCCATACTTTTTGTCTTGGGTCGTGCTTGGCGGCATCTTAATCGATATATTGTCACCTTCAAACGGGATTGTGAATCAATTTATTAGTGGTTAGGCTTGGAGCCGATTTTCTTCCTCGGAGATAACAAATGGTTTCCGATTACGCTCGTGATGACGGACGTATGGAAAACCTTCGGATATGGGACGATCGTATATTTGGCAGCGATTACGGGCATTGACCCCGGACTTTATGAAGCGGCAACAATGGACGGTGCGAATCGCTGGCACAAGGCTTGGCATATTACCATTCCCGGCATGCGGATGGTCATCGTACTGCTGTCTGTTCTAAGTTTAGGACAATTGCTGAATGCCGGATTTGATCAAGTGTTTAACTTATACAGTCCTCAGGTTTATCAGAGCGGCGATATTTTGGATACGTTCGTGTATCGCATCGGATTGCTCGATGCCCAGTACGGGGTAGCGACAGCTGTAGGATTTTTCAAATCTATCGTCTCCTTTATTCTCATCTCCGTTTCCTATTTCTTTGCTTATCGCTTTGCTAGGTATCGAATTTTTTAGAAGGGGAGAAATCGTATGAAACTGCCTGCAGCTGCAAATAAATCTGTAAGCTCCGTGGGACTCGGTCAGCGCATCGATTGGTTTGCCATATTGAACACCGTATTCCTAGTCGTAGCAGCCGTCATATGTATATTGCCATTGATTCATATTATTGCCCTTTCATTCAGTTCCAGCGCAGCGGCTGCTGCGGGTTACGTGAAATTTTGGCCGATCGATTTCACCTGGTCTTCCTACGAATATACAGCTAGTCGAGCTGAGTTTTGGCGTTCGATGTGGGTGTCGATTCAGCGGATTGCGATCGGCACGCCGCTTAACGTTGTTTCTTATTACACTGGTCGCCTATCCGCTCTCTAAGGAAACGCATGCATTTCGTTTTCGCTTAATTTATGCTTGGATTTTCTTTATTACGATGCTGTTTCACGGCGGCCTCATCCCGACGTATATTACGATCAAAGATTTAGGGCTGCTCAACTCGATCTGGGCATTGGTCTTGCCGAATGCGGTCCCGATCTTCAGTGTCGTTCTGCTGCTCAACTTCTTCCGTGAGGTGCCGAAGGAGCTGGAGGAAGCGGCGCTCATCGATGGGGCAAGCTACTGGACGACCTTGTGGAGAATCTATGTGCCGATATCCAAGCCGGCGCTGGCGACGCTCGCCTTGTTCTCGATGGTCGATCATTGGAATCAATGGTTTGACGGGCTCATCTATATGGGCAGTCCGACCAAATATCCGCTGCAAAGCTACTTGCAAACGATCGTCATTCAGCAAGATTTGCAAAATATGTCGCGGGAAGACCTTCTGGCTTTACAAGAAATTTCTGACCGGACGCTCAAAGCATCACAAATTTTTCTAGGATCCTTGCCGATTATACTTGCTTATCCGTTCTTGCAGAAATACTTTGTCAAGGGAATCGTGCTTGGCAGTGTCAAGGGGTAAGATTGGTGCTGCTCCAACATTATTCATATATAATGGAAGAAAAAATATGGAGGGCTCATCTTGTTCAAAAGCAGGGTTTTTCGTTACAAAATACAATTTTTACTGAAGCTGATAGTGACGTTTCTGATCATTATGGCGCCCATATTTTTGCTGGGCGTCTATATGTATAATTGGAGCATACAATCGCCAAAGACGATATTTCGAATACGATGTCACTGCAGATATCTGCTTATATATCCGATTTCGAGAACGAAGTGGAACGGATGAAGCTTCTGCAATACGGGGCATTGGAAGATGCTGATTTGAACAAGCTGGCGATCTTATCGGAGGATGAGCATATCGAGCAGATGGAACGAATCGACGCCTTATGGAATCGATTGTATGCGATTCATAACAGCAGCCCATACATTCGGAATGTGAATGCGCATATTTATCCCATTGCAAAACGATCTCCTCGTCAAGCGGAGCAGAGCGGCTTAATATTGAACGGTACAACGCGATTCAGTCGGTCTCCCGGGAAGAGGTGCGCCAAATCGTTGAAGTGCAGATCAGCTGCTGCTCATGCATTGAAACCGGAACAGCGCGAATCGCCAGCCATTGTATGCGATCGAAATTGAACTGGACCCGGTGAAATTCGTGAATCCCTACGCAAGATCGAATACGTATCCCGGGCAGCGGGACCCTGCTAGTCTACGAGGATCGGCATGCTCGCTGTAGGGGCATCCGGATTTCTTGGCACTGGATAAATTCAGAGATTATGGATACAGACGGTGGCATTACCGGAGAATGAGCCGAATGGAACGATTCAATTGGGTGAAAAAGCTATTATTATGCTTCGCGGCTCATTCAGACTATTTCAACATGACGATCTATCACTTATATCCCTGAGGCGGAATTATTTAGAGCCGTTGAATAAAGTCAAAACACTAGCGTGGATATTTTTTGCGGCCGTGCTTGCGATTACAGGAATTTATGTGTTCTTTACCTATCGATTTATTCATCGGCCATTGCTGACGTTAGTCAAGAGCTTTCGAAAGCTGGAGCATGGGGATCTGAATATATCTATCGCAGCATGAAGTCGAAGGATGAATTTCGTTATATATATGGACGGTTCAATCAGATGGTTGTCAATTTCCGTAGCTTAATCGATCAGGCCTATAAGCAGAAGATCATGACACAGCGGGCGAACTAAAGCAATTGCAATCGCAGATCAATCCGCATTTTCTATATAACAGCTTCTTCATTCTCAACACGATGGCCAATACCGGAGATTTGGATGGATCGAGAGTTCACGACCAACTCGGCGGATATTTTCAATTCGTAACCCGGAATGCTTCGGATGAAGTGGAGCTGCAGCAGGAAATTCACCATGCAAGAATGTACACGGAAATTCAAACCATTCGTTTTTCTCACCGGATTAAAGTTGAATTTGAACCATTGCCAAGAATCACTGAAATCGTTCCGTGTGCCGCGCTTAATCGTACAGCCGATTATTGAGAATGCGTTCGAGCATAGTTGGAAAATATGCTGCATGCGGATTAATCGTCATTCAGGTTTCAAGAGGATGAATCAGAAGTGCGCATCATCGTAGAGGATAACGGTGAAGAGTTAACAGATGAAGCGTTGCAGCAAATAGATTCACGCACTGATCGAATACAGCGTCTTCAGGAAACGACAGGCATCGTCAATATTCATCGACGGATCGTCATTACGTTTGGAGAAGGACAGCGGTTTGCAAGTGATGCGTAGTGAGCTGGGCGGACTAAAGGTGGTCATTCGATTAAGAAGCAGAGGGGAGGTACGATGTATAGACTGCTTATTGTTGATGATGAAAAGGTAATCGCCGATGGATTGTCTGAAGTTTTTCGCAGGTTCGATATGGAGTTGAAACATGTAAAGCTTATTCCGGCTATGAGGCGCTGGAGATCATGCAGCGAAGCGATGGATATCTCATTTAACCGATATTCGTATGCCAGGGATGGATGGCATACAGCTTATGGAACAAATTCGCCGCGATTGGCCGCATTGCAAAATTATTTTCTTAACGGGCTACAACGATTTTGATTACGTATACCAAGCGATTCAAAAGCCTGGCGTAAGCTAATTTTGAAAACAGAAGGATACCGCAAAGTGAAGGATATGGTAAGGGAGGCCGTGAAGCAGCTGGATAATGAACTGTTCATGAAGGATATGATCAAGCAATCGCAGGACAATATGCAAACTTTGGAAACCTTGCTGCAGAGCGATTATTTGCGTTATGTTATGAAAGGAGTACGCGGCATCCATGAGCTAAGCACGGATTTTGACAAATTAAACATTCCCTTGCAGCCATCTGAGCCAGTCATGCTGCTGCTCGGCGTGTTGGACATTCCCGCGCAGAACGAATCGTATGTCAACCGGCAGGAAGCAGCGCTGAAAGTGAAAAGTATGGCGGATACGTTCCTGCTAGATAAGGTGAAGTCAATTACCGTGCTGGATCGGTACCAAGATCTCTTATGGTTCATTCAGCCGGCTGAAGCAGAGCAGTCGAATATGGAAGCGATCGCTCGATATTTACAAGGGACGTTTGAATTCATTGCCCGTTCCTGCTCGGAATTGTTAGGCATTGCGCTTGCCGTTACCGTTATCGTTCAGCCAATCGACTGGAAGGATCTGTCGATTGCTTATGATCTACTCAGGCAAACGCAAACGGATCGGGTAGGCGACGGCTTCCACATGGTGCAGACCTTGCATATGAATGGACAGCCGGAAGCGTTGAGTGCAAATGGGATCAAGCATGTGACGATCGATGATGTGGAATTGTTAACGATTCATTTGGAAAGCGGCAGAAGAACAGAATTTTTTGCAATCTTTGACCGCCTCGTCGGTGCAATCCAGGTCGGTTATCAAGCGGATGCTGCCAGCACGATGGAATGCTACTATTCGATCGCGTTAGTGCTGCTTAGTCATATGAACCGCTGCGGCTTAAGCGATAAAGTCAACACCAAGCTGCTGATGAGCTTCGACGATCATCCGTCTTGGTCCGAAGGATTTGCATTCTTGAAACATGCCGCCGAACAGCTGTTCACACACCGCCAAACAGGCGAACAAAATCGTGCAGAACAAGCAGTGAAGCAGCTTCAAACTTATATTGAAGAGCATTTGGAAGAAAACTTGTCACTTGGCAGGTTGTCGGAGCTGATTCATTTTAACTCCTCATATGTGTCCAGATTGTTCAAGCAAGTAACCGGCGTGAATTTATCAGAATACATCGAAGAACGACGCATCAAAAAAGCGAAGGAGCTGCTAAAGACGCATGAGTACAAAATCGCTGAAGTAGGAGCCAGAATCGGCTATAATGCGCCTCATTCGTTCACAAGATTTTTCAAAAAAATGACCGGCTTAACCCCACAGGAATACCGCGATCGTAGAGGGGATATTGAAGGCTAATGGTCTTGCAAGTTTTGAAGACGTACATCTAATAGCATCACCTACATCGTATCAGACTGGGGGAATTTTATGTGAATCTGGTAAGCGGCGAATACAAGCTTCATTTCATTGATGGTGGAATTGAAGTGTTTAAAAATAACAAGAAGCTTTATTACAACAAACGACCGATGTCTGTCACAGTGAA
Organism: uncultured Paenibacillaceae bacterium; assembly: GCA_963755735.1. Lineage (GTDB taxonomy): Bacteria > Bacillota > Bacilli > Paenibacillales > DA-C8 > Insulibacter. The sequence goes on from CAVWLN010000050.1 coordinate 11,138, forward strand.
AACGATATTTGCAACCAGCGAATTTTATGAGAAGGCTTACAACGATGTGCATATCTCTGGCGATAAGATTATCGGGCAAGGTGAAGTCACGGTGCCTTCAGGGTCTGTATTTTCTTTTGCTGATGAATACGAGGTTGCTGAAACAGGATTTAAAGTAAGTCGGCAGGTTGTAGTTGAGAAGGCTGGAGATGATCTTGGATTTTCTAGTAAATTTTCGCTTGTGATGGTGAATTCAGATGATCCGCATGATTATAACTTTTTTGCCCCCGGGGTATGGTATCGACAAAATGAGTATTCGCTAAAGGGTGATTTTGGCAATGACCTGGATTGCGAGTACTTTTGGCGATTAGAAACTCGGTTGGCCTTGCCTGTGTTCGCTATGCAGCATATTGCTTCCGGAGAGACGGCTTCCTTCGCACGCTGGGCATCCGATGTGACGATGCGATCTTTGGATATCCACCTGTCCGAGAACAGTGTTGACCGCAAATTCACCATTGGATCCATTGGGATGAGTAAGCCGCAGAGCCGGTCGTTGAACTATTTGTATTACGGTTTTGCGGTACGTAGACCATTTGCTACCGAGGTAGACGGATTGTCAATTGATTATGTGTATCCGGGTGGCGATGGACAGATGCCCGGGCAGAAGCGGTTCCTCGGACTGGATTATGATCAGAAGGTGAAGAGTTTCCGGCGAGTGAATCATCCAGTAGAGGGTGGCTTCAAGCAGCAATACTCAATTGCCGTTCAGTTCGGACAATATAGCGGATTCCATTCGATGATGACCGACGTTTGGCGGACGACTTATCGGCGCATGAGAGATAAGCTATTCGACGTGAACAATGAACGTCTTTACCACGATAGTATGAAGATACTGAATACGTACACTCGCCGATACGGCGATTCTTACGGACTGCCGTTTGCCTGCCAGCTCCCGGATATGGATATTTCATCCGTCTCTTTCCAATTTGGCTTTGTTGGCCAACAACCAGGGATCGGTTATCAATTGCTGCGCTATGGCGACAAAGAGAGCATACCAGACGCATACGAGAAAGGAATCAACTTGATCGATTTCTGGGTGAATCATGCGATGACTGATTCTGGTTTGCCGCATATGTGCTACAATCCCGCTATCGAGCAGTTTGAGCCATATCCGCACTATACGCGAATGCTTGCGGACGGTGTAGAGGCGATATTGGATGCCTATCTGTATATGCGTCATAAGGGGGACGAGCGACCTGCATGGTTGGAGTTTTGCCGGAAGACCGCGGATTGGCTTCTGCATGTTCAGAACGAGGATGGAAGTTTCTACCGCGCATATCATACGGACAGTTCTGTTAGGATGGACTCCAAGTCGAATACACCAAGTGTCATTCGCTTCCTGGTTCAGTTTTACCTTGTGTCTGGTGACGAGCGATATCGAGAGGCAGCTGTCAGAGCAGGAGAATGGGCGTATGAGCATGCTTACTTAGAGTTGGAGTATCGGGGCGGCACTTGTGATAACTTGGACATTCAGGATAAAGAGGCGGGCATCTATGCCTTATTCGGATTTCTTGCATTATATGATCTTACTGGAGAGGATAAATGGCTGGAAGGGGCGGTAGGTGCAGCTGATTATACGGAAACTTGGACATATGCTTGGACGTTTCCGGTACATACCCCTTGGCCGAAGCATCCATTCAACCGCTATTCCATAAGTGGCCAAAGCATCATTACGATCGGTGGCGGGGCAGATGTGTATATGGCCGCTTGTTCCTACACGTATTATAGACTGTATCTGATTACTGGTGACGAGCATTATCTTGATTTTGCCGAGTTCATCCATAAGAACACCCGCCAGTCTTGCGATGTCGATGGCAGCATCGGATATATCATGCCTGGGCTGGGACATGAGAGCGGCAACTTTACCGAGCAGGTGCTGCAAAGCCATTATCATTGGCTGCCGTGGTGCACTTTTGTGATCGTCGATCCTTGTTCAAGGATGTATGATACTTTTGGGGTGTATGAAATCGCTGATGCTGAACGGCTTCCTTCAGAAGAAAAAGCTAGACGTAATCGAATTTATGAGGCATATGCTTAACTAGGTTCATTTCATCAGTATGTCGTGAGGTGGGGCAGAAGTGTAATGTAGATAGAGAAGACTATGTTGTTTCATTGTGTATGGAAATATTGATCATGGGAGGAATGAAACATGGAGAAGCAAGGATTCAATCCTTATCTACCGTCATGGGAGTACATCCCGGATGGCGAGCCGTACGTATTCGACAATAGAGTATATGTGTACGGCTCGCACGATCGATTTAATGGACATGCTTTCTGCTTGAATGATTATGTATGTTGGTCTGCACCTGTGGACAATCTGGGCGATTGGCGGTATGAAGGCGTCATTTACGAGAAAACACAGGACCCGCTAAATCCTGATGGCAGTATGTGTCTGTACGCGCCGGACGTTACGGTCGGACCGGACGGGCGGTATTATTTGTACTACGTTCTCGACAAAGTACCCGTCGTATCGGTCGCCGTCTGTGATACACCGGCTGGCAAATATGAATTTTACGGTTATGTTCAATATGCAGACGGCACACGCTTAGGAGAGCGGGAGGGCGATCAGCCACAGTTCGACCCGGGTGTGCTCACGGAAGGCGAGAAGACTTATCTATATACCGGATTTTGCCCTGCGGGTGACAAATCTCGAAAAGGCGCAATGGCCACCGTGCTCGGTCCCGATATGCTTACGATTGTGGAAGAGCCGGTATTTGTTCTGCCTAGTGAGCCGTACAGTAAGGGCAGCGGGTATGAAGGGCATGAATTTTTTGAAGCGCCATCGATTCGCAAGAGAGGCGATACATACTATTTGATTTATTCCTCGATCGTCATGCATGAATTGTGCTACGCCACGAGCCGTCATCCGACTAACGGCTTCGAATATCAAGGGGTGATCGTCAGCAACAACGATCTTCATATTGATACATACAAGCCAGCGGACAAACCGATGTATTACGGCGGCAACAATCATGGCAGCATCGTTGAGATCGCGGGCAGGTGGTATATTTTCTACCACAGACAGACGAACGGTACGCATTATAGCCGGCAAGGCTGCATGGAGCAAATTGACTTCCGCGAAGACGGCACGATTCCGCAAGTTGAGATGACGTCTTGCGGCGGCAACGGCGGACCGCTTGTGGGACGTGGGGAATATCCAGCATACCTGGCATGCAACTTGTTCTGCGAGCATGAAGAAATGTATACCGGCACTTACGGGGCATGGATGGACGGAAGATTTCCGAAGATTACTCAGGATGGACGAGATGGGGATGAGGAAGTCGGGTACATCGCCAATATGCGGGATACGGCTACAGCCGGCTTCAAATATTTCGATTGTAAAGGTGTAAAGCGAGTCAAAATTAAGGTGCGTGGATACTGCAACGGCGCATTTGAAGTGAAGACGTCTTGGGATGGTCCGGCGTTAGGCACGATTCCAGTGCAGTTCACGAATATATGGAAGGAATATAGCGCGGATATCGCGATTCCCGACGGGGTGCAGGCTCTATACTTTACATATACCGGACCGGGAAATGCAAGCTTGGCATCCTTTACGTTGGAGTAATCCTATAAAGGAATCAGATTAGGAGAGGAAGGGGAGCAAGAAGTTTCGAGGAGCTTCCCTTCCTTTTCTATGCGGAATCGCATTTCTTTTTCTTCTTCCGATACTCCTTCGCACTCTTCCCCGTATACGCTTTAAACTTCTTATAAAACCAATCGGTCTCTGAATACCCGACCTCACCAGCAATTTGATAGATTCTAAGGTCAGTCTCAATCAACAAACGTTTCGCTTTCTCCATTCTTTGCTGCAGCAAATACTCGTTAAAAGTCATGTGCGTATGCTGTTTAAACTTCTGCCCGAGATACGCACAGTTAAAGTGCAAGATGCTCGCGATTTCCTTTAAAGTGATGTTCTCATGCAGGTGTTTTTGTACGTAATTCTTCACCATGTCGATGACGGACGAATCGGAGAACCGTTTATTTCTTAAGTTCATCATGGACGAATGTAAAGGAATAGGAGCGGCGAATGGTGAAGCAACTAGCTCCGCGCGCAAAGTGCGCAAGGTGGCACACAAATCCTCTGCAGTGCATGGAGCGGGCAAATAATCGCTGACCCGATAAGTCATCGCTTGCCGCACGGTATGGAAGTCTTTATCCCCGCCGATCAGCACGATCGGAATGCGGCTTTTCCCCCGAATCATCCCGCACAACTCCAGACAAATCGCTGCACTATTTCTCATATTGATGATCACGAGTGAGAATGTCTCCAAATCGAGAGAGGCAACGCGCTCGATAGTTGGGTCCATTTGTAAAGTCAGGCTGAAACCTTGACTAGGCCAATCCATATTTCGAATGGCATTTGGTGATCGATCCTGATCGATAAGCAATACCTCATATAACAAGACGATACACCCCGCTTTCATTGCAAATTCCAGATGGCGCCGCTTTCGGAGAGTCGCTTACTTTTCATTATGTGAACGCCTTCATACAGATACAATGTGCAAATCTTTTGAGTCGTCACATTTGTTTACGTCATTGAGACGGGGCATGGCACATCGAATAGAAATATGTCGGCAACCTATAATTTGACGGGTGAAGACCTGAAAAGTCACAGGTTGTTGGCAAGTTATGTAAGCGCTATACTTTCGAATAAATCGCGCAAAGGGGAATGAATGATGGGTGCTAACAAAGTGTTGTTAATGGTCATGAGTTTACTGCTGTCGCTCGCACTTACAGCTTGTAGCGGCGGAGGTAACGTAAATGAAAGTGTGGACAGAGGAAATGATGGTAGCAGCGAGGAGCATGTACAAGATGGCAACGATGGGAACGATGCGGGTAATGCGGATACGGAAACAGAAACGAATCCGAATGCTACCCCGGAGATGGAATTCGATCTGGGAGGTCGTACGATTACATTCGTATCTTGGTGGGACATGACCATCCCGGAAGATAATCCGGACAATATTCAGCGAAAGCAAAATCTTGAACAATTAATGGCTAAGCATAATTTTCAAGTTGAATATGTCGCGATCGATTATGGAGAATACCAGGATAAAGTCGTCTCATCGCTAATCTCGGGCGAGCCGCTCGGTGATTTTGTCCGCATGGGTAAAGCGTATATGATTCCGTCACTTGTGCAGCAAGATTTGTTTTGGCCGGTTGATGAATATACCCGGAATGACCGTGTGTTTAATCAAAAGGTGACGAACGAATTTTCTCAATATGAAGGTAGAGGATACGGCTTCAATACACAAGAGAATTTGATAACCGGAATCTACTATAATCGGACGTTGATGAATGAGCTTGGTTTGAAGCCTCTGCAGGAATATGTAGACGAAGACAACTGGAATTGGGAGACGTTCATCCAAGTGGCGAAAGAAGCGAATCGCGATACGGACAATGACGGAAATCTTGACAGATGGGGACTTGCGGCCGGCTCGTTCCTAGATCAAGCGGTAGCTGCCAATGAAACAGACTACGTCATAGGCCGCGAACAAAATCTTGAAGATCCGAAAATGATCGAAGCGCTTACGTTTATTTCTCGTTTGCATACAGACAACGTTCCGCGACCGACGGAAGGCGGAGATTGGACGGAACCGCGGCAATTTTTTGTACAGGGTAATACCTTGATGTACTGGGGAGCTGACTATGAAGCATCGGGACTTCGCACGGACATGGCCGACTATGACATTGGGTTTCTCCCGTTTCCCAAAGGGCCGAGCGCAAGCGAGTATCACGCCGTTGAACCGGCTGTGCAATTTCTGACCATCCCCAAGACGGTAGATAACCCTGAACAGCTGCTTTATCTTTGGGAAAAAATTCATGACGTGGAGTCAATCTATGACTATCCGAACCAAGCATCGCTGGAAAGTAATTTCTCTACGGAGGAAGACATTGAAAATGCAAGAATAGCTGGTGTGAACATGCGAATTGTCGACCGGCAATCGTATCCGTCCAATCCTTATGATGATATGCTGGAGGAGCTAAAAAACGGGGTTTCGGTATCCACGGTCGTAGAGAAATATAAAGCGCCGTTCCAAGCTGCGATCGATGAAGTGTATCAATAAACAGAAATGATCGAAGCTTCGAATCACTTTCCATGCTGTGCGAAGTAATGGGGATTTGTCTGATATTTCGTCTTGAATAATTACAAACTTTATTGAGATCCTCCATGTTTGCACTTTCTGCACCAACATATAATGTGAAGGAAATATGTAACGAGTTTCGTAAAAGCGTTTACAATCGATCGATTGTTCTTCGTAAGGAGGGGTGGAATACTTGAACGCACGTATCAGAACATATCTGATATGGTCTATCGTCATCGTCGTCTTGCTCGCCGCGTGGAAGCTTACTCCTGCTGAGCGAGCGAGCATTCCAACGGTTGCAGCAGGTCAAGATTTCACGGCAATCGTCAGCACGGATGACACAAACAGCTACGAACAATATGTTGCACAATACGCTAGTGCCGCACGTCCGGAGCAAACGATTCGCGTTGAAGGCGAAGATTATATAGAGGTTTCAGGAGGAGAATTTGTCATCGCCGACGGATATGAAGGACTTGACGGAAAGGCCGTATTGACCCCGGATAAGGGAACGATTACTTGGAAGGTAGATGTGGAGAAACAAGGTTTATACCATATCCGCATTCACTATTTTCCGATAGAAGGAAAAAGCGCTGCGATCGAGCGATCGTTCACGATCAACCACGAAATTCCGTTCGCTGGCGCCGAGCTGCTGCTTTTTGATCGCATTTGGGACAATCGCGAAGCGGAGCTAAGGCGTGACGATCGCGGGAACGATCTTCGTCCGCGGCAAGTGGAAAATCCAAGGTGGTCAATTGCACCGTTTCGTGACAGCGAATGGTTCTACGAAGATCCGTATGCTTTCTATTTCGAGCAAGGCGAGCAGATCATCTCACTGACCGCTTTGCGGGAACCGATGGCGATCGATTATATCGAGCTCTACCAAGAAGAAGACATACCATCCTATGAAGAATTACAAGCGCTTTACGAAGAGCAGGGGCTAAAGCCTGCAGACAAGCAATTGATCTTGGTACAAGGGGAGCATGCGTCCAGTAAGTCCTCTCCGACGTTGTATCCGATCTCGGATAGATCCAGTCCAGCTGTCGTTCCTTATGACGTGTCGAAGATTCGCATGAATGCCATCGGCGGCATCAATTGGAAGCTGCCGGGACAATGGATCGAATGGGAAATCGAGGTGCCGCAAGACGGGCTGTATCAAATTGCTTTTAAGCGAAAGCAAAATATGCTGCGCGGCGTCTATGCGACCAGAAGCTTGCAAATAGACGGAAAGTATCCGTTTGCGGAGATGAAGCGCATTCGTTATCCGTACGATTCCGATTATGTCATGGATGTGCTGGGGGGAGAAGAACCGTATCTTTTTTACTTGCAACAAGGAAAGCATCGCCTGCGAATGACTGTGTCACTCGGAGAGCTTGCTCCCCTGCTTAAGACGATCGAGTCCAGCATATTGGAACTGAATGAGATGTATCGAAAAATTTTAATGATTACCTCCAACAATCCAGACCCGTTCCGCGATTACCAGTTAACAAAGCGAATACCGGACATGACGAAAGTATTCGCAGAGCAAGCCGAGATCATCGAGTCTGTGGCGGATTATTTGGAAGAGGTGACGGGCGAGCGAAGCGACAAGGTTGCTTCCTTAATCAATATGGTCGTGCAGCTGAAGGACATGGCGGATAATCCGGATACCGTAGCCAAACGATTGGACACGTTCAAGGTAAATGTCGGTGGGCTCGGCACGTGGCTACTTACGATTCGCGAACAGCCGCTAACGATTGACTATTTGATCGTCGCTTCACCAGATCAGCAGCTGCCGGTTGCAAATGCGACATTTTGGGACAAATCGGCTCATGAGATGGGAGCGCTGATCTCCTCTTATACCGAGGATTATGACAGTATAGGCAACGTGGAACAAACGGAACGCTCCGTCACGGTTTGGATTACGACAGGCCGCGATCAGGCGCAGGTGTTAAAAAGTCTGATCGACGAAACGTTTACGCCTGAGACGAATATTTCGATCTCGCTGCGCCTCGTTCCTCCCAATATCCTGCTTCCAGCTACACTGGCTGGTGAAGGACCGGATGTGGCGATGCAGATCGGTGAAGACGTTCCGGTTAACTTTGCCATGCGCAGTGCGGCCGCGGACTTAACGAAGTTCGCTGACTTTGCGGAAGTCGCCAATCGGTTCCGTGAGAGCGGGCTTACGCCGTATCGCTATGAGGGAGGGGTCTATGCGCTACCTGAGCAGCAGATCTTCCCTGTAATGTTCTACCGCAAGGACATCTTGGAGGAGCTCGGCCTGCAGCCGCCGCAAACTTGGGACGACATGTATGATATGATCTCCGTCTTGCAGAAGCATCATTTGGAATTTTACTTGCACTTGGAAGATGCGATTGGTAATCCGGCAACGCAAGGGGCGAATCCAGGCAACCTAGTACCAAATGCGACGTTCGCGATGCTGTTATATCAAAATGACGGAAAGTTCTATACGGATGATCTGAAGCGCAGTGCCCTCGATTCGGAAATTGCTCTCGATGCGTTCAAGCAATGGACGCAGTTTTACACGAGTTACAAATTTCCGATCAAAGCGGACTTTCCCAACCGCTTCCGCACCGGAGAGATGCCGATCGGTATTGCCGACTATACGACCTATAATCTGCTCACGGTGTTGGCTCCGGAGATCAAAGGGATGTGGGACTTCACGATCGTACCGGGGACGAAGCAGGAAGACGGAACGATCCGGCACGATGTGGCCAGCACGACGACTGCTGTCATGATGCTGGACAATGCGCAGGATAAGGAAGCGGCTTGGGAATTTATGAAATGGTGGACGAGGAAGGATACGCAAGTCCAATTCGGGCGAGATATGGAAGCGCTGCTTGGCGAGGCGGCGCGCTATCCGACGGCGAATATCGAGGCGCTGGAGCAATTGCCATGGCCGGTGGAAGACTATCGCAATTTGAATGAGCAGTGGGAATGGGTGCAAGGAATTCCGCAAGTACCCGGTGGATACTTCACCGGTCGTCACCTGGATAACGCGTTCCGAAAAGTCGTCAATGCCAACGAGAATTACCGTGAAGCTTTGCTCGATTATGTGATCTATATCAATGATGAAATTATGATCAAGCGCAAGGAATTTAACTTGCCATATTAGTGTGAGCTTTTGCGAGCCGCCGATCATCTTCTTCGCCTATCCTTATGAAGCAAGGGGGGAAATACCGTTGCCATCCGAAATGAGCAGCACGACCGTGAGCTTGCAAAGCACAACGGCAAGAGCGACAGGCTGGGTGCAGTTCAAACGTGATTTGTATAAACATCGGCATCACTACGTGTTAATGACGCCATTTATGGTTCTGTTCTTTCTGTTTACTGTCGTACCGGTCGTTATCTCATTTTGTCTGAGTTTCTTTTATTTCAACGTGCTTGAAATGCCGAGATTTATCGGCTGGGACAATTATACGCGGCTATTTTTGAACGATGATGTTTTTATGATCGCGCTGAAAAATACGCTCTTGTTCGCGGTGATCACAGGACCTATCAGTTATTTGGCGTGCTTCATATTTGCATGGATCATCAATGAGCTGTCCCCGAAGATCAGAGCGTTCATGACCTTGGTGTTCTATGCCCCGTCGATTTCCGGCAATGTGTTCTTCATCTGGCAAATTGTATTTTCAGGTGACAGCTACGGATATTTGAACGGGATTCTCATGCGGATCGGGATGATTCTGGAACCAATCCAATGGTTGCAAGATGAACGTTATGTGCTCGCCGTCGTCATCATCGTCCAGCTCTGGATGAGTCTTGGAACAAGCTTTCTGGCATTTATCGCCGGATTGCAGACGATCGACAAGACGATCGTGGAAGCGGGAGCGGTCGACGGGATTAAGAACAGGTGGCAGGAGCTATGGTTTATCACATTGCCTTCGATGCGTCCGCAGCTTATGTTCGGGGCAGTGCTGCAAATTACCGCTTCGTTTGCCGTGGCCGAAATATCGATGCAATTAGCTGGTTTCCCAAGTGTGAACTATGCGGCGCATACCGTCGTTACGCATCTCGTTGATTACGGTACTATTCGTTTTGAAATGGGCTATGCATCGGCGATTGCTACCATTTTGTTCATCATCATGGTCGGGACGAACAAATTGATCCAGAAGCTATTGCGAAAGGTAGGGCAGTAATCATGCTGAGAAAAGTGTGGACCGTCATTCGCATTCGCAGGCAATTGAACCGCTCCTTCTTCGTCAGCTTCCTGCTGTTCCTTCTGCTGTCCCTGTTCGGTGCATTCATGGCGCTGCCCTTGGTGTATACCGTAAACAATGCGTTTAAGCCGCTCGATGAACTGTTTATTTTTCCGCCGCGTTTTTTCGTCCATAATCCAACACTGGATAACTTTTATGACCTGATCGTATTGATGAGCGATTCGTGGGTCCCGTTCTCCAGATATTTGACCAATACATTGCTCATTACGATCGTCGGAACAGCCGGTCACATTTTGTTTGCATCAGCCGCGGCTTATCCGCTCGCCAAATATAAATTTCCCGGTTCGAATACGCTCTTTGCGATCGTCGTTTTGTCGCTGATGTTTTCACCGCACGTAACGGCTGTTCCCAATTATATGGTGATGTCATGGCTCGGCTGGATTAATACGCACGCTTCGTTAATTGTCCCGGCACTTGCCTTCTCACTCGGCTTGTTTCTCATGAAGCAGTTTATGGAGCAAATTCCGGATGCTCTCCTGGAAGCGGCGAAGATTGACGGTGCCAATGAATACCGAATCTTCTGGAGCATCGTCATGCCGAATGTGAAGCCCGCTTGGCTGACACTCATGATTCTTCAGTTCCCCTTGTTGTGGGGGTCGGACGGCGGGAACTTCATCTATAGTGAAAATTTGAAGACGCTAAATTATGCTCTAAGCCAGGTCATTCAGGGAGGGATTGCTAGAGCAGGGGTCGGTGCGGCTGTCGCGCTCGTCATCATGCTGGTTCCGATCACCCTCTTTTTGATCTCGCAAAGCAGCGTCATTCAGACTATGGCGACTTCCGGTATGAAAGATTAGAGGGGGACCTGAATGATGTTCACAAGTTTGCGCAGCAAAATAAAAGCGATGACGGCGTTTGTGTCCTTGGCGATGGTCTCGCTGACGATGCCGACAGCATACGCTGCGTCCCCGTCCTATCAGTATTCGTATTGGGGCGATACCGTTGCAGCCCCCGCGCCATACTATGCAACACAGCTATGGGATGGCAGCGGTAGTGAAGCGGGAAATTTGCTAGAACCGCGCGATCTGTTTGTGACAAGCGATCGTCTTATCTATGTTCTGGATTCCGGTAATCGGCGCATTGTCGTGTTAGATGAGCACTTGCAGCTGCTTAGAACGATTCAAGATTTTACAAATGAAGGAAGACAGGATCAGTTTGCTGATCCGCAAGGCATATTTGTAACAGACGATAAGCAGATTTATGTGGCAGATACTGGAAATAACCGCATTGTACATTTGGACGATACAGGAAACGTGGTCAAGATTATCGATAACCCGCAATCGGAATTGCTGCTGAGTACGTTCGTGTTCCAGCCGGCGAAGGTAGTCGTTGATCACGCTGGAAGAGTGTATACGCTATCGATCGGCGTATTTGACGGCTTTATGGAATTCAACTCGGACGGAACGTTCTCAAGCTTCTATGGTGCGAACCGCGTGCAAGTCGATCCGATTGAATACGTATGGAAGCTGCTCTCCACCGAAGAGCAGCGAAGCCGAATGGTACAGTTTACGCCGACAGAATTTACGAATTTGGACATAGATGCGGACGGCTTTATATATGCGACAAGCGGGGATGAATCTGGAGAGCCAATCAAAAAGCTGAATGCGCAAGGCGTCGATATTTTGCGCAGGGAAGGCCCTGAAAGTCCGATAGGAGATCTGCGGTACTATGTGGACGACGGACCGTCTCGCTTGATTGATATAGATGTGACGCATAACGAGATCTACTCCGTGCTGGATTCCAAGAGGGGACGTATCTTCACTTATAACGGTGACGGTTACTTGTTGTATGTGTTCGGTGGATTGGGCAACCGAGTCGGTGAGTTTCGCACGCCTCGCGCGATTGAACGAGTCGGCGATAAGTTTCTTGTACTCGATCAAGCGCTCGGGGAAATTACCGTGTTCGAACCGACGGAATACGGCCGGACGTTAAACGATGCGGTCCAGGCGTACGATGAAGGCAATGAGGAGCTGGCGGCTTCACTGTTCCAGAAAGCGGTCAGCCTGAACGCGAATCTTGAATACGCCTACAATGGGATCGGCAAGGCCAAGCTGCGAGAAGGCCAGTATGCTGAAGCCTTAATGTATTTTGCTGAAAGTATGGATCGCAAGTATTATTCCAAGGCGTTTCTGCTTTATCGCAAAGAAGTGCTGCGCAGTTATTTTCCTTCCATCATGACCAGCATTGTGGTGATATGGCTCGGGTGGTACGTGTGGAAAATATACAAGAAACGCCGAGACAGGAAGAAGGTGGCTTTATAGTGAGCAGAGAGATGATCCGCTTCCCGCTGTATCTGATCGTTCATCCGTTTAACGCGTATTGGGAACTGAAGTACAAGCGGGATCGGAAGATCAGCCTTCGTACGTCGCTTGTCATCCTTGTGTTACTGTCCGTTACGATGATCCTGCAAAGTCAATATAGCGGGCTGCTTGTGAACTTCAAAGATCCGAAGCAGCTGAACAGCATCATGGAAATCGTCTACGTCGTCGTGCCTGTACTGTTTTTCTGCATCGCGAATTGGTCGCTGACGACATTGATGGATGGGGAAGGGAAATTTTCCGAAATATTTATCTCGACCTGTTATGCTTTGCAGCCGCTTATCCTGATCTACTTCCCATGGATATGGCTCAGCAACTTCATCGCAATGGAAGAAACGGCATTTTATTATTTCTTTCAATCTTTGGCGCTGATCTGGAGCATGTATTTGCTGTTTATCGGCAATATGACCGTACACCAATTTACGCCATCCAAAACAATCGGCATCTTATTTTTGACTGTCGTGGCGATGGGCTTTATGGCTTTTTTATGCTTGCTGTTCTTCAGCCTCATTCAGCAGATGATCGCCTTCGTATCCACCATCTATCAGGAACTAACGTTACGGAGCTAGAAGGGGGGACAGACGATGACAAAGATCGCCAAGCGGATGCTGAGTATACTGTGGATCATCATGATCATCCTTGCGGGCTGCTCGGGAGCAGACGATCAAGCGCTAGCGGTAGGTGATGCAGAGCGGATTACGCTCCCGGAAGGGGAGAATGTTCCATCTTTGTTTCAAAATCCGAGCTTGCCCGGAATGAAAGGGATTGCGGAAACGGCTGACCTTCAGTTGTTCTTGCATGAGCAGACAGGAGAAATCGCTGTGCTGGACAAGATCGGCGGTCACATATGGCGCAGCAATCCTGCGGATCGAAACGACGATGCAATCGCTACCGGTCTGAATAAAGACCTGTTACACTCACAGGCCAGCATCAGCTTTTACAATTCCTTCGGGCAGCTCGGCTCCGTGAACAGTTATACGGACAGTATGGCGTACAAACAGGTCGCATACGAATCTTTGCCGGATGGGCTGCGTGTAACCTATCAGTTCGGCACCGATGCGAAGACGGTCGATGATATGCCGCTTATGCTAAGTAAGTCCAGGTTCGAAGAATTGACCGGAAAGCTCGACAAAACCGGTAGCCGGGCGTTGATTATCGCTTATAGAGAAGATAAGGAACAAGGCTTATATGTTCGCAATGACAACGCCTTGCAAGGGCTTCAGCTGCAGCGGGCGCTGGATGCATTGGAAGAAGCCGGTTACACGGCGGATGATTTGCAGCGCGATATTGAAGAGCTGAATTTGCAGCAAATGAAACCGATCCCGCGCATCTTCCGCCTGTCCATCGAATACAGACTGGATGGCGACAGCTTGATCGTCAAGGTGCCTAAAAGTCGCATTGAATACCCGCAAGACTATCCCGTCCATATGGTGACGTTACTTCGTTTTTTTGGCGCGGGGGGAGCTGATGAGGAGGGAGCGCTGTTCGTGCCAGACGGTTCAGGTGCGTTGATCCACTTTAACAACGGCAAGACAAAATATCCGTCTTATCAGCAATATGTGTTCGGCAGGGACTTGACGATGGAGAGGACGAATTGGTCCCGCGATCAGACGATTCGCTTACCGGTGTTTGGCGTGATGAAGGAAGATGCGGCTTTTATCGGCATCATTGAAGAAGGCGCATCAGCGGCAGTGATGAATGCCGATGTCAGCGGACGATTGAACAACTATAACTATGTCTATCCGAGCTTTGTGGTGATCAATCAGGACGAGGTTACGCTGAGCGCAAGCGATCAGAATCGTTCACTGCCGAGGTTTCAGGAAAAGCCGATGCAAGCGGATTTTGTCGTAAGATATTCGTTCTTGCGCGGGGAGGAGGCTTCATACCGGGGAATGGCTCATTATTATCGCAACTATCTAGTAGACAGAGGAATGCTTCGCAAAACTGAAGCATTGGAGAGTGGTAACGGAGAATGCTCCTTTCTACTTGCAATTGATCGGCAGCATTCCAAAGCAAAAGCATGTTCTTGGCATTCCTTATCGCGCGTTGGAGCCGCTGACGACGACGGATGAAGCTCGTGCGATACTAGAACAGCTGAAGGAACGTGGAATTGACCATATTCGCCTGAAATATTCCGGCTGGTTCAACGGTGGTTTGGATCATAAAGTGCCGACCACGATTTCTGTGGATCGGGCTCATCGGGGGTGTGAAAGGCTTGAAACAGTTGATGGAGTATGCGGCCAAGGAGAACATTGCAATATTTCCGGATATTGCTTTACTTAGCGTTGGCAGCGGTTCGGGCTTCCGGGAGTCCAAGGATGCCGCAAGAAAATTGACCAATGCTCCAGCGGCCGTATATCCGATAGATTTGGCCTTGAATCGACGCGATGAGAGCGAACCCCATCCTACGTACTGTCGCCGAGACTGGTGGAACGATATGCGGCATTGATGAAGGATCAATTGCAACAGCTAGCGATAAGCAGCGTGTCGCTGCGCGATCTCGCGGATCAACTAAACAGCGATTATCGCAAGCACCATTTGGTTGATCGAACGGAATCGGAGCAAATATCTCGTCAAGCATTAGACTCTCTCTATGAGGCTGGTCTAACCATGATGGCGGACGGCGGCAATGTATACGCGCTTTCCTACCTGACGGATATTACGAATGCCCCGCTGTCTGCAGCAGGTTCAAGATCGAGGACGAATCTGTGCCGTTCTATCAGATGGTCGTTCGCGGATATGTCGACTATACCGGGGCGCCATACAATTTGTCCACATATACGAATCCGCAGCAATATATTTTGCAATGTTTGGAGTACGGCTCGATTTTCTTTCACATGGATTGCGAAGCAAAACGATAAAGTGAAAGATACAGAGTATGACTACTTGTATGCCGTCCATTATGATGGGTGGCTGGAGCTGGCCGAGCATATGTACGAGGAGGTAAACAGCGTTCTAAAGCTTGTGCAGCATGCGGGCATTATACATCATGAAAAAAGGGCAGAAGGCGTATACGAAACCGTGTATGAAAACGGCGTGTCGGTGATCGTCAACTATAACCGCTCGCCAGTGACGATAAACGGCATAACGATCGCGCCGGAAAGCTTCGTGACGGGCGGTGAACAAGCTTGAAAATAGGGAAGAAAAAACGACTTATGCGCAGCAGAAAGCGATGTGGGGATTTGTTTATGTCTTGCCTTGGCTTACCGGCTTTGTGTTTTTTTTCTTCATTCCGTTGCTCACGTCGCTTAGATACAGCTTTAGTAATGTAGAACCAAAATCTTCTGGAGTGGAAATCTCTTTTGCCGGATTCGATCAATATTTGCATGCGCTCACGATCCATACGAGTTTTAACCGAACGCTCACAGAATCGATCCTGGACATGTTGGTAAACGTACCGCTTATTGTCATTTTCAGTTTGTTCCTGGCCGTCATTCTGAATCAGCCATTTCGCGGCCGCGGGTTGGCGAGAGCCATCTTCTTCCTGCCGGTCATTCTCGCCTCCGGCGTTATCGCATCTTTGGAAAGCGATAGCTTAATTGCGGCGCTGCAAGCCCAAAGCGATAGCACGAAGTTCATTCATGCGCTGGGCAGCTTTGAATTGGAACGAATGATGCTGGAATCTGGCGTCAACAAATCGATCGTCAATTATTTGACGGAGCGGTCGATCGCATATACGACATTGTCAGCCAATCAGGCGTGCAAATTCTCATCTTCCTTGCCGGTATCCAGACGATTCCCAAACCGCTCTACGAAGCATCAAAAATTGAAGGCGCCACCGGATACGAAGCGTTCTGGAAGATTACGTTTCCGATGGTTAGCCCGCTCATCCTCGTCAATGTGATCTACACCGTAATCGATTCCTTTGCCAGCAACGCTACGACGGATCTGATTCGCGAAACCGGCTTTAACAGCTTTAACTTTGGCCTGAGCTCAGCTATGGCTTGGCTGTATTTCCTAACCATTGCCGTTATCTTGGCTATCAGTACGTATTACATTTCCAGGAGGGTCTTCTACCATGAATAAATCGGTTAAGACCGAAGGCTACGCTCGCAACTTGATTGCGAAGGGGCGAAAGACGGGTTGGCTCCGCTCTCCATGGTTCAGCATGCATTTCCTAAAATCGAGGCTGTGGTCCTTCGTTCGGTTCATTCTAATCGTGGGCTTGTCCTTCGTCATTATGTATCCGATTATGAAGAAGATTTCCACGGCGATTAAAGACAAGTCGGATTTGTATTCGCCGATTGTCGTCTGGATTCCTGAGCATTTTTCTTGGGACAATTTCAGAAATGCTATTGAAATAATGGATTACTGGGAGACGTTGCGAAATACGTTCCTGTTATCCGGCATGACGACCGTGTTGACAGCAGCGTCGTGTGCGCTCGCGGGATATGGATTCGCCCGTCTGAAATTTAAAGGCAGCAATTTGCTCTTCGCAGGTGTGATATTGACGATTCTGGTGCTGCTGACGACGATTCTGATCCCGCTTTACTTAAACTTGAAAGACTTTACGCTACTGGGGCTCGTTCCACTTCTCACGGGCAAATCGGTGAACCTGCTGAACTCTTACTGGCCCTTCATCCTGACATCTTTGACTGCGGTATCTTATAAAGCGGGCTTGTTCATCTTTATATTCCGCCAGTTTTTTCGCGGCATTCCCAAGGAAGTGGAGGAGGCAGCTTATGTGGACGGTGCAGGTGTCGGCAAGACGTTCACGCACATCATGCTGCCGAACGCGCTTTCGGCCATTCTCACCGTATGTTTGTTCTCTTTCGTTTGGCAATGGAATGACAGCTTTTATACAACGACTTATTTAACGTCCAGCAAGGTCATGTCGACCCAATTGTCTTCATTACCTTATAATTTGGCTTATGAATTGGCGGGCGGGACGTCGCAAGCGGATTCGTTTTATTTGAACATGGTGCAAGATACCGGGATATTGCTTGCTATGCTGCCGCTGATTCTCATTTATTTGTTCGTGCAGCGGTATTTCGTGGAAAGCGTCGAACGTACGGGGATCGTCGGTTAGTCTTCCGACATATAAACAGGGTCTGTTCAGACAGTCAGTTTTCACTGTCTGGACAGACCCTTGTGGTCGTATTAGCTAAATTTAGGCAGCCAATCGCCATGCGCTTCGATCAAATCGTCGCACAAAGAGACGATATCATCCAGCGACAGCTCGGCTGCGGTATGCGGATCGAGCATGGCAGCGTGGTAGATATGTTCTCCCTTTCCGGTGATCGCCGCTTCAATCGTCAGCAGCTGCGTATTAATGTTCGTGCGGTTCAGCGCCGCGCATTGCGGCGGCAGATCGCCAACGTATGTTGGCGAGATGCCGCTTCGATCGACGAGACAGGGCACTTCCACGCAAGCTTCTTTAGGCAGGTTCGTGATGAGACCGGTATTCATGACATTGCCGCCAATTTTGAACGGAACGTTCGTTTCGATGGCTTCCATAATATAAGAAGCATACTCATGTGTACGCTCATGGTGCAGATCTTGATTATTCACGAGCTCGTCCCGCATGCTGCTTCCAGCCGTCGATTTGTTGACGCACCGGCGCGGATATTCATCGAGCGGAATGTTCAATTGTTCGATAAGCTCCGGATAAGTCCGTTTAATGAAGTAGGGATGATATTCCGCATTGTGTTCGGACGATTCCGTGACGTAATAGCCGAACTTGAGCATCAGCTCAAAGCGAACCATATCATGGTGTTTTTCCTTTTGTTTCTCCGCGGCGCGCCGCTTAATTTCCGGATACAGGTCGACGCCGTCCTTGGTCACCTCAAGCAGCCATGCCATATGATTAATGCCGGCGATCTTCGACTTGCACCCCGTTCGTGTCCATCCCTAAGATTCCGAACAAGTCGCGGCACACACACCTGAACGCTATGGCATAGTCCGACGGTGCGATGCCGCCGTGGGTATTCATCACATTCGTCAGCACCGCCATCGGATTCGTGTAGTTCAGGAACAACGCATCGGGACAAACTTCCTGCATATCCTGTAGCGAAATCGAGCATCACCGGGATGGTGCGCAGGTTGCGGAAAATGCCGCCGATCCCGACCGTATCGGCAATCGTCTGGCGCAGTCCGTATTTTTTCGGAACTTCAAAATCCGTGATCGTACAAGGCTCGTATCCGCCGACTTGAATGGCATTGATGACATACTTGGCCCCCCGAAGCGCCTCTTTCCGGTCGGTGTACGCTTTGATCTGGCACGTGCTGCCAGTGTCTTGCGAAGATTTTCCAAGCATGTGCTCCGAATCTTTAAGCGCTCCTGGTCGATGTCGTACAGAGCCAGCTCGAATCCTTGCAGTGCAGGGGTCAACATGACGTCGCCCAGCACATTTTTGGCGAATACGGTACTGCCCGCTCCAAGGAACGTAATTTTGCTCATTTGCTGATCCTCCTAAACAAATGTTTCTTTCATTATAAGTGAAGGCGCTGCTGCTGCGAATGGAATAATGATAGATGTATATGGAGATTTGGTAGATATATATGGGAAAATGGCTGATTGATATGGAATTATCATAGATGGAATTCGTATACAAACATCGCAACTGGCTCATTGGTTCGGTGAAAGACACACGAATAAAGTATAGTTGAATAATTTCAAATAATGTTTAGATCTTCTATGGTTTGCCAGTAGGGGGGCCGATATAATGTGAACTGAGTTTGCATCAGGGTCTAATCAGACCCTGGGATGAAAGCGCTGTATTGTACTCGTGCAGCGCATATTGGGGGGATGGTGTATGAGATTGCATAAGATGACGTTGGTAAAGTTATGCGGTATACTGTTCATTTTCCTAGCAGCTTGCAGCAGCGGTAACGTTGGCGGTTCGGATGAGGCTCAAAATGGCGGCACTTCGAATGAAGCCATGGATTCAGGTGACGAGTCGAATCTAACGGATTCGGAAGATGCCGAAGGGGTTCAAGTAAATCCGAATGCGACGCCGGAGATGGATTTCGATCTGGGCGGTCGTACGATTAAGCTCGTATCATGGTATGACGAGTCCATCAAGGAAGACAGTCCCGATAGCATTCAGATGAAAGAAAATTTAGACGCACTGATGGAGAAGCACAATTTTACAGTTGAATATGTCGTCGTTGATTACGGTGAGTATCGGGACAAAGTAACCGCATCGCTAATAGCCGGCGAGCCGTTAGGCGATATCATACGGCTTGCAAGACCGTGGATGATCCCGACCTTGACAAGTCAGGATCTGTTCTGGCCGGTAGACGAATATGTAAAGAATGATAACGCCTTTGTCCTGCAATATACGGATGAATTCTCACAATACGAAGACCGCGGCTACGGCTTTCGAATCGGCATTAACGGTGCAGCATCGGGCGTTATTTATAACCGTACATTAATGAACGAACTTGGCATAGAGCCGCTGCAGCAGTATGTGGATCAAGACAATTGGAACTGGGATACCTTCATGCAAATCGCGAAGGAAGCGAACCGCGACACGGATAATGACGGGCAGCTCGATCGCTGGGGGCTTGCGACAGATTCCTTATTGATTCAAGCGTTAGCATCCAATGAGGCGAACTTGGTTACGGAAGGCAAGGTCATGTTTGACGATCCGAACACCCTGGAAGCACTGAACTTTATCTCCACCTTGGCCACTGAGAGGATTGCCCGGCCTACGGAAGGCGGAGATTGGACGGAACCGAAGCAGTTTTTCTTGGAAGGCAATGTGCTAATGTTTGCAAGCCATGATTATGAGATGGAAAATTTGCGTCAAGATATGCCGGAGAACGATCTCGGTTTCCTGCCATTCCCGAAAGGTCCTAAAGCGACTGGATATCATTCACACAATACGATTCCGAACTACTATACGATCCCGAAATCTGTGGACAATCCGGAACTGCTTGTCTACATTTGGGAGAAAATCCATGATATCGAATCGATCTACGACTATCCGCATCAAGCGTCGTTCGAAAAATATTTCACCACCGAGGAGGACATTCACAACGCTCAGTTAGCTGTCGAAAGCATGAAGGTGATCGAGCAGATCGACTATTATCCGAATATGCCGTATTACGAATTTGTCGATGAACTGTTAAATGGCGTGTCGGTGTCGACGCTAGTTGAAACGTATCAAGCCCCCTTCCAGGCGGCTGTTGATGAAGTTTGGAAACCATAGTTGAGCAAAATAAAGGAGAAATAACAATCACGTAAGGGGGGACTGCAGCAGTTCCCCTTCAACTCGCATTATGTCCCTTTCTTTGCGGCAGAGGGAGGGTAGCCTTTGATGCTTTTGAATAAATTGCTGAAGTAGGAGATGTCATGGAAGCCGCAGCGTTCCGCTGTTTCCGATACGGTAAAGTCGCCTGAGGAAAGCATCATCTCCGCGTTATTGATGCGGATGCGATTGATATATTCCTTTATGGTAGATCCTGTATTTTGCTTGAACAATTTACCGAGGTAAACAGGATTCAGCTTGACCTCCTCTGCCAGGCTCCTTACAGAAATGTCCTGCGAGTAATGGTCTGTGATGTACGACATGATTTTTTTAATGCGAATGTCAAGAAGTGCTGAGGAGCTGCGCTGATGATTCGTCAGCAAGCGATGAAGGATAAGCTCAAACAACGCGCGAGCTTGTATCATGAAGAATGGCTGGCGGTTCATCCAAACTTGCTTGAACTCTCGTATATAGTCGAGAATCTCCTTCGTAATCATATGCTTCGTGACGATATCGAATGGCAGATGAATGTGATTATGCGGCTCCGCCCAGTGAAAGTTAAACGGATACGCATGCATCGGGTTATGCGAGAAGGTGTATGCCTCCCTGATCGAACCCTCCGGCACGTAGATGAGATCGCCGGCTTCTACATGGTACGGCTTGTCATTAATTATATAGACAGCTTCGCCTCCGGTGACAAAAGTAAGATCGTGAAAATCAATTTTTCTTCTTTGAATGGTCCAATCCGGGAAGCATCTGCGATCAAGGAATAAGAAAATATTGGGCACCAAATGAAAATGATATTCGATCTCCAAGGTTCCACGCCTCCTTATTGGTCTTTATCTAGGGAGTCTTTGCTTTATACATACTTCTCATCGGTGGAAAGCTTTCGCAAAAAGTAAAGATCAGGCAACAAAATAAAAATTTGCAAGTTGTGCCTAGAACATGTTCAATAGATAATAAAGCCAAGTTGACGTCAATTATCGTGAAATGAGGTTGCAATCTGTGCGAGGATTCGTGAAGCACGAGGTTAAGATTTGGTCATTAGCGGTATGCGTCTGCGCATTTGCATGTCTATCATTCTACCATCTAAGGCCAATAAATGACCAATATCAAGAGACAGATGAAGACGATTATTCTCCATATCAAGAAGTCGGGCTACACCCTTACGATCCACCTATAGAGGCTACTTTCGTCAGAGAAATTGGCGACAGCTTCGAAGAGTTTATCGCCTCGCTTCCCGACGAAACATTAGCGGATAACCGTTGGACCCGGCTATATGAAGAGGTGTTAGGCGTTCGCATTCGATATGACTGGACTGCTAAAGGGGACATGTATCGGCAGAAGCTCGGTGTATCGCTAGCTTCCGGCAATATTCCGGATATCGTAGAAGTGAATGCGTTGCAATTAAGGCTGCTCAGCAATATGGGGCTGATACAAAACTTGACGGAAGTGTACGAGGAATATGCCACGGACTTTACGAAGATGATCTTAACACAAGAGGGTAACGGACCATTCGAAGCGGCAACCATAGATGGGAAGTTGATGGGCATTCCGGAAACGGATGCTTCGCTCGAGAGGGCGATGGTCATATGGATTCGCAGCGATTGGCTCGATGCTTTGGAACTTGCACCTCCGCAAACCATAGAAGATGTAACCGCCATTTCGAAAGCGTTTACAGAGGGAGATCCTGACGGCAATGGTCTCGATGATACCTACGGCTTGGCGTTAGCGGAACACTTATGGGACCCGGTAGCTGGCGTGACGGGGTTTATGGCGGGATTCGGGGCTTATCCGGAAATCTGGTTGAAAGATCATCAAGGAAAGCTCATATTCGGTGGCGTTCAGCCGGAAGTGAAAGACGCTTTGCAAGCGCTGCAGAACATGTACAAACAAGGTTGGATGGACCCGGAATTCGGCTACAAAAATGGCGATCAAGTAAGGTCGGATCTAGCCGCCGGTAAGCTCGGCATCATGTATGGGGAGCAGTGGGGATCGTTTCATGTTCAGGGCAGTGTAGAAAATTTTGATGCTAAGTGGCAAGCGTATCCGATCGTCTCAAGTACGGGCGAAAGACCGAAGGTGCCGCTAAAATTCAGCACTTCCACCTATTTTGCTGTGAGGAAGGATTATGAGTATCCGGAAGCGGTCGTAAAGCTGTTTAATTTACATTTGGAGAAAAATTGGGGCAAGACAGCCGAATATGGCACGTTTTATAACGATAACGGCGCTGTATGGAGCTTGTCCCCGGTGACCCCTTTTCCTGCGAGGAAAAATCTTGAGGCGTACCGACAATTGGAAGTATTCCGCGAAACGGGAGATGCAACTGTGATGGACGGCGAAGCGCAAGCGATTCAACGATACATAGAGTCTTACAAGCGCGACGGCGACATCGTTGGGTGGGGCTGGGAACGGACATACGGGCCGGATGGCGCATTCTCGATCATCGATCAATACGAGAAGCGAGGTCAGCTTCTGTACGATGCGTTTACAGGTGCACCGACCGAGACGATGATCGAGAAGCAGGCGTTTCTTCGCGATAAGCAGCATGAAACGTACATGAACATCATCCTCGGCAGTCCAATCAGTGAGTTTGATCGATTCGTTGAAGAGTGGCGTATGCTTGGCGGGGATCAGATTACGGCTGAAGTGAATGAGTGGTTCGCACAGAAGGAGCAACGTAACTAGATGAAGAGCGAAGCATGCCGCTTCCCACTCTCATCATAGGCACGGTAGATAGCGGAGGAATAGCATTGTTGAAATTTCCAGCCCGATCATGGCGCAATTCGATTTTTTTCAAAATGGTCACCACATACGTAATCATCATGATTCCGATCGTTATGCTAAGCGTTTATTTGTACAACTGGAGCTATGAAAATGCGAGGGAAGAAATATCCAGAAGCACTGAAATGCGGCTCGCCTCATATTTGCAGGAATTAAATAGAGAAGTTGGTTGGCTGGAACTGCAAATGTTTGATTTGTTGGAGGACAGTGAAATCAATCGGATCACGGTATCCTGGGAGCTGATGGACGATGTGCAGCGAAGAAGCGGTATCAAATTTATGCTGAAGCAGTTAACTTCCTTGAAAAACAGCAGCGTCTATATCAAGGATGTCTTCGTACACAATCGAGCGATGAATCGGTCGATGTCCGCCCTGCGCAAAGTATATGACTTTGATGGGGAGACGTTCGCAGGACTGCATAACCGCCTGCAATACAATGAAGGTCGGTTCATTCAGTTGAATCACACGCTGCATCTTGCGGCTGCCAAACAAAGTGGGACGAAAGGGGAGGAGCCACTGTTCATCGTGCACCTAGAATTGGATACGGATCAGCTTCGAGCATCATTGGAGCAGGTGGACATGTACCCGGAAAGCCGCTCCCTTCTTCTCTATGAGAGGACCGGGTTTACAATCGAGTCGCAAGGCGGTGCGCCAATGCTTGCAAATGGTAGCGATTCCTTCGTCGATGTGCAGCACGACCAGGTTCATATGAATGACATGTATTTGGACGATTTGCAATTTTCCGTTATGACCTATTTGCCCAAAGACGTAGTGCGGAAGCCGCTCGGCAAATTCGTCCAATGGGCTTGGATATACGCGTTCGTCTCCTTGCTGGCGGTAATGATTTATTTCTATTTCAGTTACAAAAAAATTCACAGGCCGCTGTTTCTTCTGATCCAAAGCTTTAAACGAATGGAGGGCGGCGAGTTAGATATTCACATCGAGCATAAACAAAAAGACGAGTTTGGTTATTTGTACGAT
The DNA here is from genome assembly GCA_963755735.1 of uncultured Paenibacillaceae bacterium. Taxonomy (GTDB): domain Bacteria; phylum Bacillota; class Bacilli; order Paenibacillales; family DA-C8; genus Insulibacter. Next base: position 35,757 of record CAVWLN010000050.1, read on the forward strand.
CGCTTCAATTATATGATCGCAAGGCTAAAGCGTCTGATCGACCAGGATTTCAAGCAGAAGATGATGATGCAGAAGGCGGAGCTTAGGCAGCTGCAATCGCAGATCAATCCACATTTTCTGTACAACAGTTTCTTTATCTTACATTCGATGGCTAAGGTTGGGGATTACGAACGGATCGAGCAGTTCACCTTGATGATCGGGGAGTATTTCCGATTTATAACCAGAGGCGGTGAAGATCGGGTGCGACTTGCGGACGAAGTCCGCCATTCACGTATGTATACAGAAATCCAGAAGCTCCGCTTCTCGCGGCGTATTCAGGTGCAATTCGACGAACTACCGAAGGCAATGGAGGAATTGATGGTTCCGAAGCTCATCCTACAGCCGGTTATCGAGAACGCTTATGAACACAGTCTGGAAAATCTGGAGCAAGGGCAGCTTCGCATTACATTTGACATGCATCCGCCTATGTATGACATGATCGTGGAAAACAGCGGAGAACTTGCGGATGAAGAGCTTGAGAGACTCAGAAATCTGCTTGCGGATGAAGAAACGTGTGAAACGACAGGCATCTTGAACATTCATCGAAGGCTTCGATTGACTTATGGCGACGAGAGTGGGCTTATTGTCAGCCAAAGTCCAGAGCTTGGCGGCCTGCAAGTTGTCATTCGCATTCAACATCATGCGGGGGAAGTGAGCGAACGTGTATCGACTGCTAATCGTGGATGACGAAGAGATTATTACAGACAGCCTGTACGAAGTGTTCCAATCCTTTATGCCTGAGGAATTAGATGTATGCAGAGCCTATTCAGGAAAGGAAGCGCTCGCTTGGATGGCTAGAACGCGCATCGATATCGTCTTAACGGATATTCGCATGCCGGGCATGAGCGGATTAGATTTGTCCGCACAAATTGTCACGCATTGGCCGAGATGCCGAATCATCTTCCTGACTGGCTACAGTGAGTTCGAATACGCTTATCAAGCGATACAGATGGCGAATGTCCGCTATTTGTTAAAGACCGAAGGGTACGACAAAGTGATGGAAACGGTGCGAGAGGTCGTGCGAGAGCTGGATCATGACCATCAGATGAGCAATCTGATCGAGCAATATCGGGATCAGTTCGTTACCCTTCAGCATATGGAGCATAACGATTATTTTCGCCATTTGCTGCAAGACGATGATGAAGACTGTAAGCAAATAGAGCGGCTGAAGGATGAATTTGCGAAGCTGAATATCGAACTGAATCCCGATCAGCCTGTTGCACTTGTGCTTGGACATCCAGTCTATGAAGCGGGACTTTCCTATATGGAGAAGAGGGAGCGACTAAGCTCCATTCGATTCGTTTGGGATTTATTTCTAGCTGATTACGTAAGCAGGGTGTGCATCGAGGACAAATTCGGTGATGTGTTATGGCTCTTGCAGGCAAAAGATTGGGCTCCGGAACATAGGGGCAATCATTTCATTCGCTTTCTCGAAGGGACGCTCGAATTAATCCAGAAATCGTGCAAGCTTACTTTGCACCTTGCGATTCCGTTTGCCATCGTTGGAGAGCTTTGCGAATGGCGCGATGTTCCCCAGCAATACGCGAATTTGCGTCAGCTCATGTTGTCTAAGATTGGCGACGGCATCTCCATGATTGTGACTGATGAAGGGGCACGAGGCGAGGCGCAAAGCCTGCGGCAAGTCGTACGCCTCAAACAGAAAGTCGAGCAATTGTCGATGTATTTGGACGCCGGGAGGAAGGACGACTACTTTGCCTTGTTTGACCAATTGTGTTCGGCCATTACGCAGTCGGAAGTCAATGTGCATACCGCAGTCGAAACGTATTACGCCATCGCCCTGAGCTTGTTGTCTTACATCAATCGATGGTCCATGCAGGAAAAGCTAGAGCATGCGAAGCTGATGCAGCTCGACGATCACGGTTCGCTAAAAGTTGGATTGCAATATTTGTCATTCGTTGCAAACAGACTATTCTTGCTTGCACAAGAGGAGAAGCGAAGCCGCACTTCCGATGTCATGGACCGGGTATGTGAATATATAGAAGAACACATCGATGAAGACTTGTCCCTTGTGCGTCTGGCGGAAATTCATCATTTCAATCCTTCCTATTTGTCACGGCTTTTTAAGCAAGAAAAAGGAGTCAATTTATCTGAATATATCGATCATTGCCGAATTAAACAGGCGAAGGAGCTGCTTAAGGATCGTGATCTGAAGGTGCGAGAGGTAGCGCTTGGCGTCGGGTACGAGGCCGCCCATTCCTTCTCGCGATTTTTCAAAAAGCTGACAGGGCTCACGCCGCAACAATATCGGGATTTGGCATTGGAGGATCGAAAGGAGGCGTAATACTTAACTTATGAGCACGATACGGATTCGCAACCCGGTCATTTGGGCTGATGTACCTGATCCTAGCGTGATCAGAGTTGGCTCCGTTTTCTATATGGTCAGTACGAGCATGCATGTCATGCCTGGCTGTCCGATTATGAAATCAGTCAATTTGCGAGACTGGGAGATCGTAGGCTATGTGTTCGACACGCTTGAACACAATGACGCCCATCAATTGCTCGACGGCAAAGGCATCTATGGGAAAGGCTCCTGGGCGGCAAGCCTTCGTGAACATCAAGGCACGTTCTATGTATGTTTTTCTTGTAATGATCTTAACCGTTTTTATATGTATAAGACGAAAGATATAGAGAATGGACCGTGGGAACGTCACATCATTGGTGGGCTGCATCACGATCCGAGCTTGCTGTTCGATGACGGGCGCGTGTTCGTCATTTACGGCAACGGAGAGATTCGCATAACGGAGTTGACGGAGGATGCAACAGCTATTCAGCCAGGCGGCATAAACAGGCTGCTCTTTACAACAGAGAGGGAAGGAATCGGGCTACGATGTGAAGGCTGTCATGCTTATAAGATAAACGGCTATTATTATTTGTTCTTCATCGATTGGCCTACGGTAGGCAATAAGCGCCGCAGAGTGCTGTGTTACCGCTCGCGCGAGCTGCTCGGTCCGTATGAGCATCGCGTCCTGCTTGATGATGACATGGGCTACTTTAACAACGGAGTCGCGCAAGGCGGGATTGTCGATACGCCATCCGGCGAGTGGTACGCCGTATTGTTCCAGGATCATGGTGCAGTAGGCCGAGTTCCTTGCGTTGTACCGGTCACATGGGAGGATCATTGGCCTGTCTTTGGTATGAACGGCAAGGTGCCGCAGAGCTTTGAGGCGGCGTTGCCGGATGCCGAGCCGCGGCCGCTCGTGATCAGCGATGAGTTCGAATACGATGAAAATCGCTTGGCGCCAAACTGGCAATGGAATCACAATCCGGACGCTTCTTTGTGGTCTGTAACCGAGCGACCGGGCTACCTGCGGCTTGCGAGCGGACGAACGGCCCGCAATGTGGAGTTGGCGCAAGGTACGCTTACGCAGCGGACGGAAGGCCCCTCGTGCAGCTGTGAAACGGTCATACAAATCGGGCACATGAAGCCTGGGGATCGCACCGGTCTTGTCGCCTTGCAGCATGATTACGGCACGGTCGGTTTACATATAGATGAACAGGGCGATCGCTATGCGGTGATGTGCGTGCGCGGAGAGAACGGTGATGAAAGGGTGGTGGAGCGTGCTGCGTATGAAGGTGAGCTGATTTATTTGAAAATCGATTTCAATTTTGTGGACAATGCGGATACGGCGGATTTTGCCTATTCCACGAATGGGCAAGATTGGAAGCCGATTGGTCGAACGCTCTATTTGCGGTATACGCTGGACCATTTCATGGGGTGTCGCATGGGCTTGTTTTATTATGCGACCCGTCACACCGGCGGGTTTGTCGATATCGATTATTTTCGTTATACGAAAAGTACAGAAAATGGAGGAGAGCGGAATGGGAAATGAAATGCGTCAGGAAGCGCGTCATGAAATGCGAAATGAAATCCCGAAGCTGTACGAAGCCTTTCAGGAAGATTTCTTCATAGGTGCGGCGGTGAACCCGTACACTTTAAGGCGAAACAGCGAGCACATTCGCTATCATTTCAACAGCTTAACCGCGGAAAATGAAATGAAATTTGAGAGCTTACAGCCTGTAGAGGGTCTGTATACGTTCGATGAAGCCGATCGCTTGCTCGAATTTGCGAAGGCGAACGGCCAGCAAGTGAGAGGGCATACGTTAGTGTGGCATAATCAAACGCCGCAATGGGTGTTTGAAGATGCGAACGGCCATCATGTTGACCGCAAGACGCTGCTACACACGATGAAGAACCATATCGATACGGTCGTCGGCCGATACAAAGGAGCGATCTATGCTTGGGATGTCGTCAATGAAGCGATCTCGGACAAGGAGGAAGAGCTGCTACGCCCATCGAAATGGCTGGCGATCATAGGGGATGATTTCATAGCGAAGGCATTTGAGTACGCACATGCAGCCGACCCGGAAGCGGAGTTGTTCTATAACGATTATAACGAGTCCGTACCTAGCAAGCGTGAGAAAATCTATACGCTCGTGAAGTCACTGAAAGAGCAGGGCGTTCCGATTCACGGAGTCGGACTGCAAGCGCATTGGAGCTTGGAGCACCCTTTACTCGATCACATTCGAGAGGCGATTGAGCGTTATGCCAGCCTTGACTTAAAGCTGCATATTACAGAGCTGGATATTTCCGTGTTTCATCATGACGATAAGCGCACGGATTTGAAGGCTCCGACGGAAGAGATGCTGGAGCGGCAGGCAGAACGCTATCGGCAAATTTTCGAGCTATTTAGGGAATATCGCGCGCACATCACGTCGATCACGTTCTGGGGTGCGGCGGATAATTACACATGGTTGGATCATTTTCCAGTGAAAGGGCGTAAAAATTGGCCGTTCGTGTTCGATACTAAGCTGCAGCCGAAAGCATCATTTTGGGAGCTGATGGGTGTTGCTCGGGCTAGGTAAAGCGTTGTCAAGCTACTGAACGAGTTCAAATCCTGTGTCAACAAAGGTCGGCACTTGTTCTCCCGCCTTCACTTTCACCAGTGTGTCAATGATTTGGCTACCCCAGGTTCGTTCTTTTTGCGACACAGCCAGCGTTATTTGTCCGTTGCGTATCGCCTCCTCGATGTCTGGCATCAGACTGAACGTGAGGGAGTAGCGGCTTAGTCCCATCGCTTTCCAGACAAGGACTGATGTTTCGCCAGAGACGATGTCCAGCGCCACGAACGCATCAAAATGCGGATGTTCGTCAATCATTTGCTCCAAATGGTTTAAGGCACGTTCTTTCTTTCCTTCATTGTAGCGCACTTCAAGCACGTCGATTTGCGTTTGCGCCTTGATGTATGAGAGAAATCCGTCCAACCTCTGCTGATGGCTCGCCATTTGACGCATCCCCGTTTCGACGAGGATCATCCCTTCGCCTTTCAGCAATTCGTCGAGCGCTTCGCCAAGACGCTCTCCTGCCAGCCGGTTGTCACCGCCGATGAAGGCGGTTCTTAGGCTGGCAGGAGCGTCCGATTCGAAGCACACGACGGGAATGCCAGCTTGTACAGCGCGATCGATGACCGGGGTCAAGGCGTCTGCATCGATCGGCGCGATGGCGATCCCGTCTACCTGCCGGCTGATCATCGTTTCCATCATGCGGATTTGCTGCTCAATATTGGCTTCATCAGGAGCCTTGACGATCAATTCCGCGCCGTATTGCCTAGCCGCTTCCTCGGAACTAACCGTGACAGCTTCGTAAAACGAATGTGCGACGGGATAGATCAGGCCAAACGTATAGGCAGGCTCGAATGATGGAAGCGGCACATTCGAGGCAGCAAAGGGCGGTTGATCATCCTTGCCTAACTCGTCGCAGCCTGCGATGAGTAGAAGGATGGCAACGATCAATAAGAGCAAGATTCGCGCTCCATGAGTGTGAGTCGAGCGACGGCGTGGGTGACGAGACGGATGTTGCGCATGGTGTAATGGTGTGAATGGTGCGCATGCGAATAACGATGCGGTTTTGTGCTGATCAACATGTTCGATCCACCTTGTTTCATATGGTCTGCTGCGCTTTATGGCGCTTGCGAAAATCTCGAATGTTCATGCCGGTCACACGCTTGAACAAGCTTGAGAAGTAGTGCGGATCATGATAGCCGACCTGATAGGCAATTTCGTACGATTTGGCATTGCTCGACAGCATTAAAATTTTCGCCTGCTGAATCCGGGTTTGCATCAAATAGTCGATGAACGTTTGTCCGGTTTCCTGGCTGAAGATCTTGCTTAAGTGGCTGGGACTGACTGAGACATGGTCAGCGGCATCTTGCAATGACAAATTCTCATCAGCATAATGAGCCTGCACGAATGACTTGACGCGGGCGATCAAATCTCCGTATTTGTGTGAGGAGAGCGCGCGCCACTTCCAGAACAGCTCCGCCAATTCGCGCAAATATTGTCGCGCATCTTCAGCATTGTTCACGTCCTGGATGGATTTCTGGCAAGAGGCCAATACTTCATCGGGAGACGGGATATTGCGGAAGAGAGTGTCGGCCTCGCGAATGACTTCCACAGTCAGTTCATGCAGCAAATAATAACCATAAAGCGTGGCATTCCAGTCGATGTCCTTTAATCCTTCAGCAAATTGCTGAATAATCTGATCGCTTTGCTCCGGACTTCCTTCATGCAGACATTCGATGAAGCGGGAGCGATCGAGCCATCCGCTGAAGTCTTCACGCCGCACGTTCGAATTCACATGTACATAGGATTGGAAGAGATTTTGTTTCATGCTGTGAAAGGGGTCCGCCCCTTGCGATTCCTTATCTAATTTGCGGCTGATCAAATGAAGCACGCGCAGGAGATCCTCGGAACCGATAGGCTTCAAGCAATAATCTTCCACGCCGATGCGAATGGCCTGCTTGGCAAATGCAAAATCATCGTGTCCGCTTAAAATGACGATCTTCGTTCCGGGGAGCAGCTTTCTTACGACGGTGCTAAGCTCTAAACCATTCATGAATGGCATCTTAATATCGGTAATCAAAATATCCGGGCGCAACTCTTCGATCATGGGCAAAGCCATTTCGCCGTCCGGTGCATCGCCGCAATAGTCGAAGCCTTCCTCGTTCCAGTTAATGCTCGTTCGAATGTTTTCGCGAATGACGATCTCGTCATCAACCAGAAATACTTTCTTCATGAGAATACCCCCTCTGAATCGGTATGTGTATCGTCACGGTAGTGCCTTCGCCTTGTGTACTGTGCACGTGTATGCCGTATTCCTCTCCATAAAACAAACGAATACGCTGCTGCACATTGAACAGCCCAAAGCCGTGCAGTTCCCCGTCTTCCTCTACGATCATGGCTCGCCCCGCGAGCTGCTCCCTCAGGTGATCTAATGACTCGCTTGCAATACCCGCTCCGTTGTCATGCACTTCAATCACCATCTCGTGCCTGTTGACTCGATGCCCCGTGATGACGATCCGGCCTTTGCCGCGCTGGTTCTTAATGCCATGATACAGGGCGTTTTCCACCAGAGGCTGAAGCGTCATCTTCAAGATGGGGATGTCCATTAGCGCTTCATCCATCTTAATGTCATAGTCGAGAATATCGCGGTAGCGGGTTTGCTGAATAATTAAATAATTGCGCACATGATCAAGCTCATCGCGCACTGTGATCCAATCGCGCCCTTTGCTAAGGCTCGTTCGGAAGAAGCGGGACATAGCGGTGACGAGCTGGACCACCTCTTTGTTCTTTCCGGCTTCTGCCATCCATACGATCGAGTCCAAGGTGTTGTAGAGAAAATGCGGATTAATCTGCGCCTGTAAGGTGCGAAGCTCTGCCTTGCGAATTTGTCTCTGCTTCTGGATGCTTTGCTGCAGCAGGAGCTTGATCTGCTCGATCATCGTATTGAAGCTTTTTCCCAGGTCGGCGATCTCATCCATTCCGACCGGCTGCACCTTGCCCTCCAGATAACCGGAGGCGGCTAAGCGCATCTTGCTTTGCAGCAGTCGGATCGGTCTCGTTAGTCTCGTTGTAATGAAGAAATAAAGCGCAATGACGAAAATAATGCTCAGCCCGACACTGATGATGATCAGCTGGCGAATGTCGTGAGCGTCCTTCATAATTTCTTGCAGCGGCGCAATGCCGACGATTTTCCAGCCGGTCTGAACGGACGTTGTATAAACGACAAACATCGGCTTGCCTTGCTCGCGGTAGACGAAGCTGTCTTGCTGACTCGATAATCTGCCGGCGAATGGTTCGATCAGCGGGGACAGACTGCTGTTTGGCGGATAAAAGATCGGCGTTCCGCTTTGGTCGGTCACTAAGAAATACCCCGTACGCCCAATCGTGAAGCTTTCGGTAAACCGATTCAGAATGGTCTCATCAAGATCGATAACGATGAAGCCGATGACCTCGTGCGTAATTTTCTGCTTGACGGTGGCGATCATCGTAATGACTTGTTGATCGGTATAATGAAACCCGTCCAAGCGATCCAACTTAGAAGCTTCAGACGGCGGGATGACCAGAATATCGTCCGGTCTATTTAGTAAATGTCGGAAATGCGGATTGCGAAGCGGGTTTTGATGCAAGGAGAAGACGCCCTTCCGCTCGCTGATTCCTCTGCCGTACAGATTGATCATCGATATATTCAGGACACCTTCATACGTATACGTATCTCGATAAGAAGCAAAGGTTAGCAAAATATCTTTCGCATCGTGATACGAATTCGTTTGGGAGATGAGAAACTGTACGACGGCTGGGTTGTTTTCCAATTCCAGCAACTTGCCGGTTTCCAAAAATAAAGAGTCGATTTCTCTAGCTAATTGATCAGCGGCCACCATGGATGCAGCCTGACTGTACTCTGAAATCGTATTGAAAGATTTCTCATACGAAATCAAGCCGACAGATAGTAAGGGGATCGAGGTCAAAATGACGAACATCGTCAGCATCTTCGTACGCAGGCTTGAAAATAGCCAATGAGAAAGTAGTTTCTTCATGAAAATTCCTTAACCTTTCAGTGCGAAATGCATGTCGCAAGGTAAGCTTCGTTCCATTTCATCATATACCAATTGGTGGCAATTTCAATTGCAAACGCATTCAAAAACAAAATATTCAAACAAATGCACAAAAAATTCTAAGTTTTGTGTGGGAGCCTTAGAAATGTTCGCAAAAAATCATAAAGAATGCCTATGAATCTCCGTATTTTGTGCGGGTGAAAGCGTTTTATAATGGGAGCGTGCCAAATGATGGCAAACAAAGGGAGGTATGAATGATGCGGAACAAAAAAGTGTTCAGTGCGGCCGTTAGTCTTCTCGTGCTCATGCTTCTGATCTCTGCTTGTGCAGGTGGCGGCGGAAGCAATACGGGCAATACGGGCGGCGGCGCAGCGCAACAACCAGCCAAGGAGACGGGCGCCAGTAACGAGCAGCCAGCTGCGACTGCAAGCGACAAGGTCGTGTTAGGGTTTGCGCAAGTCGGCGCGGAGAGCGGCTGGCGTACGGCGAATACGGATTCGATCAAGCAAGCTGCCGAAGAATGGGGCTTCGAGCTGAAATTTTCTGATGCGCAGCAAAAGCAAGAAAACCAGATCAAGGCGATTCGTTCGTTTATTCAGCAGAAAGTCGATGTCATCGCTTTCTCTCCAGTCGTTGAATCCGGCTGGGACACCGTATTGCAGGAAGCCAAGGAGGCAGGCATACCTGTTATTCTAACAGACCGCGCGGTAGATTCGGATGACGAATCGTTGTATGAAACGTTCATCGGTTCGGACTTCGTGGAAGAAGGACGCAGAGCAGGAAGGTGGCTGCTCGAGCAGTTCCAAGATTCCGATGAAACGATCCGAATCGTAGAGCTGCAAGGGACGACCGGCTCAGCGCCAGCGATCGACCGCAAGGCGGGCTTTGAAGAAATTATTCAGGACAATCCGAATATGACGATCATCGCTTCCCAGACGGGAGATTTCACGCGCGCGAAGGGCAAGGAGGTCATGCAGTCCTTCCTGCAAGCACACAAAGATATCGATGTCCTGTACGCACACAATGATGATATGGGACTTGGCGCGATCCAAGCGATTGAAGCGGCCGGTCTCGTACCAGGTGAAGATATCTTGATCATTACGGTAGATGCGGTTAGGGACGGGATGGCAGCGGCAGCCGAAGGAAAGATCAATTTCATCGTGGAATGCAACCCGCTTCTAGGGCCACAATTGATGCAAGCAGTGGAGGATGTTCTAGCAGGCAAAGAAATTCCGAAACGTATCGTCGTGGAGGAGAGCGCGTTCACCTCCGAGGAAGCGAAAGCAGCGCTGCCGGATCGCAAATATTAATTGTCTGGAATGTGCAGCCGCCCAGCCCCAGCCAGGGCGGGCGGCTTTTTCCTTGAGGGGAAGGAGTGACATGCGTTGGAACATATAAAGCCCATATTACAGATGCGAAACATTCATAAGAGATTTCCCGGTGTGGTTGCCCTGAAGGGTGTGAATTTCCGGCTGTTTCCCGGAGAAATTCATGCTCTCATGGGAGAGAACGGTGCGGGGAAATCGACGCTCATCAAAGTGTTGACCGGCGTCTACGACATCGATGAAGGTAGCATGGAGCTTAACGGAGAGCCGCTAAAGGTCATGAATCCGCTGGCCGCTCAGGATGCGGGAATCAGCACGGTATATCAAGAGGTGAACCTGTGTCCGAACTTAAGCGTTGCGGAAAATATATTTATCGGCCGCGAGCCGCGGCGCTTCGGACGCATCCAGTGGAAGGAATTGAATCGCAAGGCGGATCAGCTGCTTCAGGAGCGACTGCGTCTAAAGATTGATGTGACTCGTACGCTGGACTCTTACTCCGTAGCCGTGCAACAGCTCGTGGCGATTGCCCGGGCACTTAATATTTCCGCGAGAATCGTTATTTTGGACGAACCGACGTCAAGTCTTGATCGCAGTGAAGTGAAGGAGCTGTTCCGGGTCATGCGCCACTTGAAGGAGCAAGGACTTGCGATCTTGTTCGTCACTCATTTTCTTGACCAAGTGTATGAAATTACTGATCGAATGACGATCTTGCGCAACGGGGAATGTATCGGCGAATACATGACGCAGGAGCTTACAAGAATTGAGCTAGTCTCTCATATGATCGGGAAGGACCTGGAGATGCTTGCCGATTTGCCCAAGGAAGACGCGGCGCATGCGCATGCCCCGAGCGAAACATTCCTCGAAGCGAAAGGCTTGGGAAGAAAAGGCGCGATCGAGCCGTTCGACTTTCGGATCAGGCGCGGCGAGATTGTCGGTCTAGCCGGGTTGCTTGGCTCGGGAAGAACGGAGTTAGCGAGACTATTATTCGGTGCGGACCGAGCAGATCGCGGAAGCCTTACGGTTGCAGGCGGCGGCACGATCCACTCGCCGCGCGAGGCGATACGCCAGAAGATCGCATTTTGCTCCGAGAATCGGAAGGCGGAAGGCATTATAGGCGACCTGACCGTACGCGAAAATCTTATCCTAGCCTTGCAGGCGCATAAAGGGCTTGCCAAGCTTGCCAAGAAGCAGCAAGAGGCGTTTGTGGATGAGTACATGCGCATGCTGAACATACACCCGCCGAATCCGGATCAGCTCATCAAGCATTTAAGCGGCGGCAATCAGCAGAAGGTGCTGCTTGCCAGGTGGCTGCTTATGCAGCCAGACTTGCTCATTCTGGATGAACCGACGCGCGGCATTGATGTCGGGGCGAAGGCGGAAATTCAGAAGCTCGTGATGGATTTGGCGAAGCGAGGCATGGCCGTGCTGTTTATATCCTCCGAATTAGAGGAGGTGCTGCGCGTCAGTCACCGCATCGCCGTGCTGCGCGATCGCAGCCTGGTGAAGGAGCTGACTGGCGATCAGATCAATGAGCAAAATGTGATGCAAGTCATCGCGGGGGAGAGGTAAGTCATGTGGATGCGAGTATCGAAACATCAAATATTTTGGCCGTGTGTCGTCTTGGCTTTGTTGTTAGGCTTTAATTTGCTCTATGATCCGAGCTTTTTCTCGATCCGGGTACAAGGCGGACATCTGTATGGAAGTGTCATTGATATTTTGAACTATGGCTCGCCGCTCATATTGGTGGCGATCGGCATGACGCTCGTGATTGCGACCAAGGGCATTGACCTCTCGGTCGGTTCGGTCGTGGCCATATCCGGGGCGATCGCCTGTCTCATCATCAGCAGAGGAGAAGATCAGCACTCCCTAACTTTGCTGCTCACAGCTCTTGCAGCAGCGTTCTTGCTCTCGCTTCTGCTTGGTCTTTGGAACGGCCTCTTAGTCGCCGCGGTTGGCATTCAGCCGATTATCGCCACCTTGATTTTGATGGTAGCAGGAAGAGGCATTGCGCAATTAATTAGCGGCGGGCAAATCATCACCGTATCGAGCGATCCGTATCGATTTATCGGAGCGGGATGGTTTTTGATGCTTCCTTTTTCCGTCTTTATCGTTGCTGCGGTTTTTCTGATTGCCGTCTGGATGACGCGCAGGACAGCGCTCGGCATGTTTATCGAATCGGTCGGCTGCAATCCGACAGCGAGCCGGCTGGCGGGCATCCGCTCCAAATCGGTCCTGCTTATCGTCTACATGTTCTGCGGATTGTGTGCTGGCATAGCCGGTCTGATCTTAAGCTCGAACGTTTCGAGCGCGGACGGCAACAATGCTGGATTGTGGTATGAGCTGGATGCGATCCTTGCCGTGGTGATCGGCGGCACTTCGCTTAGCGGCGGCCGCTTTAGCCTGTCAGGCACATTGGTCGGTGCGCTCATCATTCAGACTTTAACGACGACGATATACATGATCGGGGTACCGCCGGAAATTACACTTGTGGTCAAATCGGTGGTCGTATTTGCCGTGTGCTTGATACAGTCCGCTGCATTCCGACAAATGCTGCTGCGGCGCTTCAAGGGACGCTCGTATGCGGCTGAGGGGAAGGTGAACAGAAGTGTTTAAGAGAGCGTATATCCCGATCTTTATTACGATCGGCTTATTCGTCTTCATTTTTATGACGGGTGCTTTTCGTTATACAGGTTTTTTCTCCACCCAGGTGTTGCTTAATTTGCTTATTGATAATGCTTTCTTACTTGTCGTGGCGGTTGGCATGACCTTCGTGATCATCTCCGGAGGCATCGATTTATCCGTGGGGGCGATGGTCGCTTTAACGACGATGCTGTCTGCTGCCTTGCTGGCGCAAGGCTGGCCGCCACTCGTTGTTATCCCGTTAGTTCTCGTGATCGGCTGGCTGTTCGGGCTAGGAATGGGCGCGGTCATTCATTACTTTAACATTCAACCGTTCATCGTTACATTAGCCGGAATGTTTATGGCGAGGGGATTGTGTTATGTGATCAGCATAAATACGATTACGATCGACAACGCCTTCTACCAGCAGCTAGCGCATACGAAAATTTACTTCGGAGGTGCGTTTATTTCCATCAGTGTGGTGATCGCACTTCTTGTCGTATTCGCAGCGGTCTATTTCGCTCATTATACGAGATTTGGGAGGAACACGTATGCGCTTGGCGGCAATGAGCAATCCGCGCTCTTGATGGGGTTGCCTGTGGCGCGAACGAAGATGCTTGTCTATGCGTGCAGCGGATTTTGCTCGGCGCTCGGGGGCGTTCTGTTCACCTTCTACATGCTGTCAGGGTACGGGCTGCATGCAGTCGGTTTGGAGCTGGATGCAATCGCCGCGGTCGTTATCGGTGGAGCCCTGCTAACTGGGGGCGTCGGCTATGTGCTCGGCACGTTCTTCGGCGTCATGATCCAAGGGCTTATTCAAACGATTATTTCCTTTGAAGGCACGCTCAGCTCGTGGTGGACGAAGATCGTCATCGGTTTGTTGCTGCTGCTATTTATCTTATTGCAACGCATACTAGGAGCGAAATCGAGTGAAAGCAAAGCTTATTAAGCGAGATCAAATGAAATCTGCAAATCATGGTGCAAAATCAAAAACATGTTGTACACTGATAAATAGGAAGATGTTGGGTGAAGGTCGTTCGTCTTATGAGGAGGATTATGAGGGGGAAAGGAGGAATTGATCATGCGCGAGCTTGCCCACAGATGGCCTTGCATCGTAATCGCGTTCTTGCTCCTCGCCTTACCGGGGTGCGAGTCCGTACGCGAACAGACGGTGCCGAGCCCACACGTCCGCAAAGCTCATATGACGCCTCCTTTTGAATTGGTGTTGGAAGATACGGACTTGGAAGAGAGCAAGATCGTGCTCGGCTTTTCGCAGCTTGGTTCGGAAAGCGATTGGCGTGAGGCGAATACGCGCTCCATCCAGGAGGCAGCTCGCGAAGCAGGGATTGAGTTGCTGTTCAAGAATGCTGAGCAATCTCAGGAAAGACAGTTCGAAGCGATCCGATATTTTATAGAGCAAGAAGTCGATGTCATTGCCGTGTCGCCGGTCGTAGAGTCCGGGTGGGAGCCAATTTTGAAGGAAGCCAAGCAAGCGGGTATTCCGGTTATCTTATCCGATCGCGCGGTTGACGTCAGCGATGCTTCGCTTTACGTTTCCTACATCGGTTCGGACTTTTATGAAGAAGGCCGCAAAGCTGGCAAATATTTGCTAGACAAGATGCGAAACGAATCCGCCACGATCGGCATTGTCGAGCTGCAAGGAACAGCAGGCTCCTCGCCTTCGATTGAGCGCGGCAAAGGGTTTCGCGATATCATACGAGCAAGGGAGAATCTTACGATTCTTAGAAGTGAGCCAGCGGATTTCACTGTCGAGCAGGGCAGGGAAGTGATGCGATCATTCTTGCAAGAGCTCGGGGATGAGATCAAGGTGCTGTATGCGCACAACGACGATATGGCATTAGGAGCGATCGATGCCATCGAGGAATATGGCTTGCGACCAGGGGAGGATATCGTCATCATTTCCGTCGATGGCACTCGCAAAGCGTTTGAAATGATGGTCGAAGGGAAGATCAATTGTGTTGTGGAGTGCAATCCTTTGCTTGGACCGATCTTGATGCAGGCCGTGCGCGAGGTCGTGGAAGGCAAGACATTGCCGAAGCGGATCGTCTCCCCGGAAAGTGTGTTTACCGAAGCAACGGCAGAGAAGGAAGTGGAGAATCGCAAATATTAAATCAATTTGACAAGCCGAGCCTCACTCTAACGTGATAAGATATTTGATATGGCGTTAATATGGCGCACAATCATAGGAGCGTAGCAATTTAATGTGCGTAGGATCATCTCAGTACACAACGAATGAAGGAGTGTGTTTGGCTGTTGGTACGAACGGTGGAGCCTGGAGTTAGCAAAATTGGATTTGTTGGAGCCGGCGTGATGGGAAGCAGCATGGCCTTGAACATTTACAAGGGCGGCTATGAAGTACATTTGTACTCGCGAACGAAAGCGAAGGCGGAGCCACTCCTTGAGCAGGGTATGATTTGGCATGATACCCCGGCTGAGCTAGCTTCCGTGTGCGATGTAATCATATCGATCGTCGGCTTCCCGCAAGATGTGGAGGAGCTGTATCTCGGTAGCGGCAAGATAATCGAAACGGCCAAGCCAGGGTCGTATTTGATCGACATGACGACCTCCAGCCCCGCCTTGGCGAAGACGATCTACGACGCGGCTAAGGCGCGCGGCATTCATGCGCTGGATGCACCAGTTTCCGGCGGCGATGTCGGCGCCCGGAACGGCACTTTGTCGATTATGGCAGGCGGGGATGAAGAGGCGTTCACTGCTGTAAAGCCGGTGCTGGAGAAGATGGGCAGCAACGTCCTGTTGCAAGGCGGGCCGGGCGCTGGCCAGCATACGAAGATGGTCAATCAAATTGCCATCGCTTCGAATATGATCGGCGTATGCGAGGCGCTCGTCTATGCGAAGCACGCCGGATTAGATTTGGAGCGCGTGCTGTCCAGCATTGCAACTGGCGCTGCAGGAAGCTGGTCATTAAGCAATTTGGCGCCGCGTATAATTGCAGGAAATTTCGATCCGGGATTTTATGTGAAGCATTTCATCAAAGATATGAGCATCGCCTTGGAGGCGGCGGAAGATATGGGCATCGACCTGCCGGGTTTGCAGCTCGCCAAGCAGCTGTACGAAAAGATCGCCGCGGCCGGGCTGGCCGATCTCGGTACGCAAGCTCTCTATCGTGCGTGGGAGGATTAAATCGCGGGTTCTAGGCATGTATAACCCCCGTCATCAACGCGCTGAAAGCTAGAGCCTGTCTGGCTATGATTACGCGGCGCGGCAATGACGGGGGTTTTGCTTTTTGCTTACGGCAAGTGAATTTCTACTTCACGACCGAGCTCGGAGGAACGAATCAATCCGTCGATAATCGCTTGATTGACCAAGATTTGTTCGCCCGGGATCGGGGCAGGACGTCCTTCTATTACCGCCGTGACGAAATCTCGCACCTTTTCATAGAAGATGTTGACGTTGTGCTGCAAGAGCGGAATGGGTGTCTCCGTCTGGGTGCCGGCGACGTCGTGCATCAGTGTCATCGAACCGATGTGCCCGTCCCAAGCACCGCTCCACGGTCCGCTGCCAGCCGGTGTTAGCTTCAGTCCGCCGTCAGTCCCGAGGAACAACGTCGGACCGAGACTGTCCGCATGCATCGCCCAGGAAATTTTGAAGTTCAGGACGAGCCCGCCCTCGAACCGCACAAGAGCAACACCAAAATCCTCGACCTCAAAGCGATCCGCTTCCGGATGGTACTTTGGATTCGTGCCGAAATAGTTGGATGTGAAGGCGGATACGGTCAGCGGCTTCGGATAGCCGAGCGCGTTCAGCGCCATATCAAGCGAGTAACATCCGATATCGGCAAGCGCTCCGGAGCCTGCAAGCTCCTTGCGGATAAACGTGCCGCCAGGCATGCCGCGACGCCTGCCACCGCCGGTTTGGATATAGTAGATTTTGCCGAGCAGCCCCGACCTAATGATCTCATTCATCTTCTTCATGTTCGGGTCATACCGCGGCTGGAAGCCGATCGTCAGCATATTGCCGGTCTCCTTGGCGGTCTGGACCATCTCGATGCTTTGCTCAAGCGTGACGGACATCGGTTTTTCGAGCAGCACTTGCTTGCCGGCGCGCAAGGCGTCGATGGTCGTTTCATAATGCGCAACATTCGGGGTACAGATGCTTACGCCGTCCAAATCCATCTGCAGCAGTTCGCGATGGTCTTGAAAGGCTTTGGCGCCTGTAAGCTCGTTGCGTGCATTGAATTCGCTCGCACGTCCCGGCACGATATCGGCCACCCCGACGATTTCGACATCTTCCATTTGCTTATATGCTTTCACGTGCGCCTCCGCGATACCGCCGCTGCCGATGATGCCGATGCGCAGTTTGGCATGAGGTGATTTGGCTGTCATTGTGGCATTCTCCCTTCAATTTTACTTTCGTTAAATATGATGAAATCATGGTTTGAACCATCGATTGCGTGGTGCCATTTGAACAATCCGCGGATGTTTGTATGAAACGTCGTACAAAAATTGGCGCATGCTAGCCATTTTGAAGTGTTTGTACGAACAATCGTACAAAGATATACTGTTTAGCGCCAATTCGTGGGCATTTGTATGAAAAATCGTATAAACACGGCGGAAATCGGTGAAAAATTGATTTTTTGTATGACAAATCGTATAAAATGGCCATAAATCGCTGAAATCGGTATTAGAGTGCATCGATTAAAGGACGACCTACAGCGCTTATTGAACGGTGCTTCTGCAATTCCGATTGGGTTGACTATATCCGCTAGTTCATCGTTTACCGTAGTCCCGGGGAACGGTCATTCCCCGTACACCGAAGTGATCGTCGCGCGACGCCAGCGGCATTCTTCCTAGCGCATATTAACCCCGCCTTACAGGGAGGAACTTTGACGTCGATATTTCCTCCGATACTCCCCGGCGTGATGCCCCATTTCTTCTTAAATGCGTATTGCAAATACGCACCGCTGGAATAGCCGCTCTGTAACGCGATCGATTCCAACGTTTCGTCGGACTGCTCCAGCAGCTTGCGAATATGCGTTAGCCGCACATCCTCCAAATACTCGCTAAAGCCTTTGTTTGCATGCTGCTTTATCACCCTTTGCAATTGCCTGCCGCTTATATGAAGCCGCTCTGCAACGTCGTCGAGCCGTAGAGGGTGGTGGAAATTATCGCGAATGAACCGTTCAGCAAGGCGAAAGCGAAATTCGTTCATATCCCGGTTCGGCAGCGGGATGCGCTCGTCGACGACGGAAGCTGCACGCACCGATTTGATCAAGATTTGTACAATACAGTGTTTGATTAACGTATAGCTACCGGTCGCCTGATCGTGCCAAGCACGAAATGCTCCGGCAAATTGTTGCATGGCATCGAACCGATCCTTAAGTGGCTGCAGCGGAAATTGTTCCAGTGCTCGGACACATTCTTCAGCCTCACGGCATTCCCAGTCCTCCTCGCTGATGTGGCGTGCTGCATCTGGTGCTGGCTGGATATCGACATGCAGGCACAATTCTTGCATGGGACTCACGCTGTCGGCAATTTGCTTGTGATCGACACCAGGTCCGGTCAAGTAAAACTCTCCGCTACCAACCGTATATGGATGCCCTTCGATCGTGACAGACCCGCGCCCTTGCCAAATAAAATGAAATTCATATTCCGAATGCTGATGATGGTCAATCACGTGACCGGCAGCAAACTTCGCAAGATGACAGCGGAGCACCCTGATATCATACGCTCCCCAGCGAAATTTCAAGTCAATTCGATCGAGCGCGTCGGGATATTGTGATAACAACGCAAAGGATTCTTGGTGTCTCATCATTCGTACCAACTTTCGAATACAAAATTACGACATGATTTCATCATAAATGAAAAATGACCAATGATAAATTGGAAAACACGACAATTTCTATTAGAAATTACGACAACGAAGAGGATCGAGTGTAAAGTTAGCAGTGTCTGCAAATCCGGAAGGGTCAGCGTAGTTGGCGGTAGCCAAGCTTGAATGTCAGTCGGCATTTGAAAAGTCTAATTATGATCTAGTGTAAATATCATGTTATGTATAATTACATTTTATTGCGTTGTTAATAAATTTTATGGTCTGATTGTGAGGTATCATTACATATTTGTGATAATGTAAAAGAAGACGATCAAGGAGGTGACGATGACCACTAAACAAGTTAATAAACATAAGATGGGAGGAGTGGCATAATGAAACCGATCGAACTTAGGTGGAAGCGAATTTGCAGTATTGTTCTATCTATTATCTTATTATTTTCTGTCACGGTATTTAATAGTGCGGCTGCTGAGGAATCTTTCTTGTATGAGGAAATTACGGTGGATGAGTTGCTTAAAGGTTATGAGAATGGGGATTTTACGAGTGAGGAAGTCGTTCGCGCATACTTGGAACGAATAGACAAATATGAGCCGATGTACAACGCGTTTACATTTTTGAATGAGCAAGCGATCGAAGAAGCGCGTGAGATCGATCGCAGACGGGCATCCGGTGAATCGTTAGGCGCACTTGCCGGAGTTCCGATTGTCATTAAGGAAGCTGTGGACGTAGCAGGATTTCCTTCAACGATGGGCTGGGAGCCACTCGCCCAACCTTTGGGCGGCATCGAAGTCATGCCGGAAACCGATGCCCCGGTCGTCGCTAGGCTGCGGGAGGCGGGAGCGATCATTTTAGGGAAGACGAATATTCCAGCGTTCAGCGCATCCGGTACTCGGGCGACGAGCAGCTGGGACGGAGATACGTATAACGCATTTGACCGGGAGCTTGTGCCGGGGGCGAGCAGCAGCGGAACCGCAACCGCGATATCTGCAAACTTTGCGGTGCTAGGCATCGCAGAGGAAACAGGCGGCTCCATTCAAAATCCATCCGGCGCTCAAGGACTCGTAGGCATCAAGCCGACGTTCGCACTCGTGCCGAATTCAGGCGTTGTGCCGCTTGGCGGCAGTACGAGGGATGTGATCGGCCCGCATGCGAGAACCGTGCGCGATGCAGCTATCATGCTCGATGTGATCGCAGGGTACACGCATGAAGACCCGAAAACCGTCGCTTCGATCGGCAATATTCCGGTAGGCGGTTATACGAGCAAGCTGAATGAACAAGAGTTAAGAGGCAAGCGGATCGGTCTGTTCGGCCCTGGCTGGCGCGATCAGGAGCTGACGAGCGAAACGCAGGCACTCTATGATCAAGCAGTGCGAGATTTAGAGTCGCAAGGTGCGATTGTCGTTCCTGATCCGTTCGCAGGTAGCGATTTGCCCAATACGTAGCAGAGAACGGCTCAATTGGCGTTGAATCGATCATTTACGATATGGAAGACTACTTGCAGCGGCTAGGGGATCGTGCGAGCATTCGCTCCGTTCATGAATTGCTCGATAAGGTTGGAGAGACGCCGTCTGTCTTGAATCGCTATGGCGGTGATTTACCAGACCCAGAAGGCCCGGCTGATTTATCGAAATTTTTAGAGGTGCGTACGAACTATCTCGAAATATTTAATAGAGTGATGGAAGAGCACGAGCTGGATGCTCTGTTTTTCCCGCAAATGTACAAAGAGACGCCGAAGCTGTCCGACGATGAAAATATCGGCGCTTTAACGGTGCCTGAAGTCAATATTGCCGGAGTGCCGCTCATCACAGTTCCCGGCGGCTATTACGAAAGCGGAGCACCATTTTCCGTCGTATTCGTCGGCAAGATGTGGACGGAGGCTGAGCTGTTAGGCATGGCATACGATTATGAGCAAGCGACGAAGCACCGAAAAGCGCCCGTATTGCAAGCGAATTAACGTTTCCAGCGGCAAAGTGAACCACCCGCGTGCAGCGGGTGGTTTTTTTGTTGTTTCACCAGACCTCATGCACGATCCGTGTCTTTTGCTTCGAAGCGAATCACGTTATAATAGATATAAAAACATAGCAAACTATGTAAAAGGAGATTGTGCATGAGCGAATCCATGTATTTGAAAGCCGATCCTGAGTTAACGTTCTTCGTGAATACCCAGCTGCGTGAACAGCTGAAATGGCTGATCGGAATAGGTCGCATTCAACCTGGAGATATGCTCCCGCCAGCCCAGCAGTTGGCTGATTCGTTGCACGTAAACCGCAACACGGTGAATTACGTCTATACCCAGGGCTGCGCGATGAAGGACTGGTCAGCATGCAGAAAGGGGAGAGGCACGCAAGTGCTCGATAATAGTGCAGTGTATCAGCTGATCAAACAGCGCAGGCTTATGGCGGCATTGCTCGACAAACTGGTCGCCGAAGCGGCGGAGCGACAGTTGGACTTAAGAGACTTGACAATTGCTTCCTTGGCCTACGTACAACTATTGGATAAGCAGCAGGAGCAATCGCCGAATGTGCTGTTGATCGAATGCCAGGAGCATGATCACTTCTTTTATCAGAGAGAGATCGAGAAGCATACCGGAGCGGACGTTACGAGTTTATTTATTGAAGATTACAGCGCTCGCCCGAATTGTTGGACGCTCAGCTAAACCGGGCCGATATGAGTGGTGACGACCTTGAACCACGCGGAAGAGTCAGGGCGATGTCCGGGAGCAAGAAGCCGATCATTACCATCGGTGCGACGACTGAGATGTCCTTTGTGTTAAGCATGTCGAAGCTGGCACCGCAGACGAAGGTCGGCTTTGTCTGCCTTGGACGTAGAGGTGGACAATGGATGGCGGACAAAGCACAGGAAGCTGGAATGACGCATATCGAAGCGATCGTAGCCGGCACGAACGATCCCGAGAAGCCTGCAGCAAGTCTTGCAGGAAAGCGACGTCGTCTATGGCTCGGAAGCGGTATTCTCACATATTACAGGCAGCTGCACCTGATAAGGCCGTTAAGGTTCCGTTCATCTTGGAGAAAAGCAGTAAGAAGCTGCTTAATCAAATTGGCGAGCATCGCGCACAAAGGCACATATAAGAAGACCTCGTATCCTGGATTCTTGATAGGGGCGGCAAACCGAGGTCTTCCTCCACACAAGTTATATTCGTTCGAGGCTAGAACCAAAATGTCGGATAACGGCGATGGCGATCCAGATTGTTAATGAGCAGTGCCATGACCGCGATGATCAAGGCGCCGAGCAACACCGGCGATAGGAGAAATGACCATATCGTTCCCTTCCATAATGACGACGATGGGGTTGGCTCCGGCTGGTGGGTGCGTCGTTTTGGTTAGCATCATAGCGGCTATCAAACACCAGGTCGCGAGGGCAATCGTCCATATGCTGTTCCCAAACGATTGATAAGCGATTAACCCGACTAGGGCGGAGACGAAATGCCCGCCAATAATATTTCTCGGTTGTGATAACGGCGCGTCCCAAACGGCGAAAACGAGCACACAGCTTGCGCCGAAAGGTGCCATTAACCATACGGAATCGGTATACGTTGTCAGCAGTGCGAGGCTTAGAATCGCGATGGCACCGCCGAAAAAACCGATGCAGATGTTTTTTGGCGAGACTTTTAGTCGGAGTACGCTTGCCGCCACGCATTTACTTAAGATAATGAGTGAAATTCATCGATGGGTTCTCCTTCCAAATAAATAAAATACATAGTTAACTATGCAAATATATAATATGCTCCTTGGATATTCTTGTCGATCGAAAAATGAGAGACAAGAAATTAATAAATCGTTAATGGTTTGTTCAGAGGAATGCAAGAAGATTGGACTATAATGCTCGTATAGTACAAAAAAGCGTTAGTCGGAAAGGAGATGCGATATGAAATTAGGAAAGAAAGGATTGCTTGCCTTATCCTTTGTCGTGGGAGCTTGTATGTTCGTGACGACGGCGTTTGCTGATATGGCATTGCGTACCGGGTATCACCAGCTCAAGGATTCGATCAAGCATACGAGCAATTGGCTCGCATCTGCGGAAGAAAGTTATACGTTGACTCTATTGCATGAAACGCGTGCTCAATAATGTCGTCATCTATGAGGATTTTACGGAAATGAAAATTGATGCGGCGAAACAGGTTTCGGAGGGTACTCACAGGCTAAGTGGATTTAACCGCAAATCGTATGAGGATCATTCTTATCAAGATGAATCGATGATTGCAAGGAAAAGCGACAGAGATGATCATTATTTCGTTACTGAATCGGGGAAGGTAATCACAATTGGCTGTCCTATGAAGATCCGTTCCAATATGATGGGGCGCAAGATTTCGAGCGAATTTTCGATGCGCTAGTCGGCAACTAAAGGATGATGTGATCGTCGAGAACCGTGCAGACGGAGGGAAAATTTTCAGAGGCAGCCTGTCTGAAGCGCAGGTTCCAGCTCTTGTCAATGCGGTCTTATCATTCCTTGCGAAGCAAAGCTATCTGGAAAATGTGACGAATGATGAGAACGAGGAAATGAAGCTGGAGCAAGATGTTTACGTGAAAAAAATTACCGGCAAAGCAGAGGAAAATAGCCGTGGACTGCTTGAGACTTTATACGGCGAAATTGTGATCGTCGGGATTGATTCGCAAGGTAAGCAGCATGAGATCGCGTTTCAATTCTCATACGAATTGCACAATGTTGGAAGCACGACCGTGATGAAGCCGGATCTAACGAATGCGGAAGTTCATCGTGTAGGCGAGTCGAAGCACGAGTTCAGCCAGAAGCATATCGGCACTTATCGCAATGACATCGTGGTCGAAAAATCTGACGATGAATTCTTGAAGATTGGTGAGCGCACGCTAGAGATTCATCGCGTTGACAGCGATTCGATCAGCGGACGATACTATGAAACGATTGAGCCTGAATATGCCGAATATTTCTTGCGTGAGCCTTTGGACTTTGAATTTGAAACGGAACAAATGCGCTGGTTCACCGTGTTCCATATACTGGCCATGACGGTAAGCAGTATTATGGAGAAATGTATCCGGATCGCCCGGCCAAAGTCATCTTAATCTCTACACACAAATCGAGGATGACAATTTCCTCTCGTATAACGGGGAATTTATGGAGCAATTCGATTCTTACTTTATTCGAGTCTTTCAGTAAAATCATCGATCAGGCTGTCCCATGTGCCACAATATAGGCCGATATGGGGCGGCCCTTTCTTGTATTGTTGTCAGAATGAAAGACTAGAAGGATGTGGCGTTAAAATGGTGAAAGCCATTGAAATGATCGGGTTAAATAAACTATATGGCAATGGAAGCGGCGTCATCGATCTTGATCTGAGTGTCGATAAGGTGATATATTTGGATTTCTCGGCCCTAATGGCGCTGGTAAGACGACCGCTATGAAAGTGATGACGGGTCTTATGAAGCCGGACAGCGGCGATGTGAAAATATTTGGCAAAAGCGTCAGATATGAGTTTGTTGAAGCGATGCGTGAGGTTGGCTGTATTATCGAGACAGCTGAATCGTATACGTATTTATCCGCGAATGAAAATTTGAAATTACTCGCCAGATTTTATCCGGATGTCGACCAGCAGCGAATCGACGAATGCTTGAAGCTGACAGGTCTGTTCCATATAAGCATGAGAAGACACGCAGGTTTTCCCTAGGCATGAAGCAAAGGCTTGGCATCGCCGCAGCGATCTTGTCCCGACCGAAGCTGCTCATCTTGGATGAGCCGCTCAACGGTTTAGACGTCGAGGGCATGATCGATATGCGTAATCTCATCAAGAGACTGAATGAAGAGGAAGGAACGACATTCTTTATTTCCAGTCACCTCATTCACGATGTGGAGCTAACTTGTACTAGGGTAGGCGTCATCTACGGCGGCAAACTAGTCGATGTCGAATATACGAAAAGCATATTGGCGGATTACGCATCACTCGAAAACTATTTTGTCAGCGAGGTGGATCGCTAGTGCAAGGATTTAAGGCTGCATTTGTCAATGAAATGGTGAAATTGTTAAAGAAA
>CAVWLN010000051.1:0-38545 GCA_963755735.1 uncultured Paenibacillaceae bacterium
ATCTCTTGAATAAATGTGCGCTTATCCAATTCACCCTTGGCAATTCGCTCCAGCTTTTGCTCCCATTTCGCAGTCATTACCGGTGACTTCAAGTCTTCAGGAACGAGCTCCAGTAGCTGGCGACCTTTCGATGTCAGGTGAAGCTCTTGGCCACGCTTCTCAACATAGAAGCTGCCTAGTAATTTGTCGATAATATCGGCGCGGGTCGCCACCGTGCCGAGGCCGCCGCTTGCATGGATGGTATGCAGCAAGTCCCGGCTTTCTCCTGACATATACGGAGCCGGATTCTCCATCGCCGACAATAGCGTCGCTTCAGTAAACCGCTTCGGCGTAATTCCCACTTGTCAAGCGGACAGCGTTTATGTTCAGCCTGCTTCCTTCGGTCAGCTTGGGCAGCACCTGATCAGCCAGTTCCTCATGCGGCAGCTCCTCCTCATCATAGGAGCCATATACTTCCTTCCATCCGGGGGCGAGAACGACCTTGCCTTTGGCGACGAATGTCTCTCCGCCGATCGTAGCTGTAACATTCGTCTGCTCATATTCAAATGGAGGCAGCAAAACCGCCAGAAAACGCTTGACGACCAAATCATAAACTTTGCGCTCTCGATCAGAAAGCTTGTGGATGATCGGCGACTGTTCGGTCGGAATGATCGCATGATGGTCGGTCACCTTGCGATCATCGACAAACGAAGCGTTCGTCTTGATCTTTTCTTTTAAGATGGCGGTCGCAAATTTGCTGTACGTCCCGAAGCTGACTGCGCGCACCCGTTCAGCCAATGTGTCCACGATGTCGGAAGACAAATATCGGGAGTCGGTTCGCGGATACGTCAAAGCCTTATGCTGCTCATACAAGCTTTGCATCGCCGATAACGTCTCTTTGGCCGAAAAGCCGAACCGCTTATTCGCGTCTCGCTGCAGCTCTGTCAAATCATAGAGCGCGGGTGCGTAGCTCTTCTTCCGTTTCTTCGTCACAGCCTGAATGACCGCTTCCTGATTGCGGATGCGTGCAAGCACCTTCTCCGCTTCGTCCCGGGAAAAGGTTCTCGTCTCGTTCGCTTTGCGCTGCCAGGTTAAAATAAATCGATCGCTTTGCGCGATTACTCCGTAATATGTCCGCGGTTGGAACGACTGAATCTCTTCCTCGCGTTTGGCGATCATCGCAAGTGTCGGTGTCTGTACCCGGCCGCAGGAAAGCTGTGCGTTGAATTTGCACGTTAATGCACGGGTCGCATTCATGCCGATATACCAATCCGCCTCAGCGCGTGCTTCCGCAGATGCGTATAACGTCTCATACATCTTGCCGTCCTTCAGCTTACGAAATCCCTCGCGGATCGCTTTGTCCGTCACAGATGAAATCCACAAACGCTTCACCGGCTTGCTCACGTTCACCTTCTCGAGTATCCAGCGAGCGACAAGCTCGCCTTCCCGGCCGGCGTCCGTTGCGATAATGATGTCGCGAATATCCTTACGCAGCAGTTGCTGCTTGACGGCTTGAAATTGCTTGCCCGACTGTTTGATCACCGTCAGCTTTAGCGGCGACGGCAGCATCGGCAAATCATCGAGCCGCCACGTCTTGTATTTGTCGTTGTACGACTCTGGATCCGCCAGGCTGACCAAGTGGCCGAGTGCCCATGTTACGACGTAACGATCTCCTTCCAAATACCCGTTGCCTTTCTTGTTGCAATGTAATACGCGAGCGATATCTTTCGCCACCGAGGGCTTCTCGGCGAGCACGATTGATTTCATGAATGTGAATCCTCCAAGTTAGTGTCTTTCATATACATTAACACAGCCTGGAGGGCGAGATAAAGACACACGATCGTCCTTGAACCATATTCTTACCCATCGCTGATCATGACTCCACGGCTGAACTATCGAAAAAGATGTAACTATATGTATAATAATAGATAGGATAACCATTACTTTACAAAAACTTTAATATGTTGCTTCATCCTTACAAAGGAGACTTTATCGGATCGGGAAGTATTGTAATGGAAGCGCTTTGATATATATGGGGGGGGAAATATAAATTACGACGAGGCAATCGCAACTTATATCCATTTATACTACTCAGCGTGCTTTCTCTATACATTCGTCAAATGATGATCCGTCTCGTCAGCTTCACGGTGCGTTTGGCTGTGTCTATCAACAGCTGTTTGTTCAGTGTCACTTTAGGAGCCTGGCATTGCTGGTGCCACTTGTCTTTATCCAATTCCAGTTGTTGCATAATGTCGTGAATATCTAGGAGGAGCTTGTCATGCTTTGACACAAAGGTCACCCCGATTCAAAAATTACAAGTAACAAACATCATGCAGTAGGATCTTAGTTTGAGAAATGAAAAGTGAGTAGTTCAGCCGTAGATTGGAAAATGATTCATGATCATGCCTAATTGGAGAGTGTCAAGAACAAAGGTTTCTTTAGTATAGTTTATAATTCATTACTGAATCATTACAGTACGATATCTCGTCTCCGGGAGATGACCGATACATGTTTTTGCACATCCACAATCGACGAATCCATTATGAATTGGAAAACTTCTCTCCCGAACAAGAAATAGCTGCGTCGCCGACACATACTATTGTACTTATACACGGTTTAGGTCAAAACTTACGGTGTTGGGATTTTATCGTTCCGTATCTTTCGAACTATCGTATTATACGATACGATCTAGCGGGGCATGGAGAGAGTGATGAACCTGACAAAGAACACTTTCAATTGCTGACTTTCACCAACGAACTGCACGCTTTGCTCCGCCATTTAGGAGTAAAGCAAGCGACGTTGTACGGATTTGAATTAGGCGCTTGTATCGCCCTCAATTATGCCAGTCAATTTGCAGATGAAATAGAAAGTGTCATTTCGGTTGCACATCCCGTCTACTATCCCGACTCGATCCGCATGAAGAAATATGAGAAGCATTTAAAAACTTTGCAAAGTAAAGGGATTGAAGATTACATAAATCATTATTTGCCTTCCATTACTCTCCATTCTGATGCACAAACATTAAGAGAGTCGTATGCCAAAGTATCCATGAATACGTATCAATCCATCATGCAATTGTTAAAAAGCGCCGATCTGGTAACAGACTTTAAACTAAACAGTTGCCCGGTTATGCAAATGGCCGGTGATCAAGACGAGCTGTATCCACCGCAGTTAATGTTTCAGGCCATTCAATATTTTCCTGCTACGATTCTGGTACAAGTCCCTAATGCGAAAAGCTTGGTGCATATTGACAATCCGGAATATACCGCCAAACGAGTCGATTCATTCATCAACCAATACAAAACTCATTTAAGCGATCCGTTAGTGCAAGAGGCATCGTTATATTACCGTTCGCTGAAAATGAAGGACCCCAAATCCACTAATCGGGACAAGAAGCAGCACTTGCGAATACATGTGTTGCAGCGGTTTGAAGTCAGCATCGACGGCAAGACTCTTGCCGGCAATTGGAAAAGCCGAAAGGCGCAAGAGCTGTTGCTCTATTTGATCATTCATAAGAACGTCCAACGCGATAAGCTATACGATCTGTTCTGGCCCCATCTTAACCTGGAGAACGCGCAAAACATGCTACGGGTGAGCATCAACCACCTGAAAAAGCTTGTCGATAAGCCATTCGGTACCAAGTTCATTCAATCGAAGCGCGATCGCATTGAACTAACCGGCACATGTTCCTGCGATCTTCTGGACTTATTAGATGATATCAATCATTTTCATGCTTGCAGGAACGACAGTGAGAAAGAAGGCGTCGCCAGACGGATCTGTCTGGAGGTATCGCCCCGGATGCTCGAAGGGTATTACAGTGATTGGATCATTTCCTTGCGTGACGAGATCTTCTATACTGCCGCTCCGATCATCAGATGGGTGGCCAATTGGTATGAGAGCCAAAACCGACTGATGGACAGCATTTACTATTATAAATTGTTGCTCAATCTCCTGCCGGAGGAACTGGAAGTCATTAAAAAAATCGCTCAGCTGTATGATCGTTTGCATCTGAAAGGGATCGCAGGCGAATGGCAGGATAAATATTTGCACGCTGTCGCAGCCGATGATTAGTTACTCGGCATTGCTTCTGTCCGTGTTGGCACGCTTGCGCCAGAGGATCGCCGCTAAGCATAAGCCACAGGTGACTCCCGCAAGATCCAAGACGATATCAGCGTAAGAAGGTGTTCGTAAATGGCTGACCTCCTGAATCGTTTCATCCAACACGCTGATCAGGAAGCAGATGGCAAAAGCAAGAAGCATCCTGCCCTTTATACGAGAGCAATAGGTGATCAGCACCTTAACACATAACAAGGCCATCATCATATAGACGAAAACATGCGCCAGCTTGCGAAAGAGAAACTCGATAAAGTAATACGGCTGCAGCTTGGCGCGAATCACCTTGCTACCGTATCTGATCGTCACATCCGGCAAGCTTTCGCTTAATTGTTTTGGCGTGATAATATTCGACAGGTATGGGACAATGGTCTGCTGCTTGTAGCTTTGACTAGCCAGGATCAAGATCAGGACGAGCCACAGCAAGGCGACAACAATCCACAGCGAATGAGCCTTCCGCACGCTTTGTCGTTTCATGTCGCGGCAGCATACCCTTTATGATCGTTCATGATGCTGTCCATCCACTCTATTACACTTTTCTTCAATGTATGGATTCGCTCGTCCGCCGCTTCGCTGCTTCTCCCTACTGCGCTAAAGTAAATTTTTAATTTTGGCTCTGTGCCCGAAGGACGAACAGCAAACCAGGAAGTATCACGAAATGTATAGTGAAGCACGTTAGACTTAGGCAGCCCTGTCGAACGCAGCATATTGCTGGAAAGGTGATATTCTGTCCCCTTCAAAAAATCTCTCACCCAGCTAACGCGATTTTCTTCGCTATTAGGAGCGGAGTGGTTGCGCATTTCGCTCATCAAGGCGTTCATCCGTGCCATACCTTCGAGACCTTCAAACGTGATCGAATGCTGATCTTCTCGGTAAAAGCCAAACTTATGGAACAATTCCTGAAGGACGTCTAGCAAGGTTTTCCCTTGCGCTCGATAATAGGCTGTCATTTCACTGATCATGAGACATGCTTGCACCGCATCTTTATCGCGGACAAAATCGCCAATCAAATATCCATAGCTTTCTTCATAGCCAAATAGAAAGCGCAATTCCCCAGACTGCTCTAATAGATTCATCTGTTCCCCGATATATTTAAATCCGGTCAATGTGCTCGATCGTCTTCACACCATAGGAAGAAGCGATCGATCTGCCTAACTCCGAGGTCACGATCGTCTTCAAAACAACTCCGTTATGCGGCAAACGGCCCGCTTCTTCCAGTTGAGAAAGTATGTAATTCATTAGCAGCGCTCCGATCTCGTTTCCCGTCAAATTTATATAGGAACCGTCCCTGGTCCGCACTGCAGCACCGACCCTGTCCGCATCTGGATCTGTCGCAAGGACTAATTCGGCGCCAGCTTTTGCTGCCAGTTGAACGGCCATTTCGAGCGCTTGTGTCTCTTCGGGATTCGGAGTTCGCACAGTGGGGAATTGCTCATGGGGCTGCTGTTGCTCTGCCACCGGAATGACATGCTGAAAGCCTGCCCGCGTAAGCGCTTCAACTACAGGCACCATGCCGCTTCCGTGCAGCGGTGTATAGACGATCTTCATCGACTTTCCTTCACGGGCAATGATTTCGGGATGATACGTAAGCGATTGCAAGCAATGATAATAGGGCTCATATATTTCCTGTTCGATCAGACGGTACAGCCCGCTCTGCTTCGCTTTGTCGGCATCCATTGCCTGTATGGAAAGCTCATCGCTCGTCTTGTTGACCGCATCCATGACCGCTTCTGCAACATTCGGTGTAAGCTGTGCTCCATCTTCGCCATACACCTTATAACCGTTATAGCTGGCAGGATTATGACTGGCCGTTATGACAATACCGGCGGCAGCATGTAAGCGGCGAACGGCAAACGACAGCAGTGGAGTCGGGGTATAATTGCAAAATACGAAAGCTTTGATTCCGTTATTGGCAAGGACGAGGGCAGCTTCCTCAGCAAATTGTTTGGAGAAGCGTCTCGTATCGTACGCAATGACAACGCCTCGTTCCGCTAATCTTTTGTCCTTGTACAACAAATAATCTGCCAAGCCTTGTGTTGCCCTGCGAACCGTAAAGTGGTTCATGCGATTCGTGCCAACCCCAATTTCCGCCCTCATGCCGCCCGTTCCGAACTCTAGATGGGAGCCGAATTGTTCAGCTATTTGCTCGTCATTCATACTGACCAACTCATCCTTCATCCATTCAGGAAGCTCAGCCTTCTTCCAGCGTAAATAGGCTTCATACGCCTTCGGTTGTTTTGCACTCATATTTTCCACGTTCAGAAGCTCCTCCTTCTCGGACAGTTGTTCCCAGATCATTTTTTGCTTTCTCTTCTGGTAGCTGCGCTTGTTGTATTCACGAACTTTTTCTTTGTTCTTAGAACGCCATTGACGGTGATATTCCCGCTTATCCTTGTGAACTTGCTTCTTGCCGCGCCTTGGTGCTGCTTCCACCTGCAAGCCGTTCACACAACGACTGAGCCGAATGCACAGTTCATACGCCTTCTTCTTTCCGTATACGGACATATAAGGTTTACCTTGATACGTAATTTGCCATTTTGACGGATATGATTTATTTGACAAGGCGGTAAGCACCTCCATCTTTAAACACAACCTTCATCTATAGCATGATCGCTGAATAGGCTCGTAGTGACGCACGCATTCAGCTGCATTAATGTCGATTTCATACGTCTTAGGCCTCCAAACTCGCTAATGAGATCAAAAGCGTAACTAGTTTTTACGGCAGGCTATGATTCTTGAACAAATAGAAAGACCCCGCTTTAAGCGGGGTGCAGTCTCACATAAAACTTTACGCGTATATCGATTTAATCAATGAAGCCTGCTTCTTTAAGAAAACGCCAGACGATGACCGTTTGCTCTGCTCTCGTAATTTCTTTATGCGGCATCAAACGACCGTTCGCGCCAATGACAAGCTCCAGCTTCAGCACACTTGCCACTTCTTGCTTTGCCCAATCGCTTACTTCATCGCCATCTATGAATCGTGTAAGCAAGCCTTCAGCTTCTGCACGATCCTCCACGTTTAGCTCAATACCAGCTAAGATCGCCGCCCGATAAATCATGACGATCGCTTCCTGCCTTGTGACCGGATCGTTCGGACGAAATGTTCCGTCATCATATCCCATGACCAAGCCGTAATGCTCTGCAATGCCGATTACATCTGCATACCAATCTTCCTTACTCACATCAGAGAAGCGATTCGGCTGAGGGGATAAGCTGATGCCAAGAGCCCTTACGAGCATGGCAGTTAACTCCGCACGCGTCATCAGGCGATCGGGATGCAAACGGTCTTCTCCTGTACCGAATATGATCAGCCTCGAAGCGAAATCCTCAAGCTCCGCTTCCGCCCAATGATCCCGAGCGTCTGAGAAGCTGATAGCATTGGATATCAACATATAATGACTGTTAGACAAGCTGCTCGTCGAAGCAAACCACCTGCCGTTCCGATAGGTGGTAGCTGTCGGAACATGACGAACGCTGCCGTCTGGCAGCAAGATGACTGCTGTCGTCACCTCATGACGTTGCACATCGTCAGGCAGCGGGATTTCGCGCTTGACGAATTTGCGGAAGGTAGTGATCTCCGTCTCCTCACCTGCATTGTCCGTCACGGTGACCGAGAATTGTACCGGAGGAGCCAGCAAGGTGAAAGTGCCTTCGTCTTCCGCCTCTTTCCCCAGACGAATCGCTTCACGATCCGGCTCGCTAATATGGAAGGATAACGTCGCGCCATCGGCAATAGGCGGTTCACCACCGAGTGTTGAACGGACGGATTCGAGCGGCAATGCGGAAATCGGGATCAGAACATTCCCAATGCCCGTATGAATTTCCAGATCGGCATGAAGCTCCATCATTTGCTTCATATCCTGATCGCTGAGCTTTATCGTGACCTTATTCGCATTCGTGTGAACCTTGATAACCACAACCGGCGAATGACCGGCAGCCCCGATATGCTTCTTGAATCGCTCTTCATCCAATGTAACCGTTAGAATCCGCTGTCCTAGCGTATATCGCAATGAACCTTGTGGGATTTCTTCGTATAGCACATCGTTAATGTATAGGTCGATATCAAACGCTGTTTCCGTTTTGCTCGCAGGTGAGCCGCTTCCGCCCCCACCGCCTCTTCCCAACCCTGGAGAGGTCGGCGGCGTGCCCGTATTTGGATCCCAGAATTTGATTGGTGTACTGCGATTATGGTTCGTCCCATCACCGAGCTGGCCAAACTCGTTCCAACCCCAAGACCAGCCGCTGCCATCTAAAGCTAATGCGAGATTGAAATACCCGCCAGCCGAAATCATCTGGATATCCGTCAGATGGACAACCTGAACAGGCGAATTGCTGGTCATGAGGGTGTCACCAATACCGAGCTGTCCTTCGCTGTTGTCTCCCCAAGTCCATACGGTACCGTCTTCCTTTAGTGCGATGCTGTGATAATGGCCTGCCGATACCGATTCCACGTCTTGCAACCCAAGCACGGTTAGCGGCTTGTTGCTCGGATCGGTCGTGCCGACACCTAGCTGTCCATACTCATTGTCCCCCCAAGCCGCAACGTGACCGTCTCCATAAACAGCCAAACTGTGGAAGTACCCCGCGGAAATCGCCTTTACATCGCTTAGATCAGTTAACACTACTGGCAGTAAACGGGCATCCGCTGTACCGTCTCCGAGCTGCCCATACGTATTATCTCCCCAGACATAGACTGTACCGTCTGCTGATAATGCCATACTGTGCCAGCCTCCCGCAGAGATAGCGACGATATTGTCAAGCACGCCGCTCCCCGACGGATCTTTGACTTGTACGGGTGTTGGCTGATCCTCAGTAGAGTCGATCCCGAGCTGACCGGCATCATTGCGTCCCCATGCCCATACGGTCCCGTCATCTAGTAGTGCCAAGCTGTGCCAGCCTCCGCCGGAGACCGCACTGACGTTGCCGAGCGTTTGCACGGCTTGCGGAGTGGGAATCGATTCTTTCGGTGTCCATACCGATGATGTTCCCAGTTGACCGTAATGATTGCTGCCCCATGCACGAAGTGAACGATCACCCGCATCTGCTGCCATGCTGAACAATCCTCCTGCCGTTATGGCAGCAACACCGTTTAACACAATCTTAGGGGCAAGCTGATCAATCGTCGTTCCGTTACCGACTTGACCATAGCCGTTGTCGCCCCAAGCTAACAACGTACCGTCCTCTTGCAAGTACAAGGAATGGTAGAAGCCCGCTGCAATGACCGGTGACGCATACGCTAGAACGGGGCCGACAAGCAAGGCCAAGGCTATGAGCAAGCTGAACAGCGCTCCTGTCCTACGTCTTCTCAACATCACACATCCTCCTCTCATACGCATCCACTTCGCGTATTCGTTTTTCTAACTACTCGTGCATCACTCCTTTTTGTTACCCATTATACCGTCATGTCCGATACAATATGTATCATTATTTTCGAGCTGAACATCACTTTCGGGTTCTTGTTGATGGTCTTGATCGGTGTGCACTTGTCGTGTTTGCCATTTCTCTTCATCGATGTCCATACATTGCAGGATAAGGCCAATCTCCAGTTGAATCTTACCGTTTGACATCGTCACCCTCCTCTCCCGACTCACCAAATATATGAAAGCTCACTGGAGAATTGAACAATTCTGCATTTTTTCGTCGATTAAGCTTGCAAACGAGCTTCGCACATTTGTAAGATCTCGTCCCAGGAAAACGTCAACCGTTCGATATCGTCTTCCACTAATTCACTGCCCTGTTGAACCTCGATGATCTCCAGACTTTGCTCAGCACGTATGCTATGTCTGGCACCGAGCGGAATTTGTAGCACATCTCCGGCGCTGACGAAGAGCAAACGTTCGTTCATGATGAATTGTCCACTGCCCGATATAATCGTCCACGTTTCAGCTCTCTTCGCATGCTTCTGGTAGCTGAGATGCTGACCAGCAAAGATGCATATACGCTTGGTCAGAACCTGATTGCCCTCAGGTGTAATGCCGAAGTCCAGCACTTTGTACCAGCCCCAGCGCCTTTCCTCATACATCGGCCGCTGCTTGAACTGGTTCACCACATCTTTGATTCTGGGAGAAGCCTCCTTGCTAGATACTAGAATCCCATCTGGACTGGCGGCTACGATCGTATCCTGCAATCCGGTCAAAGCTACGGGAATGTCCAGTTCATTAATCAAATGGGTATTATGGCAATCCTCTGTGATAATCCCCTTACCGATTTGCTGCTTCGCCATCTCTTCCGTTAACGTATTCCATGTCCCTAGATCTTTCCACTCCCCTTCGTATGGCAAGGCGACCAAGTGATTGGATTTTTCTACGACTTCGTAATCGAAGCTAATCTTCGGCAACCGATGGTAATCGGTGAGTAGCTGGTTGTATGAGACAGGCCATTGCTTCTCAATAAGCAAATCGATGAGCATCTCCAGCTTGAATGCAAAAACCCCGCAGTTCCAAAGCGCTCCCATTGCAATTAAATGCTCCGCTTCGTCCTTGCGAGGCTTCTCCACAAAATGACTGACATGAAGATATGGTTTTTCTTGCTCGGTTAAGCTTTCTCTCGTCCGCGGCACGATGTAGCCATATTTTTCTGCAGGATGTGTCGGCTTAACCCCCATTAACGCTAGTTCGGCGCGAGAATACTGAAGCAATTGTTCCATCGCGATAATCTGTGTAAAGAATTGTGCTTCCACATATGGATCAACGGGAAGCACGACGATCACTTCTTCCAGTGGAACCTCCATGACAGAGTACAAATAGGAGGCAGCTAGTGCGATTGCGGGAAACGTATCGCGACGCTCCGGTTCGACGATCATAGGAACCTCTGGGCCAAGCTGATTCTGCAATGCTTCGACTTGACTCTTACCTGTAGAGATATAAGCATCCTCTTGTAGTCCAGCCTGTGCCAGTTGGCGCCAGACTCTTTGCACCATGGATTCCGGTTCTTGATCGGCTGCCGGCAGCACCTTCAAAAATTGCTTAGAACGAGCATCGTTAGAAAGCGGCCATAGTC
Source organism: uncultured Paenibacillaceae bacterium (assembly GCA_963755735.1). Taxonomy (GTDB): domain Bacteria; phylum Bacillota; class Bacilli; order Paenibacillales; family DA-C8; genus Insulibacter. Next base: position 11,092 of record CAVWLN010000051.1, read on the forward strand.
TTTTGCCTGAGCCGCCGGATAGCAGGATGAGTTTCATAAAATCCGCTCCTTATCTTTTGTAATTATAGGCAATCAATCAACCGATATTTAGATAACTCCATTCACGCAATTGAAGATTGCTCATGACCGGACGACCGACTGAATAATAGTAAAACTCAGTTCCTTCTATGTCCTGAGCCGTGAACACATTTCGCCCGTCTATTAGGATCGCGTCTTTCATCTCTCTCTCGATTTTCCGTAGGTCTAATTGTTTGAATACATCCCATTCCGTTAACAAGCAGACCGCATCACAACCTTCCGCTGCTTCCTCTGCACTATTACAGCGGATAAGGGAAGGATGGCTTTGCATATAGGTGAAAAAGTTATCCGTCGCAATCGGATCGAAGACTTTGACATGGGCGCCCAAATCCAAAAGTGCCGGCACGATTTCCAAGGAAGGAGCCTCCCGTACATCATCAGTATTCGGCTTAAAGGACAAGCCCCATATGCCAATCGTCTTGTTCGTTAATGAGCCTAATGTGTGGATGAGTTTGTCGATGATGTGAAATCTCTGCTTCTGGTTAACCTCCACGACGGAGCGCAACAATTTAAAATCATATTCGACATTGCCTGCTAATTGGATCAACGCTTTCGTATCCTTAGGAAAGCATGATCCGCCGTATCCGATGCCGGCATTTAAGAAGGAATGGCCAATTCGTTTATCTAATCCCATCCCACGCGCGACGCTAGTCACATCTGCGCCTACTTTCTCGCATATATTCGCAATTTCATTGATGAAGGAGATCTTGGTCGCCAGGAAAGCATTGGACGCATACTTAATCATTTCCGCACTCCGAATGTCGGTAACGAATATGTTGCTCGTCAGCGGCCGGTGCAGGGAAGTCGCAGCTTCGGCTGACACCCGATTTTCCGCGCCGATGACGATGCGGTCGGGGTGCATCGTATCGTGGACAGCTGTACCCTCACGCAAAAATTCCGGTACCGATACGATATCGAAAGGCTGCTTCGTGATGGAGGAGATGATCTGCTTGATTTTTTCATTGGTACCGACCGGAACAGTGCTTTTGGTCATGATGACCTTGTAGCCATTCATAGCCATGGCAATGTCCCGCGCAGCCTGTTCGATGTACTGAAGATCGGCTTCACCATTAGCAGCCTGCGGGGTGCCAACGGCAATAATAATAAACTCCGCATCCTTCACGGAAGCGGAGAGATCAGTAGTAAACCATAGACGTTCTTCGGCCGTATTTTTTTGAATTAGTGGCTCTAAGCCGGGCTCATAGATCGGCACTTCTCCTCGTTTCAGTCTTTCGATTTTCTCACGGTCCTTATCCACGCACGTCACATGGTTTCCTAATTGTGAGAAGCATACGCCAGATACTAGCCCTACATACCCTGTACCGATAACGGTTAATCGCATCGTATCCACTCCTCGTAAATGTTAAATTACCGATTGCGTGAATTGATATTCTCTCGGCAAATATTCATGATCGATCAAGTACTTGACTACCTGAAACACACATTGCTCCAAAGAATATTTATCGCTTTCCACGACAAGCTCTGGATTTACTGGCGGCTCGTATGGAGCTGATATGCCGGTAAATTGCTCGATCTCCCCTGCTTTTGCTTTTTTATAAAGTCCCTTAGGATCTCGTCTTTCACATTCTTCAAGACTGCATTTTACATAGATTTCAATAAACTCTTTCTCGCCGAACATGGCCCGCACTTCATCGCGATCTTCCCGATATGGCGAAATAAATGCCGTAAGCACGAACAACCCTGCGTCGACAAACAATTTGGACACTTCTCCGATGCGTCGAATGTTTTCCTTGCGGTCTTCCGGCCCGAAACCGAGATTTCGATTCAGTCCATGACGAATATTGTCCCCGTCCAATACATAAGAGCGAATGTGTTTGCTGAACAGTTCGTTCTCTACTTCATTCGCTAGTGTTGATTTCCCGGCCCCTGACAATCCGGTAAACCAAAGCACGCAGCTGCCGTGACGATTCAACCTTTGCCTGTCCTCTTTCGTTACTTTGCTCGGATGCCATACGACGTTCGAAGCGCTCTTTTCCATACGTACCTATCCTTCCTTATTGCGTAATTTTCAAGCTCTCACCTCATAAATCGCGACTGAGGTTACCACTCGCTTTCACTGTAAATTTGCTCTGCTACTGGTTTGGTCATTTCTTTGATCTGTCCGATCTCATAATCGGTAAGTAGGGATTTCCAGCGAGTTGCGTTATCTTTGCTATTTCTCTTCAGGACATGAACATCATTATTCGTCGGATCTACAGGATTGTCTGGATTCGTGAATTTCTTCAGTTTCCTTTCGATATGCGGTGTGAATTCAATGTCGAGTGCCTCATATAACTTTCTGAATTCAGCGATCGGATTCATGGAGACATCCTCGTGTCTGACCATGATCATCGCAGGATTTCGTTCAACATAAGTTAACAGGACCGAATGAATGCAATTCCAGATAATGGACAGCCGCTCGACTACACTTAATTTTTCCTCATCGATTCCCGCCAAGTAAGGATGCAGATGATCCTTGACCAGATGCTCCTGATTCATAAAATCCGTTGGGGCGATGAACCCCAATTTAATCGTTTGATACTGCTTACGAAGGCTGCAGGATGCCGCATAATGACGACGACGTTCATCCCGAATTTTTGATGAAACCATTCGCTCGACATGCAGGCAATCGGTATCCCTTAATGAGCAATCTTTTCACCTTGGGATTGTAGTTTGTTTTCAGGTATAAATAATTGGTTCCGCTTTCAAGGCTATTTCTTGCCGACGGATTTCAAGATGGAATCTTCATCAGCGGAGTATGTGCTTTTATACTTTGCTTTGCCTGTCAAAATCTGTTCTACTAAATACGCATATTTTTCTTCATCGGCCATTCCTTCTTTGATATAAATAAATTGTTTTGTCCATCCCCTCAATGCCATGACGGATGTTAAACGGCTCAAATATATAACCTAGTTGCGGATGAAGGGATAACTCGACCGATAAAAGTAGATCCGTTCCGATGAGAACCGGTCACTAATATTGGGGGGCTATGAATGTCCATTCGCGTTCACCTCTAGATCAATTTCGAATACAATTTCTGTTATTTTGCCCGTTTATCTATGAAGCTTCTAGTTTCATTTCTAGTTTCATAATGATGGTTCCGAGCTACTTCTTCTCTTGTTACGCGCAAGGTTTGCATCACATCTTGCCATAATGGCTTTTGTAGCAACATGATGAACACCATATACACCGAGACGCCAAAGATCGCTTGGCACGACCATGCTGGCATCATTGCTAATGGATGGATATGAGTTGCCCAAGAAGATAAGTGAGGAGCCCCATGAAGACAGACGGCAACAATGGAAAGCCGATGGATGCTGGAAGTACCCGATCATAGTTCGTACCGATTAATTTGCACACCATAAACTTGTGCGGAAGATGATGACAAACATGGCATGTACGCCAATCAAGACTAACGCGATGGAATACACGTGACTGGTCGATCCACCAATGAAATACATGGCTGGAAAGCTCACGCCAGCGATAAGGATATTCCAATATAATGTAGAAATTTTTGCTTTGCCAGCAGCAAGGATCAAGCTATTGTTGGAATTGTTCATGGAACGGATGAAGGCGTAAGCTGCTAACATTTGAATGAGCGGCACAGAAGTCGCTTAAGCGGTCCCCTAATAGTAACGGAACTGCTGTGGGAGCGATAACCGCCATGCCGATCAGGACAGGCGATATGCTGATAGTCAGCAGCTTCAGCATGTAGAGATACCCTCGTCTTAATCGTTGCCTCATTGTCGTTTAGATTGGAAAAGATTCGGGAACGAGATTTCATAATGATCGGGTTGATCTTCAAAATCGGCTGTAGAACAATTTTATTCGCCATCGCAAAGAAGCTGAGAATGTGTGTCCAAACAACACCGCGACGATCATTTGATCATTCCTCGCATTAAAGTAGTTCACTACGGATGCTCCCAACCTGTAAAAGCCAAAGCCGAGATAATCTTTCAAATCTCATACGAAAATGAAACGTCGGGATCATTTGATGCTTCATACCATGGATCAAAAGCTAAGATGTGTTTCGACGAATAGAAATGCCAATTGTCCGATGACATAAGCCAGACGCCGTCGTCTAGAAAAAATGCACCTCCCAAGGAGATGCATACAAATAATAATGTCGCAACAACATTCACATGACTGCTGATGTGAAATTGCAAAGCTTTTAACGTTAACGATTCGATTTGTGAGGCGATTGCAGCGAGCAAAAAATAAGGTCGAAATCGCTGGAATCAACGGTTTGACCGCATAAAGCAATGTCCCTTCCGGATGAATATCGCTAACAAGTTGACGATCAGCATCATGAGCAGCGAAAAGAAAACCATAAACCAAAACAGACTCATAGCTCTTGCTTCGAGAGGGGTTTCCTCTTTGAATAATGACTTCGTGAATCGTGGAACTGAATAATTGAACGAATTCGATCATCAATGTGAGTAGAGCGATCAAGCCGAACGTTTCTGGCCCCAGCATTCGCCCAAGCATGGCCGTCTGAACGATTTGCAAAATCGTGATGGCCCCTACCGAATATGCGGTTATGCCAGCACCCTTAAGAGCCACCTCTTTCAAATGATTAGCCAACTTCATAACTCCCCTACAGGTTGTAAATAGCCCAATGATTAACCACAGATAGAATCATCTGTTAACGGCTATGGTGTATGCTTGCAACCGCCGCAGCAGGTAGCGATGGTCGTGGAAACACCTTTTTGCGCCATACCATGAACAGCAGTATGGCTAATAACGAAAACCAGATCGGAAAAAACCTTCCTGTCGCAAAATAGAGATATCTCGGGATTTCCAAAATGCCAAATACCCAAATGGGATATAGAAATAATCCCAACAAATACCCTTTCGTAAACATGGAATAAATGAATCCGGTAGTCGCTCCAATCAAGAACCAATAAACAAGTGCACCATATAGACCTAAGTCATGAAACGGCAGAAATAGACCGGAAGGATTGTTAAATTCCGGATTTCCCAGCGTGCGCAAAATATTATTAAAATTGGCACTAGGATGAAAGTAAAACAAAGATGAATAGCGCCCTTCGCCGATCAGCGGAAATTCCCACATCCAATTGATCGTGTAGTACGGAAATGGCAGTTCGCCAAATCCTGTCGTCGAAAGGTATAAGATTCCGGTGTTAAAGGAAGTGAGATAGTACCCGAACATTCTCATTAAGCTAAATTCCAAATAGGAGTCATACCGATATTCGTAGTACCCTAACCAAGAGCGAAAATATTCTCCCACACCGAACAAGGTGATCACCGCGATGACGCCGACGACAGGGATGAAATGAAGCCAGTTGTGCTTTCGTTTTTCCCGCAATCTGAAAAATACATAAAGAATAGAGAGAGGGATGACGATTTCCAGCAAGGCGATCCTTTCCGTAAAGAAAATGGCTCTTAATGAAGCCAAAAACGTGACGATCAAAATCCATCCCCAATATTTTTTTGTGCCCATGAGGCGATTGTAAACATATGCGACCGTCACAAATGGAATGCCAAAGTTGGTGAACGACGTAATCCCCGATACTTTGGTCACATACTCTTTCATTTGAAAGATCGCTTTCGGCTGGCCCGTGATCACATCTATAAATAGGGAGAGTGGAATGCCATTAAGGATCATGAAGTAAAACCAGATGAGATAGCCGAACAGCGTGAATAGGAATAAAATATTTACGACAGTCGCTAGAAATGGTTTATGATCGGTAAGCTTCTCTCCAAGCCGATGATCAATAGCAAGCGGTTTTAAGATCAGCATGGTCATGCAACAGCCAGCCAGAAAACATGCGCATGTCACGATCGCAAGAAGTAGATATTCCCCCGTTATATATTTCGGTACAGCGAAATAATCGGTAAATAATTGCTCGGATACCGTAACTGATCCGAGTATCGTAAAGCCAAAGATGCATGTAAAAATAACGGCCGGGTTTAGCCACCAGATGGAAACACGTTTATGAAACATCTTGCAGGCTCCTTAAGAGTTTCTCGAGTTCTATGCCTTTAGTGGACCAACTAAATTGCTGTGCATACAGGGACACTTCTCGCCTCTTATTCACCGTGTAAGGATGATCTAATAAGTGCTGAATGTGGTTCGCAAGTGCGAATGAATCCTTGCCTAGATATACATACGGATCTTCTCTCGCCGCCAACTCCGGCGTCCAGGAGGCAACGACTGGCAAGCCTGTGGACATATACTCATAAATTTTCATCGGACTTCTGCCTTTGTTGGAAGGCTGATCACTCAGCGGCAAGATCGCGATGTCGCTATGATTCAAATACTTGCTAATCTCGTCGTAAGGCTTCCTTCCTAACAAGTGAATGTTCGGCGAGGAAACAAAGTAATCTCGCACCGTTTTCGTATACGGGCCAATGATGACAATCGTTAAATTAGGAAATGTTTCCGCGATATGCTTCACGGCGTCTTTGCCAAATCGCTCGTCAAGACTGCCGACATAGATCGCTCTCGGTGACGGGAGATGAACCATGTCTTGCGGCAGCTCAGCACGAGGATCATATGGAAAGGCATCGATATCGACACCGTTTGCGATGATATGTATAGGAACATTGGTCCGATTAATGCTTTGAATGTAAGCACCAACAGGATGAGAAGTCGCGACAACAGCTTGCGAGGCTGCAACAATTTTCTCCTCAATCTTCGTAATGATGTCGCCATTGTGCTTCATGTTGTGGTATAGGTCAGTCGGTCTGTAAATGACTTGCTCAGACTTAATATATTTCCATAAACTCATAAAGCTCGGTTGATCAATAATGAGCGCATCAGCTTCAACAAAATCTATTTTCTTTAGCAGTTTCCTGATGGACGGAATCGTACGAAGCATGACGTTCATGTCATTCGCCATTAGCTTTTCTGTGATCGACATGGCGGGAAAAAACAGCAAACGGTATATATTCGTACAGTCCCTTGGCCACTTGCCTCGGGCCCCGAATCGCATCATATAAGCGCTGTTTCATATCGCGATCCTTCAGTTTAAGGAAGTGAAACAGCGATACTGGCGTGGAAATATGTAATACTTCATGTCCTCTGTTCGCCAATTGATAAGCAAGATGATGACTACCCACTTTGAATGTGTTCGATAAATTAGTATGACTGGCAAAAACAATCTTCATCATTCATTCACCCTAATTCTCGATCATTGTTAAATCCGTCTCATGCAGATGGTTTCGCATCACCTCATTGGCGAGCAGCTGCTTATTACGTGTTTGAAAATGGTGTACGAGGCGGACAACCGAATCATAAAATTGCTTTCTGAATCTTTCTTCAGAAAATGCTTGCGCCATGTTCCGGCAATGATCCGGATGAATGATATGCGCATGCTGCTCGAACGTATGAACGGCTTCAACGATGGCCTCCGCTGTTTGCTCATGGAAGAACACCCCTGTCGGCTCCTTATGCTCTAGTCCGTGAATGGTTTCCAGGGCACCACCTTTTCCATACGCAATCACAGGGGTCCCAGAGGCCTGCGCTTCGACCGGAACGATGCCGAAGTCCTCTTCCGCGGCAAAGATGAATGCTTTTGCTCTTTGCATGTAATCCTTTAACACTTCGAATGATTGGTAGCCCATGAGTATAACATTGCTTCCTGCCATAGCCTTTAATTTTTTCCATTCCGGCCCGTCGCCGATGACAACGAGCTGTTTATCCGGCATTCTAGCAAACGCTTCTACAATCAGATCGATTCTCTTGTAAGGAACGAGTCTGGATGCGGTCAAATACAAATCATCTTTCTGTCCACGGCCTTCAAATGCACGGACATTGACCGGTGGATAGATCACCTCTGATTCGCGCCGATATACCTTCCAAATTCGCCGCGCGATAAAATGCGAGTTCGCGATAAAGTGATCCACCCCGTTCGCCGTGCGATAGTCCCATTGCCGGATGTTCTTCAGCATCCATCTGACAAGCAATCCGCGCAGCCCTTTATGCAGATTGGATTCCTGCAAATATTGATGCTGCAAATCCCAAGCATAGCGGATCGGCGAATGAACATACGAGATATGAATTTGATCCGGACCGGTGATGACTCCCTTCGCCACAGCGTAAGAGCTGGAAATAACAAGATCGTACGCTGAAAGGTCAAGCTGCTCAATCGCCAAAGGCATAAATGGCAAATAATTACGATATTTGCTTTTTGCGAAGGGCAATTTCTGAATGAATGTTGTATGTACTTCTTTATGCTGGAGAAACGTTCTGTCCTTCTCCTCCAGAAAACAAACCGTGCTGTAAAGATCAGCATGCGGAAATACATTTAATATTTGCTCGAGCACCCTTTCGGCGCCTGCATAAGTTACGAGCCAATCGTGTACGATGGCAACCTTCACATTGCTTCCTCCTCCACCAACTGAAATGTTTGTTTCGCACAAAGATTCCAAGAGAAGCGGCTCGCATTTTTCAATCCTTTGCGCACAAGCATCTCCCGCGAACTTTGATCTGTCATGATCTTCTCGATGCTTTTGGCCAATTCCATCGGCTGATCAGGATTGATGTATATGGCAGCGTCTTGACATACTTCAGGTAATGAGGAGGTATTCGCTACGATAACCGGACACCCGAGCGACATCGCTTCCAACGGTGGAAAGCCAAACCCTTCATAAAAGGAAGGGTAAACAAAGCATCCCGCATGCTCATATAATGCACGCAATTCCTCATCCGAAACATAACCTACGTACTTGATATTTTTTCGGGAGCTCAGATTGATTCGTCCATTGAACACTTTACTTAGCATTCCTCCGGCAATCACGACTTCAATCTCGCTCTCTCCCAGTAGCTCGATCGCTCGGCAATTAATTGAAAATTTTTGTTCGGATTGACGCTGCTTACAGCTAGTTCGTCCCGAAAGGGCTGAAGCTCGTGCCTTTGCAATATACTGGGGTCCGGCTGCACCTCAAATACATGCTCTTTGCCATGATAGATCACGGCGCATTTGCCTCGCTCCGTTTTGCAATACTTTTCGATTTCGGATAATGAAAAATCGAGAACGGTGATCACTTTCTTAACCCGCCTGCTCAGAATCGACAGCATCAATCGATACCATGTCTGAAATGCAAAAGAATACGTATTGGCTTGCAAAAATACGGACATATCGTGAATCGTTACGATTTGATTTTTGCGTAACAATGGGGCTGCATTGCATAAATTAAGCAGCAGCCCTTTCCGCCAATAAAACGGAAGCTCTAATTGTTCCCATAAGCTCCCTGACAAAGCTCCTACTTTCTTTAGCGCGATGTGCTTCAGCGGCAGGTTCACACTCGTATGTTTGGGCGCTAAAATCGTGATCTGCAGCTTGCTGCTCATTTCCCCTTGACTGATGAGCTGATCCCAGTGCTTCACCAACTCGTAGGCATAGCGCTGCACACCTGTTACGCGCTGTGTTAGATTTTCCGTTAATATAAATTTGCGCAGGAAGCAAGATGTTCACCTTCTAAAATGCATTTTTTGAACCGAACAATACTTTTACTGTTTTCAAAATAATTTTAAGATCATACACCATGCTGCGGTTTTTGATATATTCCATGTAGACTCCAGCATTTTTCAAATCCGACACTGCTTCGGGCACTAACTTGCCATAAACCGGTGCAGCTGCAGGAATCACCTCTAACCGCTTGCACTGGTAAGCCGTATGTGCTCAACCTCTCTTGGCAGCGCCGGTCTAGGTCCACCAAGCTCATATCTCCCTTCAGCACATTCCATAGCTAAGAGCGATTCGTCCAACTTGTTTTGCGAAGAATCTTCCCGATTCGTGTCACCCGTGGATCATTTTTCATTTTAAACATCGCACCGCTCACTCCATTTTTGTCAAGCAGCTCGCCTAACATCGATTCAGCATGCTGCACCGTCGAGCGAAATTTCTATATTTTAAACGGTTTGCCATGCTTGACGATACGAATTTGCGTGAATATGACGGGAGCTTTTCGGATCGTCTAATTTGATTAGCAACATGATAAGCAATACAACAGGCAGACTAATGATGATCCCGAAGATCGCACCCAATATATCTGTTGCTCTCTTCGCACTGTGATAGTAACGGATGCGGGGAAGGGAGTGACGATACCGCAATCGCGGAGTTCACCTGACTGCGATCCAAAGCTTTCGCCTCATTCGATGAACGCATGATTTTTCCTCCTACCCGATAGCTTTCGATATGGCTTCTTTACTAAGCATTTCCTCCATTGCTTTCATCAGCGGGATGCGAATTTCATGATGGCGAAGCGCAAAGTCAAGCGTAGTCAAAATAAACCCAAGTTTATCGCCGACATCGTATCGATGCCGTTAAAATGATAAGCATAAACCGTCTGAGCTTGATTCAATTTTTGGATCGCATCCGTCAAGTTGAATTTCACCGCCGGCACCAATTTCTTGATGGACAGATAGTCGAATATTTCCGGAGTTAGCACGTAGCCTGCCCATAATCGCCAGATTCGAAGGGGCTTCCCCTAGCTTTGGTTTTTCGATAAATTTCTTCACTTGGTAACGGCGCCCTTCTCTTCAGCGGATCGATGATGCCATATCGATCGGTTTCTTTATCGCCGCTACCGGCTGCACACCGATAATCGAGCAGCTAGGTCATCCTCATACTGTTCAATCAATTGTTTCAAACACGGCTTCTCCGCTACGACGATATCATCTCCAAGCAGTACAGCAAACGGTTCATCTCCGATGAATCGTCCTCGCACACCAAACCGCATGCCCGAGCCCCCTTGGCTCTTTCTGTCTAATATAGTGAATGTCTACTGACGAGGGACGCCGCACTTCCTCTAGCAGCTTCAGCTTCCCTTTCTCTTCCAAATTAATTTCCAGTTCAAATGCATGATCAAAATGATCTTCAATTGCTCTTTTTCCTTTGCCGGTAACGATGATGATATCTTCGATTCCCGATTCCACTGCTTCTTCGACGATATATTGAATCGTCGGCTTATTCATGATCGGCAGCATTTCTTTCGGCATGGCTTTCGTCGCTGGCAAAAATCTCGTGCCTAATCCAGCTGCGGGTATGATCGCTTTTCTCACCGTTTTCAAAGACAGAAACCCTCCTGTATGTATATGTTCTCTTGCAGATCTATAATCATCTCTTGAAAGCTTAAATATTTCAGCTGTATGGTCTGCTTCAGTTGATCTGCTTACAAACGAAAGCTCAAACATTTAAGCGGGCATCTAACCCTATCCTCACGTCACACCCTTGACGATTCACGTCTAAGGTTATTTCAACCCACAGCATGACCGAGTGCCTACGATGATAAAGGTGCAGTAGACATCACCTATATATATTAGTTCACCTATAGATTTTTCCTATCATCTAAATGCTGAATGTTTTATTGCTTCTGTACAATCCTAATTTGCTTAGATTCCTAGTTGCTAATTTATGGCGTAGCCTGTATCGTACACGAAGTGCTCTCTTTTTTTTGTGCTTTTTCACATGATTTAAGACGACACCAAGCATGTTGGCTTTGCTTTTCATTAAGACTTCCTTCGCCCGCTGCACCGCTTGTTTCTTTGCTTTCCCAGCGTGCACAACAAGCAGCACCCCATCACATTTGGATGCCACGATTTGCGCATCGGTAGCAAGGAGTACGGAGGGCGAATCGACGATCACCACGTCGTATAAGGAACCTGCTTCCTCAAGCAAATTGCTCAGTCGCTGCGAAGACAATAATTCCGATGGATTGGGTGGCTGCTCGCCTGCTGACAGGAGCGACAAGGATTCGATATGCGTGCCTTCCACTGCTTCCTGAAAGTCGCATTGGTCAGATAAAACACGGGAAAGTCCAAGGTGTAGAGGTTTTGCAAAGACGTGATGCAGAGATGGTTGCCGCATATTCGCATCGATGAGCAGTACCTTTCGATGCGCTTGAGCGAGTGCGACAGCTAAGTTAACGGCAGTCGTCGTCTTCCCTTCTTGCTGGTGAGTGGAAGTTACGGCGATCGTCTTTAGCGTGCTTTCTGCGGTGATGAAATCTAAATTTGTGCGCAAGACCCTATATGATTCGGCTAGCGGAGAGCTGGGGTTCTTCTCCATGATCAGTGGAATTTTATTGGTTGAGCGTTGCATAAGGCACCTCCTTTACTTGTCCTGCTATGGACTTAGCCGACCCAGCATGCAGATCTTTCTTGGAGATGGTGTGAATTGCGGCGATTGTCGGTAGAGCGAGCATATGGGTCACATCACGTTCACTTCTGAGCTTGTCGTCCAAATATTCCAACAGAAAACTAAGGACTACTGACAGCATTAAAGCGACCATGAAACTGACGACGATGTTAAACATTGGGTTCACACCGATTGGTGTTGGGTTATGTTTAGGCTTCGCTTCATCCAAGATCGTGACATTGTCCACTTGCATAATGGTAGGAATAGATTGTTGGAATACTTTGGCGACGGCATTGACAATGTTCATCGCAGCTTCATATTCCGAGTCGGTTACAGATAAAATCATCACTTGCGTGTCATTGACAGAACTGACATTCACCCTGCGAATTAATTGCTCTGCGGTCAGCCCGAACTCAGGATGCTGACTGGCGACTTGATCCATAATTGCCGTGGAGCGTATAATTTCCTTGTATGTGTTAATAAGCATAATATTTGCGTTAATTTCGCTAATGCTCGGTTGATCGATCCGCCCACGTTCACATTGGATTTATTGACGATTAATTTCGTCGAAGCAACGTAGACCGGCTGCACATACATAAAGTTGTATACGGCAGCTAGTGTGCATACGAGTAAGACGGTCGCTGTAATCAGCGGCCATCTTTTTTTTAATATTCTGCCGTAATCTTTAAGCTCCATCGACTCCATCCTGAATCCTCCGCTCTTTACTTTGGTTTCATAAATTGTGTTGTGCAAATCAAAGCATAATGTTCTATAATGAAGATAAGTCTTACCGATTGAATGACTGCTTCACACACCTCGCAAAAGACGATACATTTTGTATCATAGTCTTCACAACTATAATTTATGATACATTTTGTATCCATGTCAAGCATATTTTTTTTAAAATGTCGTTTTATAGATTTTCTGTATGAACGAATCATCTTGCATTCGCTTACATGCTAGGAGGTAACCATGACGAACTGCGGACAACGAATATCCGAGCTTCGGGAACAACATGAATTGACACAGGAACAACTCGCGAAACACTTGGATATTTCCCGAGCAGCCTTGTCCCATTATGAGAAGAACAGAAGGGTTCCGGATTATGAGACATTGAACAAGATTGCAGACTTTTTCGAGGTGACGGTTGATTATTTGATCGGCAGGACAGAGGATCCCCGCCCCACGATAAACAAGGAGATCCAATTGTTTGCAGAAAGTCTGGAGCTTTCGGATGAGAAGATTCTGGAACGATTCTCTTTGCTCGTTGACGGCAGAGAATTGACGCCGGAGGAGGCCAAACGATTTATTGCGTTTGTACGAGCAGAGCGATCGTTAAAGGGGTGAACGATTCGCACCATTCCTTCAGAGGATTTCTTTGGTATGTGTATGCCATATTTTGCTAAAATGACCTTGCGAACGATTAGATAATTGACTAAAATCGCCCTGTTCAACAATTTTCCCTTGCTCGAGGACGACGACATGATCTGCACCACGAATCGTGGACAGACGATGGGCAATGACGATTAACGTCATCTTCCCTTTGAGATTTTCCAATGCTTGCTGAATTTTCCGCTCATGATCGATATCCAAGCTACTTGTTGCTTCATCCAGCACCAATATACTCGGCTTACGTAAAATCGCTCGTGCAAGAACGATTCTTTGCCGCTCGCCACCAGACAAACGAACTCCTCTGTCCCCGACAATCGTGTCCAAGCCTTGCGGCATTCGGCTTACGAACTCATCGGCTGCCGACATTTGCAGTGCTCTCCACATTTCTTCCTCTGTCACGTGCTTCACGCCCAGCATTAAATTATCACGAATACTAGCATGGAACAGAAAGGGCTCCTGGGAGACGTAACTGATCGCAGCACGATAAGATGCGAGTATACAAGAATCCAACTGCCTGCCGTCTATCAAGATACTTCCCTTCTCCGGTTGGACAAGCCCCATGATGAGATCGATCAGCGTGCTTTTGCCAGAGCCGGAATGACCAACGATCGCCGTCATCGCGCACGCTGGGATACGCAAGTGAATATTGTGCAACACGTAGTCACGATCGGACGGGTCGTAGCGAAAGGAAACATTCCGACACTCGATCCCTTGCTCGATGGACATTGGACTTGTGGTATGCAACGAACCTTCTTGCACATACAGCTCCCGGGCCTCGGCAGACTCCCGCTGCAGCTTCAGCAGCTCGCGGAATGCCGGAAACATGGAGACAAGCTGCTCAATATTGGATTGAATTGAGGTAAAGCGCGGCCAGACGCGGGCGAAGATCAGAACAAGCAACAGTAGATGCTCGGAACGCACCTGAATCCAAGCGAATGCCATATAGACGAAAATGGCGATCAGCCCAGCCGCTGCGGTACGATATAAGAACTGCGTGTTCGAACGCAGCTTAACGAAATTGACCTGATTGCGCTCCATATTGGCATTCAAGCGATCAAACCAGTTGTAATATACGGCTTCCAACATGTTGCTCTTAATTTCTTTCATCCCATTCAATTGATCTGTAATGCCTGCAAAATAATCTTGAGAGAGCACTGTTGTGCGATCGCCTAGCGTCTTGGCATGCTTGACGAAGCGCTTGGCAAACAGAGCGATGACGAATCCACAGCCTAATACGGTGAGCGTCAAGATTGGAGACAACAAGAAGGCAAAGAGAACCTGGATAAAGGTGAAAATCGTTGACGAGAGCAGCTGCAAAAAGATCATCGTGCCCTGGCTTACCCTTGCCAGCTCAGCGGTTAACACATGCTGAAAGTCCGATTTTCTTCTCGACACAAAGTACTGCCACCCTGCCTCAAGCAGCGTCTGATACGTATCCGTCCGCAGCCTGCGTATAAACCCTTGCTGGATTTGCGTGTTCATAATGGCCATATTTCTTTGCATCCAACTTACGGCTGCAATTAAGCAAACGTACAACATGAGAACCAACGGAAGCGCCCAGCCTTGCGGCAAAAAATGAAAATTTACAGCTGTAAATAACGGAATCTGCTGGCTGCTGGCCACATCTATTAAACCGATAAATCCCAAGAGCGGAATGATCATATAGACGCCGATGCCTTCAAAGAAACCGATCAAAATCATGCCCGTAACATTCAGATACATCCTAAGCCCAGTAAATTCATGCAATTTCTTAATGAAAATGACCAATGGTTTCATCGACTATGCTCCCATTCCATCATGCTTGACGTCCGGCATCCATCCCATACGCCTGCATAACCAAAAAACAGGACGCAGAAGGACATATGAAAAATTCAAAAACTTTGGCAGCGGAACTTGCTGCGCATCCCATGAATTCGGATATAAGGCAGAAAAATAATAACGTATTTTTTGTCTAGGGGACTTGAGATTCCTTAAATATCGGCGATACAGCCTTCTTAGCCGTGGGGTCTTGGGAAGCGGATGCAGCTGCACTTTTTCCCGAATAAATATGGCCGCAACCCGAGCATATCGCCTCGACAATCGTTGCTCCATGAACTGCCGGCAAGCGTCAGGAAGCGGCGCGTGCAATAGTTCATGAGCAAGAATGAAACCTTGGCCGATCATCGGTAAGGATTGTGAAGATTTGCTTAAGGTCAATATGGTCGAATACTCAGATTGTGAGATTTGGCTGACGAGCAAACTGATATCCAGTACCCAGCGCAGGCGAAACCAGCCATGCCTGGCTCCGTGGAGGCATAAATAAACGAACAAATCAGCTCTAGACAAACTGTAGACGAATTTCAGCTCAGGGGAGCTTTGCATCCGTCTTTCCCACAATTCATCAAAGGACGGCTCCTGACTAAAGTTTGGCTGCATTCTCCAATGAATCTCTACTTGTACTTGCTTCTCTGGATGATAGTAAGCTTGATGATGTGCACGCCACTTCCAATCATTAAATATACGAGGAACCGGCGTTTTCACAACAAATCCGAGCTTAGCCATCAGCTGCTCCGCTTGTTCCAAATCTTCGATTGCAATCAGCAAGTCCAGATCTTTAGATGTCCGCATGGACAAATCCTGATATAATTCCAAAGCAAGCGTAGGGCCTTTAAGGACGAGCACGCGAATCCCAGCTTGATGAAAAGCGCGGCACAGCTCATCTAACTGTCCAGCAAGCTGCAGCATCTTGAAGGCATTCTTACGGTAATCCTGTGCCAAAGCCTGCTCAATATTGGGCGGGATTGCAATAAGCCGATTGGATTTCAGCTTGTGATACACCAACGAATATACTCGGTGATGCCTTGCATAATCCAAAAACGTTAGCCAATCTGCTGTTTTTGCCCTTTCCTTGATCTCATCCTTCACTGCTGGATGTGCTTCCAAGCTCAAAATCGCAAGCAATAAACGAAGCTCATTCGGAAAAGACTGCAAGTCCAAGATCGTATTGTCATCCATAAACGTTCTCCCTCGATTTCTCCTTCGTTTCCAACCGCTTGGCAAATTTGCTTACGACGACAAACCTGTGCATTCCCTGGGCACCAGTTACATACACATCGCCGCTGCGAAGCCAAGCATGGGCAGTCAGTTGCCCCTGCTCTCCCTTGGCGGTTCCCAAATATAAGGTGCTTGCAATTCCCCTTCTGGTCAGCATTTTCTGAGCCGCTATCGCTTGAACCAAGCACTGACTTTCCCACAACGTGTAACGGCTCATCGTATGTATGGCCTGCGCGACATCACGGATCGTCTGATGATGACGAGCTTCGTGCGAAGCTTCTGTTTCTTCCATATACGAACCTAATGACGGCGCGATCTTCGCAAAAGGGAGCAGCTTTAATAGACGCGCCCACGCCAAACAAATGAATGCTTCCCACATCATGTGGCGCAATTGTACGGGCAGTGAGCGATAATGCTTGATTTTCCTCCGCAACTGTCTCAACGCTCAGTCACACCGATACAGGTTTGATCCCTTTCGCTGATGGCAAGCTCGCTGGCTGCGGGTTCAATCAATTGTTCGTCGTACAATTGTTTTAAGAACACTTGCACCTGCTGCAAGCATGCCTCATGCTCCACGCTGAATTCAGTCAGCAATTGTTGGACGATAGCAGCCCCTGTGATCGGGCGCTCCAACAATTCCCATATCCTGCCTCCGACGATGCCGAGATTATAATATTTACCTGTTCTCACACTTAACATGACCTTCTCGCCGTCCATATCGCTCACAAAGTTACCTTCCGCTCTAATCCAGCCTGCATCCATGGAAATGTTGCCCTCTCTCATCTTCAGTTGTCCTCCTTACTATCGAGTATGATTGCCAATGCGAGCTCATCCGCAGTAAACCGATGGGCTGGTCGGAACAGCCGCTTCACCTTTACGGAACGCAGCATCGAAGCTGCTGTTGCAAACTGCCATTCCGTTAAATTCATCCGTTTAATTAGCGAATGCCGATACGTATGGTATAAAATCAGGTGAAGCTGTTCTAGCTTCTTCACAGGCCGAATCTCTGCCCTATCTACCCGATCGGTCTTCTGCAACTCATATATGCCGCCAAGCGGTACGCATCCAGAATGCCACCCTTCCGCAACGGGAACAGCATACTTGGCTTCATTAGGCAAGACGCTGCGGTAATCATTCGGATTGAGGTCAAAGCGTAGCAAGCTTTCATGCCATAGCTTCTGCTGTGGATACGAAGCGGCAACAAGCGGCTTGTTGTCTGAATCGAACGTTACAGCGACCACATCATCGCTTAACAACGTCCCCCCTTGAGCGCGCAATGCGGCAGCCAGTGTGGACTTCCCCGCACCGGATTCCCCGATCATTACATAGGCTTTGCCATGCAGGACAACAGCGCTGCCATGCAAGGGGAAGATGCCGCGCTGCATAAGGATAGCCCCCATACATGAGCCGAGCAAATAAAGCCGCACCTTGCTCGGCATTGCTCCTGCGGCCGGTGTGATCGTAATGGAATGACCGTTATCGATACAATATAAGGCCGTATTCCGAATATTGACAAACAGCTTGCCATCCAAAATAAAAGTATGATCATAAGACTCCAACGCTTCTGTGCTCTCCCCGAGTCGGATCACGATGTCTGGCGCAAGGTCTGACTGCATAGCCTCAGCAAGCTCTGGAAGATCCATTTCGCTGCGAATTCGAAGGCCGAAGGCCTCATACATGATCGCTTGTTCCGCTGCGAGACGCACCGTTTGATTCCCCCGTTCCATGGATATGAAGGAGCCCTTATACATCGCAAACCGTATAAGGGCCGGTGTGATGAAGACGAAAAAACATTTGCTTATTCATGCGGGTGTCAGCTTGGATCATACATATCCGCGTCGTGCGTCGTGATCCAATCGATTTGTCTGTATCCAGTCCCTGCCATCGTCTTGCTCACATCCAAGACTTCCAGCTTCGGCTCTACCCATTCGAGTTTCTGTTGTCTTTCCATCTTATCACCTCCTTTCAAATGACCTTACGCCAATTTTTTAAGTATCGATACACGATTATGCTGCGAATCAAATATTGCATGTCTGGATCGAAGGCATGTTCAGGCTTTATTAGATGTCGAAACTTATCTGTTGCAGACTTGATATAGGTAACATTCAGCAACCCGTCAATGGCTGAATCCGAGCACATTTGATCCAATTCACCTATAACCTGCGGCCAAATCGGCTGTAGTCTGCTCACCCAATCTGCTGCTTGCACGCCGCGCACGGTCTGGTTCATCAAGACATCATCAGGCAGCAAACCGCGCATCGAACGTCTGACAAGCGCCCGATCCATGCCGTCTCTAACGTATTGCTCCGCCGGTACGGCAAGGCAAAAGCGGACAACATTCGCATCAAACGTAGGATCGCGTTCCCAAACGCCGTATTTGAGTGACATTTTCGTCGCTACTGCGCCGCTTTTGTTGGCATTCGCCAAATTGTTAAACCTTCGCATTCGCTCTTCGAACGAATTTAATGCCAGCACATCGAATGACTGCTCTAATTCCCCCTTGCGCTCCAGTACACCGGTTCGGCGGGCAAGCTCCTCGTGGATTAAGCTTGGGGTAAGCTCCGCATCACGGCTAAGCAGACCGTATACAGCTGGAAAAGCTTTGCGGCTCACCACCGATAAAAGCTTCTGCCGGCCAACCTGCATGCGGCTGCTGTATTGCCGCAATTCACGAAGCAAGCGCAGCCAGCGAAATTGCTTCAGCAAGGTGGCATAATAATCCAGAGCAGGCCCCCAGGAAATTGTAAAGTTGCCTCTGCCCCCCGTTAACAGCACTCCAACATCACGTCGGGCCGCCTCCTCGTAAATTCCTTTGATCCAGTAAATGCCGCCAAAAAATTTGTAAGGGGCTTCTAGGATGTTGAGAAGATCGTCCGTATTGGTCAGCGCATGCTGATCAGGGAAGCTGAAATAATGGTCCTCCACATTGCCGACAAACTGAGTCGTAGCTCGAATGTAAGGCCGTTCATCGGCAATTAGACGGCGATTCGTCCAATCTTGGAAGCCTTCGCATGGGACAAAGCTGAACGTATGAAGCTTCTTCCCGGCTCGCGCCAGCTCTCGCGCAGCAAAGCTGACAACGGTGCCGGAATCAAGCCCCCCGCTGAGCGTAGCTCCGACCTTCTTCCTCGCATGCAGCCGTGTAGATACCGCCTTGCTGACAATCGTCGCGAAATGCTTCCTCATACGCTTCGTCAGAAGGCAGCTGTAGCGGCTCTTGCGGTGTGATCGTGCCGTATTGGCGCAAAGAGAGCTGGCCGTCCATGACAGTGAAGCTGTGAGCGGGTGGCAGATGATAAATGTGTCGATACGGCGTCAATCTGGCATCCGTACATTCATGCATCCCGGTGATTGTCAAATACTCGGCGAGCCATTGGAGTTCCAGCTCCTTCCTCACATCTTCCTGCATCAGCAGCGGGCCGATCGTCGTGCTTAAGTATATCCGCTGATCTGTTTGCGTGTAATACAGCGTGCGATTGCCGCACAAGTCTCTTGCGCCGAACAGCTGACTCTTGCGCTCATCCCATATGATGAATGCATAATCACCGAGCAAATATTGCACGCAGCCTTCTCCCCATCTTGCGTAAGCTAGCGCGAGCAGCTGGGCGTCACCGAGACGGCCTCTTTCCTCTGGTGATACGCCGAGCTGATCCATCAATTGCTCTCGATAATCCAAAATCACATCTGCGCAAACAACCAGTCTCCGCTCCTTGTCAACGTACGGAATCAGCTCTGAAGCTGCTTGCTCCGTTACCCATTGATGGTAACAGCCGAAATAAATTCGACCGTTGCACCATGTATGCATGTGATCGGCTTTACACGAAGACAAAGCGTGCATCATGGCAGTACCGTTTGCTCGCACTGCTCCATCTTCCTGTAATTGCAGCTGCATAACGCCTACGATCGCACTCACGTTTCTTTCCCGCCTTCTCCTAGACGCGCACTCGTCCATTTGCTAAGGCTCCGACTGAACGGAATCCATGCTTTCACGCGCTCCACCTTCGCTTGCAGCTGTCTGTATTGCTCTAAGACGCGATCCCGCTCCACATATGCGTGCTGCAATCTGTGCTCGGCGGCGCGCAATGTTATTTCCAGCTGCAGCCTGTCATCAGCGCGGCTTTCCTCAACAGACCGCTCTTGCGAACGGTCACCTGCGATACACAATTTACCGGCCTCCGGCAGATCGGCGGCGCTAAACGCTAAGCCGCCGCTGCCTGTCACTTCATCCCCCGCGCTCATCCGGTAGTGAGGCGTCCACTTGCACCCGGTCAGCTCGATAAATTGCTTGCGACGCCTTTCGATCAGTTCCAAATCTGGAGAACGCTCGAAGCGAACACCGGTGAATCGCTCCGCCGCCTCCAATTGTGCGGAATACCCGTGATCGTAAAAATATTGCGCACCAAGCGCGCGGCACAACGACTCCACTTCCCGTTTGCTCAGCACTTCCAGCCACGTGCCGACAGATCGCGTATGCGGCGCTTCGTTGACAGCGACACCTGGGTCGCCTACCCCCATGCTGAAGAACAAATCGGATTTGTTCGTCAGCTTGTAGGAGCCGTATTGCTCCATCCCTTCTTCATAAGGAACGCCTATAAAGCTGCACAGCTTGCTCAGCTGCTCGCGCGGATTCGCCACCAAACGTTCATAGGAAACACGGTAGGTCAATGGATGAAAATCCGCGAAGTACTCTGCATAACGGAATAAGCCGACCGTTAAATCCGCTGCTTTCACATCAAAGCTTGCATCATACAATAGTTCCTCGATCCAATGCGGGTTTCTGCTGTCGGCATGAACCTTCTTATAGGAAGCGGCAATATCAAGCGGATTGCGCACGAGCATGATGCGCTTACTGTGTGGAAATAACTGATCCAAAAATCCGAGTAAGTATGGTAGTACCGCGGAGATTTATCGATGATGTAACGGCTGCCGCTCGCCTGCATAAAATCATGATATATGCTGGAGGCAAATGCTCTGCACGCCCGCACAAACATATCGTCTGTCAGCATCCCGTTGAAAAATCTGGATAAGATCGGAGTTCCTCCGTACGCTTGCTTGGCAGGAGAGCGCAGATCGTACAAACTCATAAGAAACCACATTTCTTGCGTTGCAAAAAGATGAGAATGATTTTGCAGCATATAGTTCGTAAGTGGCTTCCGCTACGCGGAACACACAATAAGAAGATAAGGTTGCTACCTTTTGTATCGTTCAATCGCGGATTCCCCCACTTTACTAAAATAATCCAGCATTTATGATACATATTGTATCAAAAACTCTTAATTTTGCAACGCTTTTCATATCAGATTTTGTCAAAAAACTAAAAATAGTTCGAATAGCTTATGGCGGGCCGGCGATGATCGATTCAGGGAAGAGACATGCATTTGTTGTTTGGTGTCCATATTCTCTATAATGAACGATATATAGCAACACGACTGGCAACGATAAATATGCAAAGAACAGCAAGGATATGAATGAGGATAGGGAGGTTTTGGCATGAAGAAAATTTTGCTCGTTTTTACCGGCGGCACGATCGGCAGCAAGACAAGTGGCTCGGCTATCGACGTGCGAGAGGATGCCGGATACGAATTGTTGGAGAAGTACAAGGCGTCGGGGCATGGGCATCAAGGGATCGTATTCGAGACGATCCAGCCGTTCACATTGCTAAGCGAAAATATTGTTCCGCAGGATTGGCACATCTTGTACAAGTCCATCATGAGGCATAAGTTAAGTGAATATGACGGGGTTATCATCACACACGGCTCTGATACACTGGCGTACACAGCCGCTGCTGTCAGCTATATGTTTCATCAGACGAACATCCCCATTCTTTTGACGGCGAGCAACTATCCGCTCGACCATCCGAAGAGTGAAGGGGTGCGAAATTTTGCCGCTTGCGTAACGATGATTCAAAACGATCCGCTGCCTGGCATTTTTGTCGTTTTCGAGGATGACCATGGTCGCACGCTCGTGCATCTCGGTACGCGACTTATGCAATCACAGCCGTTCACTGACCAATTCCACAGCATATATAACGCGCCGTACGGGGAAATTCGCGAAGGAAGATTGCATGTTTTCACAAACGAGGTGAATCCATCTATAGAGCA
Organism: uncultured Paenibacillaceae bacterium; assembly: GCA_963755735.1. GTDB lineage: Bacteria > Bacillota > Bacilli > Paenibacillales > DA-C8 > Insulibacter. The sequence continues at coordinate 33,803 of CAVWLN010000051.1, forward strand.
GTTGCAACGGGGAATTGCAGTGGAGAAGCAAGCCGCATACGCTGACCCTGCGTTCACATCTAACGTTTTGCTGCTCAAGCCTTACCCGGGCTTTCAATATACATACGTGAACAGAGAACAGGCTGCGGCACGCCCGCAAGCTGTTATCGTGGAGCTGTATCATTCCGGCACGACCGGCATCCGTGCCGTTTCGCCAGAAGGGCAGCTGTCCTCCGTTCGCCAAGTGGTGCCATGACCACGACATCGGTCTGTACTCAGCGCCGATCAAGGACGTCTCGGGCAACTTGTATACTTCTTCCCACGAAATGCTTGCGTAGGAATAACGCCGCTTGAAGGAATATCCATCGAAGCGGCGCTCGTTAAACTGATGCTAGCCTACGGCTCCTTTCACGACAAGCAGGCGATCGAACAATTTGTACAGCAAAATTTGTTTTACGAGTCTGTGTTCACCATATGATAGGCCGTCAGCTTCAGACGTTCATAGAAGAAATCGCGAATATGACCTGTTAATTCGATCTCATCCATGGCCGCTCTCATGCATTCCAACCAGGCTTCCGCCCGCTCCGGCGTAATCTCGAATGGCATATGTCTTGCTCGCATCATCGGGTGGCGGTCTATTTGTCGGAATACAGAGGCGGACCGCCAAGAAATTGCGTTAAAAACAACCGCTGCTTCTCCTTAATGATCTCCATATCATCTTCAAAGAGCGGAGCGAGCCGCGGATCGGCGTATACTTTCGGATAGAAAGCATCGACCAGCTTGCGCAGCGTTTCGTCTCCGCCCAGCATTTCGTACGGTGTTTGTTGTTGCATATCACATAATCCTTTCTATAACGTAATACGATTCAGGAATATTTCGCTAGTGCGGGGTCCTTCAGGACACCGGTGACAGTTTTCATCAAATCGTATTATATCACAACGTTTAAGATCGGATTTGTGACAGAGATCACAAAATGGATAAACCACCCAGCTAGTGCTGGAACAGAAGGCGTACCGCTCGTTTACATCGCCCCTGGCTGATCTACGCGCACGGCTTGCTCCTGTGCGATCAAGCAGAGCTCTGCGGCGTTGAATGCATGCTCCTGTGTCATCGCTCGTTCAGTGCGCTCCAAGCAGTCGAGGATAAGCTCGCCAAAGAATGGATAGCCCGCCTTGCCCTTCGCATCAATATACGTTTCCCCTTGCTGATTGACAAGGTAAAGATGATCGCCGGAGCGGTCTTTCGCGATATCGATATATTTGCGAATTTCGATATAGCCTTCGGTGCCTAAAATAATCGTACGTCCATCTCCCCACGTTTGCAACCCATCTGGTGTAAACCAATCGACGCGGAAATAGTTCGTCGCACCATTGTCTGCAACGAGCGTCGCATCTCCGAAATCCTCCAGCTCGGGATATTGCGGATTATGGTAGTTCGCTACCTTGCTGTGAAGCACTTTGGCGTCCTTCGCACCGCTGAAGAACAAAAATTGTTCAATCTGATGGCTGCCGATATCACACAAGATACCGCCGTAATACTGTTTTTCGAAAAACCATTTCGGCCTGCTCGGCGCATTCAATCGATGAAAGCCTAAACCGAGCACTTGCAGCACCTTGCCTATGGCGCCTTCTTGGATAAGGTGACCCGCATAAATTGCGCTTTCCACATGCAATCGTTCGCTGTAATAGACCGCATATTTCAAGCCGGTCGCCTGCGTTTTGCGGCGTGCCTCGGCAAGCTGCTCCAGCGTTGTGAACGGAGCTTTGTCAGTGAAATAATCTTTCCCATGATCCATCGCCCTAAGTCCCAGCTCGCATCGCTTCGATGGAATCGCTGCGCCGGCAATCAGCTTCACTTCCTTGTCCTGCAGCACCTCTTGCTCACTTCTCGCCGCTTTCGCCTCCGGGAACTTCTTCAAGAATGCTTCCACCTTCAATGGATCAGGGTCGTATACCCATTTCAATGTAGCCCCTGTTCGACAAGCCGTTACACATGCCATATATATGACCGTGATCAAGGGCAACTGCAGCAAACGTAAATTCTCCGGGACTGACGACAAATTTGGCTTTTCCTTGCGGGGCATAGTTCATTCCGTCCTTGCTGGACATTAAGATCCCTCCCATATTCCTTCTCAAGTCAGCTTCTTTATGCGTCTCAATCTGTGTGCCTAACCTAAGTAACGAGCCTGTGGCGACGAATCTGTATGACCAATGTTTGTGTAATTTGAGTGACTCATCTTTGTAACAACTTGTAAAACCAATCTAGGGTTTCGAACCGACGCTTCAGCGCCCTTATGCTTGTGCCAACAATTGATCGGCCATGCGGTGGAGATTGTTCAGGCTTAGCTGAAGAGAATCCAGCGGCGAACCTTTGCATTCATCTTGTTCTACGGCATACCAGCGGACACCGTTTTGCTCGCCCCACTCTAATATCGGCAGGAAATCAATCGCTCCGGTTCCAATTTCCGCGTAAGTCCGCTCCTCATCGTCTGTCATATCCTTCAAATGAATGATCGGCATGCGGCCAGCATAAGGCGGTGTATTCGAGCGGATCGCCGCCGCCCTTCTTTACCCAGTACACATCAATTTCCGCCAGGACGTCCTGCTCCGTATCAAGCAAGAAGCGCAGTGCATCACTCCCGTCAACCTTGCTGGCAAGCTCAAAGTCGTGATTATGATAACTGAGCGTGTAGCCTAACGGGCGCAGCTTGCGCGCCAGCTGATTTAAATTGCTTTTGACTAGCCGATAGCCAAGCTCGTTGCGCAGTTCTTCCGTCAGATACGGTACGACTAGATCTTTCGTCCCAAACAGCTCCGCTTGCCGCAGCACTTCAGGCAAATCGTTGTTGATCATCTCCAACGAAACGTGCATGCCTGCTGTTTTTAATCCGGTTTCCCTTAGAGCCTTCGCGATCTCTTCCGCAGTATGACCACGCAGACCGGAAATTTGCACCGCCTGCCAGCCCATATTTTTCAGCTCACGAAGCACGCCGGGAAAATCCTTCTCCAGCTCATTGCGCAGCGTGAACAGCTGTGCCGCAAACTTATGCTTCATGTGAATACACCTCCACCACCTGGCATGTAACGCTTTCTTCGGACGGGGGAACGACTTCCCTCGCCGCCATTTATGAAAACGTATGTCGAATTTAGAAACTGCCGGATACGTCAACGGTTTGTTGGTTGACCTGTTCTTCACCTGCGACCGCTTCCTGCGTTCTTCCAACAGGTCATAAAACAAATCCTCATCAAGCGGCAGGCTTACCCAATCGTCGAGCTGGAAAGATACATCGTATTGGACAATGTAAGCCCGTTAAGCCTTCTTCTCCCGGTGCCAAGAGCGGCTCACCGTGCAAGATCGCACCTACAAAATTGCGCATAATGCCTTTATGCTGGTCCCCGCTTCCTTCGGCAACCGGAATGTCACAGCGCCATGCCTCCGGTCTTCCGAACACTTGCTTATTCGTGGCATTGAACTCAGATTCGGCAGTTTGCAGTCTCCAGAACGTCATCTTGCCGTCTTCAATGACGATCTTGCCGCGATCGCCAGTCACTTCAAAGCGATTCGTACCGGGCGCATCCGCCACCGAGGTAATAAACACACCCGTTGCCCCGTTCGCAAATTCCATATAGGCCGTCACATATCTTCAACCTCGATGTTGCGATGCTTGCCGAAGTGACAAAACGCCCGTACTCGCTGCGGCATCATGCCTAACGTCCAAGGCATCAGATCCAGGTTGTGCGGACATTGGTTGATAAGCACGCCGCCGCCTTCAAGCGCCCACGTCGCACGCCATGTGCCGGAATCGTAATACGCTTGGGAGCGATACCAATCTGTAATGACCCAGTTAAACCGCTTGATCTCTCCAAGCTCCCGATCAGCGATTAATTGTCGCAGCTTCTGATACATCGGATTCGTCCGCTGATTTACATAATGCTGAACACTTTGCCGCTCTTCGCCGCTGCCTCGTTCATTTCACGCACTTGCTTCGTATATACGCCTGCCGGCTTCTCGATTAGGACGTGCAAGCCTTTCGCGAAAGCGCGAATCGCCAGCGACGGATGGTCATAATGCGGCGTCGCGATGAGCACCGCCATCGAGTCCCCAGCTTAGGAATTCCTCTGCATCCTGAAAGCAGGCAATCGCATCTCCGAATTGGTTCTGCACCTGACGAAGCCGCTCCACCGAAACGTCACAAACAGCTGTCAGCTGAGCACCAGCCACTTCACCCGCAGTCAAATATTGCGCATGACTTGTTCCCATGTTACCCATGCCAATAATCCCGACTCTCACTTTATCCACAAGCAAACCTCCCAAGCCGTGACGGCCCTTTTGACTCATTTCCATCCTAGCATGCATCTACGGTGAGCGCTTCCATCTGGATGATCAATTTCAAGGTCAGATTTAACTCTCGTTGGTGTAACTTACTTGCTCACGTGCTTGCTTGCGGTATTGCTCCGGTGTTGTGCCGACGATTTTTTTGAACAACCTGCTAAAATGTGACAAATGCTTAAACCCGACCTGATCACTCACTTCGGTAATTTGCAGATGAGGATGCAGAAGCAGAAGCAGCTTCGCCTCATTGATTCTACGTTCCAGCATATAATTAAAAATCGTCGTGCCCGTAACCTCCTTGAATGTCTTGGACAAATAATAACGATTCAGGTGGAGTGCGGATTCGAGATCACTAAGGTGCAGCTCCTGGCTGAAGTGCTCCTCAATATAATCGATAATGGATTGCGCATGCTGTTCTTTCACGGTATTAAA
>CAVWLN010000052.1:0-77395 GCA_963755735.1 uncultured Paenibacillaceae bacterium
ATTGCGCAGGCCTACGCCACTGTCCTGGTGTTTCTTCTCGTTCGAACCGATGCGGAAGTTTTCGAGCACTTTTCGGTCAAAACCGGGGCCGTTATCTTCGATATCGATCCATATTTCCTGTGCCTGCTCGGTTGCCCGAATCACAATATGCCCGGTTTGTTCCATCGGTTCAATCGCATGATACAAGGCATTCTCCACAATCGGCTGAACGATCAGCTTCAAGGTCATGCAAGATTGTAGATGGTCCGGCAATTCCAGCGTATACTCAAAGCCGTCTTCAAAGCGAAATTTCTGAATGTCCAAGTAATGTTTCACATGCTCAAATTCCTTCATGAGCGGAACTAACTCCTGATTTTCGCTAATGCTGATTCGCAATAAGCGTCCCAGCGCGATCACCATCTTGCTGATTTGTTTATTACCGTGAAGCACAGCTAATGAATTGATCGATTCCAAAGAATTATATATAAAATGAGGATTGATTTGCGCCACCAGCGCTTGCATCTCGGCTTGTTTCTTCCGCTCTTGCTCCAGCTCGACCCGCTTCAGCAGTTCCTCAATTTGATTGCTCATCTTGTTAAACCCGTTCACAAGCATGTCCGATTCATCATGGCCGAGTCTGCCGCGAGAAGATATTCGCGTGAATATGCCTTGTTCAACACGGCGCATACCATGTACCGTATTACTGATACTGCGAACGAGACGCGACACAAACATTCGGTCGAATAAAATGGCCGAGAGTAGCGAGAATACACCAAGCAGCACGGCCGCATTGCGAATCGGGACTGATTCTGCTTGCAACACATTTTTCGGTGTAATCGCAATAAGCCGCCAACTCGGATGGTGTGACGGCAAATACGTGATAAGTGAATCGACTCCTTGATAGTGGTCGTAGTAATAGTTTCTATCTTGCTTCTCTTCCGCCAAAAATGAAAAAGAAACGCGGCCGCCTATATGCTTACCGGATTTATCATAGACGATGGCTCCGTTCTGATTAACAAGCAGTACATTGCCTTGCTCCATCGTTGCTGTATCATAAAACACTTGCTCCAGTAGTTCCGGTTTGATCGTGATGACGATACTTCCGATATCTTGCAGCGAATAGTAGTCTTTCACGATGCGTGCATGAACTAATGCTGGCTGATCGTGGGAATAGGTTCCAGACGGTCCGGGGACCGACCAGATGGGGCGACCTTCCGCCGCTACCATCTCTGCATACCACGCCTCTTGCTGAACATCCAGAGGCAACCGCGATTCGTTATATGCATAAATGAGTTGGTCCTGTGAGTACAGGCCGAAAGCATCGATCATTGGATGATGGATAAGTAAATTATTGATTTCTTGTTCGGCATCGTAATCCGGTTTCGTATTTGGATTTTTCAGAGTTTTCTGAATCACTGGTTGCGTAATCGCCGAGCTGGAGATCGTCGTGATCTCATTCAAGGCAAAGTTCAATTTGCGATCGGTTTCGAGCAAAGATATGAAATAGAAATTGCTAGATTTGGTCTCAATAGCATTGGAAAAAATCAGATATGAAATTGTCCCCATAGCAATGACCGGGATAAATACGAGCAAGATGTTGGCCAAAATAATCTTCGGACGGAGCTTCAGAACGACCCACTCCTTCTCAAGTAGCGCCTTCATCTAATGATTATCCCAAGTGGTTCGTTTTGTCAATGCTACCAACCTTAACTGATGCTCTATCAACTCTTGACTGCCCCGCTTGTCAAGCCTGCGATAAACCAGCGGCTGAACAAGAGGAATACGATCAACAGCGGCAATGTAGCCATAAAGGTTGAAGACAAGATCATCCCATAATCAATGCCATCGCGGGCATGGAACAATTGCTGAAGAGCGATTTGGATCGTATAATTGCTGCGATCCTTCAGCACGACGAACGGCCAGAAAAAATCATTCCATGTGTTGAGGTATGTAAAAATCCCCAGCGTCGCATAAGCAGGAGTAATGATCGGCATGACGATCTTAGCGAAAATTTTCAAATGACCAGCGCCGTCGATTCGCCCTGCTTCCAATAGCTCCGTATGAACCGAGCTGGATATATATTGGCGCATCCAGAATATACCGAACGCGTTCACCATACCCGGGACGATTACCGCACGGAACGTATCAATCCACTGCAGCTTCGCCATAATCACATAAGTAGGCAGCACGCTCAATTGCGTCGGAACAAATAGCGTCCCGAGGACAAAGAAGAACAGAAAATTTTTGTATTTGAACTCATACTTCGCAAAAGCATATCCCGCCAAGGAACAAAACAGAGCACAGATAACATAACAACCGATGAAATAAATACAGAATTCAACAGTGCAGTCCAAAAAGTGTTTTTCAAGGGCACGGTTAAAGTTGTCGATAAATGATCCCTATCGTAATCATCGGCGGGATACGAGAGGCCGCCCCGCGATCATTCGAACCAATGACGAACATCCAATAGAAAGGAAAAATCGATATAAGCGCTCCAAGAATGAGGAAAATGTAATACAACACCCTGGTAACATAACCGGGCTTGTCGCCGCGTGATCTCATAGCGCACCTCCGTCTGCATCTCCGCCTATTTTTCGGGAGGCCCAAATATTAAACACCGAAAAGACAATCGTGAAGAACAATAGCAGCACTGCCGTCGCTGCCGCTGAACCGAAGAAGCCGTTGCCGAACGCTTCCGAATACAAGTAGATGACCATCGTGATGCCTTCTGACCACGTCGAGCCTGTACCTGACTGACCTAAGAACACATACGGCTCAATAAACAGCTGCAAGGAGCCGATCGTGGAAAGCAGCACCGTGAACAATATGAAAGGCTTGAGCAAAGGCATCGTAATGTGCAGCAGGAGTTGAAAGCGGTTCGCACCGTCGATTCGCGCCGCTTCATATAAATCTTCGGAATGCTTTGCAGGCCGGACAAGTAGATGATCATATTAAAGCCGGTCCAACGCCACATCACCATCGTCGCAATAGCGATCTTCACACCCCACCAGCCGGAATTCCATGGAACGGGTTCCGCGCCGATCGTCTCCAGGAGCCAATTCGCCATCCCGTTGTTGCTGAACATCGCACTGAACACAAGAGTGACCGCAACGATGGATGTAATGTTAGGCATAAAATACAGGACGCGAAACGTCTTCTTAAACTTCGTAATCGCCGAATTGAGGAAAACCGCCAAAAACAGCGCCAAAATTAATTGCGGCACCGTTCCCATTAAACTGATGATCAACGTGTTGCTAAAGGAAGTCCAGAAGATCGGATCATCTACAACGAATTAAAGTTTTGCAGTCCAACATATTCCATTGGACCAAGTGCGTCCCAGCGAAAGAACGACAAATATAGCGTAAAGACAATCGGATATAAGCCGAATATCGCAAACAAAAGAAAAAACGGAGAAATGAACATGTAAGCCGTCAAACTGCTTCGTTTGCCCTCTGTAAGCCATCGCTTCTTCCGGACTGGATTCGCAGAGGCTTGTACTGTTTGAGGCATAGGACACCTCCAAAGTGATTAGTCAAGCTCGAGTTCGCAGGAACGATCATTCCTGCGAACTCGGGTTACCATCAGGTAGGTTTGGTTATGATAAAATCCTTAAAGTTTTTCTTTATCCACTGCGCTCCACTAAGCGTCTGATTTTATCTAATGCAGCTTCCCATTCTGCTTCAGGATCAGCTCCTGTTTCTTGCACGTTCTGCAACGCTTCTTTAATATAACTATCCGTTTGGTCGTGCAATGGTCCGTAATAAATCGGGGCTACACGCTCAGCAGCTTTCGCATATTCGACAGCGGATGCTTGCCCGCCGAGGAAATCGTCGGTAAATTTTTGAATTCTGGAGAATCGTACACTTCAGGCATCGAAGGCATCAAGCCTTTGGAAGTGAAGGATTTGATTTGATTGTTTTTGTTAACCATCCACTCGATAAAGGCATAAGCTTCTTCCGGATGCTTGCCTTCCTTCGGCAAGGTGATAAAGGAACCACCCCAGTTACCAGCACCTTCCGGAAGCTGAGCAATTCTCCACAGACCTTCCGAATCCGGGCCTTCACTCTTGATTGTGCCCAGCATCCAAGCCGGACCAGGTACGATTAGGAAGTGGCCTTCATTAATGCCTTGGTTCCATTCTGGTGTCCATAGGCCGTAGTTGCTAACCCAGCCTTCCTGAATTGCCTTCACCGTGTAGTCATATGCTTTCTTCACCTGCGGATTTTGGTCGCCGATGAACGATCCGTCTTCTTTGCTGTAATAAATTTCACCATCCGATTGGTCGCGCAGTGAGTTGTAAAGCAAATCGCGCAAATCTACGAAAGGCTTGCCTGTCTTCTCCGTAAAATCTTTGCCCACGCTTGCGAATTTTTCCCACGTGTCGATCATTGCGCTGAATTGCTCCGGATCTGTCGGCAGACCTGCTTGCTCTGCAAGATCCGTTCGGAAATAAGCAACCGTCGGGCCGATATCCGTTGGCAGACCGATTTGGAACGAGCCATCAATTGAAGAAGCTTGCTGCCATTTCCAATCAAGATATTGGTCCTTCACATCATTCGCACCGAGGTCATACAAGTTATAAAATTTGTCCTGAGCATTGATGAAACGCTCGACGAAGGCAATTTCCAATTGGAAGATGTCCGGTGCGCCAGATCCAGCGGAAAGAGCCGCCGTTAAGTTGTTGTGGTGAGCTGATTGGTCACCAGTGTTTTGAATTTCAATCAAGATGTGCGGATTTTTTTCCATGTACTCATTAGCTAGTTCCTCATAGTTGGTATTGCCCAATGTCCAAAAGTTTAACTTGATCTTTTCCTCGTTGTTATTTGCAGTTTGTGTATTTTCTGTGTTGTTAGTATCGCCTCCATTGTTACCCGTCTGATCGCTACCGGTGCTGGCACCGCTTCCGCCAGAGCAAGCTGCTAGAAGAAACATAAGAGCAACGGCAAATGCGAGCAGACTTTTTTTGCTAGAACGCTTCATTTTTTTAATCCCCTTTCCTAACATTTATGGATTAATTCCATAATCTAATCATAAAAGAACCTCCTCATAATGATGAGGAGGCAATCCTTTGAATTGGGGTTTAAATTTTTTCGGAAGCGTTTAAGCTTTATTCCTTTCGACTTTCCAGCACGACAAAAGCAGCAGCGGTTTGCTCGCTATGCGTAATACTAAGGTGAATGTGCAGCGGATAAGCCAGTCCGGCTCTCGCCAAAGCTTCTGGATCGATCGAGCATACCGGCCTGCCGTGCTCATCCGGTGTAATCTCAATGTCCTGAAATCCGACCGTCTTGCCGATTCCGGTGCCGAGCGCTTTGGCTGCGGACTCCTTGGCTGCGAATCGCCCTGCTACGAATTCGGCCAGCCGGTGTTGACAAGACTTGGCAAGCTCACGCTCCCCCGGCGTCAATACTCTTGCAAGAAACTTCGATCTAAGCGGCTCGGACTTGTCCAGCAGCTCAGCGATGCGAGCAATTTCGACTAGATCTGCACCGATTCCGACTATCATCGTTCATAACCGCTCCTGTCTTCATATCGCTCTCAATGTCGGCGCCCCTTTTTACACTGTTCATGCATCATCCTCGCGCTGTTAAATGCCTGGGATCGGGGCGCGCTTATGCTCCGTGCGCAAGTATTGCTGCTCGATCTTCTCGCGAACTTGCGGATCTACATCCTTGCCTTCCAGGTAGTCGCTGTTCGCCTCATAAGATATACCAAGCTCTTCTTCATCTGTCTGTCCTTCCCACAGCCCCGCCGTCGGCGTCTTCTCCACAACCTTCTCCGGTACGCCGAGATGGCGACCAAGCATGCGTACTTGACGTTTGTTGAGCGATGCCAGCGGCATGAGATCGACTGCACCGTCACCCCATTTCGTATAGAAGCCTGCGACGGCTTCAGAAGCGTGGTCCGTGCCGACGACGAGCAAATTGAGATCGAAGGCGAGCGCGTATTGCATCACCATGCGTGTGCGCGCCTTGACATTGCCCTTGCCGCCGCGGCTTAGATGACGCGGCGTGCCGAACGCCTTGAACGCGAACTCAACCTCCAGCGCGATCTCATCGACCGCTTCCTGGATATTCGTCTCCACCGTATGCTCTAACTGCAAAGCTTCCGCTACCTTGTAGCTGTCTCCGATATCTGCCTGCTCGCCGTAAGGCTGAAACACACCGAGTGTAATATAGGGCTTACCTTGCTCAGCCGTTAACTCGTCCGTTGCCTTCTTGCAAAGCGCTGCAGCCACCGCGCTGTCAATGCCGCCACTGATCGCGATCAGCAGTCCGCTCATCTGCGCATCCAATACATGCTTCTTCAAAAAGTCCACCCGACGTCTTGTTTCCTGCTCCACATCGATCTGCGGTTTGACGCCAAATTTTGCGATAATCTCTTTCTGTAAGGTCACGATTTCCTCCACCTTCCTGAGCGAAGTTAGATGTTCCTTATCCCATGGCAATCCTTGCTATACTATCAGTATAATGCTCAGTTTCCGATAATCCAAGCACATCCTTGAGGAAAAACAGCCTGACATGGAGCGAATCGCTGCCGGCACCGGCCTCGGCATGGCGATCACAAGACAGCTTGTCAGACTTCATGGCGGCTCGATCAATGTGCAAAGTTCGCCCGGTAAAGGGACGAGAATTCGGATTCTACTGCCTTTGCAAGATGAGCAGGTGCAGGCCACGCTTTCATAGCTATGGAGCTGCTTTAACAAAAAAACCTCCAACACCGCTAAAAATGATGCGGCGTTGGAGGTTTTGATTTGCATGGATGATCCGTTCTTACACTCTCTCTTATTTACAATATTTGTCGAAGGCGGCAGTCAGATCGGCTGCAATCTCCTGCGCCGAGCGATCCTCGATGTCATGCCGCTCGATGAAATGCACAAGCTCCCCGTTCTTCATAAGCGCGATCGACGGTGAGGAAGGTGGATACGGAGCGAAGTATTCTCGAGCTTTCGCAGTCGCTTCCTTCTCTTGGCCGGCGAATACGGTAAACAAATAATCCGGCTTTACTTCGTGTTGCAGCGCTAGTGCAACGCCCGGACGAGCTTGCCCAGCCGCACAGCCGCACACAGAGTTGACAACGACAAGCGCTGTGCCGTCTTTAGCCTTCTCGAAGTTTTCCTCCACCTCTTCCGGTGTCAGAAGCTCTTGTATGCCATGTTGCGTAAGCTCGTCACGCATCGGTTGAATCATATCTCTCATGTACAGTTCAAATGACATGTTCATGGTAAGCACTCCTTCTCATGAGGTTTCTTCCAGCACCGAATTTCAGGCGCTTCTACACCCATTATACACAACATGAAAAAGGAGTGAAAGGCTTCATTCCTGTTGCTCGTGCTTCTGATCACGCGGCGGCTCGCCGTCATACCCTTCGAGATTTGCTTCATAGGCAGCATCCTTATCCGGGTGCATAAACATGCCCCCTTGCGGCGGAATGCCCTTCTCGAACAAATCGCGATTTTCCTCCGTATGAAAACCGATATCCTTGAATGGATGCACCCACTCGTCACCAGCCATTATTTCCGGATCGGTGTCGACCGTCCAGTTGTTAAGCGGAGACTCCGGCGAATCATACATATGATCGCCAATGACCACACCATATTCGTTGATGAATGGCTTCTCCGGTCCGCGGCCTTGGCGAAACTCCGGCAAAAACTCGATCTCATACGGATCGAGCGTATGATCTTCATTGATGATTTTGATCTTTTCCATATGCTCATTTTGCTGCTCGTTTGTGCTTGTGTCCTGGCTTCTAGTTGGCTGATCGCGGTTGTCCATAGTTCCACCTTATTCTGCGGGCCGATTCGGTCCGTCCAGCTTTTTGTCGACTGCTTGCGAGGCGCTGTGCTCCCGCACCTCCTTGCGATTTCGCTCAGCTTGTCTCAGCTGCTCCGGCGAATGGTTCATAGAAGTTTCTTTCACCATTTCACTCATCTCCTTTCCGTCCTTATTATGTTCAACTGCTTTGCTTCGTATCAGTTTTCCCATATAAGGCATGATGAGCCCGAGCGCTGCAAGCGCAAGCCACGACCATTGCTCGATGGTCAGCAGGAAGACGGCCTCCCCCCGCTTGAAGAACGTAACAGCAAACCAACCGAATCCGATCAGCACATAAATATCACGTGCCACTTGACCTGTTCCCCATCGCTTCTTGCCGGTCAGCCACACATATATGACGATGCCAATGCCGATCAAACCGGCATATATATTGACGGGGTGGTATCGATAGAGCGGATCGTTGAGGGATATGCCCCATGGCAAATTCGTCTGCAAACCATAATCCCAGAACAAGCCCCGCGTGATCGTCCAGACGATCAGCACGCCAAAGGCTAACAAGTCCGCGATCATCGTCGGAGACAATGCAGAGCGGCGCACAGTAAAATAAATGTAAATAATTGCCGCAAACGAGCCGAGCCAGATGCCGAAGGTGCCGCCGGTCACGGTCAGCAAGCTTAACGGACGGGTTAACACCATCTGTGGATTCTCAATGAGCGGCGTGAGCTTCCAGACGATGATGGCAATCAGCACCGCATTCATCAGCTTATCTAACATTACACTGCTATCTGCTTCACTAGTTCCGATGCCTGCCAGCTTCCATCTTACAACATAGTAAGCGAGAACGATGGATACAATGAGAATAAGAAGTTTGGTTTGAATGATGAATGAACCGATACTGATTAGCTCAGGCACGATTAGCTGCTCCCCTTCCCCGAATATCATCATGTGCAAAATCGCCTCAAGTGTCTCCATTGTACCTTGGATGATCCATTCGTTCCATCGTTATTTCAGGTTGCCTTCGAACGATCAGCGCATAACGCGCGCTTTGAGGAAAAAATCATAGACGTCCTGCTTGATTCCAACAATTTTTTCCCCGATACTACTAGTTGTACCACCTCTAAGCTTATTAGGAGTTGATCTGACGCATGCTATGCGACGTTATTATTATAGGCGGCGGTCCAGCCGGACTGATGGCTGCCATTGCAGCAAGCGGCCGTGGCGCGAACGTGCTGCTGCTCGACAAAGGCGATAAGCTGGGCCGCAAGCTCGGCATATCCGGCGGCGGACGCTGCAATGTGACGAACAATCAATCGTTGGACGAGCTTGTGCGCAACATTCCGGGCAACGGCCGATTTTTGTACAGTGCATTGTCCAATTTTAACAATCGACATATTATTGCGTTCTTTGAAGGCTTGGGCATTCGCTTGAAAGAAGAAGATAACGGCCGAATGTTTCCGGTGACCGACAAGGCGAAGACCGTGGTCGACACGTTGATCGGGCAAGTTCGGAAGCAAGGAGTGCAAATTCGGACGAACAGTCCTGTGCAGAAAATAATGTACGGTGACGGATGCGTGCAAGGTGTGATCTTGCAGTCCGGTGAGCGTATCGAGGCGCCCAGTGTCGTGCTGGCCTCAGGCGGCAAGAGTGTCCCGCACACCGGCTCCACCGGTGACGGATATGCCTGGGCCAAGGAGGCAGGCCATACGATTACCGAGCTGTTCCCGACGGAAGTGCCGATTACGTTAACCGACGCCTTCATTCAAAGCCGGGAGCTACAAGGGTTATCGTTGCGCGGCGTAACCTTAGCTGTATGGAATCCGAAAGACAAACAAGTGATTAAACATACCGGCGACATGATTTTCACTCATTTCGGCATTTCCGGTCCGATTGCTCTGCGCTGCAGCCAGTTCGTCCATAAAGTGAAGAAACAGTTCCAAGTCAGCCAAGTGAAGCTCACTGTCGATCTGTTCCCAGCTGAACAGTTGATTCTTTGTTTCAGACCGTATTTGATGAAGTCAAGCAACATCCGAAGAAATCCGTCAAGAACGTACTTAGGGCGTTCATCCCTGAACGGATGATTCCGATCATGCTGAGGAAAGCAGAAATAAGCGAGGAAGTAACCGGTGAACATGCCGCCAAGCGGCAAGTACTGGCGCTTGCGCAAGTGATGAAGCATTTTTCTCTGCATGCGGACGGGACGCTCTCCATAGAGAAAGCTTTCGTTACCGGCGGCGGCGTTCATCTGAAAGAAGTCGATCCGAAGACGATGCAATCCAAATTAATGCACGGCTTGTTCTTCGCCGGTGAGGTTCTGGACATTCACGGCTATACGGGCGGCTATAATATTACTGCCGCATTCGTCACCGGACATACAGCCGGCATTCATGCGGCACAGCAAGCGTTGGAATGATTGTATGCTCGTCAAGCTCTCACATCACCGGAGAAATGGTCGTACTTTTCCGACGACACGTCATGGAGCGGCTCTTCCTCACCTGGAGGATGCTGCTCCGTGCCGTCTAATCCGCTGTCACCAGCCTTGGCGTTATACCAGGCGGTTTCTCGAATTTCGCTTCCGTGAGCCTCGGGGCTGTCTGCTGACACAGGGTCGCCTGCATCATACTCCGAATGTTCACGCTCACCTTCACCACTGTCTATGGCGTAAGCCATTCCAAAGCTGCGATTGCCGCTCGCCCCATTTCCGTGTTCCATTAACGTTCCACCGTACGCCTGTCCAATTTCCAAAGCGGACGTCAAATCCTCATTGATAACTTGAATGGCTACTTGCGGCAGCGCCCCTTCCCCAAGCAACTCCGCATCATAGCCCAATTCTTCAAAAGTATCCATCGCATGAAGTGCAGTACGCATATCCATGAATTGAAAGACGATTCTCGGAACTCGTGCTGCTACCATGGCCATGACCACCCCTTCATTGTTGATTCATTTGATTTTCGCTGGAGCACATGTAACCCGTACATCCTCGTCTTAATGTTCGCATTGAATGTCATCCCTATACCGAACAAGCAAAAAAGGAACCTCACTGTGAGTAGCGCTACAGTCAACCGCCACACAGCTTGGTCCCTTTCTCGGGTTAAATCCAACACCGATGCTCAGCTTAAACCCACCACATGTCGCCGAGCTGTTCTTTCATCAATACTTGCTGTAGATTCTCCGCTGCTTTCGTGAAGCCTTCATCAATGGACATCAGACCGTCTTCGTGCTCGATGCTGACGACATAATCGTATCCGACAAGACGAAGCGCGCTAATAATGTCTGCCCACACTTTCATATCGTGTCCGTAGCCGACCGTCCGGAATTGCCAAGCGCGATCCAGCATATTCGTATACGGCTGCATATCCGTAATGCCATAAATATTGATGTTGTTCTGATCCATAGACGTATCCTTGGCATGGAAGTGATGAATCGCACCAGCCTTGCCCAAATAAAGAACCGCTTGCACCGGATCGATGCCTTGCCACCACATATGGCTAGGATCAAGGTTGGCGCCGATCACTTCACCTACTGCTTCTCTTAAACGCATCAAGGTTGCCGGTGTGTGTACAGAAAAGCCGCCATGCAGCTCAAGCCCGATCTTGACACCGCGCTTCTCCGCTTCCTTGCCCGCTTCCTTCCAATACGGAATGACTTTGTTCTCCCATTGCCATGCCAGCACTTCCTGGTAATCGTTCGGCCAAGGCGCGACTGGCCAGTTCGGGTATTTGGCATCCTCGGAGTCTCCAGGGCAGCCAGAGAACGTATTCACGACGGGTACGCCGAGCCGCTGTGCGAGCTCGATCGTCTTCATGAACGTCTCATGCGCTTCCTTCGCGATCTCCTTGTTCGGATGCAGCGGATTCGAATGACAGCTGAACGCGCTGATCGTCAAGTCTCGGGAAGTAAATTGACGCTCATACTCTTTCAGAGCTGATTCATTGTCCAGCAGTTCATCAATCGGGCAATGCGCATTGCCCGGGTAGCCGCCCGTGCCGATCTCTACCGCCTCAACGCCTTTCGCCTTGACGTGATCGAGCATATCCGGCAAAGATTTTTGTGAGTACAATACAGTAAATACACCTAGCTTCATTGGTTTACACCTTCCTTTCAAAGTTTACAAACGCTTACGCGTTTCTGCTGCAAGCATCATACAAACAAGCTTCTAGACTATAGGCCACCATAGGATGCCTTAGGCCAACGTAACAGCTTTCCCTGTTCTTGCCGACTCGTATATCGCTTCCAGAATTTGCGTCACGACATAAGCTTGCTCCGGCAAGACGAGCGGCTGCTTATCTTGAACAATGCTCTCCAGCCACATGCGTGTCTCTCGCTCGCCCTCTGATTCGCTCTCGCCTTCGAAGAAGTCAACCCCGCCGATGTCCGTCTCAATCTTGTTCACATAAAGCCGGCTGAAGGATTCCCCATTGATCCGCAGGCCATCCCACATATCTGCGCCCGCTTCAGTTCCGTGCAGCGTAGTTTTGGCTTCCCCGACATTGAGCGTATTAAGCGCCCAGCTTGATTCGAGCATAATCGACGACCCGTCTTCCATCGTAATGAAGCCAAAGGCCGAATCCTCTACTGTAAATTTCTTCGGATCCCAAGGGCCAAAGGCGTTCGCTGCATTCTCGCGGTGAGACAGCTTATGATACACCGTGCCGAGCACTGTCTTTGGTTTATAGTTATTCATCATCCACAGCGTTAAGTCCAGAGCATGTGTTCCGATATCGATGAGCGGACCGCCCCCTTGCTTCTCCTCATCGAGGAAAACACCCCATGTCGGTACAGCCCGGCGGCGCAGCGCGTGAGCTTTCGCATAGTAGATTTCGCCAAGCCCGCCCGCATCTACGAATTCCTTCAAATACATGCTGTCGTCGCGGAACCGGTTCTGATAGCCGATCGTCAGCTTCTTGCCAGTACGCTTCGCCGCTTCAACCATCGCCCGCGCCTCTTCTGACGTCTTGGCCATCGGTTTCTCGCACATGACGTGCTTGCCGGATTCGAGCGCAGCGATTGAAATCTCAGCATGCGAATCGTTCGGGGTGCATACGTGAACGACATCAATTGATGTATCCTCAAGCAATTTTCGATAATCGGTATACACTTTGGCGTCGTCTGTTCCGTACTCAGCCGCCGCCTTCGCCGCTCTGTCTTCCTCAATATCACACAATGCCACGATGTCTGCGAGCACCTGCTTCTGCAAAGCAGGCAAATGCTTGCCAAAAGCAATGCCTCCACATCCAATAACTCCTACGCGTAATTTGTCGTTTGCCATGTTCTGTTCACTCCTCTTAACATACTACATTTTATAGTAAATTCGCTTGAATCCATTTGTAGCTCGTCGTCACACTTTCAATCGGCGGATTCGTCAGCACGTCCTGCTCGACAATCAGCCACTCGATGCCTGCTTCTTCCGCTGTTTGCGCCAGCGATTGCAGAGGAACAATGCCGGCTCCAAGCTCCACAGTAAGCGGGCCGCTGGCTGTCGGACGATAGTCTTTGAAATGTAGAAGCGGAAGACGTCCCTGATACTTCTGGATATACGCGTTCGGATCATATCCTGCAGCATACGCCCAGCATCCGTCCAGCTCCATTTGCAATAGATCGGGACTTACGCTCTCAAACATGACGTCAAGAAGCGGCTTGCCGTCGAGATGCTCCGTAAATTCAAATTGGTGGTTATGATAGAGCAGGTGAATGCCTTCCGCTTGGCATCGCTTGCCCAGCTCGGCTAAATTTCGGCATACTTCCTTCCAGGCTTCGGCAGTTCGATACTTGGTGTCAAGATAAGGGACGGCAATGTACCGACCGCCAATGGTCTTCATATATTGGATCTCTTCATCCGCCGCTTCCAGCATACGCTCATACCCTGTGTGGCTACCTATTGCGGCCAAGCCTAATTCGTCGAGCAATGCTCGAAGCTCGTTTGCTTCCATTCCGCCGTAGCCGGCAAATTCGACCCCTTGATAACCGAGATCGGCAACCTTTCTTAAAGTGCCGACAAAGTCTTGGCTTGTCAGGTCGCGAAGCGTATACATTTGCAGCCCAATTGAATAATTCGGCATGGCAAGCTCCCTTCCTTCCTGTTCATGTATTCGCTTACCATTAAATCAATCTTTGCGATTATTGAACATGCCCAATTTAGCACAAACATGAACTATCTGGTCACAAACTATTTTGTGTCGGTCACAAAGTTGCTTGCAGACCAGTCAAATACTTATCAATCATAAATGTAAAAGACGCATTCACATCAACGGGAAGGCCGAAGCCTCCTTGCTGTTCTAATGTCGCAAAACCATGTAATAGACAGCGTAATCCACGCACTGCATGAATCCCTTCATCATCTTGCAAATGGTAGTGAGATAGTGCGCTTATGAATAGTCCGACCAGCTCGTCCGACAGTCGCTTGATGTCTGGGTGATCATCGCCCCTAGCTCGCAGCAAACCTACCTCATACAACCCGGGATGGTTGCGAGCGAAGTCAAGATAGGCCTTGCCCAGAGCATGAATGCGGTGTCTCGCGTCCGGACTGCTTGCGGATTCGTGTTCACGATCTACACAAAGCAATTGCTGCAGAAGCAGATTCAAGGCATGCATGGCCAAAAAATTATGAATTTCGTGCAAACTCTTTACATGGTTGTATAACGAAGGCGGACGAACACCGAGCTCTTGTGCCAGATTCGCGATTGTCACTTGCTGCAAACCTCTTTCGTCTGCCAGCCTGGCCGCCGTCTGAATAATTTGATCGCGATCGAGTCCCACTCTTGGTGACATTTGCTGCCCACTCCTTTTCATTTCTTCGCCTTTGCAATTTTCATCCGTCTGTCCCTGCTTACCCCGGTCTTGCCTTGCTCAGCTGTGCATCTTGCCTTCCGCCTCAGCAATCGCTTGATCCATCATAGCGAGAGGATTGCGCACCATTGTCCCGTGACCGGTAGCCAGCAGCGTCGGACGTATGTCGCGCAGCTTGCGGGCGCTGGCGAGCGCTTGCTTCTTATCCCATGTCGCCAACGCCGGGAACGGAAACGTCGTGCGCATCATGCCCGCTACCGCAATCCCTCCCCGTGTTTGGAACGCATCACCTGCGATTAAGTAATCATTGCGCGTATCTAAAAATGAGAAATGACCCGGTGTATGGCCGGGCGTCGCCAATGCGATGAGCGATCCGACACGATGCCCGTCTTCAAGGAAACGATCGGCTCGTGTTTTCAGCATTCGCGGCACGCCTCCACGAATTTTTAAGTTCGGTTCCCCTTCCTCCAGTTCAAGGTTGTGCTGAAGCAGTTTCGCATCCCTCCGTGAGACGTAAACCGGCGCTTCGGGCAGCGACGCTTTCATTGCATCAAGCGCTCCGACATGGTCACTGTGACCATGGGTTAGCAAAATTCGCGTAATCGGTTTGCCGATCACACTAGCCGCCTTCAAAATTCCTTTCCAGCTGAACGGAAGGGCGGCATCTATAAGCGTCAGTCCTTCCTCTTCTTCAACGAGATAACAGTTCACCGGAAACATACGCGGCAAAAATGCCAGCTGATAAACCGTTCCTTCCTGTGTGATGTTCAATTCCCATTCCTCCCGTTTGCAAAACTAATACCATTAGCTAGATTCATTTTAACTAATGGTATTAGTTTTGGCAAGCAGTAATTGGAAATCCGGCCGGGTAAATCTTACATTTGGACTTACTTCTAGGATGGAGTAGTGAAGAAAGATGGCCGCCGCGCATTTGGCCTGTGGTGACTGTGCGGTCTGGCATGACAGAGAAGAATCCGGTAGCCGGCCGAGGTAACCGGGTTGCTTAGCGGGGAAGCCCTACCTGTAGGATGCTGAGTGAACGGCTGCCAAGGCGCCCCAACGGGCGAAACCCGGGCAACCGGTACCGGGCAGCGATCGATACTTTTATCTGATCTTGTGCGATGATTCATTCAGATGGAGGCGTATGACAGGCGAACAGCATACGTATCGGTGGGTTTTGTACGATATTTCATACAAACGAAAGCGGAAATGACGAAATTTGCAGATCCTGTATGATTTATCATACAAATAAAGGCGGGTTTCTCCTGCCTCCCTTGTTTTTGTACGACCAATCATACAAACAACGCAAATTTGCGCTTTTTCAGAAGATTTTGTGTGAATAATCACACAAAATCTTCCGACTTCGCATTTCGCTCCCCGCCCCAGCTCGTTTTCGAATCGCCGAATCATAGGCCTAAGCGCTCGGGCACGGCAATCGACTCATATCCCGTACGATCTCATCGCTTTCCACAGCTCGCGCAGCGATGGCCGCTTGCCGTACATGAGCACGCCCGTGCGATAAATTTTGGCCGACAACCAGCTCAAGCCGCCAATAGCCGCAAGTTGAATGGCGATGGACAACCAAATTTCCCATTGCGCCGGATCACTCATGCCAATGCGCACAAACATAATCAGCGGCGCAAGGAACGGGATGTAAGACGTCAGCGTAATCATCGGTGTATTCGGCTCCTGAATGCCGTTAAAGGCGAGGAAGAACGCAACAATAATCAGCACCATAATCGGTGTGAGCGCCTGGTTCAATTCCTCCGTACGGCTGACGATAGAACCAATCGCGGCCGACAATGTTCCGTACGTAAAGTAGCCAAGCAAATAGAAAATAAGAAAGTACATAAACAATTCCGTACTCAACTGACTTAAATCGACACCCAGCGAGCTCAGAAAATCCAGTCCACCGGGGGTGGCATATAAATTGACGATGAACACCAGGACGAAAAAGAGTAGTTGCACAAGGCCGAGCAAACATGTACCGACCAATTTTCCGGCTAACTGTTTGAGCGGTGCAACAGAGGAGATCAGCACCTCCATGACGCGCGAGCTTTTCTCCGCTGTTATTTCCGTTGCGATCATCTGCCCGTACAAAATAACCGCCAAATACAAGAACAAAATCATCACGTAGACGAGCACGTAAGCGGCCATCACTTCTTCTTCAGACCTTCCGGCTTCATCGTGTATGGAAATTTGTTCACTCGCCAAGGATACTGGTGAAAACAACCGCTCCAGCTGCTCCTGCGGGAGATCAAGCTCAGCAATCGCCATTTGCTGCTTAACGGAAGTGAGCGCCTCTTGTAAGCTTACGAGGACATTAATTTCCATTGCGCTTCGCGACTTGTATACGGCGCTTGGGAATGCTTCTGGTAAAGCTTCGGCGTTGCCATCAAATAATAAATAGCCAATAATTTCTCCGTCTGCAATCATCCGGCGTGCCGCTTGTTCATCCGCCTCGCCAAGATCCACGATTCGATAATCTGGAGACGCTTGGTCTTCGTAATACGAAATTAACACGCTCGAAATTTGCGGCGCAGCATGCAGTATGCCGATGTTCTCGACCTTATGCTCTGCGTCGCTATCTAACATGCTAAACAGGCGAGGAATATTAAATAAGCCTGTAATGATCAACATGAAGATAACGCTGACCACGATAAACGTTTTCGATTTTAAGCGATTCATAAATGTAAATCGCACAATTGTCATAAAGCTTTGCATACCTTTTCCGCCTCTCTTCCAAAAGAAACCTGATTCCACGATTGACCTTGTGAACGGAGTCGCTGATCGCGAGATGGAACGCCGGCCAGAATGGCTGGCTTGGCTTCGATCAGCCACGGACATCTGGATGCGCTACTATTCAGGTCACTCGCCAACGTTTGGGCCCCACACCGAAGCTCTGGTCACGCAAGTTCGACTTCGGATCAATTCGCTATAGCTCTGATATATGGGTAACGTTCCGATCAGCCTCGCACGCCCCAGTCATATGCGCTGCTCTTATCGATAACGCATAGCTTTCCAAATTTCCTTAAACTCGGGCTTCTTTGCCGTACATCAGCACGCCTGCTCGGTATACTTTGGCTGCCAGCCAACCGACGATGAGGATAAACAGGACATTGATCGCGACGGACAACGCAACCTCCCACAACGCCGGATCGCTCAGGCCGATTCGGATAAACATCAAGATCGGCATAAATAATGGGACGAATGACAGGATCTCAACATACAATGCCCCCGCATTATTCACCGAGAAGATCGCAACGTAAAAGGTCACCATCGAGATGATCATGATCGGCGTAATGACCTGATTGACATCCTCCGTACGGCTAACGACCGAGCCTGCCGCAGCGAACATGACGGCATAGGCGAAGTAGCCAAGCAAGTAAAACAAGATAAAGTAAACGAGCAAATCAAGCGAAAGGCCGCTCAAATCGAGATTGAAATTGGCGAAGGCGGCTTTGTTATGCGGCAGCATAAGGTTGATAATCGCAGCTGCAGTGTAGATCAAGAGCTGCAGGCAGCCCGGTCAAGAATACGGCAATCACCTTGCCGAACATTTGCGTGAGCGGACTAACGCTCGTAATCAATATTTCCATGACGCGCGAGCTTTTCTCCGAGCTGACCTCTGTCGCCACCATCGCACCGCCGCCAAACGTCGCACCGAACAACATGGACAACATGACGAAAACGAAGATAATCGTCATCGCGATCTGCTCACTCGTCTTGCCGTCGCTATGCTCGGATACGTGTACCCCTTGAAGCACGAATGGCGTGTTCAATTGCGCATATTGCTCCCCGCTAAGCCCGAGCTGTTCAACGACCATATTCGTGCGGATCAGCTGCAAGGCGGTTTGCAGCTCATTTTGTGTACTCGAGCCTGCATCATCCGACTTGTATTGCGCGGTTGCGGTCAGCTCGCCTTCCGCCTCTTCGAACACCAAATACCCTTCGATTTCTCCTTCAAACAGCATGCTTTGCGCTAGTTGCTCATTCGCCTCCATGCTCCCTTGATCTGCCAGAAGCATGATTATTAGACCTGGATCGTCTTGCTGCGCATAATATTGATGCAGCGCCTCACCCATTCCAGTGTTTGATGGCAAGACCGCCACCTTCTCGGTGTGATCCGGATTGAACGCCTGTATGATGAGAGGCAAGTGAACCCCAATCGTAATCAAAATAACAAAGAATAAACTGCCGATCACAAACCCTTTCGTCCTTACCTGGTTGCGAAATGTGAAGCGAATGACGGACAATAGCTTACTCACGGTGCTCACCTACCATCTTGATGAAGATATCGTTGAGCGACGGCTCCATCACTTGAAAGCGGTATACGGTACTTTGCGCAGACGCTTCCGCAAGAATCTTTTGCGCGGCATCCAGCTCCTCGATCTTAATATCATATCCGGAAGCCGTTTCCTTCACGCTGCTTACGCCGCGAATGTGCTCCAGCCCTTTAACCTTATCGGCAGTTTCGAGCAAAACGCGCTCCTTTGGAAATTTCCGCTTGATTTCTTTCAAGTTGCCTTTCAGCACAGTATTTGAGCGGTGAAGGATAAGCAAGTTCTCACACAATTCCTCCACATGCTCCATTCGGTGGCTTGAGAACAAGATGGTCGTCCCTTGATCGCGCAGTTCTTGCACGGTCGATTTCAGCAATTCTACATTAACCGGGTCCAGACCGCTGAACGCTTCGTCCAAAATCAAAATTTCCGGGTTATGAATGACCGCAGCGATAAATTGAATTTTTTGCTGGTTGCCCTTCGACAGCTCTTCGATCCGCTTGTTGTAATATTCCGATACTTCAAAACGTTCCAGCCATCTTTTCAAGTTTTGATCCGCTTCCCGTCTTTTCATGCCGCGCAGTTCAGCTAGATAAATAATCTGATCGCTCACTTTAACCTTCGGGTACAGCCCCCGCTCCTCCGGCAAATAGCCCATGATTCGCCGCAGCTCTTCCCGATAGCCTTGGCCTTTCCATAAGATCGAGCCGCTGTCTGGATAGATTAAACCGAGCACCATGCGCATGGTCGTCGTTTTTCCGGCGCCGTTCGCTCCGAGCAGACCGAAGATTTCTCCCTTGCCAACTTCAAAATCGATCTCGTTTACAGCTGTTTTATCTCCGTATTGCTTGCTTACTCGTTCAACTTTTAATGGTATCATGCCGATAATCCCTCACTTCATTTATTCCTTGCATTCTTCTTACTCTTTGTAAAGCATAGGTTTTCCCAAGCTCTACATTCAACAAATTACTTAACGCCGCTAATCATTGGAATGTCTTAAGCACTTATCCACTTACCTATAGAATTTCCTAAGCTCATGCATTTCACCAACGAGATTGCAGCTTGATGCGCATAATCTCGTCGAGCGGCACTGGCAATGTGTGCGTGATGCCGATTCCGAGCTTCTTCAGCTCTTCTGCTGTGCTCGACATCTGATTCGTAATGAGGCGATACGACCGTTCGCCTTCCACCCATTCAACGCCTGTCACAGCGATTAATTGCTGTCTCGGTACCTCTTGATCCAGCCACACCTCTTTCCATTCTGCGAACAAACGATCCTTCTCATAGAAGCCTATCATTTGTCCCATATACATGAACACCACGTAATCGGCTAATCGGCGCACTTCCTCGATCGTATGCGTCGCGATCACGACCGTCCGCTCCGGCTGCTCCATAAATCGATGGATTTCCTCCATCATTTCCCCCCATGCCAACGGATCAAGCCCGGATGAAGGTTCATCCAGCAGCAGCAAATCCGGCGAAGCAGATAACGTTTGCACGAATGAGAAACGCTGCCGCATCCCTTTGGACATCTTGCTCAGCTTCTGCCTGACATCGACTTGAAAGCGTCTGATCAACCGCTCATACTGCTGCTCATCCCAACGCCGATAATACGGCTTGATTAACTTTATGGCTTGCAATCCGGTCATAGACTCATCGATCGTTTCGTATTCACCGGGCATATAGCCGATTCGTTCCTTCAACACCACGTCATCCGCCGGATATTGATGCTCCAGAATCGTCATCTTTCCACTATCCAGTTGCTGCAGGTTCATCAGCACGTGAAACAAGGTGCTCTTGCCTGATCCGTTCGGTCCGACGATTGCTGTAATATATCCCTTAGGAATCGCCAAGTCGATCGGTCCGAACATAAATCCGTCCATTCGTTTCTTAGCCTCTTGTAAGACGATCGCATTGTCCGTCATTCACCCTCACTCCCTTCCGCCTGCTGCAAATAATGCGTAAACATTTCTAATATTTCTTTGTCCGAAAATTGATGCTGCCTAGCTGTCTGAATAGCAGCGTTCATCGCTTTGCTGACAGCTTTATAACGATGATTCTCTATATCTTGCTCACCAACCTTGGCTACAAACGTACCCGTGCCTTGTCTCGTACGAAGCAGCCCTTCCCGTTCGAGATCCTGGTACACTCTTCGTATCGTAATGACGCTGCAAGACAAATCTTGCGCCAATTCTCTAATGGACGGCAGCAGATCCCCTTCTTTCAATCTTCCGCTCATAATAAGCAAGCGCAGCTGCGTCGTTATTTGGTGATACAATGGCTCGGGACGATCAAGTGACACTTGTATTGGAATTTTCACCGTCCAATCACCGCCCATTACACATAATCTCGTCGCATAACCCGGCGGATTGCCCATCGTGACAATAAGTAAACGAGCCCGGCAGTTATGAAAGTTAATACAGCATATATCCAAAATGGCCATTCACTAATCGGCTGTGTCAACAACCAGATGCTGAGCACTCTTTGACTTGCGACCAACAAGATTTGCACAACGATCGTCAGACCGACCATGACTGAACAAATGAGCCAGTACCTTGTTCCCTTATAACCCGTTTCCAACAACACATAAAAGCTACCCATCACCACACTGAAGCAATAGAGCAAAAATGTGAAGGCGAAGTAATCGGGCCACGCGACTACCTTCTTCGCTTCCTCAGACAGCAAATAAGCTGGAAGCATCAGCATGCATGTATTGATTGCGGCAACGAATAACAGTAGCACAAATCTTGAATGCACAATCGCTGAGCTTGGAATCGGGAGTCTTCTAAGTACTCTCATCTTCTTCGTATACGGATCGTGGCGAAACGGGTTCATTAGATTGTATTTTGAAAACCCGAGACCAAACACTTGTCCGAACATCAGCATAATGAAGTCGAGCAAGTACTTGGCATGCTGATTACCGAGCAACGCATCGTCCAGAACGAGCATCACAAATAAGCTGTACAGCAAAAAGAACAAGCTCGAAACTACATAAGAAAGCCAAAATATGCGTACTTCGCTGCGCATTAAACGCAGAGTCACAGACAATGGAATCCCCCCGCCAGTCAGTGTTATAGTGTGTATACTGTTTATATCTATATATACAGTATATCCAGAATGATGTCAATAATTGTTTTTTATGATCATAAGAAATGTTGCTGAGCGGTTCTGGCGCTACAACGATAGCTCGCTGCGAGGAATGTGGGCGTCACCATGCGTCGATATCATTTTCTGCTGACACGCTAACGGAACTGAGAGGCGCTATGGTGGCCATATCGGGGTATCGGAAGCTCAAAAACAGCGAATAACGGCTCTCAGTGCCGTCGAACCTCGAGCGCTCGGCTTAAGCTGACTCATTGGAAGCAAGCTACAGGTGTAAGTTCGGTTGCATCATGATGATAACGTGAATGCCCTCTACCCGCATAATACAAAGAACCGCTTTGCTGAATAGATATTCACACAAAGCGGTTCTTGCAGTTCCTACGGTTTTTGTCACTCGACAACTCAATTTTGCTGCAAAATTTGCTCGATTCGCTGCAGTTCCTCCTGCGAGAAGTCCAGGCGTTCCAGCGCTTTGACGTTATCTTCAATCTGGCTGACGCGGCTCGCGCCAACTAATGCAGAAGTCACTTTCCCTTCACGCAGCACCCATGCGAGCGCCATCTGCGCTAGTGTCTGACCGCGTTCCTGAGCGATTTCGTTCAATGCCCGTATTTTCGCGAGCTTCTCCTCCGTAATATCTTTGTCATTTAAGAAAGGAGACGTTGGCTTGCCTGCCCTGGAATCTGCCGGAATTCCATGTAAGTATTTATCGGTCAACAGCCCTTGCGCAAGCGGGCTGAATACGATGCTGCCGACGCCATGCTTCTCCAGCACATCCTGCAGTCCGTCTTCTATCCAACGGTCAAACATGCTGTATCGCGGCTGATGAATAAGTAACGGTGTTCCTAAGTCGTTTAGGATGCGTATCGCTTCCTCCGTCTGTTCGGCACTATAGTTCGAGATACCGACATAAAGCGCTTTGCCTTGACGGACAATCGCATCGAGCGCCCCCATCGTCTCTTCGAGCGGAGTGTCCGGATCGGGTCTATGGGAATAGAAGATATCCACATAATCGAGACCTAATCGTTTCAAGCTTTGATCGATGCTCGCCATAAGATATTTTCTTGAGCCCCATTCACCGTAAGGACCCGGCCACATATAATAACCGGCTTTCGTCGAGATGATCAGTTCATCGCGATAAGGGGCAAAGTCTTCTCGCAAGAGCCGTCCAAAATTTTCCTCGCTGGATCCTGGCGGCGGTCCGTAATTGTTCGCCAAGTCGAAATGTGTGATCCCTAGATCGAAGGAGCGACGCGTAATCGCACGCATGTTCTCAAGCGAGTCCACACCCCCGAAGTTATGCCATAAGCCCAGTGAAATCGCCGGCAGCTTGAGCCCCGAACGCCCGCTGCGGTTGTACTTCATTCGCTCATACCTTTGCGGATCGGCAACGTATATTGCCATAGTCAATCGCCACCTGTCCATGTGATTTGGCCGAGTTTCGGCTATATCTATTTTACAACTGCTGTCAAGCTCGCACCAAGCTGACCTGAAGATAACCGCTCGCAATCGCTTGTCCATGAATTTCCTGGCCTAGCGTCTGATTATGAACATCTTGTCAGTTGTTGTCCGATTTCGTATGTTACAATGCTAGGGCATATATGCTAATATGATAAGGAAATCTTCCGTCGTCATAAAGCACTAAGTCATTCGCAGCATAGCAGCACAGGAGTGAAACTATGAGCATAGAGCGCAAGCCGGGCAAAAGAATTACAAAACTGATCTTATCAACCGTTCGGGCTTATCTCGAAAGCAAATCCCACATCATCATTGAACGCAATGATACGGTCGGGCTAAAGCCTCCTTATTTGATTCTTGCGAATCACGTCAACAATTGGGATCCATTGTTCATTAACTGTTATGTCGAAGAACCGATTTGTTTCGTAGCTGGCGAACCGTTGTTTCGCAATCCGTTTCTAAAGAAATTGCTGAATTGGACCGGGGCCATCCCGAAGACCAAATTCAAGAACGACATCAGTACGATCAAGGATATGATGCGAGCCAAGAAGCATGGACGAGTCATCGGAATATTTCCTGAGGGGAACCGGACTTGGGACGGTGTCACCGAGCCGATTATTTATTCCACAGCTAAGTTAATCAAATCGTTACATATTCCTGTCGTCATCGTGAACATACGCGGTGGATATTTGACAATGCCTCGCTGGGCAGAACGCCCGCGCAAGGGCTTAATTACGATCTCCTTCACCAAGCAATGGGATGCCGATGAACTTCTGGACTTATCGATCGATTCCATCTATGAGAAGCTTACGAAAGCTCTGGAGCACAATGAGATCGAATGGCAGCAACAAGTTATGCAGCCTTATGAAGGTCGGGCACTCGCCCAATATTTGGAGAGGCTGCTCTTTCTGTGCCCGCACTGCGAGCAACCAGGCGAGCTACGCTCTGAGGGAGACCGATTTGGCTGTCAACATTGCGGGTATTCCGTTCGCTATACTCCTTACGGAATGTTCGAATCGCAGCACGGTCCGCTATATTATGCGACCGTTCATGAGTGGAATCGTTGGCAGCTTGAGCAGTTAGAACAATCGCTCAAGGAGCCAGCGCAACACAAGCGTAGATGGTCACACGTCATGAACGACCATGTGCGCCTCTATGTGGCGGAAGATGCTGGTCGCTTTCAGCTCGTTGCAGAAGGGCAGCTGCGTTGGGCGACAGATCGCATCTTATTCCAATCGGACGAACATGCGGATTTATATGAATTTCCTTTCGCTGATCTGGAAGGGTTAAACATACATTTTCATCACAAGCTAGATTTTTATTACGAGAAGAAGCTGTATCGCTTTATTTTCTACCAGCCGAGAACTTCTGCATACAAGTGGCTGAGTTCCATACAATATGCGAGGCAACATCGTACGTTGTGATGATATCTGCTTGAAACGTAGTTAAGGATGAGCTATCGGAGGGATATGGATTGGTAAACACTTGGGTATTCGTGATTGATTTCATCTTGCTTTCCTTGTTAATCGTAATCGCTTCCATTCTAAAAGCGAGAGTACCAGTATTGCGTAAGCTCATTGTTCCAACGTCGATGATCGCCGGATTTGCCGGGCTGCTGCTCGGGCCGGAGATGATCGGCATCGTTCCGTTCAATGTCGATATGCTCGGTGATCTCGTCTATCATTTGATGGCGGTAGGCTTTATTGCGCTAAGCTTGAAAGAACGCAATGTCGAAAGCAGTCCCGGTATCGTCAATTCCGGGCTTATTATCGTCTCCACGTATTTGATTCAAGGCTTGGTCGGACTCATCATCATGTTCGTGCTGACGGCACTTCTGTTTCCTAACATGTTTCCTGGAATCGGACTCTTATTGCCGCTCGGCTTTGGACAAGGTCCTGGACAAGCTTATTCGATCGGAACGCAATGGGAAGCTCTGGGGCTTACGGGTGGAGGTAATTTGGGGCTTACGATCGCTGGACTTGGGTTCATATGGGCGACAATCCCGGGGATTATTTTGATGAACATTTTGGTTCGCAGCAAGAAATTTCGGCAAGCGGCTGAAGACAAGGTAAAGCGCGATCCCGTAGTGGAGCGATCCGAGCCAGGTGAAATTCCGCTCGCCGATGCAATCGATAAATTAACGTATCAGGTCGCACTGATCGGCCTCATTTACTTGGTTACATATTTAACGATTTCCGGCATCAGCCACTTGCTTGCGCCTCTTGGCACGTTCGCTCAAACCTTTGCCCAACTGCTGGTCGGCTTCCATTTCTTGATCGGAAGCTTGTATGCGATGTTGTTCCGATGGATGTTGAACAAGTGGAAACAGGCAGGACTTAAGCTGGAGCATGAGCCGAACAATTACTTGTTGCAACGCATATCTGGCTTAGCCTTTGATTTTATGATCGCAGCTTCGATCGCGGCCATCTCCATATATGCGCTGCAAGAATATTTGATTCCTGTAATCGTGCTCACTACGATTGGCGGATTCGTTACGGTCGCCTTCATGCTGTGGGTCGTTCCGCGAGCGTTCCCGCAGAGCAAGCTACCTAACGTGCTAGGCTTCTACGGGATGTTAACCGGCACGATCTCGACCGGACTCGCATTGGTCAAAGCGGTCGATCCGGAATTTCGCTCCAATACGACCGATAATCTCGTCGTCGGCAGCGCGACCGCGATTTTATTCGGAGCGCCGCTGCTCGTGATCCTGAATGTGCCGATTGTCGGTTATGTGCAAAATCAACCGATCATGTATTTGTACACATTCTTGCTTCTGTTAGGTTATTTCGCTGTCGTGCTGAGCGCTTTGCTGCTAAGAACACGCAGGGTAAGAATAAGAAGCAGAAGCGATTAACAAACAAAGCAAGATACACTTGCGGGAGTTGTCGGTTCACTAAGGTTGCTTTAACGAGCTTTAAAGTACCGCATCCCAGATGCTGCCGACTTCTCCCGGAAAGAGTACATATAGAAGTACGTACACGGCAAAGCCGGACAATGCGGTAAAGAACCACATGGTAGCCGTTACTCTTCCGATCACGCGATGCTTGCCGAAGTTCTCCTTCAAGCCGAGACGGATCGTGACGATGCCGAATACGGCAGATACCGTTGACAAGACGATGTGCATCCATAGAAAGATCAAATACGGCACTCGCAAATAATCAGGGCCGCCAAATGCCAGATTACCGGATACGGCGGTTCTTGTTACATACAAGATGAAAAAAGCCGTAGCAAAGCCTGCTGCCGTTAACATGACGCGCCGATGCTGCTCCCGTTTTTGCTTGCGAATCAGCCGCCAACCGATAGCGACTAAAATCGCACTAGTCATAATTAAAGAAGTCGTGACAAGTGGTAAATACGTGTGCATGAGGTCCTCCCCCTTTTCCTATGAATTATGAATTATGCTTGATTCATCCGCTTGCGCCATTCCAGGATTGCCTCTTCATCACTTTGCTCCATGTTTTTCTTCTTCTCTCGCTTGAACCAGTGAAAGAACACCCAGCCCAATATCGAAATATATAGAAACTCTTGAATAAGCTTCATCGTGATACCGCCGATTTGTTGATGCTCAATAGGCGATAATGAAGTGAAATATCCCGGTCCTTCAAAAGCTTCCAGGAATGCCGTTGGATCGCCCGGTATACAGAAGGTTAATGCCGTCGCCCAAAGCAGCGGATCGGTATAAGTGCCATATAACGATGTTGGAGAGAAGATGATCATGGCACAAGCCGGAGTCAATAGCACGCCGGACAAAATGATATAAGCCATCTTCTGCAGCTCGGATAGGCGACGATACTCGTCTGGACATACCATCGGCCACCACATAAGCATGGACGTAATGAACAGCAAGACATACAAGATTCTATGAATCGTAAACTCCGCCATCACGAAGTCAAGAATCGCCGGCATATGGTAGAACGAAAACAATCCATTGAAAAGAAGCAATGATACGACCGGATGAGTCAAGAACTTAAAATATCGAAGGATTCGCAAATTCAGGAATGGTCGCCATATCCATGCGGGAATGCCGAGAATGAGAAGCGGCGGGGCTATAATATAAGATACGGTCATCGCAATCATATGAGCGCTGAACATAATATGCGCGAGCACTTCAAGCGGGCCGGAATGAGCCAAATAAATAATAAAGAGTCCGCACAAGAATAATACTTTCCGCTGCCAGGTGACAGGCTGGCTACCCGCAAAGATCTCACGATACGGGCCTGTGATCAACAAATAAACAGCAGCGTCACAATGTAGATCATCAGCTCCAGCGGCTTCCACAACTGTGCAAAAGTGAAGCTATCCAATCCGAACATGCACTCAACTCCTTTCTAAAAATGGTGGAAAAAAACGGGAGCAACATCATTGCCCCCGTCATCGCTACTTAAATATGAACTATACGAACCAAATCCAGTACACGGCTGATACGACTGCATAGATGACAACCAGGATACCGAATATCATCGCGAGGATCGGCCAGAAGTGTCCGCGATCCTTCAGATGCATCCAGAAGCCGAGCTGTACAAGCACTTGCATGATCGCCATAAGTACAAGCAAGCTGTAAACAAAGCCTTTGCTCAATCCTGGTATCGATACTGCCGCAAAGGCAAGAATCGTCAGAATGATCGGATATCGCAAAAGTAATCAGATGGTTGCGGGGTCCTTCATGACCCTTACGACGTCTCGTCTGATCCCCTGCGGCGGCTTGCCAACATGTTCCATCGATCAGCCCACCTTCCCCATCAAATATACGACCGTAAAGATGAACACCCATACGACGTCGATAAAGTGCCAGTACAAGCTAGCAAGGTACACTTTCGGTCGCTGTCACAGTAGTTCAATCCTTTTCTTGGTAGCTGTCCGATCAGCGAGCGTGATCCAGATAATCCCGATCGCCACGTGAACACCGTGACATCCGACTAATACATAGAACGATGTACTGAATGGACTCATCTGAATGTTGAAGCCATATGCTCACTCGATAATGCCAGAACTCATAGATCTCCAAACCCAAGAAACGCTAAGTGCAAGCAGATACAGTAATCGATTAACCATACTGGACTATTGCCTTGATGTCTATCCCGATGCATCGCTTGAATCGCCATAACGCTAGTCATACTACTCGTCAAGAGTAATGCAGTCATAATCGCTACGATCGGTAAGGCAGAAAATATCTGCAGCCGCTGACGCCGAAGTTGATCTCATTACGAAGTCCGATGTGCGCTGCGAACAACGTACCGAAGATAACAACTTCCGCGCCAAGGAAAATCCAGAAGCCAAGAATCTTATTCCGGCCTTCCAGCGTTGCTTTCTCTAGACTTTCGATGCTGTTGCCTTCTGCGTGTGCGTGACTCATGCCTTAACCCCCTTGCCTTCAATCTGTTCCGGCTGAATATGGTAGCCAGGATCATCGATGAGAGAACGCAAGATCATGCAAACCATCAGAAATGCCAAATCCTGCAATCGCTACCCATACTGAATATGATACATGATCCCGAAGCCTGCGATAAACAATCCGATGGACATAATCAACGGCAGGATCGAACCGTTCGGCATATGAATCGGACCAACTGGTTCAGCCGGAGTCATCTGCTTTATTACCGTCTACGCTTCTCCAGCCACCAAGCATCCAGACCACGAACAAGCGGAGTTTGCTTGAAGTTATACTCAGGTGGTGGCGATGGTACTGCCCACTCCAGCGTACGTCCGTCTTCCCATGGGTCGCCGCAGCATCCTTAGGTTTTCGTACAGTAATGACGACGTTGATCGAGCAAGATGATCGTCGCTACACCCATCAACAATGCGCCGAGCGTACTGATCATAGTTCATCTCGTTCCAGCCGGTCTGACCATCAAGGTACGTGTATACACGACGAGGCATACCGATCAAACCAAACCAGTGCTGAATGAAGAACGTTAAGTTAAAGCCGATCAAGAACAACCAGAACATCCATCTTCCCGAGCGTTTCGTTTAGCGTCCTACCGAACATCTTCGGGAACCAGTAGAAGCGCCGCGAAGATACCGAGTACCAGTACCACCAACGATAACGTAGTGGAAGTGAGCGACGACGAAATACGTGTCATGGAACTGATAGTCCGCCTGCTGCAACTCCGAGCATAACCCCAGTCACCCCACCCATAGTAAACGAAGGGATAAAGCCGAGCGCGAACAGATTCGCTGTCGTAAATGAATCTGACCTTTCCACATCGTAAAGATCCAGTTAAAGATCTTAATACCTGTAGGTACAGCGATCAGCATCGTTGCTATCGCGAACAAGGTGTTCGCGACCGCCCCCATACCTACCGTAAACATATGGTGCGCCCAAACCATGAAGCCAGGAACCGATGAACGCTGTTGCAAAAACCATCGAAGTATATCCGAACAGACGCTTACGCGAAAATGTCGGAATGACTTCAGACAAAATCCCAAATGCTGGAAGAATCAAGAATATACACTTCAGGGTGTCCGAAAATCCAGAAAATATGTTGCCATAAAATGACGTTTCCGCCCGTGGTCGGATCGAAGAAGTTACCGCCGAATAGACGGTCAAACGTTAACATAAGCAATCCGACACCGAAAGCGGAGAAAGCGAACACGATCAAGATCGAAGTAATAAAAGCCATCCAGCAAACATCGGCATACGCATGCATCGTCATTCCAGGTGCACGCATGTTAACGATCGTAACAATAAAGTTAATACCACCGAGCAATGTTCCGATACCAGCGATCTGTAGACCGATCGAATAATAGTCCATCCCCTGTCCAGCCGAGTATATCGTAGACAGCGGCGGATATGCTGTCCAGCCGGCATCCGGCACATGACCTGTAAAGAAGCTGATGTTCAGCATCAATCCACCGAAGAAGAATGTCCAAAATCCGAGCGAGTTCAAGAATGGAAACGCAACGTCCCGCGCTCCAAGCTGAAGAGGAATAATGTAGTTGAAAAATCCGAACAGAATCGGCAATGCTGCCAAGAACAACATCGTCGTGCCATGCATCGTGATCAATTCATTAAACGTTTGCGCATCGAGAAAAGTCGATACATCGGCATAATCAATTGCAAGCGAATCAAGATCGCTTCCAGACCGGCGATCAGGAAGAAGACTCCTCCCGCCACCAAGTACAAGAATGCCGATTTTCTTATGGTCGACTGTTGTGATCCAATCCATGATTCCCTTGTATTGTTTTCTTATGTCCATGTGCATGTGCATGAGCCACCGATTCATACCTCCTTCGTCTCTAGTCTAGTTCAAACTCTTCAAGTATTTCACGATCTCATTGATCTCGTCATCCGTCAAGATTCCTTCGAATCCGGCATGAGTTACACCTGGCTTCAGTTAAAGGATTCTTGATCCATTGCGACAAGATTTTCGTCATTGTTGTCCATGAATCCCCCAAGTACATGCGATCTGCAAATCCGTTCAGATTCGGGCCCATGGAAGGCATGCCTGGATCGATAGCGTGACAGGACAAACATTTCGCATCGAACAGTTCCGCTCCACTGTGTTTCAGCGGTTACTTCGGACAGGCGTCAAGCATATCTGCAACCCATGCGTCATATTCTTCCTGTTCCATATGCGATGACCTTGAAGTCCATCAGCGCGTGACCTTCACCACATAGCTCCGCACATTTCCCCTTGTATACGCCAGGTTCATTTGCTTCTAAATAAATAAAGTTGATAACCTTGTCACCTACGTTCGTATCCTTCTTACCGCCCAGCTCAGGCACCCAGAAAGAGTGTTGCACATCTGATGCAGTCAATTCGAAAGTGACTTTCTCACCGACTGGAATGACGACTTCTTGTGCAGTAACGATGCCTTCTTCCGGATAGGTGAATTCCCACCAGAACTGTTTGGCTACAACTTTGATCAGCAGAGAATCCTCTATCTGCATGCGCTTCTTCTTCAAGATCGAACGTTAACGCAACAGTCGGAATGCATGATGATAAGCAGCGATACAATCGGAATGATTGTCCATATAGCCTCCAGCTTGTGGTTGCCTTCGATCTGTTCAGGAATTCCATCATTACCTGGTCTTCTGCGGAAACGAAAACCGCGAAGAAGAACAACACAAAGACAACGACAAGTACAAGAATCATGATCCCTAAAGTTAACACAATCAGATCGAACTGCTTCTCAGCAGCCGGCCCTTTCGGATCGAGAGCCCCGCTCATATCGCATTACATCCCGATAAGAACAACATCATAATCGCCATAACGGAACAAGACGCTTCATCCACCGATTCACCATTCATCAACCTCTTTCCGCGATTATTGCATATAATCTTGCCTGGATGAATCTTAACTTCTAGCAGTTCATAACAGGGAAATAACTGCCCGTCTGAAAGGCAGTTTGTCTATCGCAAACAGAAATTCCGAACCGTCAATTGTACACGCTCTTGCTGTCAATAGGCGGTTCCATTTCTGTCTAGCCAAAATATCTTCATCATACGTCAAAAGCAAGTTTCTCGTGCCCTTCATGCCTTATTATGTCTGAAAAAGTCGACAGCGTGTTGTTAACCCTTTCCTCATAAGGGCAAGCCCTGCCCTAATCTCTAATAACTATAACTTTCGCCGTTCTCTTTTGTCAACGTTCGCCGTCTTGGATTCACAAAATGTTCGTAAACATCGTGACGGTGCTCATGTCATCGCAATTTTCAGATATTTTCAAGGAGCGTGCCGCGATTTGTCCTCCTTTTGTTTATTGCCATTTTCCGTGTTTTTTATGCAATCTTCCCCTGTCTTTTCGTCCATAGGTAACAGGTGTCCATATGCCGTGCATTTTAGTCTTGCGAAATCTCATTTGGTGAAAAAAGGTTGACAAATAGCAGTGACCCGCATCTAGTATGGATGGTGAAAGAAACACTAGGGGAGCTTAAAAGGCTGAGACTGGACGTTACTTAAGCGTCCTAAACCCTTTGAACCTGAACTGGTTAATACCAGCGGAGGGAAGTGGGCGATTCATACGAACGATCTTGACGTGTGTCTGATTCACTGATTCACGTCTGACCATTCATATGCCGCTTCCTTGCAGGGAGCGGCTTTTTTTGGTTTCTTGCAAGGGAAAGTCAGCATGTTAATGGAAGGATTTCACATAACCACTAAGCTTCAACCCCGCTCACACAGCCCTTCAGGCGAACCTAGAAAACAATTATGTTAAGGAGTTGGGCTGTTATGGATTCACAGTCATCAATTCAGGAAAATCGAACGAGAAGTTTGCGGTTGGTCGATATTCTTGTGACATTTGTCATTGCCATTGTGTTCGGAGTCATATATAAGCTATGGGCGCCGCTGTATGAGGCACTGAGCATGTTCGGCTTGCAGCTCGATCAGCTCATATACGGGATGTGGTTCATTGCAGCAACCGTCGCCTTTCTCATTATCCGCAAGCCAGGCGTCGCTCTTATTGCAGAGATCGGGGCCGCTTCCGCCGAATTTATGACCGGTTCGGAATGGGGACTGTCCGTGCTCATTTCCGGCATCATCCAAGGGCTGTTTGCCGAGCTCATATTCGCTGCTTTCCGTTATCGCAAATATTCGGTTACCGTAGCTTCCTTAGCAGGGGTCGCCTCGGCAGCCGGTTCATTGATCGTCGATTGGTATAACGGGTACCTGGATAGTCTGGCGCTTTGGAATCTCAGCTTATAAATCGGGGCACGTACCATCGGTTCGATCGTCATCGCCGGTATCTTTGCATACTACTTGGTCAAAGCGTTAGAGCTCACCGGTGTCACGAGCCTAGTCAGACCAGCAAGCAAATCCGATTACGAAGCGTTGGAGCAATAAAATGCGTACACCAGTAGCTTATGTGACAAATCTGAGACTCAAATTTCCGGGTGCAGCGGATTTGCAGTTTAAAGATTTCTCCCTGTCTGTAGCCAAGGGTGAGAAAGTTCTTCTTGCTCGGTCCAAGCGGCTGCGGCAAATCGACCCTGCTGCAAGTTCTCACAGGCATCATTCCGCACTCGGTGGAAGTGCCGATGAAGACAGAGGATCATTCTCATTCCTGATGAGTGGGGCTACGTGTTCCAGGATCCGGACAGTCAATTTTGCATGCCTTATGTAGATGAAGAGTTAGCATTTGTGCTTGAAAACTTGCAAGTTCCTCGCGAGCAAATGCCTGCGCTTATCGATCATTACTTGCAGCTTGTCGGCTTGCGGCTCACAGATCGTCATACCCCTATCCAGTCACTGTCGCAAGGCATGAAGCAGCGGCTGGCAGTAGCGAGCGTACTCGCCTTACAGCCCGACATTTTGCTGCTCGATGAGCCGACAGCTCTGCTCGATCCCGAAGGAACGAAGCAAGTTTGGGAAACGATCAAGCAGGTCGGAAATGACAAGACCATCCTCATCGTCGAGCATAAGATCGATCATATAATAGATTTCGTCGACCGCATCGTCGTATTGGACGCTGCCGGACGCATCATCGGCGACGGACCGAAGCAGGACATTTTCTCGCAGCACAAGGAAGATTTCCGGCGCTTTGGCATCTGGTACCCTGAAGTTTGGGACGATTATTTAGAGGAGAAGCTGCAAGTGCATATGCATGCGAGTTTGCCGCTGCGAACCGAATCGGCAATCGCGGGCTTACATGCGGATACCGAACTGCAGACCGGATCGACAAGTTCGAGCTTACAAGCAGACATCGATCTGCAGCCGCGATCTGAGAGGCTGTCCGCAGACGAAACGCCGGTCATAGAGCTGCGGGACTTTGTCGCCTATCGCGGCAAAACACCCGTCACGACTTGCGCCGAATGCATGCTTTCGGCTGCTGAATGGGTGACCGTTGTCGGCGAGAATGGAGCTGGCAAGAGTACGCTTCTGCTCGGCTTGATGCAGCTGATTCGTACGAGCGGCCATTATGCCATTCACGGCACGCCAGCAAGCGATATTCGCAATCTATCAGATGTCCTGGCTTTCGTCTTCCAAAATCCGGAGTTCCAATTCGTGACGAATCGAACACGGGACGAAATCGCCTATACGCTACAGCTTAACGGATTTAGCGAGGAGAAGACAAGCGGGATCGTCAATCGCTTGCTTGAACAATTCGACTTGTACGCCCAGCAAGAGCTGCATCCTTATCAGCTATCTATGGGACAAAAACGCCGATTGAGTGTCGCATCTGCGGTCGTGATGGAACAGCCGGTTCTGCTGCTCGATGAACCGACCTTCGGTCAGGATGCGCGAAACACCTTCGCCATCCTGGAAAAGCTGGAGCAATGGCGGGAACGCGGCACTACAATCATTATGGTGACGCATGATATGCGGATCGTGCAGCATTTTGCTACTCAGGTATGGCATGTGGAAGGCGGTCAAGTAACCGTCTATTCCGACCCGGCAGCGTACTTGAGGATAGCAGATCATGGCGACACATCAGCAGCTGACGACAACGCTTATGGCAAGGAGCTGATGCTTAGATGAACTTCCCACACGTCGAAACGTGGCTGCACCGCATTAATCCGAGCTTAAAGCTCGTGTTGTTTGTCGTATTGTTCGTAGCCATTTTATTTATTCATAACTTGAACGTGCTGATCAATTTCACGTATGCGAGCTTGCTGCTGCTATTTGTATTTTCCGGTCACCCGCTGAGACGGCTGCTGCTATACTCCTCCCCTTTCATTATTATCTTCATCTCCTCTGCGACGGCGATGATCTTCTTCGGTGACGGGGAGACAACATGGTGGCGATGGGGACTAGTCCATATTACAGAGGAGAGCTTCTACAGGGGGTTACATATCGGGTTTCGGGCGCTCAACTTCGCAGCGTTCGGGCTACTGTTCGCACTGACGACGCGCCCGGTCAACTTGTTCTATTCGTTGATGCAGCAGCTGAAGCTTCCGGCGAAATTTTCGTATAGCTTTATGGCTGGCATCCGCTTGCTGCCGATCATGTTTGAAGAATTTCAGACGCTGCGTCAAGCAGCCAAAGTTCGCGGCGGTCTGAGCGGGCGTGGACCTGCATCCTGGTACAAGAAGCTCCGCTTCTATGCGATCCCGCTTCTCGCCCAAAGCATACGACGTGCACAGCGCATTGCAGTCGCGATGGAAGCAAAAAGGTTCTCCTCCACTCGAAAGAGAACCTACTATTATATATTATCCTACTCCTGGTACGACGCTCTGTATGTACTCGTACTCGTTGCCGCGATCACCGGAGCTTACTTAGCCGGCAGCAACTGGCCTTACTTTCCGGTCACCGACGTGCGATGATCATAGTGAGGATGGTGGCATTGTTATCGGCGGACTGTCCAGTCAGATGAAAGTCCGCCTCGATACGCCACATCGCTAAATTTACTTCATTGGATTTTATTTGACGCCAAAAAATTGCAGTCTATCCACGAGGGATGTCTCATCCAGCAACGAAATATAACTTTTCGGACATCCCCCGTCTCTAATTCGAACTCGATTTCGCGTAACACACCATCACACTTCTATCTGATCTAGGCGATGCGCGATATATTCCGGGCGTGGCGCCTTGCCGTGAAACGGATCGACCAATTTGTTCTCCACGCTGTTATATACGAAGAAGACATTGCTGCGCGGATACGGCGTAATGTTACTATTAGAACCATGCATAATATTGCAATCGAACAGCAACACCGAACCCGCTTTGCCTGTCGGCACCTCAATGCCGTATTTCTCCATAAATAGTGTCAGGCTGTGCGGATCGGGAACACCGACCTCTTGCTTGCGCAGAGAATGCTTGTAATGATCATCCGGCGTGTCGCCGACACAAGCAATAAATTGCTTGTGCGATCCTGGCATAACCATAAGCGGACCGTTATACGTAAAATTGTCCGTGAGCGCGATCGAACAGCTGAGGGCACGCATGCGCGGCATGCCATCCTCCACATGCCACGTCTCAAAATCTGAGTGCCAATAAAACTCCTTGCCGGTAAATCCCGGCTTGAAGTTAATGCGAGACTGATGCACGTATACATCACTGCCTAGAATGTGTTTAACGATCCGCGTAATGCGCGGATGCTGAGCCAGCTTGCGAAACGCTTCATGATCGCGATGCACAGCGAAGACGGATCTTACTTCTTCGCTGTCCGGCTCGCGAATCACTTCCGGCGCATCGCTTTGCCGACTTTCTTGTAGCAATGCATGCAGCTCCTTACGCATTTCGTTTACTTCCTGTTCATGGAAAAACTGTTCGAGGAACAAGTATCCGTTGTCCGCATAAAATTGAATCTGTTCCTTGGCGATCGGAGCTTCGGCATCCGATGCTGCATAAACGACCGGATCTTCTCTTTTCAAAATCATCGGCTCTTGGTTGATGCGGGATGGATACAAATCTGTCTGGTTCTCAGCTGCATGTAAGTTAGCCGAATGGGATCCACTCAGTGTACTCATCTTCATCAACTCCCGTTCCTAATGTTATCTTGAGAATCAAATCATGCCGTCATCGTGTTCCATACATTATGATTCATCGTCTTCAATTAGCGGATAAACGCCATGCTCATCATGAACCTCTCGTCCCGTCACCGGCGGATTGAACACGCAGACCATGCGCATCTCCTTCTTCGCACGCAAGTAATGCTTCTCATGCCCATTCAGCGCATATAGCGTGCCTGGAGTGATGGGATACGTGACCTTATTGTCCAGGTCTTCGATTTCCCCTTCACCGGATATGCAGTATACAGCCTCGAGATGGTTCGCATACCAAATGTACGTCTCTGTTCCTTCTTTAATAATGGTGTCGTGCAAAGAAAATCCCATGCCGTCTTTGCGGAGCAGCAATCTTCTTGCATTCCATGTTTCTGTATCTACATCGTCCTCTGTACCGATAATCTCGTTCAAATGTTTGACGATCATTGTCGTTCCTCCTTTGTGACGTCCGCTAGCTGACGTGACAATCGTGATGGTTATGGCGACGGTGCGAGCTTGTGTGAATACAAGATCAATCTCCCTTGTGCTTCTGGGTTACTTCTGCGATCGCTTCCGCCAATATGTTCAGCCCTTGCTCCAGCCCAGCCTCATCGATCGTAAGCGGCGGCATCACCTTCGCTACTTCACTCTTTGGTCCAGACGTTTCCATAATCAGCCCTTTGGAAAAAGCGACTTCGCATACTTGCTCTGCCACACCTTCCTTATGGAAAGCGATGCCTTGCAAGAATCCTCTTCCGCGAACTTCCGTATGCAAACTGTCCGCATATTTCGCTGCTATTTCATTCAGAAAAATCCGAATTTTCGAACTCTTCTCTTCGATCTTGCGGCTGAATGATTTGTCTTTCCAGTAGCTGAGCGCCTCCGTTGCTGCCAAGAAGCTGATATTGTTGCCGCGGAACGTTCCATTATGTTCTCCGGGCGTCCATGTATCGAGCTCAGGCTTCATTAACGTAAGCGCCATCGGTAGTCCGAACCCGCCGATCGACTTTGACAAGCAGATGATATCTGGATCAAGCCCGGCTTCTTCAAAGCTGAAGAACGTACCGGTGCGGCCGCATCCCGCTTGGATGTCGTCGATAATAAGCAAAATCCCGCGCTTCTTGCAAATTTGTTCAATTCGTCGCAGCCACTCAACGCTCGCAGCATTCAAACCGCCTTCCCCTTGCACAGTTTCAAGAATGACCGCCGCTGGCAAATCCAAACCGCTGCCGTCATCGTCCAAATATTTCTCGAGCACTTCCGCCGTGTCGATGTCCGGACCAAGAAACTTGTCATATGGCATAAATACCGTATTCGTAAGCGGCAGCGCTGCGCCTTGGCGCTTAAACTTATTGCCGGTCAATGCAAGCGAACCTAGCGTCATGCCATGGAAGGCATTCGTAAAGCTGATGATCGTATCTCGACCAGTTACTTTGCGAGCAAGCTTCAGGGCGCTTTCTACTGCGTTCGTTCCAGTTGGACCCGGGAACATGATCTTGTATGTCAAACCGCGCGGCTTTAGAATCACTTCCTGAAACGTCGTCAGAAATTGCTCTTTGGCAGACGTCATCATATCGAGGCTGTGTGTAATGCCGTCATCTTGCATATATTGAATGATCTTCTGCTTCATACGCGGATTGTTATGTCCATAGTTCAGAGCACCCGCTCCAGCGAAAAAATCGATAAACTCCCTTCCCTCTTCGTCCCATAGCTTGTAATCTTTGGCGCGTGTAAATACAGTTGTAAAACTGCGACAGTAACTGCGAACCTCCGACTCCAGTTCCTCAAAAACGGCTGTGTTCGGCTTCTCCAGTACTTTGGCATTCATCATATTATGGATAATTCCTCCTTGTTATTTTGGCGGACTTTGTCAGTCTGCCTTTACGCATCTGGTCCGCGGAACGGGCCGATGCGGATCAACCTTTCCTCTTCGTGAACCTCACCAGGAAACAGACGGGACGAGTAACCTTCCGACTCTTCTGAACGAGCGTTCAGCTCTTGAGCCAAGCGGGCAAACAATGCGCGTGAAGCGGTATTAGAAGGGGATATCGTCGTTTCAACATAGCGAACGTGACTACTAGCTTCTCTGTTCAGCGCTTCTCGCAACAGTCGAGAACCGATGCCGAGACCTCTGTGCGATTCGGCGGTTGCAATCTGCCACATGAACAGTGTATCTCTCTTCTTGGGGTGTACAAATGCGGAGACAAATCCTACGATTTCATGAGTGTCTGAACGGCGTGCGATTACACATGTATCAGCAAAATAATCGCACAGCATAATGTAGCTGTAGACAGAATTGAGATCGAGTACCCCGGTGCTCTTGACGAGCTTCCATACGTCGGCTCCATCATCCGCTCGCGGCTTTTCGTAGATTATGTCTGATGCCTGAACGATTGTACGTTGAGCCGTATCCACTACTGATCCTCCTTTCTTGGGCTGACGCTATGGTCTTCGCCGACACATTTACTATGGTAACATTGAGTTGTGATCGAGACACCTTCGATAAACGAAGATTAAGCATGCTCTCATAAGTTCTCCATGCTTGAGAGGCAATTACCGGAACGTTCCATTTTTATCGAGCCATATCCTCCCGTATCCTCTTGTATGCTAGAGATCGAACGAAATTTTTACATATATCGACAAATATAGATCGCTGTGCCACATTTGAAATACTCATACTGCGAACTAACTTTCGGCAATGGACAGAAAAAAATCCGCTTCTTCGCGCAGAAGAAGCGGATTCGTAAGCTTTGCAAATCTGATTCGGTTACCACGTGACCCAAGGCTTAGAACCAGGACCGGCCTGAAAAATATCTGCGATCGGCACCGTGTAGGCAAAGAGAATGAGGACGGCCAAAATTCCGAGCCAGACGCCCCACTTATCGAGCCATGCCGGCACTGTTCCGGCATGCTC
This sequence comes from uncultured Paenibacillaceae bacterium, assembly GCA_963755735.1. Lineage (GTDB taxonomy): Bacteria > Bacillota > Bacilli > Paenibacillales > DA-C8 > Insulibacter. The sequence continues at coordinate 39,658 of CAVWLN010000052.1, forward strand.
ATGAATTTCAGCGATCGGGAATTCCTCCTGTCCTTTCGGTGCACGAAACATCATGACGATGCTGATGACCAGGATGATAATCCCGATGAACAATATTGCCCCGCCAATGGCCATCACAGCTTCATAAGATAACCATGACAATGCTGTCGGATGATCACCATACGTCGTATATGCCGTGCGTCGCGGCGCACCGAGCAGACCGACGATATGCATCGCACTAGACATAAGCAACATGCCGAGCGTCCATACGACCGTTAGCCAAATCCCCATGCGATTCAGACGCTTCGTATAGGTTCGCCCGGTCAGATGCGGAATAAGCCAGTACGTTACACCGAAGAACGTCATCGCCACCGTTGCGGCAGCCGTAATATGAAAATGTCCGGTCACCCATAACGTATTATGAACGACAGCATTCATCTGGTTACTCGCATTAATGATCCCGCCCGCGCCAGCCGGAATGAAGATCAACATGCCGACAAATGGCAGGAGGAAGCGCGCATCCCCGTAAGGCAGCTTGGTTAGCCAGCCGAACAAGCCTTTGGCGCCCTTCGCACGGCCGTAAAGTTCAAACGTTGCAAACATGCTGAAGGCGGTCATGAGCGATGGAATGACGACAAGGAACGTCAGTACGACCTGCACGTATTTCCATGTTGGCGAAATACCCGGTTCCATCAACTGATGGTGCAAGCCAACGGGAACGGAAAATAGCAGGAACAACACAAAGGCAAGTCTAGCCATCGATTCGCTGAACAGTTTGCCGCCGATAATTTTCGGAAGGATCACATACCAGCACATATACGCCGGAAGCAGCCAGAAATAAACGAGCGGATGGCCAAAATACCAGAACAGCGTACGGCTGAGCATGACGTTAATCGTTTCCACCCAGCCAAATGACCAGGGGATAAACTGTACGATGACCGCAACCGCCACGCCTAACGTAGCCACAAACCACAAAATCATCGTCGTCACCGCCATAAATGCAAACAGCGGCGACTGCTTCCCTTGATGGGTTTTCTTCCAATAGCGCAGCTGCGAGGCAATTGCCGTAAACGCGCACCAGCTGCCGACTACAATGAGTACGAGCGCAATATAAAACCAAGGCGTAGCTTGCATAGGAGCATAGAAGGTGTACAGTACAGTCGCTTCATTGAGCAGTATCATGATGACACCGAGCAACGTTCCGACAGCCATCATAATGAACCCGATCCAAGCGATGCGATTCGCGGTTGCGAGCAGCTTGCCGGTAGTACGCACCATCCCTGCATACAGAAAGCCGATAATGAAAAATGTCGTAAACACCAGCGCCATTAGTACGCCATGTGCGGTAAGCAATTGATAGTAGCCGATGCCGTAAGGCAAAGTGATCATGCCGCCGCGCACAAGTCCTTGCAGCAACCCGGCAACGCCGCCCAATGTCAGCGCGATATAGGCGACCAGAATATGTGCTAATGCTAATTTCGAATCACTCGTTTTTTGCATGCTGATCACCCTTTCACGATGAGTTTGGTAGACATGTATTCATGGCCGATGCCGCAATATTCATTGCAGAGCAGCAAATATTCTGCTGGCTCATCGAACGTGTAAGTCAGCTGGTTTACTTCACCTGGCATGACCATCATGTTCACATTCGTTCCGGGTATCGCAAACCCGTGCACAACGTCGGTACTCGTCACATAGAAGTGTACGGTGGCACCGACGGGAATTTCGATGTTTGCCGGACTATATCCATATACATAAGCGACCATATACGCGTTATATTCATTTTCGCCGATCTGTTCGAGCCGCGGCTCATCAAACGGAGGCGTTTCGTACACTTTCTCAGGGTCAATCTTCATCCCTGCGCTATGCCCAGGCGGATGATCACCCATCGCGAAAGCTCCGTAGCCGATAGCCGCCAAAAATAAAAACAGCATGCCGGCGCCGATCGCCAGCCATATTTTTTCCATACGATGAATATGCATTTCGTTCCCCCTGCCTCTCACTTTGAATAGCGGTGCTCCTTGATTTAGCTGGACTTTGTTCATCTTAGGCTTAAGCCTATCCAGTCATAGACCTTGTTCGCCTAGCCCCAGGCCTTGTCGCTCTAGATTCTATTTCATGACGCTATTCTTTCTAGGCCCTGTCCAAGAACAAAAAGAAGACACCCAGCCAGGATACGACGATAACAGCACCCAGCACCATGACGGAAGCAAACGTACCGTTTAACTTTTCCTCTTCCCCATGATTTGCGCCAAGTTCAGACCTCAACTCAGGCGAACTGCGCTCGGTGTGCTTGTTTGCAAGTTCTCCCAAATGCCTGTCTTTGGCATTCCGATTACGTTCTTTGTTCACGCTCACCAGACGACAACCTCCTTCTATGATCGGTTGGCTTCATTCTAAATTTTTGGCGAGCGAGCCAACTGTGATGAAACTCACACGCTGTACCGCGATTGTGACAGAATGGTGGCAGGAAGAGAGTAACACTTTCCTTTCTGCTCCAAAAAATCATCAATTATGTGACATTGCTCACACAGTGTGATTCAGATCACACTTCACGAAACAACGCTCTGCTATACTCTGAGTATGAATCCAATCTCCTTTACAGGGGGCGAGGTTATGATGATGAATGCACATGCGCAGGTAAGAATGGACGAAAATCCAAGAGGCGAAAGCCCAAGGAATCACTGCTTCTCGCATACAAGCATGAAGCACTTGGCAGACACGATGATCGAGCAAAAAATAACGAAAGATTGCCCGCTCTTTTGGGAGCATGACCATGCTGACAAGCTGTACTTTATCAAGCATGGGAAAGTGAAGGTGACGAAGAACTCGAGCGACGGCAAGGTGTTCATCCTCTATGTATTCGGGGAAGGAGATTTTGTCGGACAGATCGATCCGTACGCGGAATCGCTGCAAGGCTTCAATGCCATTGCGCTTGAGGACTCCATCGTTGGGGTAATCCAGAAAAGTGAGTTGGAGCTAGTGCTATGGCAAAATAGCGACGTTGCACTAGATTTTTTGAATTGGATGGGGCATATTAATCGGCTAACACAATCCAAGCTGCGCGATCTGATGATGTACGGCAAACAAGGGGCGCTATGCTCCACGCTCATCCGACTAAGCAACACGTACGGCGTACAGACCGAGGACGGTATCTTCATTAATGAAAAGCTGACGAACACCGATCTGGCCGATTACATCGGGGCAGCACGGGAAAGCGTCAGCCGCATGCTCAGCACCATGAAGAAGGACGGCGCCGTAGAGATCGTGGACGGTTTTCTGCTGATCAAGGATCTGGAATATTTGCGTTCGATATGTCATTGCGAGGAATGCCCGAAGGAAATCTGCAGAATATAATGCGATGTGATAAGCAAAACGCGCATGCTCAGTAGCATTGCGTGATCGACGGTAAGCATTTGTGTGCAATTGGCAACTCATGCCCGATCAGCAGCAATCATTTATGTACGATCTCGGCAGCTCTAGCGCAATCAGCAGCAAGTATTTGTGTGCAACTTGCGGTTCTTACGCGATCAGTAGCAAGTATTTGTGTGCAACTTGCGGTTCTTACGCGATCAACATCATTTGTGCGATTTTTCTATCTGCGAGGGATTCCATACTGTTCTGGATGTGTAAGTATTTGGAGTAATCCAATTTTCCTTCTACATGAAATGTTTTGGCTTCTCGATCATATCCAAAAACAACCAATTGCTCATTGCCGCTATTTGTACCCTTATCAACTACACCAATTACATGAGGCGCTATTGAAACAAATCGATCAGATTGGTTCACATTTACGTCCGGGAGTCGATCTCATTTTGGATGTTTTCTGGTTGAACGCTATTATGGTTAGGACGATTAAAATTCCTGTGAGAATGATTTTAGAATAGTGATCATTCACGGTCTTCATAATAATTTGGCCTCCCTCGCATACTCGTTCTTTCGCGTTTTTATTAAATACTTTTTCACGGCTCGCTATTATCATATTACAAAATGTGGGTTCACTTTTGCATGTTGTTGTATCGTCGTCAATGGGCCATTGCAATGGACTTTTGTATGAAATCTCATATAAAAATTGCGTTAATTGCTTGAATTTGTCGTTTTTATACGATTTATCATATAAAATGACACTAGCTTTGCAAACAATTGTAACAAACCATACTATTCGATCAGAAAATAACTAATTAGGAAATATCGTCTTGTAAATTCGCATAAAAAAACCTATTCTAATGGTATAGACGCGTTACCCAAATCCATTAGAATAGGAGCATATTATGGGTAACATTCTATCACCAAATACCGTTTTTGAAAAGTGCTTAGGATTACTTGATTTACAAAACTTTCGATGTCCGTACAGCGATACCTATGCTAAGAAGCTGCTGACAGGCACGACCATCTTATTACTCATCGATGCACAGCTACGTGGTTTAGCAAGCTTACCTGACGTCGAAATCGGTCTTCGAGCAAATGATAAGCTGCAAACGTTTGTCGGTCTCGATTCCATCCATGCCTCTTCCCTGTATCGGAAGATGGAGCAGTTGCCGCTAGATACATTGCAGCGTCTGTGCTTCCAAGTTCTAGGGCAATTGAATCACTTGCATCGGGACAAGAAAGGAATCCCAAATCTCGGCCGCTTAAACGTGATCGATTCCTCTGAAATCTCCTTGCCGAAAAAGGCAGGTGAGTGGGCGTACTGTTCGAGAGATAAAAACGGCGTCAAACTGCATCTTCGTTTGGTTGTTGCCGACCGGGACACCACCTTTCCAAACGGAGCGGCGTTATCCACTAGTGCTGTGTCAGACCAGGAGGGCGCTTTGCATCTAGTGGTGGAAGATGATGCAATTATGTTTCGATCGTGGTTATCTCAACTATCATTTGTACAACCAGTGGTCTAAGCAGAACATCTCATTCGTCGCACGAGTGAAAGCCAATTCCAAATTGCGCATCGTGCAAGAACTTCCCGTCCCTGTGGGTTCGAACGTGCTCAAAGATGCGATCGTGGAAATCACGGATCCAAAGACCGAAGAGACGTTCCAACTCCGGCTCGTGGAATACACGGATGAGAAGCAACACACCTATCGTGTCGTGACCACCCTTCGTGAACACACCGCCCAAGAGATCGCGGAGATTTACAAAAGTCGCTGGTTCATTGAGCTTTTCTTCAAATGGATCAAAAGCCATTTGAAGATCAAACAGTTGTTTAATCACAAGCCCGAAGCCGTATGGAGCCAAATTTACATCGCACTGACCGCTTACGGTCTAAGTGAATTAGTCCAACAAGAAGCTCAGACCAAACAGAGTACATGGACCGTCTTAAGAACGATGCGACATTACTGGTTTCTGAAGTGGGAAGCGTTCGTTCAAGAACTGAACCGAGAACCCACACGATCATCGAAGGGACGAAAGAAAAAAGGGAAGCCTGGCCGTCCTCGGAAATATCCGAAAAAGTAACGGCCCAACAAATCCTAATCACATCAAACTAATACTGGTATAAAATGGGTACCCGTCTAGGCATATGCTGACGTTGACTTTTTTCCACTATCCCCTTTAACTGAATGGTAATATTATTCATATATTTCATTATGATCCAATCTTCTTCGAGGACTCATTCACTCAAGATCACAACCTCAATGGAAACATCCTAATTGTGGAATAATTGGGTTTACCAGAAAGTTTGCTGCAAAGCTAGTGATAAAATGACCTGTTTTCTGCTGAAATCTCTGTTTTGTGTATGATTATTCATACAAACCTGTTCGTTTTTTTCTTTTTCTGATTTTTTTGTGTGACATTTCATACAAACTCGACATCTCCTACTGCGATGTAAACAGTCCACTCCCCATACTATGATTATATCCCTTTCGAACAGATACTGCTGCGAGATGAACTGTTTCCCCACTCACTTTGAACATTATCCCTCTCACTCAGAACGACTGCGAGATGAACGGAAGCCTTCCACACTATAATCATTATCCCCTTCGTACAGTACTTCGGCTATGTGAACAGGCTGCCTTCTTAATACTATAATCATTATCCCTTTCACACAGGTGCAGCTGCGAATGAGCAGGACACGTAGGACTTCGTCAGATGGTTGCCGCATCCCCACTTGTTGAACATTATCCCTTCGCACAGGCTCGTGTGAATTAACAGCCTATTCACACCATGATTATTATCCCCGCCGCACAGGCATCGTGTCTTTTCACCTTATTCGGATCTCTCTTTCGAATCCGTAGCCTAGACAACTTCCTGACCAACGGGAATAATTTCATAGATCGTGACCACCACTCTATTCACAAGTCTCCACGCTACTGTTTTACTAATAATTCCGCATAACTCCGTCGCTAGCCTGTCACCGCAACATTCAACCATACTTCACTTCTCACTTCACTTCTCTCTTCACCTGTCTAACGGGGATAATTTTATAATCGCGACCACGCTTCTTTTTTCACAAGGTCTCACACACTCCCCGATTTACAGAAGCTCATAACCTTACAAAACACCAGACTCTCCTCCTTTCCCGGATAACAAAAAAAGTCGCACACCCGAATTCCTTTCAAGCCAAAAGGAATGTCCGGGCATGCGAGCTGTGCGTATGCCGACCATGCAAACTCTATGCAAACTATGCAGACTATGCAAACTCTATGCAGCCTATGCAGACTATGCAAACTATGCAAACCTTCCTGTAACTAAGTCCAATCCAATCTGCAATAGCGCTTATTATGATCTTGAACGAATCTCCTGCCGCATGAAGATGTAATACGCTACCGCGAAGCAGACAAGAGTTGCTGCGATCATCGCCGTTAGCTGCGGCCAGCTGACCAGCAAGCTCTGCACGAAGGACAGCGGTGTATCCGGAATCATAAAGTACTGCTGATCCGTTGCCATAAGCGAGGTAGTCAGCGTGTTGACCTCCGGATATAGCAGCGTGCTTGTCACTTCACCGAACAAATACGCCGGTGACAAACGCTGGAAGAACATCATGGAATCCTGAAATCCTTGCAACGATTCGAGTGTTACCTCACTCGGCGCGAGCGCTCCTGCCAAGAGCTGGATAATCATATTGTAGAAAATGCTGAAGAACAGCCATACTGCAATGCCTGCAAGCGCCGCTGTAGCGGGCTGGCGAAAGAGTACGGAGAACAGAATGGCCAGATTCAGCCAGAACGCAACGTACACTAAGCTCATCAGCAAGTAGAAAACAATGCGCAAAAATTCTTCGAAGGTGACAGGGATGCCGGTCACGATAATTCCTAGGCCCATCACCAGAAAACCAAGCGCGAAAAATGCGGTGCCGATAACAAGCAATGCGGCGACGAATTTGGCATTCATAACATAGTCACGCGATACAGGCTGCGCCAATAGCCGGCTCAACGTCCCTTTATTACGCTCGGAATTAATCGCATCAAAGCCAAGACCGATCCCGAGCAATGGCCCTAGAAACGTAATAAACGAAAGGAATGACGGCACAGTCCCATTGGAGATTGTAAACAGCCGGAGGAACAAAAAGTCGATGCGTGCATCATTGGCCGCAGCGTTTTCGGAAATTCGCGGACAGTGCGGTGTAGAGCGAGCCTAGACAAGTCAGCATCATGATGCCCATCAAAATAATAAATCGCCAGCTGTGCAAATAATCTGCCGTTTCCTTACGAACCATGACCCAGAACGGATGAGCGGTCATTTACGCTTCACCCCCTTCAAAGTAACGCAAGTAAATTTCGTCGAGTCCGTACACTTTTTGCTGCAAGGAGAGCAGCTTGACGTTATGACGGATCACAGTGTCTGCAATATCAGCGGAAATATCTGTAGCAGATCGCATCAACCACTCGCCTTCCTGCTCGCCTTTCTCCAGATCAATCGATTCGTTCAACTGGCGGAGCTGCTCGAGTAACGGCTCCGGTGAAGCTGACAGGCGAAAGCGGATTTCCACTTTCTCATTCGGGAACAGCTGGTTCGCCAGCTGCGAAACATTGCCTTCAGCCAGCAGCTTGCCACCTACGAACAGGCCGACGCGATCGCATACTTCCTGCACTTGATGAAGCTGATGGGAAGACAGCAGTACAGTCATTCCTTCTTGTCTGCTCAAGCGACGTATGAGCTGCATCAGCTCCTTCACACCCTCGGGATCAGACCAAGCGTCGGTTCATCAAGAATGATGACCTCCGGTCGTTTGATTAAGACGTCCGCCAGACCGAGCGTTGCCGCATACCGCGGGAGTATGTGCCGACCTTCTTATACTTCGCTTCCTCAAGTCCGACCTGTGCGAGCAGACGATCGGCTTCCTGCATTGCCTTCTCTTCTTCGATGCGGTTCAGCCTCGCTGTATACATTAAGTTTTCTACCGCGTTCATATCTTCATAGAAGCCGACGTCATCGGCAAGATACCCCACTTTGCGTTTGACGTCGATCGGCTGTCTCGTCGGATCGATGCCGCACACGGAGGCCGAACCTTCGGTCGGTTCCGACAAGCCCAGCATCATCAGGATCGTCGTTGACTTTCCCGCACCGTTTGGCCCAAGTAAGCCAAAGATTTCGCCGCGTCGGATCGTCAGGTTAAGATGATCGACTGCCGTCAGATCCCCGTATCGCTTCGTCAGACCCGTTAACGCAATAACGGGCTCCTCCATCGTGCTGACCATCTGTTATCTCCTCCCGTACTTGCGGATTAAGAAGTAGATACCACCGATAACTGCGGCAATAATAAGCACTCCGATCCATCCCCAAAGCATGGAAGTTTCTACAGTAACGCGGAAGATGGCGTCGCTGGAAGCCTCTGCAGCACTAGCCGACAAGTTAATAACATAGTCACCAGCAATCGAAGCTTTGTCAGCTTTCAAGGTTGCTTGCACATTCGCCGATTCCCCAGCAGCCAGACGATCGATTTTGGCCGGCTCGAATGTCACTTCCCAATTGGAAGGATTGATGGAACTAATATCGATATCTTCAATATCTGCCGTTCCTGAATTCGTAATTTTCAGATCGATTACTTTCTGTCCACCTGCTGTAATTTTCGTGCTCAGTGGACCTTGCACAGTGCCTAGCTGCAGCGCATACGTCCCGATAATATCGACTTCTAACTCGGCTTCCGCGCTCGTTGCATTATTAACAGCCCGGATCGGAATCGTATACGTTCCGGCTTCGATGTTGCTCGGAGGCGTTACTTTGATCGAAATAGTTTGCGATGCGTGAGGCTCTACTTGTACCGCGGTCACACGGTCTCCGCTCGCCCGAAATTCAACGATCCAGCCGGGATCAACGGCGGCCTGCAGCGCATAGTTTTGTGTTTCTGACGTCTGGTTGTTCAATTCAGCAGAGAAGCTGAAGTCCGAATCCGAATGTCCTTGTAGATTGGGCTGATCCACAGTCAGCTCTGAGCTGTTGATCCCTTGCTCAGATACGGTGATTGACAGCGGCAGCTTGCTCACCCCGTCCACATCCATGCTGAAATTGTAAGTACCTCTGTCTACCAAATATGGTACTTGGACATTCAACGTCACCGTCTGCGTATCGTTCGGCTTTACCGAAATACGTTCAATGCTGTAGGATGATGCTTGCAACGTATAAGTCCAATCATCTGGAAGTCCAGACACGCTGAGACGATTCGTCTGCACTGCTGAAGTTGGGTTGGACACTTCCACGCTGTACCTGACGTTATCTCCTGGCGAAACTGCCACACTTGCATACGACGTGTACAGATCCAGTTCACCCGCTGCATATACCGGCATCGGAGCAATGGAGAACACCGCCAGCAGCAAGGCAAGTACGAACATACTTCCTTTCTTCAGATTTGTCTTCATGTTTCAAACACCCCTCCAACAATTTGTACATCATTTTTTCATGTGAAAGTATAATTCAGGAAAATTAAACAAACTTAAAACCAGCCTTAAAGCAAGATTAAATTTCTTAAATTGTTCACGATTGCGCAACTTGCCTGGTGCTTAAAGCGTTATAAAATGAAGATGCATACGCTGGAATACCATACATACAACGTAAAGATGACTTAAAGGTAGCAAAAATAAAGACAACAAGGAGATGGGAATTCATCATGCGAAAATGGGCTTTGTCGGCTTGCTGTGCCGTCCTGTTAATCAGCGGTTGCAGCGGACAAACGGCCAATGAAATACCGGAGGAAGAAGGAAGTGTGGAGCAAGCGGAGGATCAACTGATCCAAACATTGCTCGTAAGCCAAGGGGTATTGCAGACGGATCTGGCGGGACAAACGGAAAATGGAGTAGCGGTGAATGATTCGCAGCTCATATCCAGCGTGGCGATCAGACAGCTTGACGGCACCGCGGTGTCTTGGACAGGCCATGCCATCACTAACGAAGCGATCGGCTACACGATCTATCTGCTGCCTGGGTTTCGAGCAGAGATTGCCGAAGATTCCGGCACCTTAACCTTATCCTCTGCGGACGGCAGCACGCGAGCAGTGCTGGAAGCTTTGCCGCCACGCGCGGATTTGCAAGCCGCAGCTGACGAGCTGAAAAACACGTTGCAGCAATGGGATGAAAATGTGCTGGAAATTCAAGATTACCAGCGGCTGGAGTTTTGGTCAGATGCCAAAATATTTCGGGCTTATAACGGCGAGGATCGCATAACTGCTATGCTCAAGAGCGTCCATGACATCCCTTTGCGCATCACCGTTACAGAACGAACGGACACGGATACGCTGCTGCTCTTCATGTCTATGATCCACACGATCGCGACAGATAATTTGGAAGCTTTGACCGCGCCAAGAGAAGAGCTTGTACGCGAGCTTGTCTCTCAAGCATATTTGCAGCAGAGAGCCATACTGACCGCATTCCAAGCTGGAAGCGCAAGCGCAGCAGAAAATAGTACGGATGCTGGAAGCAGCAAGGCATCCGATCAAGACGTTGACAAATCGATTGCAGACGGAAGCACACCTCCGCTCGCTGAGCATCACGTGGATGAGGAAAAGCCGGACATAGCGGATGGCGAAGAGAACTCGCAGCAAATGGCGGGTGAGGAAGTGGTTGCTGACGAAAGCTTGCCTGACGATACGGAACAAGCTTCGCCGGAACAAGCGGAATATGGCAGCGTATCCGCCGGATTATTCCGCATATTTTACGGTGGGGAGCCGTCTATCCGACATTCTACATACAGAAGCATCGGTTATTGCCTATTTGGAGACGGTATATACGCCAAGCGCTGCGAAGGAGATGGTCAAACAGCTTGCGCTGCGGGAGACGGAGAGCGGGCTGGTGTCCGATTGGGAGACAGCCGGAAGCTACTTTGCAATGGAGCAGGCCACCTTCACGCGAATTAGCGAGTCGGAGGACACGATACGCTACTTGGTGCGCATCCCAGGTGCCGAAGGAATCTATGAGCTAAGGGAAATCGCATTGCAAAAGCTCCCGACAGGTTGGCGCCTCCAAACGCCGCTAGATATGACCGCTCGTGAGATACCAGATACGCAGGACACCTGACATCAGATACGTTTGCAAGAAAACTTACAAGCTTGGCGGCTTGGACGCATAGATGGATGCTCAGATGGAGCATACTTGGCAGTTTACTTGATAGCATACTTAGTATCGTAACAGTCTGAGAAACATAACAGCTCCGCAGGCGAAAACTTACGCTCGCCTGCGGAGCTGTTATCCATTTTGTTCAGTAAAATATCGGTTCATTTCGACGACCATGTCGCCCATGCGTTGATTTTTCGGTTGGATATGCCGCTTCACACCGGCTTCCTCCAATGCTTCAGCGGTCACGATCCCGACCGCAACAGGCAAAGTGCGACCTGCGAAAACTTGCAGCAGCTGATCACGCTTGGCGAATTGCTCGGCGGCCTGGAACAAATATTGCACCTGGATGGCACTCGTAAACGCTACCGCGTCATACTTTTCTTCCAGCAGCTCCGTGATGAACGATCTCATCTCCTCCTCCGCTGGCGGTACGTGCTTATAAGGAAGGATTTCGAAATATTTCGCCTCTTGCCGCTTCAGCCAATCCAGAAGCGAATGCGGCATCTCACCGTACAATTGCAAAGCTACCCGCTTGCCTTTCAGCGAATATGGCTCCAGCATGCGAATTAACCCGCGCACCGTACCGTCATCATCCTGCACGTCTGGCTCGATGCCCAGCTCCTTCAGAACATTTCGCGTCTTATACCCTCTGGACGCAATCTTAATGTTCTGCAAGACGCGCAGCAATTGCTCTTTGCGTCCCAGACGCTCCGCCACATCAAGCATGGTTTGCGTACCGATGCCGGTCGTCAAGATGAGCCAATCTGCCCCTTCCGTCAGCAAGCGGTCCAGATCTGGCGATACTTGAGTCTCATCAAGAAACACCATCCCTTGCGTCGGACGAACATAAGGGATGCCACCGAGATTTTCAATTAATTTGCTAATTTCTTCCCCTTTTCTTGCACCTGTAATCGCGACATGTTTCCCTTGCAAACCTGCCACAGGTTCACCCCCGTAAGACGTAATGTTGATAGAACTTCCCTCGCATGCCGTCACTACTTACTCAGAAGACTTCCTGAACAAATTCAAGTTCTCCTTTTATCAGCCTATCATCTGTTGGGCACCCTGTCATCCTCTGATTTTTTTGTCCTCTAATCATGAAGAAATACTTGGCTGGCAACAAGTCCTTCAGGACGCAGGTGACTGCTTAGTATTTCTTATGCTTGTGAGGTTAGCAAATGGTATAAACTCTATATGTATAAAAAAACGCTGCCGGTCATATGCCGACAACGCTTTGGCTTGTTTGCGATGTTTGGTTCATTACGTTCACTCATTATCTGGCATTCGGAAACAGCCGATCGATCATTTCTCCGAATTGCTCAACAAATCCTTCCACCGGTCTGCCTTGACGAACATCATCGATATATTGGTCTACGCGATCGATGAAGCTCGGATTCGTTGAGACGTAAACATTTTCCACTGAATGATCAATGCTGCGCACCGCTTGTGCCACTTGATCTTCCATATGTCGCGACATTTCGCCCTCATTCTCTAACATTGCGGCGACGAATGCGTTATTGGCGGTTTTCAACACATATGCACTGCGCACAAAATCTAACTGCGCCACCTTCTCCGCAGCTTCTTCGGCAATTTCCACTTCATCTCGCTGCGCCGTGTTGTCTGTGTCGTTCATACGGTTACGATCAGTCGCTCTGAAACCGTTCCGATCGTTCATCTGGTAACCGTCCCGGTTGTTCATCCAATTTCCGTCAATGTTTTGTTGTTGCAGCCCGTTGTTATTTATATCGTTGTTGTTCAGATCGTCGCGGTTATCGTTCGTGTCCCCGCAGCCTGAAATCATCAGTAAGCCTGCAAGCAGCGTCGCCGTTATTATCAATTGTCGTTTCATGTTTACCACCCCGCAAATTATTGGTTACATGTATTAGATTTCCTCAATTGCTAGCAAAACATGCAGGGATGGTGACGCTGCCGCAGCAAGCGAAACGCTACGTGATAGGATCATCAATAAGACAACGTCCATTTTTCCATACGCACCGATTTAATACTCGATCGTGATCAGCGGAGAACCGAATGTCACACGGGTTGACTGATCTTCACTCGATTGGTGCACGGCGGCCTGCAAATGAACAGCATGTCCAGCTGTGTTCACCAATCCGTGCATGAACGGCACCTGGTACGTTCTACTTATGGTTCCACCGTCACGGTACTCCTCGATTGCATTCACTTCAGCCCCGCTGCGATTCAGCAAATCCCATATATCATCCGGCGTCCACACCGCACTGAGCTCTGCTTGTAAGTTCACCCGCCAATTTGGGATGAAACCAAGCGCCTCCCAAGCGTCGTCAAGCTGAGCGAACCAGCGTCCATAGCTGTCATTAGATGCAAGTGAGGCAGACTGCAGTTGCATAACGATCACAGTAGTATCTCCATCGAGATGTGCGCTGACATACAAATCAGTATCTTCCGACAATGGCTTAGCCATTACCCACGAATGCGCATTTTGTTCCAGCCTCGCTATCCCAGGGAGTGCCGAGAACAGATCTTCGCGCAGCTTAGCGGGAAGCTCCGAGCGATCGTGGATGACACCGTAGTTCGTAGCTACTAGCTTGACCTCTTCATGCGAGAGTGCTTCGATCATCTTGCGCATCCATAGGAAGTCGTCCAAAGCGCTCTCATGCTGCCGCCTTGTCTCATCTTCCGGACCATCCGGCTCTTCCGGCATCATCGCGCCTGCTTGCGCTGCCATGCCAATCAGGATGATCACCGCCGCTATCATTCCAAATATAATTGATTTGCCCGCATGCTTTCGCGTTAGACCTTTGTTCATTCACTGCCACTCCCTTCATCCGAATCAGGTACTGAATGAATCAGATGCTGAATCTCTTAATCTATGTTTCTATCATTTCCATTGCAGAACAATAATATACGTGATCAATAAAGAAATACTTGGCTGGCACCAAGTCCTTCAGGACGCAGGTGACTGCTTAGTATTTCTTATGCTTGTGAGGTTAGCGAATGTTATAAACTCTATATGAATAAAAAAGACATGCCCAAGCGATATTGTCGCTGACGATTGGACATGCCCCAAGTGTAGCAAAACGATATGCGAAACTTTGAAATATTCTTGTTTAGGTCCAGCCTAACGCTTTCTTGCCTGCGTTCAATGCCTCGATAATGCGGTCGACGTCGTACACACAACCTTGCCACGTGCCGCCGCTTACCGATTGTAAAGCCGCCCACAGCCTCGTATCATCCGGCAAATCTGGATCAGCGGCAAGTCCCGGGTGCGGAGCACGCTGCTCGAGGATAGCGGCTCCTTCCTCAGGACTGAACATCTTGTCTCCTTCACCGATGAAATGAACCGTGCCTTCAAGCTTGCGCGTATCGATTACGATCTCGATCGTATCGCCATCGCGCAGCTTGCCGATCGGACCGCCGGCGAGCGCTTCAGGACCGACATGGCCGATGCATGCGCCGGTCGATACGCCGGAGAACCTGGCATCCGTGATCAGTGACACATGCTTGCCAAATGACAGATGCTTCAGCGCCGAAGTCAGCTGATACGTTTCTTCCATTCCGGTGCCCGAAGGGCCTCGACCGATCAACACCATGACGTCACCAGCCTGAATGCCGCCTGACTTAATCTGACGGATGGCTTCGCGTTCAGACGTGAACACTTTGGCCCGCCCGATATGCCGATAAACACCGTGCTCATCCACAACCGACGGATCGATGGAAGTCGATTTGATGACGGAGCCTTGCGGCGCAATGTTGCCTGTCGGAAACGTAACCGTCGACGTCAGACCGGCCTCCGCGGCGCGTGCGGGAGACATGATGACCGTATCCGGATCAATTCCGTCAAGCGACACGAGTCGTTCCCGCAAGCGCTTTCGTCGCTCCGAGCCTTCCCACCAATCGAGCACTTCGCCCAGTGTAACACCGCTAACGGTCATAACTGATAAGTCGAGCAAGTCAAGCGAACGCAAGTGCAGCATCACTTCCGGTACGCCGCCGGCGAGAAATACGCGGATGGTCGGATGTGGTATCGGACCGTTCGGCAGCACGCTGACAAGACGCGGCACAAGCCGATTCACCTCGCTCCAATCCGCAGCGCTCGGCACTTTGAGCCCCGCCGCTTGCGCGATGGCCGGCAGATGCAGAAGCAGGTTCGTCGATCCGCCGAAAGCCGCATGGACGACCATCGCATTGCGAATCGCGGCATCCGTCAAAATCTGCTCGAGACGTAGCGACTTCTGCTCCATATTTATCATGGCGCGCGCTGATTGCCGCGCCATCTCCTTCCATATCCTCTGCCCCGACGGAGCCAGCGCCGCGTGTGGCACAGTCAGACCGAGCGCTTCGGCGATCACCTGTGAGGTCGCTGCAGTGCCGAGAAATTGACAGCCGCCGCCAGGCGTTGCACAGGCGCGACAGCCGAGATCGGCCGCTGCTTCAAGTGAAATTTCGCCGTTCGCGTAGCGAGCGCCGATCGTCTGAATCTTGCCGGCGTCCTCACCGTGCTCTGGCGGAAGCGTCACGCCGCCGGGTACGATGATGCAGGGCAGCTCGCGCATCGCGGCGAGCGCCAGCATCATCGCCGGCAACCCTTTGTCACAGGTCGCAACGCCAATGACTCCGCGCCGAGTCGGCAAGGAACGAATTAACCGCCTAAGTACAATCGCCGCATCATTGCGATACGGAAGTGAGTCGAACATGCCGGTCGTCCCTTGCGAACGGCCGTCACACGGATCGCTAACGTACCCGGCGAACGGAATGCCGCCAGCCTCTGTGATGACCTCAGCGGCTTCCTCCATCAACAGACCGACTTCCCAATGTCCAGTATGATAGCCGAGCGCGACTGGCGTGCCATCCTCACGGCGAATGCCTCCCAGCGTGCTTAACAGCAAAAACTGCTTGCCGTTCAACCTCGACGGCTGCCACCCCATGCCGACGTTCTGCGACCAACCGAACAGATCGCCGCTGGGCGCATGCCTCAGCAGCTGATCAGTCAGTGGCAAGCTTCCTTGCGGTCCGGGATGAGACGTTTGAATCTCATACCACTCCTCATTCTCTTCCCCTATCATCTCGGCAAACTCCCGATCCATGCTGCACCTCCGATTCGCGTTCAATTTCGCCGGATTCCCCTGTCCGGCTAACCTGCTAGCTGCAACCGATTCACAAGCTTAAGCTTTGACAAATACGGTTTTGATCGCAGTGAAGAACTCGATCGCCGCCTGGCCTTGTTCGCGGGAGTGCGAGCTGGAATTTTTCATGCCACCGAATGGAGCCTGCAGCTCAACCCCTGCCGTTTCTGCATTGATGCGCACGAGACCTGCATCCACTTCCTCGATGAACGTCAGGAAGTTTCCAATATTGCTCGTATAGATCGAAGCGCTTAAGCCATACTCCACATCATTCGCCAATTGAATCGCTTCTTCCAAGTTCTCTGCTTGGATAAGCGCCAATACAGGGCCGAAGATTTCTTCCTGGGCAATCGTCATCTTCGAATCTACATTGTCAAACACTGCCGGCACAATGAAGTAGCCGTCTTGCATTGCAGGATCATCCGGTCTGGTGCCACCGTATAGCAATTCAGCTCCTTCTGCCTTGCCTTTCTCGATGTAACTCAAGACCGTTTCCAACTGATTCTCGTTAGCACACGGACCGAGCCAGGTGTCCGGCTGCAAGCCATCGCCAATCTTCAAGGTTTTGATCTTCGCCAACAATTTCTCGCGGAACTCTGCATAGACAGGTTTCTCGATAATGACGCGGCTTGTCGCTGTACACTTCTGGCCGGTCGAACGAATGCCGCCGCTGATTGTCGCTTCCACCGCGAGATCGAGATCAGCATCAGCTGCGATGATGATCGGATTCTTGCCGCCCATCTCGAGCTGATACTTGGCGCCGCGCGCCAGTGCGATTTGTCCGATCTGTTTGCCGACTGCATTCGATCCTGTAAAGGTAATGCCGTCTACGTCAGGATGGTGAGCAATCGCGTTGCCTATGACGGAGCCGCTGCCCAGCACGAGATTTACGACACCTGCCGGGATGCCCGCTTCCTCGAAGCATTCCATAATAAGGGCAGCCGTAACGCCCGTCTCCTGTGCAGGCTTCAGAACAACCGTGTTACCGTAGATGAGTGCCGGCGCCATCTTCCAAATCGGAATCGCGACCGGGAAATTCCACGGCGAGATAACCCCAACGACTCCGAGCGGTACGCGCGTAGTGAACATGAGCGCTTCACTGTCCGTCGACGGGATAATGTCGCCGATTTTCCGCATCCCTTCGCCTGCATAGTATTTCAAGATGGCGATGCCACGAGCGGTCTCACCCTTCGCTTCGGCGAGTGTCTTGCCCATCTCGCGCGTCATCGTCGTTGCTACTTCGTCAAGCCGTCTTTCCAAAATAGCGGCAGTCTTGTACAGGTATTCCCCTCTCGCTGCGCCGCTCAGCTTACGCCACGCTTTCTTCGCACTAGCAGCAGCCGCTACAGCTTTATCCACATCGGCTTGTTCGGACATCGGTAAGTAACCGACGATATCCTTCACGTTAGCCGGATTCGTGCTTGCTTTCTTCTTTCCGGAGGCAGGCTCCACCCATTGTCCGTTAATATAGTTTTTATATGTTTTCACTTCGCTTGCCATGGATATCCCTTCCTTTCGTGACATAAGTGAACGAATAATTACTTGCTACAGTCATGATTGGTCGATTGTTATGCCTTCTTATGCCGGGACGACATCATTCACAAGCGTACCGATATCCGAAATTTCGATCTCGATGCAGTCGCCCGCTTGCAAGGTGAAATTGTCCGGTGGCACGATGCAGGTTCCGGTCAGCAGCACTGTACCGCTGAAGACCGTGTTGTCCCGTTTCAAGTAAGAGACAAGCTCGGTAAATTTTCTCTTTAACTGGCTAGTTGAAGCCGAGCCTTCCACGACCTTTTCACCGCTGCGGTAAATCCGACATGTAATCGTAAATGCATACTCATTCTCAACTGTCTCCGCAAGCCGAATCGCAGGTCCGATCGAGCAAGAATTGCGCCAAACCTTCGCTTGCGGGAGGTATAGCGGATTCTCCCCCTCGATGTCGCGGCAGCTCATATCATTGCCGATCGTATATCCAAGAATTTCACCGTCTGCATCGACGACCAGCCCAAGCTCCGGCTCTGGAACTTGCCAATTCGAATCGCTGCGAATGCACACGTGTTCACCAGGGCCACGCGTACGAGCTGCCGAAGATTTGAAGAAGATTTCCGGTCTTTCGGCTTCATAAACCTTGTCATAATAACTAATCGATACTGGTCCATTGCTTTGCACTTCTGCATTTCTCGCTTCACGGCTACGCTCGTAGGTTACACCGGCTGCCCACACCTCCGGCGCTTCGATCGGCACTAGCAAATCCAGCTTCGTCCAATCGCCGTTAATCGGCACGAGCTGCGCTTCTTCCTGCTTGATCAGTGCTGCGGGCTTTAAGCCTTGCGCACGCGCCCGTTGCACAAGTGATAGAAAGTCACGGTCTTGCAAACGATACGCCTGGCCGTCGTCCATTACCACACCCAGGTACACCTGCTTCTCTTCCTGATAACGAATGATTCGCATATCCGGCCTCCTCATCTTCATTCCAGATTCAAGATGATCTTGCGTAAGCGGATTCAACTGGTGAAGTCCCGGCATGATGCACGCTCAAAATGTCGGTCCGATCCTCCACAAGCCAAAATCATGCTGCTTCAAGATTTCCGATTTGGTCATCTTGCCGTTGCAAACATCCAGCACTTCCTGCCACAGACGATCGCCGACCTGATCGATCGTTTCCGTGCCGTCAATGATCGTGCCTGCATTGAAATCAATGTTGTCGTTCATTTTCTCGAAGATGGTGCTGTTCGTCGAGATCTTGATCACTGGGGCTATTGGCGAACCAGTCGGTGTTCCTCTGCCGGTCGTGAACAGGACAAGCTGCGCTCCTCCTGCGACCATGCCGGTCATCTGCTCGATGTCTTGGCCTGGCGTATCCATCCATACGAGTCCCCGCTTAGTTGGACGCTCCGCATAATCGATAATTTCCATAAGCGGCCTTGAGCCTGCCTTGTTCGAGGCACCGAGTGACTTTTCCTCAAGGGAGCTAATGCCGCCGCGGATATTGCCCGGGCTTGGGTTGCCAGTGCGAATGTCAACGCCCATCATAATCGCCCGTTGTTCCATCGCATCGATTACTTCATACACCCGCTTCGCCACTCGGTCATTGATCGCCCGTTTGGCCAGCAAGTGTTCAGCGCCGATCAGCTCAGTCGTCTCTGCGAGGATCGCAGTGCCACCGTGATCTACGACACGATCGCTAATTCGCCCGACAGCCGGATTCGCGGACAGACCCGAGCACGCGTCAGAACCGCCGCACTCTGTGCCGACAATGAGCTCGCTGAAGTCACATTCCACGCGCATTTGCATTGACGCTTCCTGCACCATCTTCGCGGCGATGCGGGCACCCTCGGCAATCGTGCTGAGCGTTCCGCCATGATCTTGAATCGATACGACCTCGACTGGCTTGCCGGTCTTCTTGAGCTCACCAGCGACACTTCTCGCTTGATGCGTCTCACAGCCGAGCCCGAGGACGACGACGCCGTAAACGTTCGGGTTCGCTCCCAGACCGACGTAAGTGCGGAACGTCTGCTCATAATCCACACCGACTTGCGCACAACCGTGCTGATGAATAAACGATACCGTACCGTGCACCAGCTCTGTGATCTGTTTGGCGGTGTGCGCGGCGCATGTAATCGTAGGCAGGATGAGCACGTGGTTGCGTATGCCAACACGTCCGTCCGGACGCTTATAACCCCAGAAAGTTGCCTTATTTGCCTGATTCAATTCGATCTCCCCTTCCCCTTATGCCTTCGAGATTATGAACATGAACATGTGATCCGACCGGGATCGCGCATACAGCTCGACCGATCACTTCTCCGTACTTCAAAATCTCACTTCCTTCGGCTATGGGGCGGACGGCAAACTTATGGCCGAATTCAATCGTATCAAGCAGTCGAATATGTACCGAGCTGCCATCAAGCTCGACCTCAATTTCCGTTCCGGACGGGAGCTCTTCCAGTGCAACCGCAACATGATCCGCTGTATTCAGAATGACATATTTTTTCCTGTCCATCAATACTTTTCCTCCGCCCTTCCGCTCATTTTGACGCTTATTCCAAGATGCCGTGATAAGCATTTCGAATAATCTGCTCGATGTCTTGCGGTGACGTCAATCTTGGATTGATCAGTACGTTGCCACTGCGCATCGAGTCTTCGACCAGCTTCGGCAAGACATTCAAATCTACCCCAAGCGCCTGAATATTGTGAGGAATGCCAAGCTTCTGATTTAATGCAATGACCGCATTCACGGCTTCACGCGAAGCTTCCTCTAGGGACATTCCACTCACATCCCGACCGAGCGCCTCCGCAATATCGCGCATCCGCTCTTCACAAGCGGGCCGGTTAAACTGCATGACGAACGGCAGCAAAGTAGCATTCGCAATTCCGTGTGGAATATCGAACACACCGCCAAGCGTATGGGAGATCGCATGTACGTTGCCGAGGCGAGATTGAGCGAAAGCCGCACCAGCGATCATCGAAGCTGCGAGCATCTCTTCTCTTGCCGCAAGATCTGTACCGACGAAATAAGCGCGTGACAATGAACGACCAATCATGCGAATCGCATGCAAAGCCATCGCCTGACTCATCGGTGTCGCTGTCTTGGACGTATAGGACTCGATCGCATGCGTTAATGCGTCCATGCCGGTTGCAGCTGTGATCGATTGCGGCAGCTTGATCGTTAATTCCGCGTCCAGGAGCGCCCAGTTCGGGAAAATATACGGACTAATAATGGCCGCTTTGAATTGCGTTTCAGAGTTGGTGACAATTGTTGGACGCTGTCACTTCGCTACCAGTGCCGGCTGTCGTCGGAATGACCATCAGCGGCAGCCCGGCACGCGGCAATTTGCCGACGCCTTCATAATCTAGGATATTGCCTTCATTGTTAGCCATCACGGCGATGCCTTTAGCCGTATCAATGCTGCTGCCACCGCCGACAGCAAGCACATGGTCTGCTCGGTAAGCCTTGCATCTTCTAAGCCGCTCATAATGCTTTCTGCACTTGGATTCGGTTCCGTCTTGTCGAAGATCGTATACTCCAGCTGTGCTTCCTGCATCGAAGCCTCGATCGCATCCAGCAAGCCTGCCTGCATGATGCCCTTGTCCGTGACGACAAAGACTCGCTGTGCGCCAACCTTCTTCAAATAGGAGCCACAGGACTTCGAGATGCCGGGTCGAGCCTCGACGACCGTCGGAATATGAAATCGAAAATCCATACACATCCTCCTCATCTAACAAATTCCATAAATAGGAACAATCGATCAACAGGTTGACCAATTTGGCCTAAAAAATGGCGCGTATTTCCTATTTTCATCGATTTCGCTTAGTTCGAATGTTCCTCTTCCAATCGATCCGCTTGTTTAATGACATGAATCAGTCTTCCTGTTGCATCGCTCATATGCTCGCTCATGGCTCTAACAGCCGCATCCGGATCACGGTCAGCCAGTGCTTTGTAGATGTCTTCGTGATTGTCGTAAGAAAACGACGTCGTACCCGCTGATTCAAGAACTAGCTTGATCCACGTGCGAAGCAATGTTTGAATATTGATCAGAATGTCCTTCAGTACCGTATTTTTCGACATTTCTGCGACTTTCATATGAAAAGCGACATCAATCTCTATGAAATCATCGATCGTCGCCTCTTTCATCCGATCTAAGATTTCCTTCAGTTCATTCAATTCATTGCCTGACCAGCGCTCTGCTGCATATCTGGCTAATACGATCTCAATTTCCTTGCGCGCTTCGATGAGATCCATCGTCTTGCGCTCGCCCAGTAAGAGTCCCCACTCTATAGACTGCGTTAGCACTCCGGAATCTGCCTTGCGCAAATAAGTGCCATCACCTTGTCTAACTTCGAGAATGCCAAGAACGGTCAACGCCTTCATCGCCTCTCGTACAGAGGAGCGGCCAACACCGAGCGCTTCTGACAATACGCGTTCCGCAGGCAGTTTGTCCCCTGGACGGATGCTTCCCGAGAAGATGTAGTCCATGATTCGCTTCGTCAATTCGATCACAATCGAATCTTTCTTAATAGGCTTAAATTGATATTCGTTCATTGACATAGATCTAGTTCACCTTTTCACAGTTTGATAGTAATTGCGGTTCAATGGTTGACCCATAGATCTATAATAATAAACAACTTGATGTAAATCAATAATTGGAAACTTGGCTGTATTTTTCATTCTCATGATATAAGCCTAGCTTGTTGACAACGATGAAGGGCTGGCGATGAAAGTGATGTCACCATTCGTTCAACTCAATGTCAATGCTAAACACCTAAATGTTGACGGATATACTGTCTACTAATCATGGCACACTGCTTCGGGCTTCGCCCTAAGCTTAACCCATCATTGCCATTTTGCTCCACCGTGATCCATCCCTTGTATCCCCGTTTCCGAATGAGGGCAAAGACGGCCGAATAATCACACAAGCCTTCCCCTAAAGGCGTATTCAAATCTGTAATCTCATTCCAATCTTTAAATTCCATAAAGCGGATCTCATCCCAATGGTTCATCAGAAAAGTAATCGCTCTTTCCTTCACTGGCAGATCCACAAAATCTTTCGTAGCATGACCGAGATCCAGCATCACGCTAACCCGAAAGCGATCGACCAAACGATAAATGCGCTCTACTTCCTCAAAGCGCTCTCCGATCCCGCGTGTATGATTATGGTAAAGCACCCGCACTCCGTATGAAGCAGCTAGTTCACCGATAGTATTCAGTTGGTCAGCTAGCCGATCATACTCTTTCGGCCGCCTTTGGGATCAATATAGACCATATTGCTACATTGATTGTATGCCAAAAACTCGCATATCTTGTGGTAGTAATTCAGATCATTCTGTTCTGTTACATTCACGCTCGCCAATTGGAGATCGTTGGCCTGTAGTAATTTCCGTAAAGCATTTGGTTGTTCAATGAAGGACTCCATACCCCAATGGGCGAACCCTGTAATTCCGTCGTATCCGCATTCCTTTACTTCTTCCAACCACCAAGCATAATCTGCTTCTTTCGGTACATTCCAAGTTAAGGACATAGCAGCAAACTGAATATCTATCATTGGCTCTCCCATGGAACTCGCTCCAGTTTGCCCGTTTTTGCTGATCGCAGCAAGGCATCGGTTACTCTGTAGTTATTGATAGAAGAATCAAGTGGCATAGAAGGCTGTTCACCGTGTCTTAGAGTGTTATAAATGCTATCAAGCTGCAAGGCGTAAGCATTCGCAGCCGGAAATTCCATTCGTTCCCTCTCTACTTCTCTAAATTCATAATGCCCATTACGCTCCAATACGATGTGTCGTGGTTGTTGCTTCGTTACGATCGCATGCGGAATAATCAGTGTACCTTTCGTGCCTGTGATCCGAATCTCTTCCCGCCAAGAGGATCGATGATTGGTCTCGATATGGCCGATGACGCCGTTCTCATAAACAATTGTCCCTGTAATCCCGACCTCCACTTGCCTAATCGGATCCAAGCTTTCAATAGCAAACGCAGAAACAGCGGATGAGCCTGAAAATAGATTACATGCATCTACTAGATAACAGCCTTTGGCGGTCATTGATCCGCCGCCAAGCTTTGGATCGTTACGCCAGTTACCTGAAGCGTCATTCACATAATCTGTAAACATTCCATGAATATATTTGACCTCACCCACACTGCCGCTTTGCACCAATTCGTATGCTTTATGAATTTGCGGGTGCGCCCGATACATGAGTCCCTCCATCACGAAAGCTCCATGACGGTTGGCGAATTCCTGTATTTCTAATGCTTCGTCCAGTGACATTGCGAGCGGCTTTTCACATAATACGGCTTTGACACCCTTCGCAACCGCCTGTTTGACAAGCTCCTTATGTATGGCCGGGAAAGCAGCGATGATCAAAAGGTCTGGTATTTCCGTAAGTACTAAGTCGGAAATCGAGCCATAAACATTGGGAATCCCGTATGTGTCAGCAAATGCTCGCGCGCGATCTTCATGGACATCCACACAAGCGATGAACTGGAACTTCGGATGACGAACGATCGCTTCTGCATGTGTATGTGCATGGTTTCCACATCCTACAATTCCGACCTTCAACATGATTTATCGTCCTCTCTCCTATGGAGGAGAGCCCCTCGAACTGCTCATATCCTGCCGTAGGGGCTCTTCCTTATCTTCATTCCTATTAATAGATGATAAGGTTTTAGATGACTGTTTCGTCCAATTCCCGGCCAAGCTTTTTATACACTTCACGTCTCATTGCACGATCGCGAAGCTGTTCCTCCAACGCATATTTCGCTACAAGCTCAGCTTTTTCAATCGGTACGACAATGACGCCATCACCGTCAGCTACAATGACATCACCTGGACGAACGATTTGGCCTCCGATGTTCACATCCATATCTTTGCCGTCATACTGCGCTCTTCCAATTGGCATCGATTGTGAAATATAACGAGACCAAACAGGAACTTCTTGTAGGATGATCTCATCTGTATCACGTACGCCGCCATTGGTCACTACGCCTCTTGCACCTCTCTCATACCAGTCAAAGCTATTAAAGGAACCGACTATACCAATATTGGTATCCGCGCAATCGAGAACGATAATATCGTCTTCTTCAATGTCGTGTTTGAACGGGTCTGGGCTGATTTCGTTCCAATAATTTTGCAGGAACTTCGTATATTCTTCAGGAGTTCTAGCCGTCACAACATGCGTTGTTGGAATATAACGAGCCGTGCGAGCGAAACCGACAATTTTGGTGCGCCAGATCGGGCGAATTTCAGGAGCTACGCTTCCGATCGGATGAAGACCAACCCAATCCATCCCATCACGAACATCAGCCACACGTAATTTCTTAAATTTTTCTACGAGTTCTTTCTTCTGTTGTTTGTCCATTGTAGTGCACCTCTCTAAATTTATTGTCATATATTGTTTAACCACTGCCGGCAATAGCCTAGCATTGGGTTAAAACCTTACTTTGCTCGATTGTGCAAAGTCATTCTTTTTCCCGGAAGTATACGACTCCGTGTTCATCTTGCACTCGTTCAATATGAAGATCATTAACTTCTACTAACACGATTTCTGCCAAATAAAGGACTTCTGATCCTTCTTCCAAGTGTCCGATATGCGTCTCGCCTGCGGCTTTGGACACGATATGAATGTGAGGATCACCATCGATTACGGTTCCCGTAAGCGATCCAATCTCGATGGGACCCGCATTCTCCACAGTAATGAATTTATCATCGGAGCTTTGCGCAAAAGTTTGCGGCACATGATAGACTAACTTTTGCAAGGATCCTACTGTACTGCACAGCACAGCATTCTTGATCCCGTTATTCGCCAACATATCACGGATGCTTTTCCAGCAATTTGTCACCTCTCCGCAAATTGATGACAATCACTCTGCCAGTTCCTTTGCCCATAAAAAGATTAGCCATTCAAACTACCTCCCAATTGATTAGTCATATTCGATACCGGCATTCGCCGATTCATCCGCCTAAGCCATCATCCATCCGCCATCCACAATGATGGTCTGACCTGTAACAAAATCACCACCGCTTATGACAGCCCAGACCATATCTGCAATATCTTCAGGGTCTGCGACCCGACCAAGCGGCGTACCATCGCTATAACGCTTGATATGATCCTCTTGACCGCCAACCCAGCGAGTATTCACAATGCCAGGTGCGATCGAATTCACTCTGACTTCCGGTGCCAGCACTTTCGCAAATGAACGCGTTAAGCTGTTCCCTGCCGCTTTCGAAGCAGCGTATGCGATCGAGCTTCCCGCTCCGTTAAATCCGGCAATAGATGTAATATTGACGATTGCACCGCGATTTTTGCGGAGCTCATCTGCACAAGCTCGACTCACGAAGAAAATCCCTTTCACATTTACAGCGAGCGTCCTGTCCCAATGTTCTTCTTGAAGCTGATCCAATTCTTCCAACGGAACAAAAACAGTCGTCCCGGCGTTATTGATCAAAATATCAATTCGACCAAGCGTTTCTTTCACTTGATTAACCATTTCTACAACTTCAAGATTTCGTGATACATCACATTGACATAGCATGCCTTTAACACCGAGATCCTGGACATCCTTCAATGTTTCCTCAGCTTCGGCGCGCGATTTGGAATAGTTGATCGCGATATTAGCCCCTTCCCTTGCTAATCTTAGGGCAATAGCTCTCCCTATTCCGGTGGCCCCGCCTGTGATTAGAACCGTCTTATTCTTCAACTCCATATCCAACTGTCTCCTTCAGAGATGTTTTCTTTATCCCTTAATACCTGAAGTCGCAATTCCTTCGATCAGCAAGCGCTGGAACGCGACGAAAAAGATGAAGATCGGAACCATAGATAACAGCGACATGGCGAACAACGCTCCCCATGAGGACTCACCCATTGCATCTAAGAATGAACGCAATGCTAATGTCACGGTGTAAAGCTTTGGATTGCTGAGATAAATAAGTTGGCTGTTAAAATCGTTCCATGTCCATATAAAGGTAAAAATCGATGTAGTCACCAGTGCCGGCAACATAAGCGGAAAAATGATACGAATATAAATTTGTATCGGGACCGCAGCCATCAACTCTTGCTGCATTGTCTAACTCACGCGGTAGACCGCGTATAAACTGGACAATGAGGAAGATAAAAAACGCATCCATTGCCAGAAATTTCGGTATGATCAAAGGTAGAAACGTATCCACCCAGCCTAGCCAATCAAACAATATGTATTGCGGAATCAACACAACATGATGTGGCAGCATGATTGTGCTGAGCATAATCGCAAACAACACAGGTTTCATCGTAAAGTTAAGACGAGCAAACGCATAAGCAGCCATAGAACACGTCACAACATTCCCCAGAATGGCAAAGAATACGATGACGAATGAATTTCCGAAAAACACATCAAATGTAATGCCCGCAAATCCACGCCAACCTTCCATATAATTTTCGAAAGTGATTTTGGAAGGCCACAGGCTGACATCCGTAAAGATCATTGCATTCGGTTTAAAAGAACTACTTACCATCCACAGTACGGGGTAAAGCATAACGAATGCCCCAAGCAACAATATGATAAATTTAATGGCGCGTCCTTCATATGCATTCGCGTTCCCCCTACTCATCATAATGAACCCATTTCTTCGATGACAAAAATAATAGAGCTGTAAAACATGCAATGATGAAAAACAATATCCAAGCCAATGAAGCAGCATATCCCATTTGGAATTCGTTAAATGCCTTAATATAAAGATAGAGCGTATAGAATAATGTTGAATTCAACGCACCGCCTGAACCGCCGCCGATAATATACGCAGGCGTAAATGCTTGGAACGCATTAATGACTTGCATCACCAGGTTAAAGAAAATAATCGGAGTAATTAGCGGCAAAGTAATGTGATAAAATCTACGAAATACTCCCGCACCATCGATCGAAGCCGCCTCATACAGCTCGCCAGGTATTTGTTTAAGTCCCGCAAGGAATATGACCATAGGCGAACCAAATTGCCATACAAGAAGCAAAATTAGCGTATAGAGAGACGTAGAAGGATCGGAAACCCAACTTGTCCCTTCAATCCCAAACATCTTATTAATCAAACCTTCAGCGCCGAAAATTTGTCTCCATAATATCGCAATCGCCACACTTGGCCCGAGCAACGAAGGGATGTAATAAATTGCGCGAAAAAAAGACAACCCTTTGACGCCTTTGTTCAGAAAGAGAGCTAATGCAAAAGCCATCAGCAGTTGCAAAGGAACCCCGATAAATACGTAAGTAAACGTCACTTGCAACGACTTGATAAAGCGAGAATCATTGGTCAATAAATTGATATAGTTGTTTATCCCGATAAAACTCGGCGATTGAAACATATCGTAATTCGTCATGGACAAATAAAGCGATGCGATCATCGGGATAATTCCTAGAAAAATCAACCCAATAAACCAAGGAGTTAAAAATAACAAGGCAGTTTTGTTTTTATTCCATAGTCTGTGCAGCAATGCCGAAACTCCTTCCATTCATCGGATATCAGGAGCAGGCAGCTTAAGAGCTGCCAGCTCCGACATCCCGTACAAAGTTTAATTGCCCAGGAACGTATCTGCTTCGGCGAAGAGACCGTCAACAGCTTGTTCAACAGACAACTGACCGAAAGCAAGTTGATCCAAGTAGTTCGTATATGTAGTAAAGAACTGAGATGCTCCTGCCGGGCGATAGTTCGTAGGTGGAATATCCGGTGTTACCCTTGACAGATGTTCTATCGCTGCTACATCCATAGGATGCAAACCTTCCTTAAGCGCTTCTTGAACAGTTTGAGAGCCAGGGATACCGTTCTCCATGTTGTAAATTTTCTGGGCTTCCACATTATTCACAAACCAGTTCATCAGTTTCGCCGCTTCTTCTTTGTGCTTGGCATTCTTATTCATGACCATTGAAGGCGCTTGCAAGTTTTCCCCACCGAGGTAAGCTCCGCCTTCCATAATCGGCCAACGGACGATTGCCATTTCAGAATCTTCTAAGATCCGACCGTAAATTTTTCCATGGTTTGTCGGCTTTGCATCAATGGCAATTTGTTGCTTAGCAAACAAGCTATTCTCTGCCGGCACATTACGATGCTCTGCTGTTAATGCCGCTGGCGGGACGACACCAGTTTGTCTGAATTCTTCCCAGATCGACCAAAACTCGATGAGGTCTTCTTTATCGAAGCCAATCGCTGAGCTATCTGGGGCAAGAACCGTTTTACCTTTTTGCCGCATGTACGTTTCAAACATGTGGTCGTCGTAAGATGCATCGACCATCGCGTACTTACCACTAGGCATCTTAGATTTTAACTCATTCATATACGCGATGAATTCATCGTAATTCATCCCGTCTTTAGGCGGTTCCATGCCTACTTCTTTCAATAATGAAACGTTTACAATTAATCCGTTGAGTGTAACTCCTTTTGGAACCGCATACAAAGTACCGTCTATTTTACCTGCATCGACTACGGCTTGATCCCAACCGTCAAAATTGATCAGACCCGATTCCACATACGGCTCCAACGGCTCAAGCACGTTTTTGGAGGCATACTCTCCACCATAGAGAAGAACATGCAAACCGAAAATATCCGGTAGACTGCTGCTAGCTGCTTGAGTTGCAAGCTTCTGCCAGTAATCTCCCCAGTCTGCTGCTTCTCGAATGATCGTCACATGGGGATTTTCAGCTTCGTATATGTCAAGAATTTGGTTATACAGTTCTGAACGAGCCGCATTTCCCCACCATGCGAAGCGAATTTCTATTTTTTCTTGGTTGTTGTTTCCGGAACCCTGATTATTTCCAGAATTGTCTCCACCTGCATTAGAAGGTGTGTTGCTCGGAGTCGATCCTCCACACGCAGCCAATGTAAAACCGATCACCAACGCTAGCATTACGACCAATATTTTCTTCAAAGTCTTTACCTCCCTTTAATCCGTAATCCACGAAAGAATGAAACCGCTGTCAACCCAAAAAATGTGAACCCTCCCTTTTCACTAGATTGCCCACTGGATAAATCTAACGGTCGACAGTTCAATTGGTCGACCACATGACCTATTTTAATGCCAAAATAAATAAATGTCAACGCTTTCATTGTTTTTTTCTAGTATATTTTTGTGATAAATTTGAAAGGGAACCATTCCAGATCCCCTCTCTACCCGATTTTGTCACGTCTTGTCGGCCAGTTCAGCATCGTCATGCCTATAAGCACGATAATAGCCCCGCCCGTAATATAACCCGTGATCGGCTCCCGATAGATCACCCATGCCCAGATCACCGTAAACAATACGGGCAAGTTGGACACAATCGCGACGATGGAGAACTCGACTGTGCGGATCGCTTTGGACGACAGGACGAAGCTGAGCCCCGTAATCAGTCCGAGCCCGAGCATCGCCAGCCAAGCAGCAGGCACCGGCTCCGTGCTAACCTCGGCAGTAAACGGCAAAGGCACTGCCGTAATAACAGAGGCCCAGAGAAAGATCGAATAGTTCATCGAAATATCATTCATCGATTTGATCAGCATCTTCTGGCTGAGCAAATGTGTAGCTGCCCCGATGCCCGACAGGACGAAAATAATCGACATCCACCCTTGCTGTCCCAATAATTGATTGAGCGGCACACCATTCCATGCGATCAGCATCGCGCCGAGGACGACGATAGCCGCCGAGATCCAGCCGCGCAGCGCCATCCTTTCCTTAAATAACAAAATGCCGAACAAGAGCAGACAAATCGTCTGTACCGGAAAGACGAGCACATTGCCATATGCGAATCCGACCGAAACGCCGAGATTTTCAAAGAAATAGTTTCCCGCCTTAGCTAACGCACCGATCCAAATCCAGCGATTGCGGACGGCTGGCGAAAGTGTATTGCGTGTCAAGTAAACGAGTACACCGAGCGCAATGACTCCGATGGCAAATCTTGCGAAAGTGATCGTGTAGAAGTCAAATTGGAAGGCGGCCGTCTTCACAAGGACACCGACGAGGCTCCACGACATGACAGCCATGATCAAGTACAGCATTCCCACAGCAGCTTACACATCCTCATCTCTTATCAAATACGAAAATCATAGCTTCGGCAGACAGTCTGAAGCCTCCTCGGCTAGTTCGTTGTTCGTAGTTTCAGGCTGACAGAAGGAAAAAACCGAAAGCGTCTATCATTTAGACACTTTCGGTGTGATGACATTGCCGACACAGCCCTCGCAGTGCGAGCAAGATTGGACTTCTGCAGCTGCGTAAGCAACCTGCTGTCCATCTTCCGGCATGATCATTGGTTACATCTTACAGTGAATTCAAGTATTCTCTAATCTGCTCAGGCGTCTTCGCAAACTTGCTGTGCAGATGAGCGATCTTCTTGCCATTCTTGTACACCAAGAGGCTTGGGATGCCGCGCACTTCGTTCTCCTCGGCTACGTCCGGCAAGTCTTCCGCATTGATCGAATACCACTGCTTATCTTGGTGTTCTGCGATAATGTCGCCGATGAAACGATCGAAATTTTTGCAATCCGGGCACCAGTTCGCATAGTATTTGATCACGGTCGGCTTGTCTGACTCAATCGCTTGCTTATATGCTTCAACAGAAGTAATAGGCTCCATATCCCTCTCTCCTATCTCATGGCAGTATAGTTTAGCATTCATTGTATCATAGTGAACTTGACTGTCAATGAAGCAAGGAACGAGTGCGACAGCTTAGCGGCAGCTTGCGATAACGAATCGTTCACCTCCAGCTAATTGTAGCGGTTATCGCATGCAAATTAACCTTAATGATCGCTGCATATCAGCCCGAATCGAAGCGAGATGTCAAAGCAGCGCCAACGCCCAAAGCAAGACAAACCCCAAAGCCCCGATCGTCATGACGAACCAATCCCCGCGTCTCATCTTCAACTCAAAGCTCATCGTACGTTCTTGCTGGAAGCTTGTTAGACCGCGCGCATGCATGGCTGTCGTTAGGTCTGAAGCGAGTTGAAACAAGGAGATGAGCAGCGGAATGAACATCGCTGGCAATTCTCGCAATCGTACGCCTCCTATTCGTGCAGGACGTTTGCCGCGGGCACGGACGATGCGGGCGAACCGTCGGAATTCCTTCATCAGCACAGGAATGAAGCGCAGGATTAACGATGCTCCGAGCGCAGCTGCGTCTACCGGAAAACGCAGCTTGCGAAGTCCGCTTAACGACTGTTCCAAAGCGTGCTTCATCATAAGCTGGCTAGTCGAAGCGGCAAATCCGACCCCGATGCCCAAAGTAACCAAAATTTTCAATAGCTCGAACGACGTGCGCTGCGCGGACTCCACAGAAAAACGAATCTCTTCGCCTAGCTCCAAGCCAGAGACGGTCATTGAGATCAAAATAAAGATGGCAAATGGTATGGACAATCTCAACATCGTCCGCCATGCGCCTTGCACAGAGCCAAGGACGACCGCCGTGATCACGCCGCTGACCAACAGTCCAAGCCAGTTCGTCTGCAGCAATATGCCGATCGACATCAGTAAGCTGAACAACCATTTTGCACGCGGATCGACAGCCGCGAGTCCGCTGGCTCCTCCAGTTGGTGATGGAGCTTCAGGCGAGCTTAAAGGATGCTTTGTTTCATATTCTTCTGATCGAAGTTCTTCTAATCGATCATCTTCTGACCTAGCGCTGGCAAGCTCTTGTCCCCGGTCAAGCTTCTCGGATTGCAAGTGCTGCTCGATCATTTCCGCCATATGCTCTGCATCCGGATAGCCGTTTGTGAGCTTTCCGCCGCGCGAGGCTAACATATCCGCCATGTACAATGCAATTGGCACGCCCAGTCCCGCCTCGTGGAATATGACGGCGCTGCGCACGATGTCCTCGCCCGCAATCTGCGCGACCACCTGGCCGTTCCGCAAGACGATGACGTGGTCAGCAAGCGGCAGCAAAGTGTCCAGGTCGTGCGTCGCAATGACGATGCCCTTGCCTTCCTTCCTCTGCTGCTTCAGCCAGTCCAGCAAGGCGGATATGCCGTCCGCATCAAGCCCTGCTGTCGGCTCATCGAGGAAGAGCCAGCTCGGATCAGTCGCCATCGTGGAGGCGAGTGCGACACGTCTCTTCATCCCGCCGCTTAATTGTAGCGGAGAAGCAGACAGCCACGCTTCGGACAGATCCGCTTGGCGCAGCGCAAGGCGCGAACGCTCGTCAATTTCCGCAGGTGACAAGCGCAAATATTTCAAGGAAAAGGCAAATTCCTTCTCCACCGTCTGTGCAAACAATTGCTGCTCCGGGTTTTGAAACACATTGCCGAACAGCCGTAGCACCTCGACGTTCAGCCTCTTACCCTTCCACAGCGGCTTCGCATCGTAATGCACCTCGCCGGCTTGCAGTGGTGCGAGTCCGGACAACGCATCCAGAAGCGTTGATTTGCCTGCGCCATTACGGCCTACGACCAGCGTCACGCTGGCGTCCGGAATAGATACGTGCACATCGTCCAAGATCGCAGTGCCTTGCCCATTCACCACGCGAATATGATGCGCTGTTATCGGCATATTTCACTCACCGCTTCCAAGCATGCTTCCGTGCGTACCGGCCGCTGATCGGTTAAGATTCCCCGGTTATGAAGCTGATGAAATAACTGTATCGCATAGGGCAGGCGAAACCCCAAGCGCTCGCAAGGCACTTGTCGCTTTCCATCGGACTTTCCATCGGACCTGTCATAGAAGAATACTTCCGGCGCATCGTCAAACTTCACTTGCCCATCCGCAAGCGCGATAATGCGATCAGCAAATCCCGCTTCGTCCATCGCTTGTGTCGCCCATATGATGGTCGTACCTAGACGCTTCTGCCTCTGCAGGACGGACAACACCTGCTCCTTCGCCAGCGGATCCAGCATGGCGGTCGGCTCATCCAGAAGGAGTACGGACGATTCCAATGCCAGAGCGGCCGCTATACAGACCAGCTGCTTCTGCCCGCCGGAAAGCTGCTCTACCGAGCGCTGCTCATATCCAGCCAGTCCGACTTCCGCCAATGCTCGGGCGACTCGCTCAGGCATTTGCTCTCGCGGAACGGCGATGTTCTCAAGCCCGAAGCAAATGTCCTCATATACCGTTTCTCCGACAAACTGCGCATCGGGATTTTGGAAGACGATCGGAACGACCGGCATCTCTGCCCGCACGACGGTTCCCCGCGACGTCGGTGTAAGTCCAGCCAGCACGCGCAGCAAGGTGCTTTTGCCGCTGCCATTGCCGCCCACAATCGCAACCGCTTCACCGCTTGCAAACTGCAAATGAATCTCGTTAAGTACTTTTTGGATATGGCCTTCTCCCTGCTTGTACGCAACCGTCACATCGTGCAAGGAGAACATGATCGGCATCTCAGATGCGGGAGATGCCGAGTTTAATGACTTCTTTGTTTCGTTGACATGAATCTGGGTTTCCTGTATCTTATCCATGATATTATATTACTCTATCAATAGAGAGTAGAAAA
Source organism: uncultured Paenibacillaceae bacterium (assembly GCA_963755735.1). Taxonomy (GTDB): domain Bacteria; phylum Bacillota; class Bacilli; order Paenibacillales; family DA-C8; genus Insulibacter. The sequence continues at coordinate 74,120 of CAVWLN010000052.1, forward strand.
GAGGAGGGAAACCATTGCAAACACGCGGACCGCTCATTACGATTCGCGGCATTGTCTTCAGCGCATTATTCGCTGCTTTGATGGTTGCTATGAGTTTCGTAAACATTCGTCTAGGATTCACACAAGTGCCGATCACACTTGAGAACATGGCGCCAATGCTGGCGGGAGCGTTCCTCGGACCGTTCTACGGGTTTTTGAGCATCTTCCTGGTCGTCTTCCTGACCGCATTCGGGCTACCGCTCTTGCACGCAACGGGTGGTATGGGCTTGATTCTCGGTCCTACCGGAGGATTCATTTGGATGTTCCCGATCAGCGCTTTGCTGACAGGCTTGTTCGTCAGCCGCATCCAAGACTCCGGAAAACTAGCATACGTCAAAATATTTCTGGCGATCTGGCTGAGCTCGATGACCGTCTATCTCACCGGAGTGCCTTGGCTTGCCCATCGGGCAGCAGTGTCACTCAATGAAGCGATGGCTTTGGGATTTTATCCTTTCATTCTTGGTGATACGCTGAAAGCGCTCGTCGCCACGCTCATCGTGATACCTGTCCGCAAGATCTTCCCGACAGCCAGACTGATCGGCAGAGGGGACGCGCAAGTCGTGGATTTGCGTGACAAGGAGATGTAAACCAACAGATAAGCGCACGCACATCAGTTACATAAATATAGTCAGACTACACCTTTCGCGAAGTGCATCATGACGCTTGTCTGGCTTTATCACAGCAACCAAAATGTCGGGGCAACCTAATAAGGAAGTCCCTTAATAAGGAAAAAATGGACGGCGAGCCGATTCGGTTTCCGTCCATTTTTCCATTCCATCATCTCTTTAGGAAGGTAGCGTAGCGTATGCTCCCACCTTCAGAAAATTGTGGGCCATGTCCATTTGCTCTAGCGGTTGCCATAGAGCTTATTGTTGCGAAAAAGCCGTATTTTGTTTTGTAACGGTTGTGCTAGCGGCTATTTCGCTGTTTTTACCGCCAAATGTGCCATTTTTTCATAAATAGCCTTCTCAGCAACCGTTACAATTTCCAAACGTGCGATTACTGGCAAATAGCCTCCATCGCAACCGTTACATCCTAGAAGATGCCAGGTAATCATAGATTACCCCATTTTTCAAAATAGGAAATGTTCATCGGTCGTTTTCACTGACTCTCTAAACATCATCTTCTAATGATAGGCACATCATAAGTTCCAATTCCAATTCCAATTCATGATAATTCGAGAATTTAACGAGGTGAAATATTTAGCTCCAATACCACACTGCTTGGTCTTATTTCGCGCCTTTCTTGCGAAGCGAAGGAAAATCACCCCGCACCTTGCTTTCTCCTAGCCGTCCTGCATCTTCTGCTGTCTCTTCTCCAGCGATTGATCGATCCACGGTGAGCATCTGATGGAGCGGCTGCCACTGTCGAAGCAGCACCAGTGTGATACTGGTCACGACGGCTACCGCAATATAGACGAGCCATGGATACGGAGTATTCTGTCCCACTTCGAGCAAATGGCCGCCTGCGTATTTGCCTGATGACTCTCCTAAGCCGGCGATCAAATTGGCGCTGCGGGAGTATACCCCGATCGTCCGTACCGCCCAGACCTGACACCGTACTGTCGATCGTGGGCATGACGAGCATTTCTCCCATAATAAAAATGATCCCGCATATGATAAGACCAGCAAAGCCTTGAACAAAGCCAGCAAACGCTGCCGCCAGAAGAACAGCGCGCCGACGGCCAGCACATGCAATGGATGATGCTTGACGATCACGCGGCGTGTCATCATGTCTGCAAGGCAATAACCGTCACACTATTGATCGTCCAGATCAAACTGACCGCTCCAGGGTTCGCACAAGTGCTTCCCTCTTATCGGCAAGCTTAACGACAATTGCGTATACGATCCCCAGATGACAAAGCTAACCGTTGCAAAGCCGACAAACGCGCGATTGTGAAACACTTGCAAATAAGCGGTAACAGGGGTGTTGCGACACGGCTCCGCCCCACATCCGGCGGGCAGCATAAAGACCGGCGAAAGCGCCAGCAAACAAACAAAGCAGATGCTGTATAGAAGATAAGCGGCGATGGCCGCCAATTACGAAGTAGGTAGCAAGACGAGAAATTAACGAAGGCGCTACACAACAACGTACACAAAAAATATCAACATCCACTGGCGCGAGCAGGACCCGGGGACCTGGCTCTACCACTGCCACGTGGAGGCCCACATGATGGCCGGGATGATCGGGATCTACCGCGTCAGCCGATGAGACGGCTCGCGCTCATCGTCCTGGTGCTGCTGGCCGTCCCCGCGCACGCCGGGGCCATGGAGATGGACCACGCCGGCCCGGGCGCCGCGGTGTCGATCGAGTTCGCCGCGTTCACGCCGCCCACGACCTCGGTGCTGGCGGGCGACACCGTCATGTGGACGAACGACGCCTCGCGCGCGCACACGGTCACCGCCGACGACGGCAGCTTCGACTCGGGGCGCCTGCCGGGCGGCACGACGTTCCAGCACGACCTTCACGCAGCCCGGCGCCAACTCCTACTACTGCCGCCTGCACTCGTTCATGCGCGGCGAGGTCGACGTCTACCGGCTGCTGCTCGACGCGCCGTCCGACCGCACCACCGCGCCGGGCCGGCCGTTCGTGTTCTCCGGGCGCTCGGCGCTCGCGCCGGGCACCGACGTGGCCATCGAGGCCGACAGCGGCGGCGGGTTCAGCGCGGTCGGCGCGACGACCGTGCTGCAGGACGGCACGTTCAGGGCGACCGTCACGCCCGACACCAGTGCGACGTTCCGCGCGGTGGCCGGCGACGACGCCAGCGAGCCCGTGTCGCTGCTGGTGCTCGACCGGACGGTCACGGCGACGGCGTCGACGAAGGCGCGGCGCGCGACCGTGCGCGCGCTGGTGACGCCGGCGTCACCGGGCGCGACCGTCGTGCTTCAGTTCCGCCTCCGCGAGCGCTTCGGCTGGTGGCCCGTGGCCCGCGCGAAGGTGGGCCGGGACGGCCGCGCGACGCTCGTGGCGCCCGTCGGGCGGAGGGTTCCCGCGCGCGTCGTCCTGACGCTGGCCGACGGCGCGACGCAGCTCGCGCGCACGCGGGCGTTCTCCGTCGGGCGCTGAGCGCGGCTCAGAAGCCGACGTCGCGCGTGGCGACGGTGCCGGCGGTGCGGCCGGGCGGCGGCGTGGCCGGCCCAGTAGAGGTTCGTGTGCGCGATGACTCGTCGGGTGGCGGCGCGCCCCAGCGCGTCTGGTCGTTGGTCGTGTGCGCGTCGGCGACGAGCGTGGCGTCGT
>CAVWLN010000053.1:0-31249 GCA_963755735.1 uncultured Paenibacillaceae bacterium
AAAAAAAAAAAAAAAAAAAAAAAAAAAAAAAAAAAAAAAAAAAAAAAAAAAAAAAAAAAAAAAAAAAAAAAAAAAAAAAAAAAAAAAAAAAAAAAAAAAAAAAAAAAAAAAAAAACCACACACACACACACACACACACACACACATGGCGGCTGCAACCAATACCCTGCCTGCACTTCCCCCTGCCAACGCTTCTCATGGCAGCCCTACGCCCAAAAGCAGAGCACGTAACTGAACGAGTAGACGACAGTAAACAGCGCGCTTAGTCCGGCGCAACGGCCGCGCCGGCCGGCGAAGCGGCAAGAACGCCGACCCCGCGGCCGCAAGTAACGCCCTAGTTCTGCTCATGCAGCTTGACCCCGCTGCTGCCGGAGTGCGGCCAGCCTTTGACGCTGTCGATGGCTTTGCGCATCGCAACGGCCCCAGCCTTCACCGGCGGCGCAGTTGCCCCAGGCATTGCGACGTAGGTCGCGAACAGCCGCCACCTGCGCGTCGTCGAGCTCCAGGCGAAGGCCGGCATCGCACTGCGGGTCGGACACGGACGGGTCGGCGCGCCGATTGGTAGCCCTGGGTCTCTTCGCCGTCCGCCCACGGGCCCTACATGTCCAGGCCCGCGCCGAGCCGAAGGCCCCGTGAAGTTAACAGAGGTCCCGAGATGAAAGAGGGCCGAGGACTGCGCCCGCTTCCTTGGCGCCGGGGCCAAGAAGTGATCGTAGTCGCGATCGTAACCTCGAAACTGCGGATTCATGAGAGACGCCGCCTCTTCGCCATAAATACAGTATCCGATGCCTATTCGCGGTGTCCGGCCTGTTCGCGTCTCCGGGAGTTCCACGGAGACTTCACAGAAATAGGCCGGGGGCATCCAGCGCGTCTGGCAGCGGGCTATGTCGTGCCAACACGAACGCCTGCCGAAGACAAGCAGATTGCCGCCGATTGATGTTTGCGGCCACAGTCGATTCGCTTTGTGTCAGGTGACGCCCCAGGGAACAATGCCTGTTTGGCGCGAAAAGGTTCACGCGGCGGATGGTCCCTGATCTTCGCTTCGCTGGTCTAGACGAGGATGTCGACTCGGTCTCATGCGACCCGGGCCCTCGGCATGCGCGAGTCTTTGCCAATCAGGCGGATCGAGGAACTTCAGAACGATAGTCCCTGAGCCTTTTGCGCCGTCGCAAGCCCTCATGTGGCTCCGAACACGACAATTAGATTGTCTGCAGATCTGCGTCAGTTGGACCAAATCAGGTTGGCAGACCAGCATAAGCTAGGGAAACCGATTGGTGTGCGGCTGCAGTACGCCATTTGATACTGCACGTTGAAAAATCACGATCTGTAGAGCTGATGAATTAAGCCAAAACGTCCGCCAGTTCGTCCGATCCATCATCGGCGCGATGAAAAATATCTATGATGATAGTCACTCGAACAATGTCCCCGTAAGGTCACACCAAGACCACTTTGTGATCTGACAGGATACGGAGATCCTCGAGACAACATGGGTCTTCCCTGCGGCAAATCTCAGGCGAAGACAACGCCTCTCGCTTCATCAATTTGCGGGCACGAGGATGCGGCGGATCGCTTTCGTGCCCGGACCTTCAACCCGGACTCTGGCCTGTCAGCGTTCCCTCATCAGGGGTCAGGTTCAAAATTCACGGCCGTCCCGTGCCGCCAAACTGTCCGGGTCGCGAACTGCCACCAATTTGGGGCAACTCAGCGCCAGCCAAGGGCCGGAGCGATATGTTTAGGATCGTCTCGATGATGAACATGAGCGTTGTAGTCGACGCCGAACTGATCCGGCACGGTCAGGAGCAGCATGGGCTCGGCGTCAGCGATGGCTGGTGCTTTCTGAGCTGCTCAAACGCCGTGTCCGGCTCGGCGGCGTAGCTGCGGCCAAAGATGTGCCGCTGCGTGTTGTCGCCGAGGAAGCCGATCTGGTCCTCGCCCCCTCGCTGTCGCGCCCGGAATAGACGCGGCGGTCGTCCACCAGCGCGAAGATGCTGCGGCTGACCGAGACCCGCGGTTCGCGCGTATGACCGGCCGCCTTCCAGGCCTCGCGGAAAACCCGGATTGCTCCGCCTGCTGCACGTGGAACGGCTTGCCGCTCTCGACGATCTTGAGCGTCGAGCTTTGCAGGTTCATCCCCAAGCTTCGCCGCCCATTCCGCGGTGGCGTTGGTGCCGCGCCCCACCAGATGCGCTCGCGCAGGCCCTCCGAGTGCGGCTCGACGCGCAGCAGCCCAGGCGGGTTCGGGAACATCGGGCGCGGGTTCGGCTGCGGCAAAACCGTCGCCCTTCAGCACGTCGAGCAGGACCTCGGTGTGCGCCGCGCCATGTCGGCGTCGGTCTCCCCTCGGGCGGCGCGTAACCGAAATAGCGCCAGCCCTCGATCACCTGCTCGGGCGAGCCGCGACTGATGCCGAGTTGCAGGCGTCCGCCGGCGATGAGGTCGGCCGCGCCGGCGTCCTCCGCCATGTAGAGCGGGTTCTCGTAGCGCATGTCGATGACCGCGGTGCCGATCTCGATCCGCTTGGTCCGCGCGCCGACGGCCGCCAGCAGCGGGAACGGCGAGCCGAGCTGGCGGGCGAAGTGATGCACGCGGAAGTAGGCGCCGTCCGCGCCGAGCTCCTCGGCGGCGACCGCGAGCTCGATCGATTGCAGCAGCGCGTCGGACGCCGTTCGCGTCTGCGACTGCGGCGAAGGCGTCCAATGGCCGAAGGAGAGGAAGCCGATTTTTTTCATGGCCATGCTATTGACGAATAACTTCATTCCGCCCATCGACCACGTTAGCGGCTGGTCGCCGCGGAAGATGACTACATCTTCGCCTTCTACTGCAGCGGCTGCTGCGACTAGCAAGACCACGGTTAAAGAAGAAGAAGCGATGTTGATGAATTGCCAAGATTGTTTCCTTGCGTTATCGACGGTGCGGCGGAGCTGGTTGAGACTCTCAATTAGGCGGCTGATTGTTCTCTGATGCGATGGGGGAAGCAGGCACAGAGGAAGGGACTTATATTGGGATGTACCGTCATAACATCAATACGATCTACCAAGCACTGGCTGAAAGTGAGTGATCAAGCATGAATGCTCTTAAAGTGCAAAATCTGGCGGCTTCATACCGTAAAAATACGGGGCGACCAATGTTTCATTTACGGTTGAAGCAGGCACTTTAACTGGCGATTGTCGTCCTAATGGAGCTGGGAAATCGACCCTAATCAAAACATTGTTGCAACTGCATCCGAGTCTAACAGGGGAAGTTCGTTTTTTTGGCTCTGAATTGCATAAAGTCAAAAGCAAGATCGGTTACGCTCCGCAGCGCGGTTCGGTCGACTGGGACTTTCCGACCAATGCGCTCAACGTCGTGTTAATGGGACTGTACGGCAAGATCGGCTGGCTCAAATGGCCGAAGTAAGCGTCATAAACAAAAAGCGATGGAAGCATTGGACAAGATGGGGATGGCCGATCATGCCAAACGGCAGATCAGTCAGTTGTCCGGAGGTCAACAGCAACGGTGTTTCCTGGAGCGCTCATTCAAGATGCCGACCTCTACTTTATGGATGAACCGCTAGCAGGCGTCGATGCCGCCACTGAACAGGCAATTATGACGATACTTAGGGAATTAAAGAAAAATGGCAAAACCGTGCTTGTCGTACATCATGACCTGCAAACCGTGGATCAATATTTTGACCATGTGCTGCTGTTAAACCGCACGGCTATTCATCACGGCCCGACTGAAAAGATGTTTACACCAGAACATATTGCCGAGACATATGGTGGCGCATTGTGGTGGATGAAAGGAGAGCGTTATGACGCTCATCTCGTTTACAAGTAATATGCAGCGGTGCTCGTGAGCACTTCACTGCTTGGCATGGCAGCGGGCATGATCGGCTGTCTTGCCTACTGGAAAACTAAAGCTGATGAGCGATTCCTCGTCGCATGCAGCCTTGCCGGGCATCGTCGTCGCCTTCATGCTGCTTGGAGAGAAGCATTTGTTGATCTTAATTGCCGGTGCAGCAGTCAGCGCCCTGATCGTGACTCTGCTCATTCAGTGGGTGACCGCGGCAAGCCGCATTAAAGAGGATACTGCAATGGGGATCGTGCTGTCGGGATTCTTCGGGCTTGGCACGACGCTGTTAACGATCGTCATTGACGCTCTACTGGAGCTAAAGCGGACTTGATAACTTTATTTGGTCAGGCGGCGACGATGATACGAGTGAATGCTCATATGATGAGTGTGCTGGCGATGATCGTCATCCTCGTCGTAGTTGTCTTATTTAAGGAATGGAAGCTGTTCTTATTTGATCCGTCGTTCGGCAAAAGGGCTCGGAATGTCACTCAAAGCAATGAATGTCATCTATACGTTCGTTCTAGTGCTGACGATCGTGATGGGGATTCAGGCTGTCGGGGATGATTTAACGGCTGCGCTGCTTATCATCCCTGCGGTCAGCGCCAGATTTGACTGATTCGTTCTTCTGGAATGATCTTCCTGTCTGTGGTTTCGGCGGCGGCAGCGGAGGCGCTCGGCACGATCATAAGTGCGCTCGGTGCGGGCTGGCCAACACTTCGATCGTTATCGTGGTCGTCGCTGCGGGTCTTGATCTTTTCACTCGTGTTTGGCTTGCGCAAAGGATGGTTGATTTAACTGCTGGAACATCGCGCGAAATGCAAACAGGTCACATATGCTCACTTGTCGACTTCCGGCCGATGTTTAGGGGAGGAGTCATAAGATGACTTACACTGCATGGATTATTGTAACGGGATCACTCGTCGGATTAACTTGGTGGTGTGATCGAAGTGTTCTTATTTTGCGCAGGATGGCGATGATGGCCGATGCGATCAGTCAGAAAGACCGCGCTTCTTGCAATTGTGACCGCGTATTTGCTTACGCGTTCCTTAGTGGCATACACATGCTGATCGGCGCGATCGTCGCCGGACTGCTGACGGCTATACTTGTGCAGTGGCTCCATCACCGCGGGGTGCAGCAGGACGCTTCGATCGGCGTCGGAATCACGACTTTGTTCGCCATCGGTGTCATCTTAATCTCGACATCGGTTGGCAACGTTCACCTTGATGTGCAGCATGCTTTGATGGGCGAGATCGCGTTTATTCCTTGGCGAACGATGGAGCTGCCACTTATCGGAACGGTTCCCGAAGCAACGTTTATGCTCATGGCTACTACATGCCTTGTCTTACTAGCGATCGCTATTTTTTATAAGGAATGGAAGATCACCTGATTCATCTGGTGCTCGCCCTAGCTTAGGCATTCCGGTTGCTCTTATGCACTATTTGTTTATGGGCTTAGTATCTGTGACTACGGTCGCTTCGTTCGATGCAGTCGGAGCGATCATGGTCGTCGCTATGCTCATTACTCCAGCGGCGGCTGCTTATTTGTGGACGGATCGCTTGCTCATTATGTTGATCTTGAGCGGTTGTTCTGGCATTGCCTCGGCAATTGTCGGCTATGCGGCAGCGGTAGCTTTGGACACATCGATTTCTGCTTCAATGGCTTTTGCGACCGCGCTACATCTTTATTTCAGCTTTGTGTTGTCACCATTCCACGGTTTGCTTGGGAAACCTGCTGCACACTGCTGAAGGCAGCATAATTGAACCAAGAAAGTAAAAGCAAGTGTACACGTAATAAGTCGAGCCAATCGAATCGATCAAAGAGCAGGGAAATCCACGGATAGAATAGTCCAGGGAACCCTGCTTTTTTGGTTACTCTTTGGTTACTCTATGAAATATTCCCTATTTGCTTCGTGTCAACATCGATGATGACACGGATTGCATTTCCTTTCATTGTGCAGATGTAAGCGTTTCCTTTTACAATGAAATTGTAGCAGACACAAGTGGTCGTGCGAATGTCAATAAAGGGAGGAAACGAAATGAATAACTTGAATAACAATCGTCCAGCCAGTTCAAAGTTCGCGTGCAAAGCTTTGGACGATTCCTAAGCGGCATGGTCATGCCGAATATCGGAGCGTTTATCGCCTGGGGGCTCATCACGGCCCTGTTCATCCCGACGGGCTGGATACCGAATGAAGATTTGGCCAGCCTGGTCGGCCGATGATCACGTATTTGCTGCCGCTCTTGATCGGCTACACCGGCGGCAACATGATCTATGGCGTGCGGGGCGGCGTGCTCGGCGTCATCGGCACGATGGGGGTCATCGTCGGGACGGATATTCCGATGTTCCTCGGTGCGATGATCGTCGGCGCATCTGCTGTCGGCCTGGATCATCAAGCAGTTTGACCGGCCCCTGCAGGGCAGAATCAAAGCCGGGTTCGAGATGCTGGTCAACAACTTCTCGGCGAGGAATCATCGGCGGCGCCCTGGCGCTGATCGCCTACAAAGTGATCGGCCCCGTCGTGTCCGGGATCAGTCCCTGCTTTCTTCCGCCGTCGGATGGCTGGTGACCACGAATTTGATTTTGCTGGCCAACATCCTGATCGAGCCGGGCAAAGTGCTGTTTTTGAACAACGCCATCAACCACGGCGTGCTCGGCCCGCTGGCGCTGACGGAAGCGGCGGCAGACGGGCAAATCGCTGCTGTTCATGCTGGAGTCCAACCCCGGTCCCGGTTTGGGCATCCTGATCGCCTACTGGCTATTGGCCGGGGCATGGCGAAAAGTTCAGTCGCCCGGCGCCATCATCATTCACTTCTTCGGCGGCATTCATGAAATTTACTTCCCGTACATCCTGATGAAGCCGCGCCTGATTCTGGCCGCCATGGCCGGCGGCATCGCCGGCACCTGACTTCTCGCTCTGAAGACGGGGCTCGTGGCCGCGCCTTCGCCGGGCAGCATCTTCGCTTACTTCGCGGGGACTACACCGATAGGCGGATTACTGCCGGGTATCTGTCCGGCGTCGTCACCGCCACAGCGGCTTCATTCCTGCGTGGCTTCGTGATCTTGAAAACCGAGAGCAAAGACTGGAGAAAATACTGATGATGCTGAGCGAAGAGCAAAATGTCGAGATGAAAGCGAAGCGAAGGGGAACGTTGCATCAACGAGCGCATCAGCATCTGCTCATGTGATCAAAGCGAAAGAGGATGTGAAGAAGATCGTCTTCGCCTGCGATGCCGGACATGGTTCCAGCGCGATCGGCATCTCCTTCTTCCGCAAAAGAGTGAAGCAGGAAGGACTTGATATAGATGTCGTGAACACGGCAATTAATGATTTGCCGGAGGATGCAGATCTCGTGATTACACAATGCTTCACTGACAGATCGAGCGCGTCAGAAATTACCAAACGCGGAGCATATATCGATTGACAACTTCTTGCAAGCTCCCGAATATGATCAGCTTATCGAGCGACTGAAAAGCTAATCAACCTATGCGGCAGGTATGGCATACGTCGATTCCTGCCGCAGATTATCGTTCTTGCCCAAAGATAACGTCATGCAATCGGCAATAGACGCTGCATGTGTTGCTCTTTCATCTGTCCATAGGGGGAACGGATATGTTAAGGTGACGAATCGGCAACGTAAATTATCAAAATACTCCTGCAGCGCAAAGGGGAAATGACTACAGCGGAAATCGGCAGCAACTGCAAGTCAGTCCGCGTACGATTCATCGTTCATTGCACGGAGTTGATTCAGTGCTGCAACGATTTGGCGCTTCCTTATCAAGAAAGACAGGCTCCGCATCGAAGCTCGTGGCAGACGACGATCAATTGCGGCAATTAAGGGAATATCTGGCACAGCTCAGACGCTTCCCAGAACGTCGCTGGAGCGTATGCTTCTCCTGCTCTGCACATTACTAAGCTAAAGGAGCCGATCAAGCTGTTTACCTTATCGCATGAGCTGCATTCTGCGATTCCGACGATCAGCCAAGATTTGGATCAGCTGGCGAGATGGATGCAGAAACGAGAGCTCTAAAGCTCGTGCGTCGGAGAGTATGACGGTTTGAAAAATTAAAAGGATCGGAAGCGGATAAAGCGCAAAGCGATTGCTTTCTTAGCCGATCAGCATCTGGATCATTCGTGTTGTTTGCGTCCGATCACGAATATTCAGATCCAGTCAGTAACAAGCTTGCGCAGATGGTCGGCAAGGAACACTTTATGAAGCTGGAGAAGCTGCTATGGAATTGGGATGAACACGATCCTGCGCAAATGAGTGAAGAAGCGTATACGAACGTGCTGATTCGTCTTTCACTTGCCGTGAAGCGGTTCATGGAAGGATTTGTGCTGACTCATGAAGACAGCAAATTCAATGCCGATGCACAGCATATAGACAAATTGTATGCCTGGTTTACACAGGAAATGAATTTAAGCCTCCCTCGTCACGAGCTTAACCATATCGCAAAACTGCTAGCTGATAGAGGAAGCGATGACTCGGAACAGCTAGCAGCACCTGAGGACTTAAAAATTTTACATTTTGTCGGACAATTGATCCAAAAGATGAGCGATCGACTCGATTATCCGCTTGAGCAGGATCAAGCTTTACGGGAAGGGTTGTTGCAGCATAGTCAACAAGCGTTCGCCCGTTTATATGATGAGGAACCGATCCGCAATCCGTTGCTTACGCAAATTCGCATGGATTATGACGAACTGCTGAGCCACGTTCAATCGGCGATCGAAGAAATGGAAGATGCGCCGGACATTCCGGATTCGGAAGCGGCGTATCTCGTCCTCCATTTTGGCGCAGCAATCGAACGAATTCGGCAAGCATCGCTTCAGGTGCGAGCCTTGCTCGTCTGCACGAGCGGTATTGGCTCTTCGAAGATGCTCGCCGCGAGGTTAACAAAAGAGTTTCCGCAAATCGATATACTCGGCAACATTTCATGGTATGAAGCCTCGCGCATCCCGCAGGAGCAGTACGATGTATTGATATCTACCGTCGATCTCCCGCTGCCGAAGGAGCGATATATTAAGCTCAGTCCATTGTTAAGCGAGGATGAGACAGAAAAGCTGCAAATGTTTATTCGTGACAAGGGAGGCGTGCGGGAAGCTCCCGGGGGTTCACGCCATAGGAAACGGCCAACGCTAAGCAAGCTCAGCAGTGTAGCGAATTTGTCACAAGCGGTGATTCAGATCATTCGACGATTTAGCGTATTGACGTTGACGATCGATCGTGCGCAGGTTTCACTATCTGAATTCGTCTACCGCATGTGTGACAGTCTGCAGCGAACCGGCATCATGAATACTTGCACACTGACGGCTAAGCGGCTGCTCGAGGAAGAGCGAAATCGAGCGATGGTGATACCAGATTCACCGCTCGTCTTCTTTCATACTCGCAGTCCCGACACGAACGAGCCGGTATTCATATTGTTTCGGACGAACGAACCGTTCAAAATCGAACGCTTAAGCAGTGAACCGCTGACGCACACGCTGCTGATGATTGCTCCTGAGGGTGCGGAGCCATGGACCTATGAGGCTTTGAGTGAATTTAGCGCCCTGTTACTGCAAGCGGAAGCGATCGATGGCTTACTGAGCGGTGACGAGGACGACATTCGCACGATGTTTACAAACCATTTGGAACAAGCGATATTGAACAAACTTGGAATGGAGTGAGAGATGATGGCTGTTCTAGACACGAGCAAAATCAAGTTAAACGTAAAGGTGAAAAATAAAGAAGAAGCGATTCGCATTGCAGGACAATTGCTTGTTGATGCTGGACACGTATCAGAAGCTTATATTGACTCTATGATACGCCGTGAACAAATGTCTTCGACTTATATGGGATCTGGCTTAGCCATCCCGCACGGAACGAATGAAGACAAATCGTTAATCAAGTCGACAGGCTTGTCGGTCGTCACGATCCCGGAGGGCGTCTCATTCGACGGGAATACTGCCAAGCTGATCGTCGGCATTGCGGCCGAAGGCGAGCAACATATGGATCTGCTGACGAACATTGCACTCATCGTCTCGAATCCGGATACGTTTGACCAGCTGATGCAATCGACGACCGAGGAGCAAATACTAGCCATATTTGAAACCGGGGTGAGTGACTGAAATGAAGGCCGTTCATTTCGGAGCAGGGAACATCGGCCGTGGATTTATCGCCTGGCTGCTTGCCAAGTCCGGTTACGAGGTCGTGTTTGTCGATGTGAACGAGAAAATAGTTAATGATATTAATGATAAACGAAGTTATTCAGTTATTTTGGCGGAGCAAGCTCAGCGAAGCGACGTTGTTTCACACGTATGTGCTTTGCTCGGCACCGACCGTGCCGCAGTAGTTGACCAAATTGTTGAAGCGGATTTGCTGACGACAGCGATCGGAGTGAACGCGCTGAAGCATATTGCGGCCACGATTGCTGACGGACTCAGGCAACGGATGAAAGCGAACAAGCCGCTCATCCCTGTCATCGCTTGTGAGAACGCGATCGGAGCAAGCCAAGCCTTGCAGCAGCTCGTCCATGCAGAGCTTGCGGAAGACGAGCTGGGCAAATTGGATCGCTATGCGGTGTTTCCGAATGCAGCGGTTGACCGCATCGTACCTGTGCAGCGACAAGACGGTCTAAACGTCGTTGTGGAGCCGTACTTCGAATGGATTGTTGACGGTTCAGGATTACCGCCGGACATCAGGCCGGACATATTCGGACTCCGATATGCGGACGCTCTGGATCCTTACATTTCACGCAAGCTGTTTACCGTGAATACCGGTCATTGCAGTGCGGCTTACCTTGGATATTTGCGCGGATACTCCAATATTCACGACGTGATGAAGGACAGGGAACTGCATGAAAAAGTTCGGCTAGTCATGAAGGAGACAGGGAACTATCTCATCCACGCCTATCGGTTCGATCGTCAGGAGCATGAAGCGTATATCGAGCAAATCTTGAGCCGCTTTGCAAATCCTTATTTGCAAGATGACGTTCTACGTATCGGTCGATCTCCGATCCGCAAGCTCTCACCGGGCGATCGACTTGTGAAGCCCGCGATGCTCGCCTATGAACAAGGATTGAGCGTGCATCATTTATTGGATGTCATTGCTGCCGCCTTGCGATTCGATAATCCGAACGATGAAGAGGCGGTAAGCTTGCAGGCTGCTATTCGCAGGCAAGGAATCGGAGAGGTCGTCGAACAATATCTTGGTATTCCGACGCAGCATGAACTTCACCGCATTGTGATCCAGAGATATTACGATTTGGAGGGATCCGCATGACTAAGCCAGTCATCAAATGGAAAGGCATTACCGCTTCTCCCGGATACGCGATCGGCAAAGCCTACGTCTTCACGAATGAGAGAATGGCGCCGGAACGAGTAGCTATCGTTGATACGGCGGCAGAGATGCGCCGTTTGGAGGAGTCCGTAGCGAGCGCGATGCGGGAGCTGCAATCCCTCAGGCAGGAAGCGGCGGAGAAAATCGGGGAGAGCGAAGCGGAAATTATGGACGGGCACATCATGCTGCTGCAAGACCCGGAATTGCTTGATGGTGTACGGGAGAATATTGAGTCGCAGCAAGTAAATGCAGAATATGCCTTGTATGAAGTCTCGCAGGTTTACATTGAGGCGCTAAAGGGAATGGACGATGAACAAATGCAAGCGAGAGCCGTCGATCTAGCCGACGTTACGGATCGCGTCATTCGCCATCTGCTAGGAAAGAGCGGTGCGCAGCTTGCCATCGCACAGTCTGACAGCGTCATCTTCGCGGATGATCTAACCCCTTCAATGACAGTCGGGTTAGACTTAAACGTCGTCGCTGGAATTGTCAATATGACAGGCAGCCGTACGTCGCACTCCGCGATCATCGCCAGAACGCTGGAGCTGCCTGCTGTGACAGGTGTCAAGGGCGACTTATCGCAAGTCGAAGCAGGGGCAACGGTTATCGTGGACGGCATTCAAGGGATCGTCATCATACATCCAACTGCAGAGCAAATTGCAGAGTATGAACAGAAGCGAGATTCGTATGCCAAAGAGCGGGAGGACATGAAGAAATGGGCGAAGCGGTCGACCCGAACGTCTGACGGTCGCCAGATCGATGTGGCGGCCAACATTAGCAAGCTGACAGATTTGGAGAAGGTCATAGACAATGGTGCCGAAGGGATCGGACTATTTCGTACAGAGTTTCTTTTCATGGAAGGGGATCGACTGCCGACGGAGGAGGAGCAGTTTGCGATTTATAAGCATGTATTGCAAAAGATGGGAGATAAGCCGGTCGTTATCCGCACACTTGATATCGGCGGGGACAAGGATGTTCCGCAATTGCAGCTACCGAAGGAAAACAACCCATTCTTAGGGCGTCGTGCACTTCGCTTATGCTTTGCAGAAGAGGAACTGTTTCGTTCGCAGCTATCGGCTTTGCTGCGAGCCAGCGTATACGGTAATTTGCACATTATGTTTCCGATGATCGCCGTGTTGGAAGAATGGCGCAAAGCGAAAGCGCTGCTGCTTGAAGAGCGAGAAAAGCTTCTCTCGCGAGGCGTGGCAGTAGCTGAAAACATTGCAGTCGGCATGATGATCGAAGTGCCGTCGGCCGCAATTTCTGCGCACATATTCGCGCAAGAAGCTGATTTTTTCAGTATCGGTACGAACGATCTTATCCAATATACGATGGCGGCTGATCGCATGAACGAAGCGGTCTCGTATTTGTATCAGCCGTTGCATCCGACGGTGCTGCGGCTCATTCATATGGTGACCGTGGCCGCGCATCAAACCGGCAAATGGGTGGGCATCTGTGGCGCAATGGCTGAGGATCCCGAAGCGGTTCCGATCTTGCTCGGCCTAGGCATAGATGAACTGAGTATGAGTGCCGGATCGATCTTACCTGTAAGACGACGCTTGGCAGAACTGTCGTACAAGGAAATGTCCGACGCCGTCAGGGAAGTTCTCCATCTGAGCAGTCAGGAGGAAGTGCGTCAATATATGTCGAACACGTTGTCATCTCAAGAGCATTCATCACATCAAAAGGAGTGAAGATTATGTTAAGCAAAACGTTCACCATTCTAAAT
This sequence comes from uncultured Paenibacillaceae bacterium, assembly GCA_963755735.1. Lineage (GTDB taxonomy): Bacteria > Bacillota > Bacilli > Paenibacillales > DA-C8 > Insulibacter. Next base: position 12,873 of record CAVWLN010000053.1, read on the forward strand.
CCGCAAGGCTTTCATGTTCGACCGACCAAAGCTTTCGTAGACAAGTCGAGCAGCTATCAATGCGACGTGTTCCTGATTGCCAAGGAAAGACGAATTAACGGCAAAAGCTCGCTCGGCCTCATGACACTCGGTCTGAAGCAGCATGATGAAGTGACGCTGGAGGTAAACGGGGAAGATGAGGAACGCGCTCTGCAAGAGCTGGGAGAAGTGTTAACAGCAATTTATGAATAGCAGCGGTTAAAGCGGTGTTGGTTTACTTCTAAAGCGGAACCTGGAAACGTCCCACCATCCCTCACATCTTACTGGGAGGAGAAGACGTTGCAGGTTCCGTTTGTATTCGTATGAAGGAAATATAGTTAACATAAGATATAATATGTAATTATAAATGAACATTGCTGTGGATTCCACGAACCAAATCGACTGTGTTAGGATAGAAAGGATCAGAAATTGGAGGCGGTGGGGATCATTGTACGAACTTAATTTCAAACAGATCATACATGACGTGCTGCATGCGAGCGTACTGGAAATGCGTCAAGTAAAAGGCGGGGACATCGGTCATTCGTTGTATGTCAAAACGGTGGATGCTCACTATTTCGTGAAATATCGCATAGACCTTCCGGGGCAAGTGTTTGCTGAGGAGGCGGAAGGTCTCCGCACATTAGGTGAAGTTGGGGCGCTTGCGGTGCCCAAAACTTATTATGCAGGAGAAATTCCGGGCGTTGGTGGCGGTATGATCGTATTGGAATGGATCGATGTGGCTCCCGTCAGCAAGCTCAGCGATGAACAGTTAGGCATTGGTCTTGCTGCGATTCACCAGACCCGTTCTCCTAACGGACAATATGGATTTGCCAGCGACAATCATATCGGGGAATTGCCCCAGCACAACGGATGGCGGCAGCGATGGCCAGAATTTTATCGCGAACAACGGCTGATGCCAATGGTGCAAACTGCGCAGCGCAAAGGGCTTCTTCCTGCCTCCAGGCAGGACAAGCTAATAAAGCTAATGGATCGACTTGAACGCTTCATTCCAGATGCCGGTCAGCCAGGGCTCCTGCACGGCGATTTATGGAGCGGCAATTGGCTATCAGGACCGGAGGGTAGGCCATATTTGATTGATCCGGCGGTCTATTACGGTGAACGTGAAGTTGAAATGGCCTTCAGCGAATTGTTCGGAGGTTTCGGTGCCAGATTTTATGAGGCGTATCGCGCATCCTACCCGCTTGATCCCGGCTATGCTGATCGCCGTCCGCTCTACCAGCTGTATTATTTACTCGTTCATCTCATCCTTTTTGGTGAGGCGTACGGTCCGGCTGTTGATCGCGTGCTGAATCGGTATGTATAGTGCAGGCTGCCCGCTCAAGTTGGCAGCATCAATCGATCGTGTTCATTTTGTATGTTTGTTCATATAAAATTTTCTTTTCGATCCCGAAATTGTTGTACTTGTACGATTCTTCATACAAATTGCAGCCAATTCCGAAAAATGACTTGATTTTTGTATGATCATTCATATAAAAGTGTTAAAAATAAGCAATATAAAGAAATTTTGTGTGACCAATCATACAAAACTTCTCAAATGAGCGCCAATGTTCGCAAATGCACGCCTGACGATTGTACGCCCACTTCATGCGAAAGGGGCGTTATTCTCGGTTCATGAAACATTTTGCCGATGCTTTCTGTCTAAAGAGAAGAAGGAGGAGTGAAGAGAGATGACAAAGCTCACGAGGAACACAAAGGGAGTCAGAAGGAAAGCATGGCTTGCCTGCTTGCTGCTCAGTGCTGCCGTCTTGTTTACGGCATGCGGTGGAGGCGGAGGGAACAATCAGGCAGGTGAAAACAACGACGGAAACTCAGCAAGCGGTACACCGTCGCAAGAGGAACAGCCCGTACAAGTCATTTCCGGCGGTTATGTTATGCAGACAGACGATAATCGGTTGCTCATAACGGAACTCGTCGAGGATGGTGACCGTTCATTCATTGAGGCGCTCTCACTAGCCATCACGGAAGATACGGAAATAGCAAGCGCTTCCGGTGAAGTACTTGCGCTGGATGACCTAGCGGTCGGCAGCTTCGTTGCAGCGTGGACGATCGGCCCGATAGCGGAGTCGTATCCGGGTCAAGCGACGGCCGCGAAAATTACATTGCTTGACGATCACACCGTGGAGGAGACGACAGTTACTCGTGCGGATGCGGTACGAATTGCGCTTGAAGCGCAGACGGAGCTTGCAGGACCGTGGGCAGTGAAGGACGCGACCTTAGCTGAACGACAATGGTGGAATGTGGTGCTCATCCACCATCAACATATGGATCAGCCTGTAGATGTCCGTATTCATGCGGAATCTGGAGAAATCGTGCCGAACGTTGTGACTGAGAATGAGGCGTTCCGCATCTTTACTCCGCATCCTGAAGAAGTGGTTGGCACGAACATTCAGGTTGAAGGGGAAGCGCGGGTATTCGAAGGAGCATTTAGCTGGTTCCTGGAGGACGGTCATGCGATTCTCGCAGAAGGCCACGTCACAGCTGAGCAGGCTGCACCTGAATGGGGTCGGTTCGCTTTTGAAGTGAGCTTCGAGAAGGCCAGCCAACAAAATTTGCTGCTCGTCTTCTATGTGGAAAGTGCAAAGGATGGCAGTAACGAGCATCAACTGATCATTCCGCTGCGCATACCGCAAGATCTCGTAGAATATCCACCGCAATAAATGCAATAAATCTCGCATTTCACGAAACCACAATAATGCTTGGGGCCGTTCGAATCGCCAGCGTATGGTGATACTCCGAACGGCCCCTATTTTTATTTTTGTTGTTGACAGACACAAGATATTGATATAAAGTTATCTCCAACAACTATATATCGTGTTGAACAGGTGTGCTGCTTTACTAGAAAGCAGCGCTTAATAGGGAAGCCGGTGCAAATCCGGCGCGGTCCCGCCACTGTAATGGCAGAGTTCGTCAGCTTCGAAACCACTGGTCGCGATTAACCGGCTGGGAAGGGTGCTGATGAATGTAGACGCCAGAGCCAGGAGACCTGCCTGTTCATGGAATTGCCCCTGCGGTGAACAGGAAGGTGTCCGATGAACTGAGAAGCAAGTCATGTGAACTTTGCACATGCTAGCATCCGCGCATACGGCCTTCACGCCGTATGCGCTTTTTTATTCGCTAAAGTTTCATGAATGACTAAGATGCTTTGGAGGTACATGGTGATGTTGATCGCTTATGCAACAAGAACAGGAAACGTGCGACGATTCGTAAGCAAGCTGGGGATGGAGGCAGTGCAAGTAAGCAGTGAGCTGTCTTTGGATGAGCCGTTCGTATTCGTCACTTATACGACAGGCTTCGGCCAGGTGCCCGAGCAAGCCTATGAATTTCTTGAGCGTCATGTTCATTATTTGCGCGGGGTGGCAGCAAGCGGCAATCGCAATTGGGGTCACAACTTTGCACGCAGCGCAGATTTGATCGCCGAGCAGTTCGGCGTGCCGATCGTCAGCAAGTTCGAGCTGTCCGGGACGGCGCGTGACGTAGAACATTTCAAACAAGGAGTGAAACGCATTGCGGCACATTGAATTAAACAATATGATTATGACTCGCGGTTCCGATGGGTTCTTTCAGTTGGATAAAGATCAAGAAGCATTGCAGGAGTTTCTGCAGGAAGTCGAAGAGAAAAGCATGCATTTCAATCATACGCGGGAGAAAGTCCGGTACATGATCGAACACGATTATTACGAGGACGTTTACCAGCTTTATACAGAAGATCAGGTCGACGAAATTTATGCGATCGCGCATCAAGCCGGATTCAAATTCGCTTCTTATATGGCCGCGTCAAAATTTTACAAAGACTATGCGGTGAAGACGAATGACAAGTCGATGTACCTGGAGCACTTCCCGGACCGCGTGGCGATTACGGCGCTGCATCTGGCAAACGGTAATATGAGCAAAGCTCGCAAGCTGGCTCGGGCGATGATCGAGCAGCGGTTGCAGCCGGCGACACCAACGTTCCTTAACGCTGGCAAATCGCGACGTGGCGAGATGGTTTCCTGCTTTTTGCTGGAGATGGACGACTCGCTCAATTCAATTAATTATGTGCTGAACACGTGCATGCAATTGTCAAAAATCGGCGGCGGCGTAGCTGTAAATTTCTCCAAGCTGCGCGGTCGAGGAGAGCCGATCAAAGGGGTGGAAGGGGCAGCCAAAGGCATCATGCCGGTGCTGAAGCTGATGGAGGATGCGTTCTCCTATGCCGATCAGATGGGGCAGCGCAAAGGCTCCGGCGCCGCTTATTACAACATTTTCGGCTGGGACGTCGCGGAGTTTCTCGATAGCAAGAAGATCAACGCCGACGAGAAAATCCGTCTCAAGACGCTTTCCATCGGCCTGATCGTGCCGGACAAATTTTATCAGCTAGCGGAAGCGAATGAGATGCTTTATGTGTTCGCACCGTATTCGGTTTACAAAGCTTACGGTACGCATCTGGACGACATGGATCTGGACGAAATGTACGAGACTTTGCTGCAGGACGAGCGCGTGCGCAAGAAGCCGCTTATGAGCGCCCGCGACATGCTGACGAAAATTGCCGACGACTCAGCTGGAGTCTGGATACCCGTACATCATGAACCGAAGCAATGCGAACCGGGTTCATCCACTAAAAAATGTCGGCAAGATCAAAATGTCGAATCTATGTACGGAAATTTTCCAGCTGCAAGAGACGTCGACGATTGAGGATTATGGTGTGCCGGAATACGATCCGGCGCGATATTAGCTGTAACTTGGCGTCGTTAAATATCGTGAATGTGATGGAGCATCAGAACATTCGCGAGTCGGTACATGTAGGGATGATGGCGCTTACTGCGGTGAGCGATATGACGAACATTACGAACGCGCCGGGGGTGGCAAAGGCCAACCGCGAAATGCACTCGGTCGGGCTTGGAGCCATGAATTTGCACGGGTTTCTAGCGAAAAATATGATCGCTTACGAAAGTGAGGAAGCGTTAGATTTTGCCCGAACGTTTTTCATGATGATGAACTATTACTCGCTGGAGGCAAGCATGCTAATTGCCAAGGAGAAAGGGGAAACATTCGTCGGATTTGAGAAATCGGATTATGCGGATGGCACCTACTTTGAGCGTTATGTACAAACCGATTACAGACCTAAGACGGATAAAATAAAGCAGTTGTTCCATCACATCGAAATTCCGTCTCCGCAAGATTGGAGCGAGCTCCGCAGGCCGTCCGCAAGCACGGCCTGTATCATGCATACCGGTTGGCGATTGCACCGACTCAGAGCATCTCTTACGTGCAAAATGCAACGTCCAGCGTCATGCCGATTGTCGAACCGATCGAAACGCGTACATATGCCAACTCAACGACCTACTATCCGATGCCGTATTTGAGCCGGAGCGTTATTTCTATTACAAATCCGCCTACCAGATGGACCAGTTTAAGGTGCTCGACCTTATCGCCGAAATTCAAGCGCATGTTGATCAGGGAGTGTCGACGATTTTGCACGTACAAGAGCGACATCTCCACTAGACAGCTCGCGAGATATTATATTTATGCCGCCAAGAAAGGGTTAAAGTCGTTGTACTACACACGGACAAAGCGGCTGACAGTAGAAGAATGCATCAGCTGTTCCGTTTGAACTGTGCATGGATTACACGAAAGGAGGAGAAAAGAATCATGAGCACTTGGAAAGCGGTCAATTGGAATCGTCCCGACGATGAATATACGGCGCAGTTTTGGAACCAAAATATGATGCAGTTTTGGACCGATGAGGAGATCCCGCTGTCTGATGACAAGATGTCGTGGCTGACCTTGAGTGACGAGGAACAGCAAGCCTACAAGCAGGTGCTCGGCGGGCTTGACCTTGCTAGACACAATTCAAGGGGGATGTCGGCATGCCGAAAATTTTAGATCATGTGGACGGCCTGCAGCGCAAAGCGGTGCTTGGATTTATGGGATGATGGAGCAAATTCATGCCAAATCGTACAGCAGCATCTTCACGACACTGGCAACGAATGAAGAGATCGATGAGGTGTTCCGATGGGTTGAGAAAGAGAACACTTGCAAACTAAGGCCGAATACGATTGCGCAATATTATATAAACATCCGCTCCCGCAAGGAGCTGTATCCTGGCGATGGCATCTTCGGTTTTCCTGGAAAGCTACTTGTTCTACAGTGGATTTTTCTACCCGTTGTATTTGGCTGGTCAAGGGAAGATGACGGCAAGCGGAGAAATCATCGATCTGATCCTGCGAGATGAGAGTATCCACGGATTGTACGTCGGTATGCTGGCGCAAGAGATTTATCAGGAGCTGCCTGAAGATGAACAGCAAGAAGCTCATGAGACGATACTTGGCTTACTTAACTATTTGCATGACAACGAAGAAGCCTATACAGAGAAAGTGTACCGTTCGATCGGCTTGGTAGAAGAAGTGAAGGCGTATCGTGCGTTACAACGCGAATAAAGCGATGATGAACCTCGGCTCGAACCGATCTTTCCGGACGAAGACATCAATCCGATCGTCATGAACGGCATCAGTACGCACACTAGGCAGCATGATTTCTTCTCGAAGAAAGGCAATGGCTATGTGCGTGCGATTCATATCGAGCCGTTAAGGGATGAGGATTTCCATTTTTGAATATATCGGTTCATAAAAGCAAGGCCGCGCGACGATTGGAATGTGCGGTCTTGTATTTTTTGTGCCCAAACGTATTGATCTCCGACCAAGAATCGGTCTATGATGGTGATGATATTTTCTGAATGATCGTTCATTATCGTAAAGGGGAGGACGTTGTGCGCGTATTTTGGGCTACTACAGGCTGGTTTGCTGCCGTATGGATCGTCTACATTGCGTTTGCCGGCATGCATGAGCTCGCTGTTGCAGTGATCGGTTGCGCACTGTTCTTCGCCTGTATATTTCTGACGGACTTATTCAACCATGAGCGACCTGTCCCGTGCGTATTGCTATTTCTCGGTGGACTGCTTGCAGCCTTGGTGACGTCCTGGCTCATATCCGATGATCAGCCAGGAATCATTCATCATTTGTTTCAGTTGTTCCTCGCCTCTATATTGACCGTTCGTGCCTCGCACAAGCTGCCGAAGATGTGGATGAGCGGCTTCGGCTGTACAGCAGTGATCCTCGTGCTCGCTTCTGTTTGGTTGCAATACGGATTGCTACATCCGCTAACACTGCTCTTCATACTTTACATGCTGGCTTTCACCGCTTTGCTCTTGTCGATGATGACCATGCGTGATCACGAGCAGCATACGAAGCAGCAATACGAAGCGCTGCTGAATGAATACCGCGCGCTGAAGCGTCAAGCGAAGCAGAATGAGGATGCGGTACGGGCTGAAGAACGCACACAAATTACGCGTCAAATCCATGATTCCGTCGGCCATAAGCTGACATCGCTGCTCATGCAAATCGAGATGTATCGCATGCGGGCAAGCGGACAGGAGAAGGAACAGTTGGAGCAAATGAAACGGCTCGCAAAGCAAAGCTTAAACGAAACACGAAACGCTGTGAAAGCGCTGAGAGAAGAAGAGGTGGGCGGCATACAAGCTCTCCTGCGGCTGATTCGCAACCTTGAGGCGGAAAGCTACATGCAAATCGATTTTCACATTCGCCACGGCGCCTTATCTGTTGCACTCAACAACGAGCAATCGATCGCTGTTTATCGCGCTATCCAGGAAGCCTTGACGAATGCAATGCGCCACGGCTCGTCCCGCAAGGTGAAGATTTTGCTGGAATCTTCCGGCGGTCGTCTGTTTCGCTTCGAGGTGAGTAATGATACGCTAGGACATGCTGGCGATACGATCAAGGAAGGGTTTGGCTTAACGGCCATGCGCGATAGAATCGAGAAGGCTGGCGGTACATTGGACATTATCCAGACGAATCAACAATTTCTCGTTCGCGGCTCGTTCTTGCTGGAGGCAGGTCTAAGAGCGCAGCCAAAGTAAAAGCAGTTGTCTGTCGTAGTGGCAGTTGCTGCGATCGATAAGCAAACCATCAACCCGTTTGAAAGAAGGAGACGGCATGATACGAATTCTTATTGCGGAAGATCAGAAGATGGTCAGGCAAGGCTTGAAAATGATGATTGAAACCGACCCAGAAATGAAGGTGCTAGGAGAAGCGGACAACGGTAGGGAAGCTGTGGAGCTATATGAACAACACTTCTATGACTTAGTCATACTCGATATTCGCATGCCGGTGATGGATGGACTAGAGGCTGCCAAGCGCATCTTAACGAGCAATCCAAAGCAAAAGGTGCTTATCCTGACTACCTTTAATGATGATGAGTACGCGTTACAAGCGCTGCGGATCGGGGCAAGCGGTTACATGCTGAAGGATGCCGATGCGGATGTGCTGCACCGCTCGATTCGCAGTTGTCTATCAGGCGGCTTATCGATTGAGGAGCACGTTGCAGCCAAAGTGATGCCGCAATTGTTGCATAAGCACAAGAGCGAACCGATCGATCCCTCTTTGACGACACGGGAGCTTGAAATCATTCGCAAGATTGGCGAAGGGCGGAGCAACAAAGAAATCGCGCAAGAGCTCGCTTTATCCGTCGGTACAGTGAAAAATCATATTAGTACGATACTGGATAAGCTCGATTTACGTGATCGTACACAGATCGCAATTTATGCGATTCGCCGTGATCTCGTCTGAGCAAAGGTATAAAGTGACAAAAGTCATGGTTACATATTGAAATGGATGACGAAAGGCAGTGGGAGCACTGCCTTTTTGTATGTATAGTGTAGCTAGGGAGCATTACGAGGAGGCGAGAGAGGAAATGCTGGAAACGATACAGCTACGTAAAGTGTATAAAGACAAAACGGCGGTCGACGAGGTCAATTTGTACCTCGATATGGGAGAATCCGTCGGACTGCTCGGACCGAACGGCGCTGGTAAATCGACGACCATCGCCATGATCTCCACGTTGATCAAGCCGACTTCTGGCGATGTGAAATTTGAAGGCAAAAGCGTTATACAGCATCCTAAGCATATACGCGGCATTCTCGGCGTCGTGCCGCAAGAGATTGCCTTGTACGATCAACTTAGTGCGCTGGAGAATTTGCAATTTTTCGCGCGAATTTACGGCCTTCGCGGTAAGCAGATGCATATAGCGGTTGAACAAGCGCTGGAGCTAGTCGGGCTTCGTGAACGGAAGAAGGAACTGATCAAAACATACTCAGGCGGGATGAAACGGCGTGTCAACATCGCCGCAGCGCTGCTTCACGATCCGAAGCTTCTGATTATGGATGAGCCGACGGTCGGAATCGATCCGCAGTCCAGAAACTATATTCTCGAAACAGTGCGGCTGCTCAACAAGGAGAAGCAGATGACCGTGCTATACACAAGTCACTATATGGAAGAAGTAGAGCAGCTGTGCGACCGCATCTACATTATGGATCACGGCAAAATGATCGCTGCGGGCAAAAAGGAAGAGCTGAAAAGCATCTTATCCGCAGAGGATACGATCTTTCTGCAGCTTGCTGAACCGTGTAAGGAACTCGCCCAAGAGCTTCGCACGCTTGGTGACATCCGTCAAGTGAGTGAAGAAAATCAGACGATCAAGCTGATCGTAACGAAACAAAGTCAAGTATTAGGACGATTGTTTCAATTAGCGGAGCGGCATCGTGCGCAGATTACAAATCTCCATGTGCAAAAACCGACGCTAGAGGACGTATTTTTGCATTTAACTGGGCGTAAGCTGCGAGATTAAGTAAGGGAGACGGCCAATATGTGGACATATTTTGTGAAAGATTTGCGCATCCTTCTGCGCGACCGGAAGGAGCTTGCCATCTTATTGCTCATGCCATTCATTTTAATCGTGATCTTCAGTTTTGCACTTGGCGGATTTTTGAACAATGACAAGCAAGCGAATCTCTTATTCAATTATATTTTGGTCGTGGAAGATGATGAAGCAGCAGGAAGAAAGCAATTTGTCCAGGAGCTAAGTGAATCTCAATGGCCTGATGAGGCGAAGAAGCAGCTGTTGGCAGCTGCAGAGGATCTCATGCCGCTGCATATGCTACGACAGGTTCTCGAAAGTGATCAATTGACGGAGTTGGCAAGCTTTACAGAGATGGAATTGAGTGAAGCAAGACTCGCCTTGCAGCGGGAAGAAGCAGCCGCTATCGTCCGTGTTCCAGCAAATTATACGTATCAGACATTGCGCAAAATGCTGCTGGATTCAGGGGACGGCACCTTCATTGAAGTGGAAAGCTCGAAGGCGCATCCGCTTGGCGCGAGCATTATGGTTGATATCCTGAACCAATATACCCGCACTGTCAGCTTGCATACGGCGATTGGTCAAACATTAAGCCGAGCCAGTGAGGAAGCAACGTTTGAGGTCAGCACGCCGGTCGTATCGGGAGGCCTGGAAACCGTCACGCAATATAGGCCCATCACCCCGATCCAATATTATACGTTCGGCATGGTGGCGATGTATGTGTTGTTCGTCGCTTCCACCGTATCGAGTCGGGCATATTTGGAGAAAAAATTTGCCGTTTATGATCGGATACTCGTTGCTGGCTCAAGGCCGCTGTATTTTCTAGCAAGCAAAGCAGTCTCCGCTGCAATGATCGCCTTTCTGCAGATGCTGTTACTTTTTGGCTTATCCCATTTGTTTTTCCGTTCTTTCACGCAAATATCACCTGAAGCTTGGCTCGGGTACTTGCTCATCGGTATCGTGCTTGCGGTTTGTATCGGTGCGATCACGATGCTGCTTACCGCTTTGAACTTTCGTTCGGATGGAATTCGGACGTCTGATTTGTACAACGTTGTCGTCGTCGTCACTTTGGCACTGTTAGGCGGAAGTTTCATGCCGACGTTCTTGTTTGCGGATTGGGTTCATGATATAGCGGTATGGACGCCGAATGGTGCCGCTCTGCGATCGTTCATGCTCGCTACACAAGGTGCTGATTTGACGTATTATGGTGATACGCTGCTGAGGCTGCTTGCCACGTCGCTATGTGCCTCCTTGTTCGGTCTTTGGTTGTTCCCAAGAAGGGGGGAGGGATGAAGATGGTCGCAATCTTAATTGCTCAGCTGAGACAATTGGTGCGCAACCCGTTCCCGATGCTGATGATGATCGTGATGTCGATCATCTTTACCGTTATGATGAGCATCAATATTAGCGGAAAAGTGACTGTGCCCACGTTCTATAGCTCTGAGGTTGACCCTTTGGAAGCAAGGCAATGGGTGGAACTTCTTAACCAGTCAGAAACGTATCGATTCGAACTGACGGACGAAGCACAATCACGGATGCAAGTGATCGAAGGCAATACAGACTATGCGTTGCAATTGCTTCCGGACGATTACAGCATTATTGCCGCTGTAGAAAGCTTTGATATCCCTGCTTTGGATGCATATATTCGCGGAATATATATGGAGGAGCTTTCCATTCGCGATGCGGAGAAGCAGTTAGCGGGCCTCGATGTACGAAGTGAGCTTGCGAAACGGTTAGCCTCACCGGTGCTACAGGTATCCTTGAGCGAGGTCGAAGCCGAGCAATCGTTCGCCTACGATTCAAGAATTCAATCGGTGTTCGGCTTTGCCTTGTTCTTCTGCTTCTATACGGTTGCTTTCAGCGTAAATGCTTTGCTGCATGAAAAGCAAAGCGGCCTCTGGGATCGCGTCATCTTGTCACCGGCGTCGAAAACCTCCATGTATGTAGGTCATATGCTGTTCAGCTACGCTTCGGGACTTGTTCAAGTGATCATTGTATTTGCTCTGTTTCGCTATGTGTTTCAATTTCCGCTCGGAGACAGCTTTCTCATGATCGTCTTGATTGCGGCCATCTATATTTTCTCGATCGTCGCACTTAGCATGCTGCTGGCCGGGCTCGTACGCACACCGCAGCAGCTGGCCGTGCTCATTCCGATCGTCGCGGTCAGCCTAGCGATGCTTGGCGGCGCTTACTGGCCGATCGAAATCGTGACGAATCCGATCCTGATCTTCTTATCGAAGATCAACCCTGTCACTTACGGTATGGAGGCGCTGAAGGAAATCGCGTATTACGGATATTCGTGGCTGGAACTTGCCGAACCGATTGCGTACATGTTTTTGTTCGGGGTCGTCTGTATGGGTGTCGGCATCAACTTGATGGAACGCAGAACAAGGTAAGAAGCAACGCGCAGGCGCCTATGTCTGTTTCATTTCCATCGTCTTGATCGTTTTCACCGTTCTGTTCGTCCGGCTCGCAGTTTGCACACGAATTGAAGCGGTTGTTGTCTCCTCACGATCGTCTGATATAATGAAGTTCGTAGTGTAGATTACTCTTGTGATTGTTTGCTGGATCATGCACGGGAAAGGTGAACTGGAATTGAACATCATGAATCGACTTGCGCCGTTCTCGCAACCTACAAAAAAAGGACAGAAGCGGATGTTAAATCAAATGTTAGACCGTTCACAAGAAGTGGAACGGATGCTCAATCTAGACATGCTAGATAGGAAATTATGCCGACTCTTGACTCTGGCCAACGAAAAGCCACATATCTCGTACTGGGGAGAAGTGTATTATTTGCTCCACAATGTGAGAAAGCAGGGCAGAGAAGCGAGGAAGAGCATCGTACTGTACGATTTGCCCGCAGGCAAGATGACGTATTCGCATTTGAAAAATTGCTTCGTCGCTGTCCTGCCGGATATGAATATCTCACTTCAGGTTCATGAATTAACGGATGCATTGCTGATGGGAAGGTTCGTTCCATCTGCTGCCAAGCAGACGACATTCATTCAAGGTGGCGTCGATAAGCAAGCTTGACGAGTAGTTGTGCCAACGTTACAATAAGGACATCTTTAACACTAAGGGGAAATTTTGATGTCGGTAAGTGTTCTTAACTAATGAAATTGAATACCTAAGTCATGTCGGGTCGCTTGGCACCACTTTCGCGGTGCTTTCTTTCCGCATACCCAGATTGATGACTAGGAATTAGTTAAGAACAACGGATATCGATCATTTGCCCCGGCTTATATGGGTACGAGTCCGTGCTGCTTCAGCACGGATTTTTCTTTCGTCGCTTGTAAGCATTCATATGAGGCGAAGAGTAACGTAGACGTTATTCTTCGCCTTTTTTTATTTTCAACCAAAAGGAGCGTATATTAGACCATGAACGTGATGACGATGCAAAGTTTGGAGTATGAAAAAATAAAAGGACATGTTCGTGAATATGCTATGTCATTCATCGGCAGGCAGCATGTGGACGACATGCAGCCGCTAACTGATGTTGTTACGATCAGAACCTTGTTGGATGAAGCGGAAGAAGCACAGCGCATCCTGGCTACTGGCGGCAGTGTCTCCGATTCCTTCTCTTGGCGGCATGGAGCATTTGCTCGAATTGCTGGGTACTGGTTATTTGTTTCATGAGGAAGATTTCGGCCATCTTTACACGTTTTTAAGGAGCATAGGGCAGCTAAGAAAGTATATGGCGAGCAAGCGAGATATTGCCCCTAAGGTCAGCTCGTTTGCTCAATCCATGTATGATTTGAACGGGCTGCAGCAGGAGATTGACAGGTGTATTCGCAATGGCAGAATAACGGATTATGCGAGCAAGGAATTGAACAAAATTCGAAAAAAATTAATGGTAATCGAGGAGCGATTGAAGCAGAAGGTTCAATCGTTAATGACGAGATATAGCAACTGGCTGCAGGAGCCAATTGTCAGCATGCGCGGTGATCGTTACGTTCTGCCGATTAAGAAGGAGCATCGCAAACGAATCAACGGTCAGGTGCTCGATGAATCTAGCAGCGGACAAACCGTCTATATCGTGCCGCACGATATCGCACAAATACAGCTTGAGTTATCTGCTCTTCGTGCGGAAGAGGCAAAGGAAGAAGCGAAGATCCTCGGGATGTTGACTGGTCTTGTGGAAGAGAAGTCATCTGAATTGAAAGCGAATGTGGAAATTGTCGGTGTGTACGATTTCTTGTTCGCCAAGGCGAAGTATGCGCAAGCGATCAATGGCTGTAACGTTCAGTTAAATGATAAAGGGCGAATCGTTATTCAGGGAGCGAGACACCCTTTGCTAGGCTCCGAAATGGTGCCATTAGATTTTGCGATTGGTGACGGATATCGATGCTTAATCATTACTGGGCCGAATACAGGTGGGAAGACGGTTGCCTTGAAAACCGTCGGATTGCTGACGCTCATGGTGCAGTCGGGAATTACCGGTTCCCGTCAAACCAGGCAGTACATTTTCCATATTCGAACACATTGCTGCCGATATCGGGGATGGGCAAAGCCTTGAGCAGTCGCTAAGTACGTTCTCCGCACATGTGCGGAATATGATAGATATTTTACAAATGGCGAATCGCTCGACGCTAGTATTTATTGATGAAATGGCTTCCGGCACGGATCCCGCTGAAGGAGTCGGGCTGTCCATCGCGATACTGGAGGAGCTGGCACTAAGGGGCGCGATCGTCGTCGTGACGACCCATTATAACGAAATAAAGCATTTTGCCTCGGAAACACCCGGCTTTGAAAATGCAAGAATGGAATTCGATGCGGACACGCTGCAACCCAAATATGTGTTGAAGATTGGGGAGGCTGGGTACAGCTATGCGTTTCAAATTGCACGCAATCTAGGAATACCCGAGGAAATCATTCGCCGTTCGGAGGAATGGTTGAAGCGGCAGAATACTCAGCAGCCGGAGCTGTCTCCGACAAGCGATAAGTGGGCGGATCAGACGAAGCTGACGAATGTAGGAGAGAGTGGAGCAGATGAAAGCGCACGATCGGCGAATATGGTAAGCACGGTGACGGCGAAATCGCTGGAATTTGTGGGGAGGAGGAGGGAATCCACAGCAGGAAGAAGAGTCCACGAATTGGATGGAAGATGGTGAAGTTATTCAGGCAGAAGACTCGATGGAGCAACAGGTGGGAGAAGGTGTTGTCTCACAGACAAATAAAGCAACGAAACATTTACCGGATGACAATGCGAGTCATTTAAACGAAGACGACGAAGTGAGGAAAGCGAAGGGAAAGCAGCCTGCAAAATGTGATAATGCTGAACTTGTTGATTCAAAGGCGAAGAAGCGCATTGAAGTCGGGGATCGTGTCTATATTTCATATTTGAAGCGAACGGGCGTCGTGTATCGGGAAGAAGATGCGAAGGGCAATGTCGGGGTGATCGTGCAAAATCAAAAAATGAAAATCAATCAAAAGCGCTTATCTCTCCATATTCCGAAATCGGAGCTGTATCCTGACGATTACGACTTTGACATCATCTTCGAAAGTAAAGAAGACCGAAAAAAACGCAATCTAATGAAGCGCAAGCATGTGGAAGGATTGATTATCGAGAAACGTCCGGAAGATGATTGATGAGGTATAGGGTAGTGAGTGGTCTGATCGTTGTGCAGGCATTAGGTAGCGATACGGTAGACAGCCAAACGATTTCCGTTCATTCCGTTACTGACGACGACCAATAGCTTGGCCATGGGCGGTTGTGCTGGGATAGCAGGTGTTGGCCGATACGCATGGCGATTCATGCGAATACAATATGTTACCACTGGAAATTTCCAAGGAGTGGATACGTGATGCCCATAACTGTATGCATGCTCGCCCAGCACCATCCGTTTCTCGATGCCCGAATCTTCAAGAAAGAAGCGCGCAGTCTCGTCAAAGCAGGCTATGACGTTACGCTTGTAATGCCAAGAAAAAACGGGCTGTTGCACGATATAGACGGCACGCCGTTTCATGATCGTTTTCTTGAGCCGATATTTGTCCACGAGGGCATCCGCATCGTCAGCTATGAAGATGACTTAAGGCACACTGTGGAACAAATCGTAGCCAACTCTCAGGCCCCAAGGCCGACAGACATTCATTTGAACCGGCTGACTGAGGCTGGTCTTCAAGTGGAGGCAGACATTTACCATGCACATGAATTTTTGTCCTTGTATGCCGGAGCTTGCATTAAACGGGAGCTGAGAGCACGCGGTAAGCATGTCAAGCTCATCTACGACAGCCACGAAATTACCCCCGATCCATACGGGAAAATCGATCCGAACCGAAAGGTCAAGCTGCATAGCGCTCTACTGCATTGTTTGCAGGAGGTTGACCATGTAATCACAGTCAGCGACGCCATGAAGACTGGTATCAAACGATGATTCCTACCTTGCGCGTTGAAGTCATTTATAATTCGCCTTCACTGTCACAATCTTACGTTCCAAAAACGTATACAAGCCCGGGACTTACGGTTTATTATGAAGGGAATATCGATAACGACCGAGGCAGTGCGGACAAGATCATTGCCATTACCGAAGGGGCCAACAAGCTCATGGATCTGACCTTCAAAATTATAGGCGGAGTGCGTAGCCATGAAACGTTTATGATTCCACCGCATTTCAAAGCAAACTAATCACGACTGGTTGGGTAAGTTATAAATCCATCCCGAATCATATGACAGACGTAGATATCGGTTGGATTGATTATAAGCTGACCCATACACTGAATCATATGTTTGCATTGCCAAACAAATTTTTCAGTTGTCTTTCCAATGGAGTGCCGGTCATCGTCAACAAATGTCACGAGATGGAGCGCATCATACGTCACCACCGTTGCGGGCTTGTTATTGATAAGCCGGAAGTAACAGCTAACGAATATGTACAAGCGATTCATTATTTGCATGTGCGAAGGAATTTGTTGCAGGAGATGAGCGTGAATGCGCGCAAAGCGATGGAAGAGCATTATAGCTGGGAGAAGATGGAGCAAAGATTGTTTGAAGTATACAAAAGAGTGCAAAAACCAAATTACTTGAAATATACGATGAATTGATCAGACGTAAGATAACAAGCCGCATCGCGGCCAGAGCAGAAGCCTCATGGCTGTAAGGATGCGGCTTTTGTTCGACTTCGTTTGCTGTAATACAAATGCTCGTCATCTTCTCGGCAGATTTACCATTGCCAAATAGCGGCGGCCATGCTGACGGCGTCTTTACCGTACGGGCCGCATTCAATATGTTCGCTGTGTTCGCTCCTGTCAAACGATTCCAGCCCGCTTGCACCGTTTCCGGCCATTCCGTCTCATCGCGTAGCGTCAAGCACGGAACACCAAGCATATACGCTTCTTTCTGTACTCCACCGGAATCCGTAAGCACGAGCTTCGCACCGGATACGAGCTTTAGCATTTCAAAATAGGATAACGGAGCGCAAGGTTGAATCGCTCCGCTGTGCAGCAGATCGCCATAGCCAAAATGTTGAATGGCGGCTTGGGTACGAGGGTGAAGAGGCAATACGACGGTAACATCCAACTGAATAAAGCGTGCAAAATATGACACAGCCGCTCGCGGTTATCCGTATTTTCAGCACGATGAACCGTCGCCACCGCATACGGCTTGTTAAGCGTTAGGTGAGAAGGGAGCGCGAAGTGAGCGGCTTGCTGCTTGAAGAACATGAGCGCATCGCACATAATGTCACCGACCTGATAGACTCCTTCTTGTATTCCTTCATGAGCCAGGTTGGCGACAGCCGTATCGGTCGGGCAGAAGAGCAGAGAAGATAAATGGTCGGTCAGCTCGCGATTAATCTCTTCGGGCATCGCGCGGTTATAACTCCGCATTCCCGCTTCCACGTGCGCCACTTTGATGTTTAGCTTCGCCGCTGCAAGACTCCGGCCAATGTTGAATTCGTATCCCCATAAACTAACACCCAATCCGGAGTATCCTTCAGCAAGATGTCTTCGATCTTCACGATCATGGCTGCTGTTTGTGCAGCATGTGACCCGAACCGACATGCAATTCATAGTCTGGCTTCGGTATACCGAGCTGATCGAAGAACACCTTGGACATGTTATCGTCAATGTTGCCCGTGTGAATGATGACCTCTTGCACATGTTTCCGCAAGGTGCGGCTAAGCATACCGGCCTTAACAAATTGCGGTCTGGCCCCTACGATCGTCGTAATTTTCAAGAACATCCCTCCTTGGCTTACGTTGGCAGTATATTCGACGCAGCGCAAGCATGTTTGTAGAGTCCATGAGCTACAAACGCATCATAAATGCCGATTCATACGCAACAAATGCTGAATTAAGCAACCGAAGTACGCCTGCCCTGACAAGTCTTGCACTATCAACATACATTGTTGAAACAAGGAGGGTGCAGGCATTGACAATTCGCCTATTGTTTGCAGGGCAAAATTTTAACTTTATGAAGCATATTATCGATCGTTTCAAGCGGGAGCCGGGTTATGAAGTAAAGACCGTGATCAGTGGAATGGTCACGAAAATCACGATGAGGCGCAAAGTCGGAAGATGCTCGGAGTGGCAGATGTCGATGGTGAAAAATTGGCTATTGGGCAATGCGGTATGGTATTCGCGCAACAAACAGACCGGACAGCTTCTTATTACATGTTATCATCGATTTGAAATCGACACACCTTAAGCCGATGC
>CAVWLN010000054.1:0-21719 GCA_963755735.1 uncultured Paenibacillaceae bacterium
ATGCGAATCAAAGCCGGCTGATCAGACGTTGCAACGATCACGACGGAACGTTTAAGCCCTTCCGGTCCCAGGTCGCGTTCGATAAAGTCCAGCACCTCTCTGCCGCGTTCCCCGATGAGTGCGATAATGTTCACATCTGCCGACGTATTGCGGGCAATCATCCCAAGCAACGTACTCTTACCTACACCTGAACCAGCAAATATGCCCATCCGCTGTCCTTTGCCAATCGTTAATAATCCGTCTATCGCACGCACACCGACGCTAATCGGTTCATGGACTCGAGGACGCTTAAGCGGGTTTCCCGGCGTATGCGTTGTGGAATATGTCCCCATTCGCAGCGGCAAGCTAGAGCCGTCTAACGGTTGACCGAGCCCGTCTAACACGCGGCCGAGCAACTCGTGACCGACGTTCGCTTGAAGCGGACGACCCGTCGCCACAACTTCACAGCCTGGCGAAATCGACGTAAGATCCCCGAGCGGCATAAGAATGACTCGATTGTCTCGGAATCCGACGACTTCCGCCATGATTGGAGTCACAGAACGAGATGGGTAAATATAGCAAACATCCCCAATGCTGGCGCTCGGTCCTTCTGATTCTATGGTCAAGCCAATGACCTGCGTCACTCGCCCGTTCTGGCGAACCGGATCTAGCATTTGCAGCTGTTCGAGATACTTATCCGCCTTCAGCTCGGGTCTCACGCATCATCCCCTCCTTGCTCGGCAGCGTACGCCTGAAGCAGCGCTTGCTTCACCTCAGCAAGCTGCGAGTCGATGCGAGCATCCAGGCTGCCAAAGTCTGTGCGGACGACACAGCCGTTATCCTGTACGGTCGAATCCGGTACGATGATAAGCTCCGCTTGTGAATCAAGCGCTAGCTTCAGCTCGTCTCTTGCTTCGCGCACAAAAGCGAATTGTTCAGGGGAAACACACAGCGTGACTTTCCCTCTCCGCCGCTCACGCATAAGGACTTGACGAATCAGATCGAGCGTCCATTGCGGCTCTAGCGACAGTTGTTTCTCGATGATCTTCTCCGCGATTTGCGTACTGAGCTCAAGCAGGAAAGGCTCCGCCTCTGCGATGATCTCACGCTTCAGCTTCTCTGCTTCCTCAAGCACTTCCACCGCTGTTTGTATGTGTTCCTGATATCGCTTCTCTGCTTCCTCTTTCCCTTTGATCAAACCTTCTTCATAAGCCTTTTCCTCTGCTGAACGAGCCGCTGCTTCTGCCTCCTGTGCCGCTTGCTGCTTGTGCGCTTCAAGCCATTCGGCCAGCTCTTGTTCGGTTTGCTTACGCAGCTCATCCATTTGTTCTCGTGCTGTGCGTACGATCGTAGCTGCTTCTTCCCTGGCTTCATCTAGCATGCGCTCGATCTTAGCATCGATTTGCCGATCGCGCACTGCTTGCTCTAGTTCTGCTGCTTGATGAATAGCTTGTCCATGCTCACCCAAACGCGAATCGGCAGTTGACTTGATCGTTGCCGCTTCGATCAGCTTCTTGCTGTCAAGCGGCACATAAGATGAAGATTTGATCACATTAGACAATGATATCATCTCCTCCGCCGCGTGCAATGATGATCTCTCCAGCTTCTTCTAGGCGGCGGATCGTTGCCACGATGCGTGTTTGTGCTTCTTCCACATCACGCAAGCGGACAGGACCCATAAACTCCATTTCTTCCTTGAACGTTTCCGCCATCCGCTTGGACATATTGCGGAATATCGCATCGCGAACTTCTTCACTTGCGACCTTAAGGGCAAGCTGCAAGTCAGCATTTTCAATATCGCGAATAATACGTTGAATGGAGCGGTTGTCGAGACTGACAATGTCTTCGAATACAAACATCCGTTTTTTGATTTCTTCAGCTAATTCTGGATCCTGAATTTCGAGTGAATCCAGGATCGTTCGTTCTGTTCCACGGTCAACGCCGTTTAGAATCTGGACGATCGATTCAATACCACCCGCCGACGTATAGTCCTGAGTAACCGTGGCGGATAATTTTTGCTCTAGCACCGATTCCACCTGGCTGATCACTTCCGGAGAAGTGCTGTCCATCACAGCGATCCGCTTCGCAACTTCCGCTTGCTTCTCCTGCGGCAAAGCGGACAGGATGAACGACGCCTGTTCGGATTGCAAGTAGGACAGGACGAGCGCAATCGTTTGACTGTTCTCATTTTGAATGAAGTTCAAGATTTGTGACGGATCCGCTTTGCGTGCGAAGTCAAACGGTCTGACTTGCAGCGATGCGGTCAGCTTGTTCAAAATATCGACTGCGCGTTCCGTTCCTAGTGCTTTTTCAAGAATGTCTCTAGCATACTGAATGCCGCCTTGCGAAATGTATTCCTAAGCTACGCAAATTTGGTAGAACTCTTCCATGATCGATTCTTTCTCTGCAGCATCGACTTTGCGAACGTTGGCAATTTCCAGCGTCAATTGTTCAATCTCTTCGTCTCGAAGATGCTTGAAAATTTCCGCGGAAGTTTCAGGTCCGAGTGTGATTAACAAGATAGCTGCTTTTTGTCGTCCGGTCAACGGTTGAGAATGCTGCTGCATGGTATTCATCGATACGATTCCACCTCTATTCGTCTACCAGCCATGTTCTAAGCAAGTTCACAAATTCTTCTGGTTTCTTTCTCGCAAGAGTATCCAGTTGCTTGCGAACCCTAGTCTCATGCGACAAGTTTTCCAAATCTATCGACTCTTCATCCACTTCTTCGAAAGACTCGAGCTGTTCTTCTTCATATTGTTCTGCTCTTCTGCGTCTAGCCAAGGCGTATCCGCCGACCGCTAGCAAGGCTAATGCCACGCCTCCTAATGCAAACCACCATGCATTGCTGAGTCCTTCTCCGGCCGCAGCTTGCGAGCCTTCCTTCCCAAGGAACGGCTGCGCTACGACGAGCACTTTCTGTCCGAGCTCTTCTTGCGAATAAGTTTCGCCGTTGTTCGCCAATGCAGCGCCAACGATATTCATCAACAATCGCTCGACCGATTCGCGCATTTCTGTCGTCAGAGATTCCGGGTTGCTCGGATCAGGCGGTTCGATCGCGACGTTGATCGTCAGGTCCATAATGGCATACGGACTGCTCACGATTTCATTCGTAATGCGATTCACTTCATAGTTGACGATTCGCTCAGATTCCTCCGATTCTGTGCTGCCGCCTGTAGCGTCAGCGCTCGGATAGTTCATAATTTCTTCCGTGCCAGTACCAACGATTCCGCCGGAGCCACCAGCCCCTTCGCTGGAGAACGACTTTTCGACTTCTTGCAAACTGATCGCAATGCCGCTCTGCTCTTCTAGATTGACTGGCGTCACGAGCTGCTCGACACTGTTCTTCTTATCGAAATTGATCGTAGCAAATACACTGGCGACTACAGCGTCCTGCCCCATGATTGGACGTAGCAATTTTTCCACATTCTCGCGAATATCCGCTTCGATCTGCCGCTTGATATTCAGCTGCTCCTGGAACGTGGTAGTCGCACCAGCATCGCCGTTTCCGCCTTGAGAAGATGGAATGAGCTGTCCTTCCGGGTCGCTGATAACGATATTTTCCATCGGCAAGCTCGGCAGCGTCATCTGTACTGTGCGGTACATGCTATCAATTTGTTTCTGAGTCGGCGTATATCCCGGTTCGAAACGAAGCTGAATCGCAACGCTCGCTTCTTTCTTCAGTCTCCGCACGAATGAACGGATCATTAGAAGGTAGATTCACAAGTGCCTTAGCTCTTATGACCCCTTGATATTCGTATAATAGCTTTTCGATCTCGCCAGCTAGTGCGTCGATCTTTAACACTTCGAATTGATTGTCGGTCATACCGAAGGAGCCGAGATTTTCCGAGAAAATGCCAAACCCGATCGAGCCGCTATGAATCAAATTGTTTTGCACGGCTGCTGCCTTCACTTCCGTAACCATGCTGGAAGGAACGCCGACCGTGCTCATATCCGGCGTAAATTCATAAGGTATTCCTTGTTCATCCAGATACGACTTGATCGCCGCGGCGTCAGTCTGATCGAGATTTTTGAATGCGACTGAATACTGCGTCTTCGATGCGTTATACACAACTAACGCAATCGTCAAGATCATGAGTACAAATATAGCGATAATCAATATCTTATGTACACGACTAAATTTATTCCAGTACTCGAGAGCGCGTCTCCGGTACTGAATAATTTTCTCGTTCACGGAGTCACCCCATCAATTCATCAGCATATTCTAGTTTGCAATTCGACCATCAGGTTAATCATATCTTGGCTGTATATAAGCTTCCGCCACGAGTATGAATGAAGCAAGGCAACTTGTAACGAAATCCTCACGAAAGCATCACGGAAGCACCGACAGGTCATGTAGTAGCCGCTGCCGTGATGCACAAAGTTGTCTGCTCGAACATATCGCTGCGACGAAACGAACTTAACACGCCTTTACAGTTGAATTCGCATGATTTCCTGGTAAGCTTCCACGGCTTTGTTGCGAATTTGTACAGTCAGCTCCAAAGCTAAGGATGCTTTCTCAGCCGCAATTGTCACACTGTGAACATCAGAGATTTCTCCAGCTATAAACTGTTCTGTCAGCTTGTTCGCGTGCTCTCTTTGCTCTTGAACGGAAGTGAGCGCGTCGTTCAAATATTCACCGAACGTTTTCGCTAATTCCACTCCGCTCACTCGCTGATTTCCGGCACCGCTTCCCGGCAGGTTATTCACTGGCGGTAATGCGTTCATTTTATCGATCATCATTCTCCCTCCCCACACTCTAAGAACTGATTCTATGCATGCTATGTATGCGGATCAATAAAACTTGTTTACTTGCCGATCTCCAGCGCTTTGGCAAACATCGCTTTTGAAGCATTGAGCGCGGTGACACTAGCTTCATATGAGCGCGTCGCACTAATCAGATCCACTTGCTCACGCAAAAGATCAACGTTCGGCATCAGCACGAATCCGTTCTCGTCTGCATCCGGATGCGTCGGATTGTACACTTGCTTGAACGGCTCGGGATCTACCGCAATTTGCGTCACCCGCACGCCCTGCCCGACGGATTGTTGCCTCGCATTTTCAAATACGGAGGAGAACGAAGGCTGCGCCGGATTAGCATTCATGACGACCGTCTTGCGTTGATACGGCATCCACCGTCCGTCCACGAATCTGGCGCGCGTCGACTCAGCATTGGCAATGTTGGAAGCAATGACATCCATCCGGAGTCGCTGCGCAGTCAATGCTGAAGCACTGATATCAAAGCTGCTAAACAATTTCACCTATGCTCATCTCCTGTCGATAGCTGTCCGCATGCTCTTGAAGAATCCATTCGTACGATCAATGATCAAATTGTACTTGAGTTGATTCTGAGCAAGCATCGCCATTTCATATTCAATATCCACATTGTTATTGTTGTGATTAAAAGAAGTGCTGTTCTCCGTAAAAATCTTGGCTGTCGACCCTTTCGAACCATCCGATGACGATCCGATATGAAAATGCCGCGGGTCGGTTCGATACCCGGTAATGGACTTGCTTTTACTGCTCCTACCGTCAAGCTCTCTTTGCAGGAACTGTTCAAACTGTACTTCTGACCGCTTGAAGCCGGGTGTGTCGACGTTCGCGATATTATTCGCAATGACCTTCTGCCTAAGCGTATAGGCATCCAAGGTACGTTCTAGCAAACTCATAGCACGAGTATCAAACAACTTGCAACCCACCTTTCAAGTATAGATTTCTTATTTCTTATTCCACACGCGTGACCTTTTTCCTGCTTACTTCGACATTTCCCATCAAATTTTCCATGATTATTTTTGATTGATATGCAAATTTCGTACAAATTTCGACCAAAAATGCTAGTTTTCAGACCGTTTATAGTGCATATTTTCGGTTCCAGCAACTTCCTTGGGTCCTGTAGAAAAATAACCCAAAAAAAAATTTGTCCCTAAGGATGTATTCATAGGACAAAAAAAAGAATCCCCAGCGATGGGGATTTATGACTTGAATCGTTCCAGCTCCTCGAGTAATTTGTCATTTAGGATTCGGATATAAGTTCCTTTCATGCCAAGCGATCTAGTCTCAACGACACCTGCGCTTTCCAGTTTGCGAAGCGCATTGACGATGACCGATCTGGTAATCCCAGCCCGATCCGCAATCTTGCTGGCGACGAGAAGCCCTTCCTTGCCTTCCAATTCTTCAAAAATTTGTTCCACGGCTGCCGCTTCACTAAACGACAATGAACCGACCGCGACTTGCACAGCAGCTTTGCTACGTGCTTCCATCTCGACCTCTTCGGCGCGCTCGCGCAAGATTTCCATGCCGATAATCGTCGAGCCATATTCGGCGAGTATCAGATCATCTTCAATGTAGGGAGCGTCGGAGCGAGCCAGAATCAAGGTGCCGAGCCGATGTCCACCGCCGATGATCGGGATCATCGTCAGATATGGATGCTCAAACAGCTCACCGATCACCTTCGATCCTTGCCAGCCTTCATCCTGTAACTCGCTCATCGAGGTCGTCGCATCGATTCTTAGCAGCAAGTCATTCACGTGATTCGGAATTTTTCTTTCTTCAAACAACTGCTGGCGAGACTCCTCGGATTCGAAAAAGCCCGCCGCTGCAAAGCCGAGCACCTTGCCTTTTCTGCTCAGTACAAAGACGCTCGCATTGATCGTATCTCTGAGCACCTCGGCCATTTCCATAAAATTAACAGACTGACCGGCTGCCTTCTGCAGCAATCGGTTCAGTCTTCTCGTTTTCGTTAATAAATTCATGTCCATCCTCCACTGCAGCTATCCGTACTTCAAATTATAATATATATTGGCTCAAATCGCGATTTTTCGCGATATCTTGTAGTTTTTCTCGCACATATTCCGGAGTGATCGTTATATGCTCAAGCGTAATCTCCGGCGCTTCGTAAGACAGATCCTCAAGCAGTTTCTCCAATATCGTGTGCAATCTGCGCGCCCCGATATTGTCAGTGCTTGAGTTCACCTCGACCGCAATTTTCGCAATCTCTTTAATCGCATCCTCGGAAAATTCCACATTTATGCCCTCGACTGCCAGAAGTGCGGCATATTGTTTCGTTAGCGCATTTTCCGGTTCAGTCAAAATCGACACAAAATCTTCCATACGCAAATTGCTAAGTTCGACCCGGATCGGAAAGCGGCCTTGTAACTCTGGAATGAGGTCAGAAGGCTTAGCGTTATGAAAAGCTCCCGCTGCGATAAACAAAATATAGTCTGTCTTCACTGGTCCATATTTCGTCATGACGGTAGAGCCTTCCACGATCGGCAATATATCGCGCTGCACGCCTTCACGCGACACATCAGGGCCGGTGGTGCTGCTTGCGCTGGCGATCTTGTCGATTTCATCGATGAAGATCATACCGGTCTGCTCCGCGCGCCGAATCGATTCCTGCACGACTTCGTCCATATCGAGCAGCTTTTGCGCTTCCTCATTGATGAGCACTTTGCGTGCTTCCGAAATGGGCAGCTTGCGCTTTTTGGTCTTCTTCGGCAAAAAATTGCCAAACAACTCTTGCATATTGAGCCCAATCTGCTCATTGCCTTGGCCTGCCAACATATCAAACATAGAAGGAGCATTGTCTTCTACTTCGATCTCTATTTGTCTATCTTCTAACTCACCGCGTAGCAGCTTTTCACGGATTTCGTTTCTTCTTAGGACGATATCCTGTTCCACTTGCTCCTCTTTGTCCGCATTGTCTTGCGATTGTCCGCCAAATAACATCTCCAGTGGATTGCGGTTCCCGCGATTCTTGTTCGCGGACGGGACAAGAATAGAGACGATGCGTTCATTGGCGAGCTTTTCTGCTTTATCTTTCAACGCTTCGGTTTTTTCAGATTTTACCATGCGAATCGCGGTTTCCACAAGATCCCTGACCATCGATTCTACGTCCCGACCGACATAGCCGATCTCCGTAAATTTCGTTGCCTCCACTTTCACGAATGGAGCATTGACGAGCTTGGCCAAGCGTCTTGCAATTTCAGTCTTGCCGACGCCGGTCGGCCCGATCATTAAGATGTTCTTTGGCACGATCTCATCGCGGATCGTTTCGTCAAGCTTACTGCGCCGGTACCGATTGCGCAGGGCAAGCGCGACTGATTTTTTTGCTTGTTTTTGTCCGACAATATATTTATCTAACTCTGCGACGATTTGTTTCGGGGTCAGTGCCTCAGTACCCATGCCTAATTCCTCCTGTCTGAAGTTCATTCCACTTCTTCGACGACGATGTTGCCGTTTGTATATACACAGATGTCTGCCGCGATGACCAAAGCCTCTTGCGCCATTTCCTTCGCCGTCAAATGTCCGGCATGCTTCTTCAGAGCTCGGCCGCTGACAACGCGAAGCTGCCGCCGGAGCCGATCGCCAGGACCTCGTCATCGGGCTCGATCACTTCTCCGTTGCCGGAAATGAGTAGAAGCGACGTGCTGTCCATTACGATTAACATCGCTTCCAGCTTGCGCAGCACACGATCCGATCTCCATTCCTTGGCTAACTCCACAGCAGCGCGTTGCAAATTTCCTTGGTGCTCCTCCAGCTTGCCTTCGAACTTTTCGAACAGTGTGACCGCATCCGCAACGGATCCTGCGAAGCCAGCGACAACGCTACCTTTATACAATCGTCGTACTTTTCGCGCTTTGTGCTTCATGATCATATTTTGGCCGAAGGTGACTTGGCCGTCGCCGGCAATCGCCCCTTGTCCGTTATGGCGAACCGCACAAATCGTCGTAGCGTGAAAGCTCATCTCCATACTATTCCTCCTTATCCGTTTCACTATGATTATGTCTCTTGCACGATCATCAAAAGGTGTACCTTGTCATGTTTAGCTTTGCTTCAGTAGCGCTTGCGCTTTGAACCTCAAGCAGGCGCTGATGGGAACCGATCAAGCGCGCGGATGTGCCTTGTTGTAAACGGATTGTAGATGATCACGCGTCACGTGTGTGTAAATCTGGGTTGTGGAAATGTTGGCGTGCCCGAGGAATTCCTGAACGGTTCGTAGATCCGCACCCGCCTCCAGCATATGTGTAGCGAATGTGTGGCGAAGGACGTGCGGACTTATCTTGCGAGATTGTGACAGCTTCTCCACATATTGATCCATAAAGCGGCGCACGCTGCGATCGTGAATCCGCTTGCCCTTGCGACTCAGAAACAAAGCTCCGTCGCTTAATGCCGTTGCCAGTTGCGGGCGACCTTGTTCCACATATTGACGAAGCGCATGGAGCGCATATTCCCCTATCGGTACGTAACGCTCCTTCGCTCCTTTTCCGACAACGAGCGCTACACCGTTCGCATAATCGATCGAGTCCATATTCAGGCCGACCAATTCGCTAATGCGCATACCGCTTGCATACAGCGTTTCCATGATGGCTCGGTCGCGCAGACCGATCGGCGTATCCGGATCAGGAGTTGCAGCAATTGCTTCACTTCTTCCGGATACATGAATTTAGGAAGCTTCTTGTCAAGCTTGGGCGTTTGCACTTGCTGAAAAGGGCTGGAGCGGACCACTTGCTCCCGAAGCAAGAACATATAAAAAGAGCGCAGCGCCGACAGTTTTCTGGCAATGCTGCGCCTCGCATACTCTTTCACTTGCAATTCCGCCAGATAGGAGCGAACGTGCAAATAAGTAACCTCATCATATTGCTTCAGCCCGTTCTGCTTCATAAACTGGTGAAACTGGCGGATATCGCGGCTGTAATGCCGAACCGTGTGTTCCGAAGCATTATGCTCTGCTTGCAAATATTGCAAAAAATGGTCCATCCATTGCTTTAGCATCTCGAGTGCCACCTACTTGCATAAATTCGATACCAAAATTTATCGTAACATAGTGGCGAAGTCGATTACAAGGCACTAGCTCGTAAATTTGAAACAAAGTTGCGAACGGATTCCAGCGCGCGTTCTGCCATCTTCTCCGCCCGCTCCTGCTTGTTGCGAATCCGCTTCTCAAGCGGCGGAAACAACCCGAAATTCGCATTCATCGGCTGGAAGTTGTCCGGCGCTGCGTTCGTAATATAATGTGCCATGCTGCCGAGTGCCGATTCACGTGGCGGCACGACCGGATCAAGCCCTCTTGCCAAGTGAGCCGCGTTAATGCCAGCGATAAGTCCCGCAGCAGCAGATTCGACGTAGCCTTCCACGCCGGTCATCTGACCTGCGAATCAGTATGCGCGGGTTGGCTTTCAGCTGGTAAGTCGGTTCAAGCAGCAATGGCGAATTGATAAACGTATTGCGATGCATGACGCCATAACGAACAATTTCGGCATTTTCCAATCCTGGAATCAGGGAGAAGACCCGCTTTTGCTCTCCCCATTCGAGATGCGTTTGGAAGCCGACGAGATTATACAACGTGCCTGCTGCATTGTCCTGACGCAATTGCACGACGGCGTGCGGGGTTTGACCGGTGCGCGGATCCTTAAGACCAACGGGCTTGAGCGGGCCGAATAGCAAGGTCTGCTTGCCGCGTCTAGCCATCACTTCAATCGGCATGCATCCTTCGAAGAACATATCCTTCTCAAAGTCTTTCAGTTGAGCGGTTTCCGCATGAATCAGCGCCTCATAGAAACGATCGAACTCCTCCTCGTTCATCGGGCAGTTCAAATAGGCGGCATCCCCTTTGTCATACCGGGAGGCCAGAAATACTTTGTCCATATCGATGGAATCTTTCTCGATGATCGGCGCCGCCGCATCATAAAAGTACAAGTAAGATTCCCCTGTTATCTCGCTGCAATGCTCTCAGACAGTGCTGGCGAGGTAAGCGGGCCGGTAGCAACGACCGTAATCCCGTTTTCTCGGGAAGTCAGTCTCTTCATTCCGCACCTCAATTAGCGGATGATTGCGCAGCGCTTCGGTGACCGCGCCGGAGAAGCCGTCGCGATCGACGGCCAGCGCACCACCAGCAGGAACGGCATGCCGATCGGCACGCTGAATGATAAGGAATCCAGCATGCGCATCTCTTCCTTGATGACGCCGACCGCATTGGTCAACGCATCGGAACGTAGGGAGTTGGTGCAGACGAGCTCCGCAAATTTATCCGTATGGTGAGCTGGCGTCATGCGCACAGGTCTCATCTCATACAAGTACGACTGGAACGCCGCGGTAAGCGATCTGCCAGGCAGCTTCGGAGCCGGCAAGCCCTGCGCCGATCACGGTTACTTTGCTGTTGTCACTCACCGTTCATGGTCACCCTATCATTACATCGTCATGTGCATCCGGCTCTTCGCTATTCCGTATCTTCCGCTTTATGGCCGCAGCTTGAGCAGATACCGTTCACTTTGCCGCGCGTGCGTTTCTCCACCATTATGAACTGCATTCCGGACATGGCAGCCAGCCGGTTTGTCCCAAGAGACAAACTCGCATTCCGGATATTGATCACAGCCGTAGAAGATGCGCCCTTTCTTGCTGCGGCGTTCGACGATCTTGCCTTTCCCACACTTCGGACAATCCACCCCGATATCCTTGACAATCGGCTTCGTATTGCGACATTCCGGGAAGCCGGAGCAAGCGAGGAACTTGCCGAAACGTCCCATCTTATAGACGAGCGTTTTGCCGCACTTTTCGCAAGTTTCATCGGAAACCTCGTCCTGGATTTCCACGTTTCCTTCATTTCTTCTTCGGCGACTTTCAGCCGCTTTTCGAACGTTTGGTAAAAATCATCCAGTACCTTCACCCAATCGACCGTGCCTTCCTCGATATCGTCGAGATCTTCTTCCATCTCCGCCGTAAATTCAACGTTCAAAATTTCCGGAAAAAATTCCTCCATCAGCTGAGTGACGACTTCGCCAAGCTCGGTCGGAACGAATTTTTTGTCCTCCAGCGTCACATAGCCACGTTTTTGCATCGTCTCCAGTGTCGGCGCATACGTACTTGGCCGACCGATCCCGAGCTCCTCCAACGTGCGGACAAGTCTAGCTTCGGTATATCGCGGAGGCGGCTGTGTAAAGTGCTGCTTAGGCTCGATGCCTTTCTGCTCCAGCTACATCCGCCTGCTTGAGCGGCGGCAAGAACTTCTCTTCATCTGTCTTTGCCGTCGTCATTGCCTTCGATATACACCTTCATAAAGCCCGGAAATTTCACTTTGGAGCCGACCGCACGGAACATCACATCTCCCGCCGCAATATCTACCGTCATCGTATCCAGCACCGCAGAAGCCATCTGACTGGCAACGAAGCGGTCCCAGATCAGCTTGTAAAGACGAAATTGATCCCGGCTTAAATACGGCTTCACCTCCTCCGGCGTGCGATGGACAGAAGTTGGGCGTATCGCTTCATGCGCATCCTGCGCGTTGGCGTTTTTCTTCGTGTACATCGCGGTTGCGCGGGTACGTATCGACGACCCGAACTTCTCGGCAATCTAACTGCGCGCTTCTTCTTGCGCGACCGGTGAAATTCGCGTCGAGTCCGTACGCATGTACGTAATCAGACCGACGGTGCCTTCCTTGCCTAAATCGACGCCTTCGTAGAGCTGCTGCGCGACAGACATCGTCTTCGCCGCACGGAAGTTCAGCTTGCGGGCTGCTTCCTGCTGCAACGAGCTAGTCGTAAAAGGCGGCGGCCGGATTGCGCAGCCGCTCGCGTTCCTTCACGTCTTGACACGATGAAGGAGGCGCCCTCTACGGCTTGCAAGATTTCCTGCACTTCACTTTCACTTTTCAATTCCATCTTCTGGCCCTGCGACCGTAAAATTTCGCTTCAAATGGTTGCTTGTCGTGCTCCAATTGACTGTAATCGTCCAGTATTCCTCCGGAACGAACGCCTTGATCTCATTTTCACGATCGATGATGAGCTTGACGGTTACCGACTGCACGCGGCCGGCCGACAAGCCTTTCTTTACTTTCTTCCACAGCAGCGGACTGATCTGATAACCGACCAAGCGATCAAGAATACGCCGCGCTTGCTGGGCGTTCACAAGATCCATATTGATCGGTCTTGGCGTTTTGAAGGCGTCCTTGACCGCTTGTTTCGTAATCTCATTGAAGACGACGCGGCATTTTTCGTTCTCATCCAATTCTAAGTAATGTGCAAGGTGCCAGGCGATCGCTTCGCCTTCGCGATCGGGGTCGGCAGCGAGATAAACTTTTTTCACCTTTTTCTTGGCATCCTTCAATTCCTTCAAGCACCGAACCTTTACCGCGTATCGTAATATATTTCGGCTCGAAGCCTTTCTTAATTTCAACACCCGATTTGACTTTTCGGCAAATCTCGGACATGGCCCATGGAAGCCTTCACGATATATTTGCTTCCGAGATATTTGCTGATTGTTTTCGCTTTTGCAGGCGATTCTACGATTACGAGCGAATCCGCCAAATGCGATTCCTCCCCTCCGAGGTCAACGTAACTTTGAATAAATGGATCCAGATTGCTTTAGAATCTTTTTCTTAATTTCTAAAGATAACAGAACTGTATGCAAATGTCCAAAAGGGAATTTGGTTTTTGCCAAAAGCTCGTCAATGGTAACCCCTTTCCGGGTCATATGCTGCAAGACTTCGCGCTCATCCGGACTAAGGTCACCATCCATGCTATGCTCACGATTCGATCGCTCTTTCTTATTGGTATGGTCGAAAATCGGAAATCTATTCTGAAATTGTAATGCAATATCCGCACCGCAGGTGACTGGAAGCGCGCTGGACTCCTTTAGCCACTTGATCGTGCCGCGGCTCTGCGGCGAGAAGATCGAGCCCGGCACCATGAACACTTCGCGGTTTTGATCGCAAGCCGTCTTCGCTGTCTGCAGTGCACCGCTGTTTTCATCCGCCTCCGTCACCAATGTGCCGAGAGATAAGCCGGAAATAATGCGGTTGCGTTTGGCGAACATCCACTTCTTCACTTGGGAGCCGTACGGTGTTTCAGAGACGACGACCCCTTGCTCGATCATACGTTCAAGCAGCCCGCGATTTTCCTTCGGATAAATGACGTCCCAACCCGTACCGAGCACCGCCATCGACGGAGCCCCGAAGGCTAAGCTCGACTCGTGCGCTTCCGTATCGATGCCGCGCGCCAACCCGCTGACGATGCCAAAGCCATAGGCACAAAGTTGCGCAACGAGATGCCTCGTTGCTCGTATGCCGTACATCGTCGCTCTTCTCGCGCCGACGACTGCAATCGAAGGGTGGTGCAGCAAGCGGCTGTCTCCTTTAACGTACAACGCACAGGGCGGATCGGGAATTTGCATCAGCTGCTTCGGGTAATGCGGGTCGCTCAGCGTGATGATCTCAATCCCCTGCTTGTCATACAGCTCGTAACGTTGTGCGATGAAGCCTTCGTTCAGATGCTGCTTCACCTTACGAGCTTTCTCGACAGGAAATTGCATGCGTGTAAAATCATCCACGTGCAAGCTTTCGACATCTCGTAAATGAGGAATCTTAGCCTGCACTTGCTCCACGATCGTTTTCCCGCCGATCTGTAATTCTTGCATGACGAACCATAAATCTCGTTTGTTCACTTACCTTCACTCCTCACATAATAATTAGTAGTCAAAAAAAGAAAGCAACCTTCCACTCAGTAGAATGAAAGGTTGCTTACCTATTCACGAAACTCGAAAACGAATATGCTGTTAAACGTAGCAGATTATTCTGGCTGTACCTCTGGTTTTACCGTAATACATTTTTCGAGGATATTGGCTTCTTTCAGAGCTTCCACCAGCGTAGCGCCCATCTCAGCAGGCGTAGGTGCAACGCGGATGCCGCAAGCCTCCATCACTCTGATCTTCTCTGCAGCCGTACCTTTGCCGCCGGAAATGATCGCACCGGCATGGCCCATGCGCTTTCCTGGAGGCGCTGTTTGCCCGCCGATAAAGCCGACGACTGGCTTCTTCATGTTCGCCTTGATCCATTCAGCAGCCTCTTCCTCAGCGGTGCCGCCGATCTCACCGATCATAACAACTGCATACGTATCAGGATCTTCGTTAAAGCGAGCCAATATATCGATAAACTCAGCGCCTTTGACCGGGTCGCCGCCGATGCCAACCGCCGTCGATTGCCCGATGCCGCGCGTCGTCAATTGGTGTACCGCTTCATATGTAAGCGTACCGGAGCGAGAAACGACACCGACATGACCTGGAGCATGAATATAGCCAGGCATAATGCCAATTTTCGATTCGTTAGGCGTTGTAATTCCCGGGCAGTTCGGTCCGATCAGAACGGTTTTCTTGCCCTCCATGAAGCGTTTCACCTTCACCATGTCGAGCACCGGAATGCCTTCCGTAATACAAACGACAAGATCAAGTTCCGCATCGACCGCCTCCATAATCGAATCCGCAGCGAACGCCGGCGGTACGTAGATGACGGATGCGGTAGCGCCAGTTGCCTCTTTCGCTTCCATTACCGTATTGTATACGGGCAAAGTTACAGTCGTGCCGTTCTCCAGATTGAAGTCAACCTGCTGGCCGCCTTTGCCGGGAGCCGTGCCGGCTACCATCTTCGCACCGTACTCCAGACAGCTCTTCGTATGGAACATGCCGGTCTTGCCTGTCATGTTCTGTGTAATAATTTTCGTATTTTTATCCAATAAAATACTCATGAGAGTTCACATCCTTTATCATTCATTGTACGAGAGAAACATCTTCTTAGCGCCGTCAGCCATCGAATCAGCCGCCACGATATTCAAGCCGGATTCACTCAGGATCTGCTTGCCGAGCGCAACATTCGTTCCTTCTAGACGAACGACAGCGGACGATCCAGACCGATCTGCTTCGCTGCTTCCACAACGCCGTTCGCAATGACGTCACAGCGCATGATACCGCCAAAAATATTGACGAAAATGCCTTTCACGTTAGGATCAGACAAAATAATCTTGAACGCTTCGGTTACTTTCTCGGTCGTCGCGCCACCGCCTACGTCAAGGAAGTTGGCCGGCTCCCCGCCATAATATTTAATGATGTCCATAGTCGCCATTGCCAGTCCAGCACCGTTGACCATGCAGCCGATATTTCCATCAAGTGCAATATAGCTAAGATCGAACTTCGAAGCTTGAATCTCCTTCTCATCTTCTTCATCCAGATCGCGCAGCTCTAAGATGTCCGGATTACGATACAGCGCATTGGAGTCAAAGTTCAGCTTCGCATCAAGCGCCATCACTTCTCCGTCGCCGGTTACAACGAGCGGATTGATCTCGGCGATCGAGCAATCGTTGTCAATAAATGCCTCATATAAGCCTGTCATAAATTTGACGGCTTTGCTTACTAGTTCATTCGGAATATTAATGCTGTAAGCGAGCTTGCGCGCCTGGAACGGCTGCAGTCCGACAGCCGGATCGATGACTTCCTTAAAGATTTTCTCCGGAGTTTGCGCGGCCACTTCTTCGATTTCCGTTCCGCCTTCCTCAGAAGCCATCATCACGACGCGTTCTGTGCTGCGATCAACGACGAGACCGACATAATATTCTTTCTTAATATCACAGCCTTGCTCGATCAGCAGGCGCTTTACTTCTTTTCCTTCCGGACCCGTCTGATGTGTGACGAGCACCTTGCCCAAAATTTCTGAAGCGTATTGCTTCACTTCGTCCATTGTCTTGGCCACTTTCACGCCGCCCGCCTTACCGCGTCCGCCAGCATGAATCTGCGCCTTTACAACTGCCGGCAAGCCAAGAGATTCAGCTGCGGCTACTGCTTCGTCGACGGTGAATGCCACTTTGCCTTCCGGCACTTTCACGCCGTAGCGCTTTAGTACTTCTTTGCCTTGATACTCGTGGATATTCATCCATACTCCTCCTGTTCAAATACATGAATTAGAAATGCTTGACCAAGATGAAAGTTCAATTAAGTGACGTATAGACCAATTGAACGCAAGCCTAAGTCAAGCGCCAACAACACGTTTATGGACTATGTACGACCTGACGCAATAAACCGCTTGCACTCCGACATCTGCCCGACAAGCTAATGCACAGACCCTATCTATTGTATCACGAAACTTCGAGAGTTTCTTTAAATTTTTGTGACAGGTTCGTTGTTATTTTGGCATGAATTTCATCGCAAAGGAAGATCAATCACGATTTTACACAAAATTAACAGAAAATAGGTCATTCAGAAGTCGCTAGCGTATAAGCGTATATGAAAAAAGGGCATGCCTAAAGCATCCGGGCATACCCTGATATGTTTATGACAAATTAGGGGTTATTGGCATTCTCGGCTCGCGTTCTGCTTGCTTGATAAATCGCATTTCATTGCCGATAAAGTTGCAAACCAAGCACTGTATCGTCTCCTCCTGTCCGCTCATTACCTGCGGCTCTTCCATGCTGGTGACCTCACCGGAGATCGCATCTTTGAGCATGCGCGTGCTCGTGCTTGAGATTAAGTTAAATTTTACCCGATTGGAGCGACAGTTCGGGCAGAAATACGGTTTATTCTCCATCGTTAACCATCACCTCACTGTGTAGTGTGCCCCAAATTTGGAAGATCATTCCGAAGCAAATGTCATTCTTTGCAGGAAATGAAACGATATTGTCGTATAATGATAATGTGTATAATAATGAAGAGAAAAAATTGAATACGGGACAGCTGTCTAAGGAAGCACCTTGCATTCTGTCTCCATTTTCTAACTCGTCCATGTTGTACCTTATTACAGCTTCTCTGCGGAGAAGGCGAAACAGACGCGAATGAAAATCGAGAGGAAGGAAAGGTGTTTTTTGTTATGTATGGACAAGTGTACGGATGTTGTATCCAAGGGGTTGACGGATGCCTCGTCGAGGTGGAGGTGGATATTTCGCGCGGCTTGCCGCAAACGCATTTGGTTGGGCTGCCGGATTCCGCCGTGCGGGAATCGATTGACCGGATCCGCGCCGCAATCAAAAATACCGGCTTTCAATTCCCGCAGGAAAGAGTCACGATTAATTTGGCGCCTGCAGGCCTTAAGAAAGAAGGCTCCGCATATGATCTGGCGATTGCAGCCGGTGTGCTGGCAGCGATGAAGGCACTGCCGTTCGACATCACTTCCACCATGTTCATCGGCGAGCTGTCCTTGGACGGCAAGGTACGGCCAGTTCCTGGTGTGCTAGCGATGACTGCCGCGGCCAAACACGCCGGATTCCAGCGCGTGATCTTGCCTTATGACAATGTGCAGGAAGCTTCGCTGCTCAGTGGAATCGACATCATCCCTATACGCTCGCTCGGCGAGCTACGGGAAGCGGAAGCTTTGTTAAGCCGCCGAGAGGAAAGCGATGTGACCGCCCTGAAGGATCTCGACTCCAGGGATGCGGATAAACAAAAAACGCTCGATTTCAGCGATGTCCACGGCCAGCTTCATGCGAAGCGCGCTGCCGTAATCGCAGCTGCTGGGCGCCATCATATGCTGCTGATCGGTCCGCCAGGCTCAGGCAAAACGATGATCGCTAGACGCTTGCCGACGATTTTGAGTGAAATGAGTGATGAAGAATCGCTCGAAGTGATGAAGATTCATAGCGTAGCGGGGAAGCTCCAGCCTGCTGGCGGCTTGATGAGAACCCGCCCGTTTCGTTCGCCCCACCATACGATATCGGCGCATGGATTAATTGGCGGCGGCAGTTTGCCGAAGCCTGGGGAAGTCAGTCTGTCCCATCATGGGGTATTGTTTCTCGACGAATTCCCTG
Source organism: uncultured Paenibacillaceae bacterium (assembly GCA_963755735.1). Classification (GTDB taxonomy): domain Bacteria; phylum Bacillota; class Bacilli; order Paenibacillales; family DA-C8; genus Insulibacter. The sequence continues at coordinate 18,534 of CAVWLN010000054.1, forward strand.
AATTTTCGCGGTCCGCTCTAGAAGTGCTGCGTCAACCGCTGGAAGACGGTTATGTGACGATCTCTAGGGCGCGAGCTGCCTTTACGTTTCCAACACAATTTCTGCTCGTGGCCGCCATGAATCCGTGTCCTTGTGGGTATGCTGGCTCTCATGGGAGCAAGCGGGCATGTAGCTGCTCCACACATCGAAAAGCACAATATATATCCAAACTATCGGGGCCACTGCTCGACCGTATCGACCTGCACGTCGAAGTGCCTCTTGTCGATTATGGCAAGCTGAATTACGCAGCCCCGACGCTCAGCTCTTGTGAAATGCGCGAACAGGTGAAGATCGCACAGGAGCGACAGGCGGCGCGATATAAACAGGAGAGCATACGCAGCAATCAGGAATTATCTGGCGCTGCTCTCCGCAAGTATTGCGCATTGAACAAAGAGACAGAGCTTATGATGCACAGTTATTATGAACAGATGGCGCTCAGCATCCGCGCGCATGATCGGATCTTAAAAATCGCCCGTACGATCGCCGATCTCGATGACCAAGCGCACATCCAAGTTTCCCACCTTGCAGAGGCTGTGCAATATCGGGCATTGGATTATGCTAGAGTGCCTTAACGCTTCGCCTTCGTTCCATGACCTCATCGCCCAATATCTCGGGGTCCCATCACATTGATCAAAGATACGTGCAAACCATTAGTCACATATGACATGGACGATTGTCGCGTAAATAGGACACGATAAATCGTGCTAAATGAACTATTGCGACTCGGCATGAATTTGATACAATAGGCTAGGAACTCAGCCCGAGCAAGGAGGAATCAGCAGCGGATGCGCAATTTTCGCTTTGAATTGCTGTACAATCATATCCCTGAATTTCGCGAGAAGGATCATGTTATACCTGCGAGTACACTTGCCGATGCCATTCATAAGTTTGCCCGCAAACACGACCTGGATACACCAGCCTATTGGGATGAACCGACCTTCGATAAGATGATGGAATTATCATTTACACGGGGGCAGGATGAAATTCGATATCGGATTACTTGGGTATAATCAAACTTTCCAACGCTATACAATTGACACTGCCTCTCGAAGTGAGGATAATAGTGAAGTCATTTCACCAGATATAGAGAAAGAGGAGTGGATTACAACATGCAGAATACTAAAACGATCGAGCAAGGTTCTGGTGTTCAACCGGAGTTGAAGAGACTTCCTATTTTGATCGCGCTAGTGATCGGAGCTTTCTTCTCGATTCTGAACGAAACGTTGCTCAATGTTGCTTTCCATAGATTGTCGCTCGATCTGGAAGTCCCTTATACGACCATCCAGTGGTTGTCGACCGTCTATATGCTGATTGTCGGCATTCTTGTCCCCATCTCTGCCTTGCTCGTCGGCTGGTTTACGACGCGGCAGATGTTTATCGGGGCCTTGTGTTTGTTCACGATCGGCACATTTGTATGCGGCATTGCGTTCGGCTTTCCGCAGCTACTCATTGGCCGTATGATTCAAGCCGTCGGTGCCGGCTTCAATGCTACCAGTCATGATGAACACGATCTTGTTCCTATATCCGCCGGAAAATCGCGGCGCCGCCATGGGAAGTATCGGTCTCGTCATTATGTTCGCCCCGGCGATTGGGCCAACGCTCGGCGGTATAATTCTCGATGCGATGAACTGGCGATGGCTGTTTTTCTTAGTGCTGCCATTTATGGTGCATATCGGTATTGTTCGCCTTCATCTTCTTAAAGAACGTATCCGTACTTACGCGCCCAAAGGTTGATGTGCTGTCGATCATCTTGTCTTCACTAGGCTTTGGAGGCATCGTTTATGGACTCAGCAATTTGAGTGGTCGGGGTGCTGAAGAAGCGATCGCAATTTCATATGATCTTAGTATACTCAGCTTTGGCAGTCGGATTCGTGTCTTTAGTTTCATTCATCCTAATGCAGCTTAGATCCAACCAGCCGATGCTTGATTTCCGGGTCTTTAAATATCCGATGTTCAGCATGGCAATTATGATCATTATTATTGCGATGATGACCTTGTTCTCGACATTGCTGCTCTTACCGACTTATTTGCAAGGTGCGCTCGCCTTGTCAGCCTTGCGGCTGGATTGATCATGCTGCCAGGCGGTGTGCTTAATGGCCTATTCTCGCCGATTGCCGGCAAGCTGTTTGACAAATTCGGACCGCGGGCGATGATTATACCCGGTGCGTCCTTGCTGGTCATCATTATGTATATGTTCACACAAATTACGACAAGCACAAGTGCACTCAACATCATCATCTTGCACAGTTTGTTAATGATCGCGATCTCCATGATCATGATGCCTGTGCAGACGAACGCGATGAATGGATTAGCCATGCATCATTATCCGCACGGTACAGCCATCCTAAATACCTTGCAACAAGTGGCGGGGGCGGTTGGAGTTGCGCTTTTCTTCAGCATCATGGCCAGCGGTCAGATCGATATGCGGAAAGCGCGGCATCGATCCGAACAGCGCAGAAGCATTGAACGCGGGAATTCATGCATCCTTCACAGCCGGTTTTGTCTTTGCCGTTGTTGCTCTGATTCTACCGTATTCGTCAAGAAGGCGAAAGTACCGGAGATGCAGCAAGCGAATTATCATCCAAATACGTATAGCGGCTAATCAGGTCAATAAATAGTCCAGTTTGCTGACTAACTGAATGAGACGCATGTCAGGCGCCTGACATGCGTCTCTAAGCATTACTCAGAAAATACACCATCGACGAAGCTTACTTTCATCGAGACTATGAGAGTAAGCTTGTCTTGTTTTTTGATCGAACTTAACCGTTTGACTCTCTCCTCTTTTTGATAACGTTACTATTATATGAATCTGTTTCAGGGTATCGCTATCTTTCAATTCATTGTCCCATTTGTCGATAGATTTCCAACTTCGCTAACCGCTGGGAGTTTCCCCAATACAAAAGAGGCCAAAGGAGACGGGGTTGAAGTTCAAAATGGAGATCGCACCGACAACCTGTCGGTTCGATGTGCTGTATGCAATACCTACACTACAAAGTCGCACAAGCCAATACCACGACAGCTTAAAAAACAAGGGGGTGTCCCAAAGTCAGGCATTCATGATCTCGGTTATGGCTGCTAGGCTGTAACGGTTGCCACAACGGCTATTTGCCAGTAAACGCCCGTTTGGAATTTCTAACGGTTGCAATG
>CAVWLN010000055.1:0-22471 GCA_963755735.1 uncultured Paenibacillaceae bacterium
GGTTGAAGTTGCCAGCTGCTCACCAAGCGGCCTTGTACTGAGGGCGTGACTCGACGGCAGCGCCCAAGACTGCGAGGGGACGTGGCGCTGTTCGTTGTTTTGGTTGTGCGGTATCGTCGCGCAGACGTGATGGTTGGCGCGACGCGAAAAGAAATTTGCGGATTCCAGAATGGGCGAAGGGTGTCGCGCTGGCAGGAATCGTCGGCGTAGCGCTCACCACAGCAATGTCGTTCGCCTGGCGTCTGGCTCCAGGATTATAGGCGGTCGTGGGTGCGGCGCAGGCTCTCGCCTATTCTGGCCTGAATTAGGTTTGGTCCTCTGCGCGATGGGCATCATCGTAGCTGGAAATGTCCAGGGAAATAATTTGAGGGGATAGGGAGCAGGGGTAAGGGGGAGAGGAAAAAAGGATGGGTATATTGGGAAACCGCTTGATGTATCAAGATTTTTTCCTCAGCCCTGTCCCCTGTACCACTTTCAACAAAAGAAGAAGCCCAGCATGGATCCAGGCAAAACCCTGGCCATACTAGGCTTCTTGGACATTTTTTATTTTCCCTGGACAGTTTTTATTACCCCAAGACGGGATTTATTTGCTGTCTACACATCTGAGCCCTAGCTATATTCCCTTACTCCACCGTCACACTTTTCGCCAGGTTGCGCGGTTTATCTACGTCATTACCGCGTGCCAAAGAGGCGTAATAGGCCAGCAATTGCAGCGGCACGACGGACAACGCCGGGCTGAATAGATCGAGTGTGCGAGGAATATAAATGACTTCGTCGACAGACTTGTGCAAGTTTTGATCCCCTTCCATAGCTAGGCCGATCACATATGCTCCGCGCGCTCGCACTTCAATGATGTTGCTGACCGTTTTCTCCATCACATCCGATTGCGTGGCCAGTGCAATCACGGGCGTCCCTTGAGTGATCAGCGCCAGAGTGCCATGCTTCAATTCACCTGCCGCATACGCTTCAGAATGAATATATGAAATTTCTTTCAGCTTTAGTGATCCTTCCTGTGCTACGGCGAAATCCAATCCGCGACCGATGAAGAACAAGTGGTCATGTGTCGCGATCTTCTCGGCCAGTGCCTTGATCTCAGTGGACTTCGCAAGAATGGATTGCACCTGCTCCGGCAGCTTCTGCAAGCTTGCCAGCAGCTCGGAAATTCTTGAATCGTCAATCGCATCGAGCAGGCGCGCGAAGTGAATGCCAAGCAAATAAAATACGATTAGCTGAGAAGTATAAGCCTTGGTCGAAGCAACGGCGATCTCCGGACCCGCCCATGTCATGATACAATCATCTGCCTCACGCGCAACGGAGCTGCCGACAACATTCGTAATCGCGATCACCCTTGCGCCTTGCCGTTTGGCTTCACGAAGCGCGGCCAGCGTATCCGCCGTCTCTCCCGATTGGCTCACAACGATCACTAAAGTCTGATCCGTGATGATCGGATTGCGGTAACGGTATTCTGAAGCGACCTCAACCTCAACGGGTATACGTGTCAGCTGTTCCAATACATTCTTTCCGACAAGTCCGGCGTGATAAGCAGTGCCGCATGCCACGATATGAATATAGCGAATGTTCTGAAGCTGCTCTGCCGACCAGTTCAATTCGTTGAGTGTGACCTGAATTCCGGCATCATCGATCCGCGCCCCCATCGTATCGCGGTAAGCCTTCGGTTGTTCGTGGATTTCCTTCAACATAAAATGATCATATCCGGCTTTTTCTGCTGTCTCGATATTCCAATCGACATGAATCATTTCCCGGGCAATAAAATTCCCCTCGATCGTCATTAATTCGACAGAGTCCTGTGTCAAAACTGCCATTTCCCCATCGTTCAAAATATACACATCTCGGGTATGCTCCAAGATTGCCGGAATATCCGAGCCGATAAAATTTTCTTTGTTGCCGACCCCGATAATGAGTGGACTTGCGAGTCGAACGGCCACGAGCTTATCCGGTTCATTGCCGCAAAGTACAGCAAGCGCATAAGCGCCGCGCATTTGCCCGACTGCCTTGCGAACCGTAGACACGATGTCGCCGTCATATAGATCGGCAAGCAAGTGCGCAATGACTTCTGTATCGGTCTCCGACTTGAACGTGTAGCCCTTCTTTATCAAGCCCTCTTTAATCGCCAAATAATTTTCAATAATCCCGTTATGCACGACGGAAATGTTGACTTCCACGTCAGTATGTGGATGAGCATTTTCGTCTGATGGCTTGCCATGCGTCGCCCAACGCGTATGCCCGATCCCGATCGTGCCTTCTAGCGGCGATGACTGCAGCTTCTGTTCCAGAACGGCTAAGCGTCCTTGTGATTTTCGCACCTGCAAACCTTCTGACGTCATGACCGCAATTCCCGCAGAATCATAACCGCGGTATTCCAGTTTTTTCAATCCACCGAGTAAAATTTCGGTAGAGTTTCGCTTTCCTATATATCCAACGATCCCACACATCTCTCGTTATCCCTCCACAATGTTCTTGATTGCCTATATCTATCTGTTATGAAGATCAATTGCTCGCAAGACATTGGCCATCCAAAATCGTAAAGAGGCAATACGAAACCTAGCCCACCCACAATGGACTTGTACCACTGCCTTGAACAGAGCGCTCCCTTATAAAATTTGTGTTGCTACAACGACGTCATTGCCCGCACTGGATCTTTCTCCGCTCGCTTTTGTACGATTGTTCATACAAAAACTTTTATACTTTGCGAAAAATGAAGACTTTGTACGATTTATCGTATAAAATCAAGCGTTTTATTGCCTATGCGTTGATTTTTGTACGACAATTCATACAAAAATTAAAATTTAAAGCTTTTCTCCGATCTTTTGTATGGTTTTTCGTATAAAACATCTCGTCTTATTCGCCCTAATCCTCTTATTCGACGTCCCTCGTGAAGCGCTCGTAAGGATTCGCCGCACAAGTTCGTCTATCCAACCGTTCCAATGCCCATCCAATCGCACTGCTAGAAAGCTGGCGCGAGCCAAGTTTCCGATGCTCACTGCCAGTCGGTCAACGATAAATTGCTCACTGTCGCTCGCTTTCCGCTTCGGATCGCTCTTCAGCCGTTCGCAATCAAGGCTTCCGCATCAAAGCACTGTAAATAACAATAAGAAAACAAGCCGCTTAGGTTTGCGACTAAAATTACGTACCCGCTCCATCGTATGCTATATAGGTTATACCATCCGCACTTTATCCCCCAGGAATTTCTCTATTCCGAGCCCCGAATCGCTAGCGGCAGGTAGCTGATCAAGCTCCGTTCCGTCATCTATCAACGTCTCTTTCTGCGTCACTTTCAGACATCTCTATTCATCGCTTGAGCCGACCTGTACTTACATGCCCGACATCTCAATCCGCTCGATATCCATCTGCATCTGTTGAAGCTTTGGCCGGCAAGTCACCCTGCCGTTTTGCGCTCCAACTTACAGCCCGATGCCTGGACTGGAAGGTCCCCGCCGAAAACTTCGAACACCTTCACCTCGTCAACTTATGCCATGCGGTTATTGCTGCTCCGTCCATCCCGCATTCGTTCGTCCCGCGCAACTTCTTTCCGTCCCGCGCGAGTCCCACGTAACTCATTGCATAAGTTCTGGCGCTTCAATGAATGAAAATTGTCGATCCTCCTTTTTATCTTGGAGTTATAATCATCTTATGCATTTTTTGGCTGGTCCGCAACCTTTATTTTTCATCCACGCACGAAACCCATACATGTCCATTTTTTACACCACTCGATTCCAAACGCGTGAAAGCATAAAGAAAGCCTCTAATCAAGGTCACTGAAAATAGCGACCGATAGAGGCTCGTTTGATCCAAGGATTTCATTTATTATTTCAATTCTTGTCGAATAACATCTGCGATTTCTTGTACATGTTGCTCAATGATCGCTTTATCCGGACCTTCTGCCATAACGCGAATGAGTGATTCCGTGCCGGAAGGGCGAACGAGCACTCGTCCGTCACTGCCTAGCTTGCTTTCTACGCTCTTGATAGCAGCAGCGATTCGTTCATTGCCTTCATATTTGCTCTTATCTGACACTTTCACATTTACGAGCACTTGCGGATATTTGACCATCAGCTTTCTTAACTCACTTAACGGTTTGCCTGAGGAAGCAATCGTATCAGCCAGCTGCAGCGAAGTTAGAATCCCGTCGCCGGTCGTGCTGTAGTCAAGGAAGATGACATGGCCGGACTGCTCACCGCCTAGGTTGTAGCCGCCGCGCCGCATTTCCTCCATGACATAACGATCGCCTACAGCTGTTTGCGTTGTCTGCATGCCCATGGCCTCCACCGCTTTATAAAACCCGATGTTACTCATAACAGTCGATACGATCGTACGTTGCTTCAGACGACCGTCGCGATCCATAGCCTGGCCGCATATCGCCAATATAAAGTCACCGTCTACTTCCTCGCCCTTATCATCAATCGCAATCAAGCGATCTGCGTCTCCGTCATACGACAGCCCAAAGTCGGCCTGATGTTGTACGACCGCTTCTTTCAGTTGTTCCGGATGTGTGGAGCCGCAATTCAAATTAATATTCAATCCGTTCGGCTTATGATGGATCGTAATTACTTCCGCACCCAGCTCCTTAAAGACCATCGGAGCTAGTTCGTATGCTGCACCGTTTGCACAATCCATAACGATTTTCATGCCCTGTGAAAGATTGGCGTACGGTCGTTTTTAAGTATTCCAAGTATCTGAACTTGGCATGCTCATGATTCGTCACAGTACCAAGCGCAGAGCCGACCGGACGCGGCAGGTCTTCATGATTGCCGTCCATTAAGCCGTTCGATTTCCAGCTCTGTTTCGTCAGACAATTTGAAGCCGTCACTGCCAAAAAACTTAATCCCATTATCTTCTACCGGATTATGCGATGCGGAGATCATCACGCCGGCATCGGCCTTCATCACCCTGGTCAAATAAGCAACGCAAGGCGTGGTCACGATCCCAAGGCGGATGACATTCGCGCCGATCGACAACAGTCCGGCTGTCAGCGCAGCCTCCAGCATCGGTCCAGAAATTCGCGTATCCATGCCGATCAATACCGTCGGCTTCTCCGCTTGTCCTGCCAGCACATATCCGCCGCAACGGCCGATTAAGTATGCAAGCTCTGCAGTCAATTCTTGATTGGCGACACCTCGTACACCATCCGTTCCAAAATATTTTCCCATCGTTCGCTCTCCCTTAAGATCGGTTTCTCTTCCGAACTAACAACACAACATCATGTTCGATCGTTCATCCTTACATGTTCTGCTATAGTTTCGATCAATCTGATCAATGTCTTTATGATAAAAATCGATTAGAAGCGGCAAAAAGTGCCGCAATCTTAACATCCATTTTATTCAACGGTGCATAGTCGTGGCAACCTGTCGGCTGCAAAATAGCCCAGTCAAAAATTCCCTTCCATGAATGAAGAACCATCACGCTAGTTCAAAATACCGTGGGAGCCAACACCGAGCGGGCATTAAGCCGCATGGTTATTGCTAGCCCGGAGCTTGGCCGCACAGGTCGACGCATCGCCACTCCGCTCCTTCGCCGTTTCACCGGGCATCTGCCATCCCCTGCGCCTTCATTGCCGCTTCCACCTGTCGCGGGCCCGTCTCCCTCTTCAGACTTCCGAGCCCGTATTCGGGATTGCTATTGTCGCCGCCAGATTCGGCTCCTTGATCAGATTCATCGGCTGGCGGCTCATCTCTGTCAGGCGGTTGGCATCGACGTCGTCTTCGCACGCTTCCGTAACCGTCACGCTAGCCCGCAATTCATCAGCAGCAATAAGCGAGATATATCTTGGGTAAGTTACCCGAGGGGCAACACATAACTACCCGGTGTAATATTGCTGACATCTAGGATGACCTGTACGTCTCCGGCAGTCAGACGATTAACCAATCGCGCTGCCCCACCTACGGTAATCGAAACCGTGCCGTTCTCCGGTGTCGTCAGTTCGATCTCCGTATCTTCCGTCTCTCCGAACATGCGAATCGGCACCTCTCTGAATGTTCGCTGTACCGTCGGTTCAACATCGATCGTAACCACTACTTCGTTAGGCTCCACATTCGTGATTCGTTGATTCAGCGGGCACCTCCAGAGTAGCAGTCGTATCTTCCGTGATCGTGGACAAATCAACGGTCAATCCTTCGTAGAAGTCCAATTCGATCAATTACCTCCTGCGGCCCATAGATCGTAATATAGTCGGATATCCGTCGAGACGTCCGCAACACTGAGACCTCCCGGCAAACGTCCGGTCAAATTGATTGCAGCGGCACAGAACGAAGCGGCGGTGTGATCGGCACCTCCACGCTGACAATCGAAGGGGAGATGGTGACGCCGTCCATGAGTTGACCGTTCGCATCGTAAGCCTCTAGCTTCACTTCTCTCGTAATCGTATCCGTAGCTCCTTGAATATGACTTGACCTCTGATACTGTGAATATCATTCAATCTGCCTTCTGGCACCGTCGCATGTACCCTAGCCGGATTCACGACCGGAACGCCGGCTCGCAATCCTTCCGCCGGTGTGCCGTCGTCTCGATCACTACATCAAACTGCTTTGTCTCCATCCGTTCGATCGTCACACTGGACCGTGCTCGGCTCCAGCATAACATTCACTCCATACGGGAAGTTCTCGGCAATCAGAGTCACCTCATGAGAACCTTCCGTAGTCCGGAAAGTCGGCAACAATCGAATATTCAGATGACGGGATACGATTCAGCGCCGAAGTCGGTCCTTCCACTAAAATATTCACCGTCTCCGGAGTGAACGAACTTAAATAATATTGTTCCTCGTCGAGGTTTCTTACGGTCACTTTCGCATCGACAATCGTATCTGATTGAATGATCGGGTTATTGCCGCCAGGTGTAATTTGATCGTAGTTCAGGCGTATAACCAGCCATAGCAGAATCCCGATCAGCACAGCAACGACACGAACCACATTGACGTTGTTCAACCATCTATCCACCATGGCGCCTTCTCCTTCTCCAGAACGGCATCTTCTTCGTGCGGGTGCTAGGCTTTAATTCTTCGAACAATTTCGAAATCAACGACTCTTCCTTAATGTCACGCACTACCTGACCGTTAATGGACAGCGAGACTTGTCCCGTCTCTTCGGATACGATGACCACAACGGCATCCGACACTTCGGTCATGCCGATCGCCGCTCGGTGCCGGGTGCCGAGCTCCTTGCTAATGAACGGATTCTCCGATAAAGGCAAATAGCAACCCGCTGCCATCAGCTGGTTGCCGCGAATCATGACCGCTCCGTCATGCAAAGGAGTATTCGGTATGAAAATGTTGATCAGAAGCTCTGCGCTGATCCTCGCCCCAATGCTGACGCCGGATTCGACATAATCGGTCAACCCCGTCTCGCGTTCAAACACGATGAGGGCGCCGATCTTGCGCTCGGATAAATAATTGATGGCTTTCATCACTTCAGTGATCTTATGATTGAAATCTTGTTCTTCCTCTGAAGTGGCGCGAGCGAACATCGCTCCGCGTCCTAACTGTTCCAAGGCGCGCCGAAGTTCCGGCTGAAATATAATAATGATCGCGAGCACCCCAAACGTAAACGCCTGGTTCATCATCCAGTTCAAGGTGTGCAGCTTGAAAGTGACACTGAACGTCCATGCGATAATGAGCACGACGATCCCTTTCAGCAATTGAACTGCTCTCGTGCCGCGAACGAGCATGATCAATTTATAGATCACATAACTGACGATGAGTATATCGATGATGTCCCATACCCGAATATTTGTTAAAAACTCCATCGTCAATCCTCCAACCTTAGCCGCTTAGCTACATTCATTAATGAAATGCAAATGAAACAAGCTTTCTTCTTATTCTATACAGTTCCAAACAATCCTGCAATCTTATACCACAACCAGTCAAACATTTGATTGACGACCATTACTTTCCCGGATATATTGGCCGTAGATGCCGTATAGGTGCCGTCGATTACGATTAAGTTGCCCTCCAACTTGCCGGCTATTATAATTTCCCCGTTCTCCACGACGAGATCTCCGTGCACCGTCTGTCCTTCGGGGATGATCACGCGATTGCCTTCAATTTCGATCTTCTCAAGCTCATTCGTTCTGACCATCAAAGACTGATCCGCATTCCAAAGCGAAGCCAGACTGCCGAACATGACGACCACGAACAATGCTGCGGCGGTAAGCGCCGGATGTCGCCGAAGCCAAGCAAATATCCTGCGACGTTTGGTCGGCGGCGGCAAGCAATTCATGATGCGGTCTGTCAAATCTTCCGCAACCTGCGGTCCTTTGAGTGTGCGAATTCGTTCTTCTGTAAGCTCAAGGTCACGCAGATGTGCTCTGCAATCGCTACAAGCTTGCAAATGCTGCTTCAGTTGTAACTGCGCTTGCCCACCTAACGTACCATCCAAATATTCATGTATCCAAGAGACGGCTTCTCTGCATTCCATGATTCAAGCCTCCCCTTTCACCTTAAACGATTAGAGTCTGTACCAATAACATACGAACCAGAGAACATTATGTTTCAGCCAGCCACAGCAAATTTTCCACCGGTCTTGGATTCGTTCTTATCTTGTTGCAGCCCCTGATCCATTCTGCTTCGCAAATATTCCCTGCCTCTGTGGAGTCTGGTCTTAATCGTCGTGACCGGCATGTCCAGAACCTCACTAATTTCCTGCAAAGACATATCATGCAAATACCGCAGGATGACGATCGTTTTATATTGATCTGGCAATCGGTCGATGGCTTCCCGTACCTGTCTCTGTGTCTCGGATATGACAAGCTTAGTCTCCGGCAGCTCCTCTTCGCCAGCAGGCAGCATATCGTAACCGTCCGTTCCTTCCGAATCAAACATATTGGCATCGAGCGACATTTTCCTTTTTCGCTTACGTAAATTATCGATGCACAAATTCGTGCCAATCCGATATATCCAAGTTGAAAATTTTTGCGCGGGGTCATAACGGCCGAGATTCGTATATACTCTAAGGAATGTCTCTTGCACGACATCCTCCGCTTCATGCGCATTGCCGAGCATTCTGTAGGCAAGGTGGTATATTTTACTTTTGTACAGATCAACCAGCTCTCGAAACGCTTGCCTGTCACCGCTTCGAGCTAATTGAGCCAGCCTCGATTCCACTAATTCCATCCATCCACCTCCATTTACCGTAATGCCTTATACTCAGATAAAAATAAGGAAGTTCGGCCCTGTTGGTACCGACTTCCTTATCACCTGAGCCAACATGATTCTCTCGCTACCCTCTAGCAAATCGTGCTTGCATCAACCTGTATTGCGCATACCCGCTGCAATGCCATTGATCGTCAGCAGTACTTCTCTCAGCAGCTCCGGATCATCGTTGCCTTGCTCACGCAATGCACGAAGATCCGTAGCAGTTTCACTTGCAAGTAGCTCAACGGGTCCACATATGGGTTGCGAAGGCGAATCGATTCTTGAATGACGGGCACATTATCAAGAATTTCCTCTTGTCCGGTAATCTGCAAGATAAGCTTGAAGTCAATTCGTATTCTTTGATAATTTCTCCGAAAATACGCTTCTTCGCCTCTTCATTCTTCACCATCTCCGCATATTCCGCTGCAATCTTCAGGTCTGCTTTGGACAGCGCCATCTGTAAATTGTCAATCAGCGACTGGAAGAACGACCAGTTGCGTACATTTTGCGCAGTTCCTCAAGCCTCTCCGGCTTGCCTTGGTAGTAATTGTTCAACGCGGTACCGGCAGCATACCAAGCTGGGAACAAGTAACGGCTTTGCGTCCAACCGAAAACCCACGGGATTGCGCGCAAGTCCTCGAAGTGGTCGCTGTTTTTCCGTTTCGAAGGACGTGAGCCGATATTCAGCTCGCCGATTTCCGGCATCGGTGTGGATTCCTTAAAGAACGTGTAGAAGTCCGGATCACCGAATACGAGAGATCTGGTACTTCTCCAATGCGGTCGTCGGAAATTCTTTCACGATTTCTTCCCACTTCTCTTCTTCTTTCATTCTTCAGGATATTTACGTAGCAGCATTGCCGTAAGCAGCGCTGATGTAGCCTGCTCCAAGCTGCGGTAAGCGATACCTTGCAACGAATAGCGAGAAGACAGCACTTCGCCTTGCTCGGTAATCTTGATGCCTGCGCCGAGCGTGCTTGGCGGCTGTGCCAAAATACTGCGGTTCAGCGGCATTCCACCACGTCCCAAAGCGCCGCCGCGGCCGTGGAAAAACTTCACCTTCACATTGTAATTGCAGGAAACTTCGTCAACGTCTTGAGCGCCACCCGCAACTCCCAGTTCGCCGTCACGACGCCGCCGTCCTTGTTGCTATCGGAATACCCGAGCATGATTTCCTGCACGCCGTCCATCGCTTGAACACTGTCCATATAGGCCTTCAGTTCAAACAATCTCGTCATCATGGCAGGCGCAGCATGAAGGTCATCGATCGTCTCGAACAACGGAACTGGCTGCAGTGTACACTTCACAGTGCCATCCGGATAACGTTGATATAGACCGACTTCTTTCGCCAGCAACAACACTTCGAGCAGATCGCTGGAATGCTGCGTCATGCTAACCAAATAGCTGCGAATACAATTTTGCCCGAATTCTTCCTGTGCTTCCTTCACGACGCGGAATACATTGAGCACTTCCTGCGTCGAATCCGAATATTCATAGTGAGAAGACGTCAGCGGTCTTGGATCGAGCAGTAGCTCATGCAAAAGCTCAATCTTCTCATCCTCGGACAATTGCGAATAGTCTTCCACAATGCCCATATTCGCGAAGATTTCTGCCATCGCCTGTTCGTGCTCCTTGCTGTGCTGCCGAATGTCCAATGTCGCAACGTGAAAGCCGAACAGCTCTGCCTGACGAATGAGCTTCTTAATATATTCATCCGCGACATAGTCCGCGTAGTGGTTGCGCAAGCTGCGGTCGATAATTTCCAGATCCCGAATAAACTCTTGAACTTGATGGTATCTTGCACCAGCAGGCTCGTCTTCGTCTTGAAGCTTGCCGGTGTTTTGGATTTTCTTGATCATATAGCCGATTTTCAGACGGTAAGGCTCTTTCACATTTTTCCGCATGAAGTCGGCTTTAATTCAAGGTGCTGCTTATCTTCCTCGATTGACGCCAGAAGCTCGTCTGTAACCGTGACAATACTCGTGCTAAAGCTTAGCAGCCCGAACAATTCCTGAAGAATTTCTTCGTACTTGCTGAGCGCCAGCTGCCGATGCTTCTTCAGCGTCTTCCAAGTGACATCGTGCGTAACGGAAGGGTTGCCGTCGCGATCCCCGCCGATCCATGAACCGAAACGGAGGAATGGCGGCACATGCCACGATTGATTCGGATAGTACTTCTCCAGACATCTCTCGAGCTCCATATAAACGTCCGGTATGACGTCGAATAAAGTTTCGTTAAAATAAAACAATCCGTTATCCACTTCGTCGATTACCGTAGGCTTGCGATCGCGGAGCTCGTCCGTCTGCCACAGTATAAGCACTTCATTGAGCAGCTTGTGGCGCAACGCCTCCCGCTCGCGGAACGTCAGCGTCGGATCGTCTAGCTTCATCATCTCGCTCGCGATCCGCTTATGTATTTCCAGTACGGATCGACGAGTCGCTTCCGTAGGATGCGCTGTCATAATTAATTCCAAGTATACGCCCTTCATCATCTGCTGCAGTTCGTCAGCCGGGATGTTCTTCGCTTTAATCTTCGACACGGCATCTTCAATGGAGCCTGGTTGAATCTTCTCGCCGGCTGAACGCTCATAATCACGTTTGCGGCGAATGCGGTGATTTTGCTCTGCGATATTTACCAAGTGGAAGTACATGGAGAAAGCGCGGATAACTTGGCGGCGCACTTTCGGGTCAAGGGATTCGATGCACGCCTTGAGTTCCTCATTCGATTTATTCGGATCCGCTCGCAGCGTCTTACTCATCTCACGTATGTGTTCTACAATATCTAACAACTCTGTCCCGCCTTGATGGACGAGCACTTCTCCGAGAATATTGCCGAGAAATCTCACATCACGGCGCAACAAGTTGTGATTCGATTGTCCACGATTGTCTTGATTCGTATCAGTCACAGTTTCCGTTCACCTCAATTAATTACTCCTGTTCTATCTTTGCACAATAAGTCGTGAAGTACCATAAAAAGTTCTTATCTAAGCAATTGTAGCAAAAAATCGAAAGAAATTCTTCTTTTTTGGCGAACTTCCATGTAAAAAAATCATTGCACGTATATGAAACATATGTAGAAGGGCCTCCAAGCCATGCCGAAAGCAGTCGGAAGTGCCTTATCAAGCTACGATAAAGCGTTAGTATGGGAGAGAAATACACTATGCGGAGGAGGTTGATGTAGCGGAAAGATGCGGATATGGTGGTAGGGGTAAGGAGCACAGGGGATCGGGATGGGAATCGCAGGATTGGTTGGATTTCTCAAGATGGGATAAGCATCGCAGAAGAGATGCGGCGAATAAAGGAAGTGGAATTTCCTCTATTTGAGGAAAAAGAGGCTTTTCGGCAAAATAGCGGAACACAAATTTCGCTTATATTGTTGAAAATGCGGAAAAACGCCGGTTTTCACGGTTGGTTATGCGATTAGCGGAACTTTGACTACCCTTATTTCGCGAAATTAAGGCAAATCAGCGAAATAGCGGAAATTCATGTTCCGCTATTTATAGCTTGCCTCTTGTCATTTGCTGAGAGCAATATGCACACTGACACCGGTGAAAAATCCCCCGCTAACCAATTAGGCTTGCGGGGTGCGTCCATTATTAAAAACTCCCGCCCGATGTAGCACCGTGACAATTCTGTAGAAGTCCAGGCTGCCGCCCTCAGGTGTATTTATATAACCGGCCTTCACAGCTGCATCTACTGCTTCCTTCGCCCAATCCGGAATGGCCATCCTGCGCTGGGATTCCAGTTCAGCTATACGCTTCTCCAATTCGACAATTCGCTTGTCCACGTCTTCACTCCCATTCCTTCCATTCTCGTCGACTTTTCCTTGCAGTTCGGTTCTCACCCTGTTGATGAAATCATTCCATCCACGCCAAGAACCGCCATCATACATTAATCGCGGGCAGAGCTTCCCTGACCAGTCGAAATGGCGGCGCAAACGATCCACGTCCCAGCCGCGCTCCTGCAACATGCGAACGACAAGCTGTGTCGTGTTTTCCAGCGTCTTCGCATAATTCCCGCTCTCACATACTTCGATATGAATCGATGTCCGGTTACCAGGGCCGTTCGTACCGTCACCTGCAGCCCATGCCACTTCCTTCAAAGGAATACACTCAATCGCTTCCCGTTCATCGACTGCAATATGAAAGCTTGCTGTACGATCATTAGACGGATTGGTTAGCCAGTTTCGTTCATTTCTTGCACTGCTCCTCGGATTCCCGGTATTGTGAATTGTGATCGTTTCCGGTACAAGCGGTAGACCGGGTCGACGGTTATGAGGGGTATCGAGTGGAATGTGATCGATGATATAATTCACGAATCCTCCCTCTCCTTAGCGCTCGGCGGATTCAACACCTTATCATGCAGTTGCCCTGCTGCGGCAGCTACTAGGAAGGAATTTGCCAACGCTAATATATACATACGCCAGTCCACTGACCCCTGAGCAAGCGCCAGTCCAGATATCGTTAAAATAATGAAGGCGACTAGCACAGCATAGAGGTCGGTCGGCAGCCAAGAAGCATAGCGATCCACTAGCACTTTCGTATATTGAACGACCAGAAAAGTTAACAAAGAAGCGCCCCCCATCGCGGAGAGCGCTTCCCAGCTAAATAATTGTTCTTGCACTCGTTATTCACCTCTTCCTTCTAATCTACTGAGACATGATGAGCTTGTTTCGCAGACTCCTCAACTCGCGTAACTCGTTCAGCCAGAGCATCGAAACGCCTACCTTGATCTTTTTGTTCTAATCTTACTTCGTCAATCCCCACGCTTGATGTAATCTACGGATGACATAAAAACTCCTGCATCTTTACTAGCTTCTGCAACTGTATCCTGCTTAACGGTTCTGATCGCCCAAGCCAACCCAATAGAATGCCACTCAAAGCAGCTACAATAGATATGATTGCTGTCAACTCCTTATTCGTTAGCCATCCTCACGATGTGATTGCTATATGATTCTGATTAAAGCCATTATCAAAACAAAGGGTTTTTACAGTTGTTATTTCTTTGATCTAACCCTCATAGCATTAACCTACAAATTATACTCTATCATTGGCTTGCAGCAATACAACATCACCAATATCTACGGAAATATCCTCGGTAAAACTTACCGTATTAGTGAACGATCGTACCCTCAGAATACGGAATTCCTCTTGTGGCATTATACCATCTAATATATCCCTACTACCTGAACTGCTCCAACGAGCAGCGTACCTCAATTGTAGCTGTACCTCCAAATTTAAAAGTTACTTAGGAAATCCTGCATATCTACCCCAATCCTCTCTCGAGTTTGTATTGTGTATTTACGCTTTCGTCCCCCAAGCTCTTAATTATAGTAAAGTTGCACCCTGCGGTGAATTCTATATGTTCTGACGCTCCCAACCTTCCCAAACATACTCACGCCATCCCGTATATTCTCCGGCTTCCAGTTTGGCTCATCCCACTCCAACCAGTTGCCCGTTCCCGCTGGATAATACCCCGCTTGCTGCGGGCGCAAGCCGAGGATCGTGTTATTCCTCGCACGGACGGCTTGTGCAGGTTGGTTTCCGCCAAGGTTTGGCATCGTGCCATTCACTACATTCCCATTTACCGCCGCCGATCTGCCAGTCAGGATTTGATTCGCAGCTGCGCCGTTCGTAAACGACGAGAACGTACCTGCTACACCGCCCACCGTAGCACCCGAGCGAACATTGCCAGCATTCAAATTCGCAATGTTTGCCGTCACCTTGCCCTGACCGTTGTGATACCCTTGCGGGACGGTGTATTGCTGACCCTGATTCGTCAGCGTCGCAGCTACAGCGCCGCGATTCGGCATCGTGCCGGTCAACCCGTTCGCCGATGCGTTCGAGAAAGTCCGGCCTGACAGCACCTCGCTGCGATCCGCATTACCCGTCGCCCGGATCACGGAAGCAATCTTGCTTATTAGCGAATCCCACGACTCGCTCGTGGACGCCGAAACGCCTACGGCAATGAGCGCGTCCACGACTTCCTCTTTCCTCTCATTGCCAAGCTGAAAAGCCTGCTCTGCCCGATCATATGCGGTTTTTACAGCTTTCGGAGTGGCCGCGAGCGACTCGGACAAGCTGTTCACCGCATTAGACAATTGCACGATGCCAGCTTTCTCGGTAGATGCCGGAGGAATCTCGATATTATCGAGCTCCGTCCGTAGCTCATTGATCTCCTGCCCGAGCTGATTCATATCCTCCGGCTGAACCGTATCACCAATTTGCCAATCTGTTTTTGCCATTATTTCGTCACCTCTTTTACTTCGATTGTTTGCAGCATTAAGGTATCGGATGCGATCGGAACATTCACATCCACCGTCGTGATCACCTGATCCTGATCATCCTTCAATTCGATTTTTGAAATATGCTCTACTTCGGCGGCAGGCACGATGTAATTCAATGCCAACACTCCGTCCGTAACCGCCTTCTGTTCGAATTGAGCCAATTCATAAATCTCATTCAGAACGACCTTAGATACTCTCGCCTCCACATACTCCGCCACATCATGCAAAAATGACGCTGTAATCATGCAGCATCCGCCTCCTCCCTGCCCGAACTTTCACCTGAAAATTGCATAAACTTTGAGCTGCAATCCATCAGCAACCAACGTTCACCGCTCCCAACAACACTCATACCACAGCCACCTCATCTCCCAACGTCGAGAAAGATTTCTCCCCCAGCTTCCAAGAGCCGTCCAGCACGTAATTCCATGTCACTTCCTGCGTGCGAATATGCTCCTCTAGGCCGACTACATCCATCAGGCTAGTATTTTGCTGATAAGCGAGATTCGCTGGTTTCACCGTTTCGATCGTATGGATGACCTCGCGAAACACTTCGGCATGTTCAACATTGGTCGTCACATACAACACAAACTGCTCGACATCTACGCTAACGATCGTCATCCCTTCTCCGACCAAGCGATCCAACAACCGCTGCAAGTATCTCACTGTAAAGGGCGGTTTGGTGCGGTACCGGTTCAAGATGCGTCGCTTGCGAAAGTCTAAGCTTTCCACTTGCGGATCCGCTTGAATCCCAAGCATCTTCTCGCGTCTGGCTGTCGCTTTCTCATCAGAAGTGAGCACGAATTGATTGTCAAACGCTTGCTGAAGCGCCGCTTGCAGCTGATCCAGCTCTATAGATTCTGTATGAGCGATCGCTTGATAATCCTTAACCTGACGAAACAGTTCCGGCAAATATTTCAAAACGCGATCATCAGCTATTTGGTCAAACGCTATCCCACCCGTTGCTCGATCAAGCATTGATCAACACGCTCCCTAAGATCGGAATCTCATCCGAGCCTAAAGTCAAATTTGCGGGAGTACCGTTTAACGTCGTATTCGCCACATCGATTACTCCCGGCACCGTTAAGGCTGCTGATTCGATCAACGCAAGTCTAACGATGAGCCCGCTTTCCTTCGCCCAGGTTTGCCGTAATGAGAGCAAATACTGTTCAATCGCTGCCTCCAATTGTCCCTGAATTTGTGACGGGACAACCTCCGCTTGCAAAGTTAACGTTGTCTCCACTTCCACGACAACTTCTGATACTCCGCTGATCGTCACTTGGTGGCCGATCGGTGCCAGCCCGATGCCTTCGCCACGATTTACAGTCGGATCTATAGCGGTCTGCAACTCATCGATCAACGATGGGGAAGGCGCACGTAAGTCAGCGGCAATCACGGTACACTTCACCGTTCCACCGCCGTTCCAAGCCGGGTATACCTTCACATCTCCCACACCGTCCATTTCGTTGATCTTACGCTTATAGTCCGCCACATTGCCGCCGAATGCCGGTTCATTCACCGCCTCGTAATAGCGAAGTCTTAGCTCCTCATCCGTTTCCTCATCTTCCCCTGGCACCAACACCTCTGTGAGTTCCGCCCGCACCAGGCCGTCAATATGCTGGATTGGCAAGAGCGTGCCAAACATGGCATTGCCGATTGAGCCCGGCTGCTCGCACAGCAGACGATATTTGCCGTCAGCGATCTTCTGTTCCACGACATAGTTCAAACCGTCCATACTGAACCGACTCTGCAGAGGAACATCCAGCGGCACACCTCCCGCAGCGAAAAATTCGCCTTGCCGAACAGCGCGGCTCGCCCTTCTGCGCTCAACGCCGAATTCCGCTGTTCTGCGGCTTAGCTCCTCACCAGTTGCGGTGTCAGCGAAAGACAAATTCATATTGATGTCCAGCTCGATATACATTTGCGCTAGCTCGGCCGCAGCCGGTGCAAGAGCATTAAATATCAAGCTTCCTTCCCGCTTGTCTACATCGTTAGGCACGCGATCCAGCATGCGTTGCAACAAGGCTTCATACGTCTGCGCCTCATACATTTACGACCACCTCCTCACTGAAACTTCCTATATCGGTTACGACCTCGAATCGTACTTTCAACTGATCTCCTTCTCCCTCCATCTCGATCGAACGCACATCCTGGATGCGATCGTCTTGCTGCAGTGCCTCCTTCAGCATACGCTTCATTTCGCTCTGTACGAAGATTGCGTTCATCCCGATCAAGCCGGAAAACTCTTGTCCATAGTTATAACTGTAAATGACATGCCGGTAGCGGTCCGTCTGCAATATGCAATGCACGGCCTGTCTGACAGCGTCAAGTCCGTCCGTCATGCCAGTCACCTTACCGCGTGCTACATTCAGCTTCCACGTCCGCGACGGCTGGTGTAATGGCTCTGCCATCCCGCTCCGAACCGTCCCTCCCGAAGGAATCATGTACTCACCACCTTGTCCAATACGAGATACTTCTGGCCGCCCTGCATGCGCACAAGCACGACCTTGTCTCCAGCCTGTAATGGGGGGCGAAGTGTATATTGAGCCCCGTTAATCGTCAAGCTCAGCTCCGTGGTCGAATCCGTCTGGATTAGAAAAGACTTCGTCAAAGTGAATCGTTGATCAACCAAGATCTTCAGCGGATCACTTTCCAGCACTTCGCCGTACAGGATGCTCACCGGATTGCTCGCTTCTATCGCATCTTTGGCGGCTTTCTTAATAAGATTGATCATGGTCATTTTCATCACACCACTTTCAAATCCAAGCTCATTTGATAGTCGCCATCCTCCCACCGATGCGTACATTCATCGATTAAGAACGGCTGATTTATGTTATATTCCTGAATGACAACCTGCACATAACAGCCCGCACGTACCCGAGCATCACCGATACAATCTAGCTTCAATTGGCGATTTTCCCGATTTTTGAGCGCCATATACATATCCAGCTTCTCGCTAATCTGAGCCGGATTCAACTCATCCGCGGCTTGCTCATATAGCTGCAGCAGCCCCCATCTTGCGATATTGGCACTGTCCTGCGCCAGATATACCTCGCGTCTGCCTGTTGACTCGTTGTCCCGGTATAGCTTCACACGGTTATACGTATCACTGTCGATCGTCTTCTTCAGCTCATAATTATGCATGAGACTATTGTCGCCAAGATAGAAGCCGATCAGCATGTCTTCGATATTTCGCACTGTTAACAACCCGAAATCATCGTATAGGACGAAATTTTGCCCCGTATGAATGAGTGTGAGCGCCAGCGCTTTGTCAATAATATCGATCAGCTTCTGACCGTCTTCGACCATCGTCGGAATTTTGTACTTCGTATCCTGAATGAAGCCTACCTGAAGCTCGAAGTCTTTGGCGATCGCTCGTACGATCTCTGAAGCGGTTTTGTTCTCAAATACGTACGTCTGAACATTGTTCAAGTACCTGATCTGATCGTAGCATTTGATCCTGACCGCCTCTTCCTTGCCGCCGTCGATCGAAAAAATATAACCATAGAAAACATTCGCACCGTTATACTTGCAAACCACGATATCCCCGTTGTTGTATCGGAATTGAGGATCTTGCCAGAGGGAGCCTTTAATTAAAGTAAAGTCCAAGCTCCCTGGCTTGCCGATGCGCGTCGTTTTCCATGTCACGCCTGTAACGAGATGCGAGATGTCCCACACGTTTCCGTCCTTATTGTCCAACAGAAGCTTCAACATCGGGCAGCCTCAACACCTTTCCTACAGGCAAACGTCTAATCTCCGCATCCTTAATCCCGTTCAGTCTCTGGATGTCCCTCCATTTGTTCCCGTCACCCAGCTGGGACTTCGCGATGCCCCACAACGTGTCACCGGCTTTCATCGTATAGGTGGTAGGCGGCTTGCGTTCGTTCGGCCTCGTATAAGCACTGCCTATAAGACGTCTAGCAAACGGATCAAATCGCATGGCACTATAAAACACATATTTCTTCAGCGACAGTGAATAATAAATATCCCCAATGCTGCCGGCGACCTCCTTCCATTCGAACGATTCGATGCTTACCGGGGTATTAATCTCCAGTTGAGATCCGATAAATTTGAATCGAATCGGCCGCCTCTCTGCCATCCATTCTTCTATCAATTCGATATAATAGTTAGGCTCTCTCACTTCTTCGACGGCCAGCAAGTGCTGATGATTCCCAGGTGCGGAAAAAAGCTTTCAAACGAATACTCCGTTAGCTTCCGATGTTTCACGACGTTAATTTCGCCTAACGCTTCGATATCGTAAGTCGATCCTTTGTTTCCGTCGGAAATCGTAATGCTTTCCGGATTGATCGGAATTTGGAAGAACTTCTCTCGGTTATTGAAGCTGAGTTCAATCCCATAAGGCTTCATTCGTACACCCCTCTCGCCGAAGATTCCAATTCAGACGTTAACTGGTTCGTAATGTGTGAGATGACTTGATTCATATCAGCCGTTTCCCGAATGTCACCAGTTTGTACTGATACTTGCGGTGTCAAGGTAACGAAATTTTGAATGTTTCGCATTTCCGCCAGTTCTCGCATGAGCTTAATATCCTCACTGCTAATATCGACAGTGTTTCGGATACGGCCAACTTCCCTCACCTTGTCGATGTCCTTCTTATCATCCTCTTCATAATCTTTACCTTCAAAGGCGGTGAAACCGGCTGTCAAATCTTCAAACTCTTTCGTCAGTCCTGCGCCGATTTCATACCCAGCCTTTGCCGCATCCTCGAACGATTTTTGCTCCATTCTTTGGACAACCTTATACCCTTCCGGCTCTTCTCCTAGCCACTTCTCCAAATCGTCCTGAAATGTTGTAATCCCACCGGCCAGGTTCGTCCTGAAAACCCAATCCATCGCCTCAGCAACAGATTTAAGCAGATCAAGCACTGAGTTTAATAAGTTCACAAAAAGTTTTTTCACTGAATAAACAGGATCATTAAAAACATTCATAATAAACTCTGCAAACGATGCAAAGATATTCCACAGCGTAGCGACGACATTATGAACAACTGCATACAACGTACCGAACAGCCCACCGATAAACCCGAGAATTTGTTCTGCTGTGACGCCCATCTGAGAAAGGAACAGGAGCACCAAAGCAATCGCCCCAATAATCAATAAAATAGGCCAGTTCGCCGCCAGCCACGCGATAGCTTTCGTGATGATCGGCGGGATCATCGCCCACAATAGTTTAATAATATTTGGCAGGAAATAAAAACCTATGGCCATCAGGATCGCCTCGATCGTTGGCCAGTTGCTCGAAATAAATTCAATCATACCCGCTAGCCCATCCATCAAGTAACCGGCTAGCGTAGCGATTACGGATATGAATTGTTTGATCTGGTTAATAAACGCAACAACGGCCGGCGAATTTAGTAGTTCATTCAACTTCATCAATACCGGCCCGAAGCTTTGTAAGGCTGTGTTCTTTAATTCTCCGAACACATCCTCGAACGTCTTCGGCATCCCGCTAAATTTCCCGTTAATCTCTTCAGCTGACTTAAACATGGCATGCTTCAGAACTTCAGATGTGACCCGACCTTCATCTGCGAGCTTCTTTATTTGTTCGATTGGTTTTTGCATATGATCCGCAATCGCTTGGGCCATTAGCGGCGCATTCTGCATGAGCAGGTCGACATCACTGCCGCTTATTTTGCCCATTGCAAGAGAATTGCTAATTTGCTTCATCCCCGACTGCTGCTCTGTTTGAGACGCTCCGCCTGCACGGAACGACTTCTGCATCAGCTCTGTAAAGGCGATCGCCTCATCATCGATGGCAAAGGCTTCTGCTTGACCGATTCGCGCAACAGCATCCGCCATCACAAAATAATCCCCTCGGGCACGATTCGCAGCCGAAAAAATATTGCTTTGCAGCTGATCTATCGTTTGATGGCCGTCTCTAATTTGCTCCAAGCGATTCCGAGAGTTGACGAATGCATCACTCGTCTTGGTCACAAATTCGACACCTTGCTTCAGGTATTTCACCACAGTCTTAAATGTTTTGAGGAAATTTCGCGATTTTTTCTCACCTTTATCAACAGATTCATTCAATTGGTGCTGCGCTTCGACACTTTGCATAATTTGATGGCTGATCTGACTCTCCACCGCAACAAACATTTCCGCTGCATCCCGCGTCCTACGATCTTTTCAATCGTTCTTTGGGATACCATCATTTGTTTGGTAGCCTTCGTGATCACTTGATTCGCAGACTGTAAGGCTACTGCCATCGTAGTCATCGTTGTCACCTTCTTTCATGCGGTCAAGCGCCCTGTGAGACGCTTGCCGCTTGTTATCTAACGCCTGCCGTGCTACTTTCGCTTCGCCTTGGCTCTTAGCGCTTGTTTCTTCTCCGCTTCGATTCTCGTATCGATCATCGCGATCAGCGTCGCTTTCTGCTCCCGCGGCAGCTCGACGAATTCCCACGGCATGATGTGATATTTGTTGAGGGCGTAATAGGCATAATTCGCATCGCTATCACCCTCTTTGATTAGTTTTTTACTTCTTCCACTAGCTCTTCCATTTCTACATCGAAGCCGCTTAGCTTCTGAATTTCTTGCACCAACATTAAGAGATCTCGCCAGCGAGCAGCACTTTCCCCAAATATTCTTCCGGAGACGCGCACCCGAGCTTCTTGATGCTTGCCGCATCTTTAAAGTCTGGATCAAGCGTATGCTCGATCACTACTGCGTTGTGGAATCCTTGCGCATCGAATTCAATCTTTCGACCTTTGCCCATCTTCGTAAATCTCTTTCGCAAATCCTCGAAGGTACGATGGTCATCGCCTGAATTTTGAACTTCATGATTTTCCCGTTTTCATCCTGGAATCGTGGAGATACTACTACCTCATCAATAATGTGATCAACTGGATGTCGATTCAGAAAATCTTGCAAACTGCTCATTGCCTTATTCCCCTTTACTCATGAATTTTGAAAAAATAGGGCGCCTCAATCAGGCGCCTGTAATCGGTCGGAACGGTCGAAGATTTCCGCATCGTTGAACGTAAACGGCAGCTCTTCTTCGAGCATGTCATCGCTGGATGCATCGAATTTGG
>CAVWLN010000056.1:0-9818 GCA_963755735.1 uncultured Paenibacillaceae bacterium
GACATGCCGTCTACTCCGTGGCTACCTTTATTGGCTTCGACACGTTTTAATGCCGATAGAAGGTTTTCCCGTGACAATAGTTCCTGAATCATCTCGATACAACTTTCCTTTCCGTGAATTGTTTTCTCCCTTTGTGCCACGGCTGGGCTCTGCCCTCTCCAAGTCCCCTACGGAATTCACCGTATCCTCCTTGAAAGCAAGTCCTTTCGGATTGTCTGCTTTCATCGCTCACCTGAACGCCAAGACGTTCAATTCCTATTTCATGTTCAGCCCTTCCGCAAGCTGTTGCAACAACCTATGTACTATGGCCTCTGCTGACTTCTGTACGTTCAGCCTACTTTCACAAGCAGGATTACGAAGTTACTTCGCTTACCGTACAGATCTCCCCAGGTAAGAACGCTATCTTCCTCTCCATCTATCTGCTTCATTTACTCTCGTACGCCTTCGGCAGTAAGGACTTTGACTTGTTTTGCAGTCTCATCCAACGTACGCTAGCCTTATATGAAGTTCGTGTTCCTCAGACCGGAGATTTGCCGCCGACTTCCTTCAGATTCCACCTCACGATGGACACCCTTGTCTTAAGCTATGGCTACTACTGCCTTCACCATTCGGGACTTGAACCCTATAGATAGCGCCCATGCTGGGCGCACTTAAAAAAGCCAGACACATCATCGTGTCTGGCCTCATCTATGTGTCTGATTCACATCATTGTGTCTCGCTTTTTTGCATCAGCTACATTTGCTGTAGCCGCAGTTGCTGCACGTCTTGCAGCCCTCGCTGTTAATAAGCGACGCCGTACCGCAGGACGGACACAGATCAAGGCCTTCGCCCATGATGATCTGCTGCTTCGGTTGCGGCGCATTCACCGCTTGCGGCGCCGGTGCTGCCGACCTGCCGGCTCCGCAGCCGCAGTCACATACGGCGCATTCGTTTGCTGGTCAAGGTGAATTTCCAGCGCCTTCGCTACTGCATCCGCGATCGACTCCACGCGGTTCGGGCCGAAGCCGGTCGCGCCGGAGCCGCCGATGCCTTTCAGATGCTTGATCAGCAGCTGCGCTTTCTCGCCATGATCGCCGTAGCGCAAGAATAGGGAGCATACGCGGCCAAGCGCCTCAGACATCGCGAATACGTCCGAGCCGGCCTTGCCGACGTTCAGGAATACCTCGACCGGCTGCCCGTCATAATCGTTCACCGTAATATATGCCATGCCGAACGGTGTATTAAATTTGTATGTCGAGCCGCGCAAAACTTGCGGACGTTTCATATATTGACCGTTCGCAATACTTCTCTGCGGTCTGCCCAGAATCAGAAAACGCTGAGGCGATCGCCTGCGTCATTCCAGCGAAGGCTTCCGCTTCCGCAGCTGTAACCTGATCAGACGACGCTGCCGGTGCTTCGGAAGCTTCCAGCTTCTGCCTGCGACTGCTCAGCCTTCTTATCCTCATCCTTGCATTCGTCGACAGCACCTGCTCATCGCGGCTGCCGTCACGATAGATCGTCACGCCCTTACAGCCGAGGTCGAAGGCAAGCTCATACAACTTCTTCGTCTCTTCAATCGTAAAGTCATGCGGCGCATTCGCCGTCTTCGAGATCGAGCTGTCCACCCAGCGCTGAATCGCCGCTTGCACGCGAATATGGTCTTCAGCGCTCAAGCTCATCGAAGTGACGAAATAGTCCGGCAGCTCCTCGCCTGGATGCTGCATCCTTCCATTCCTTAGCAATCGGCACATATTGCTTATCCAAGCCAAGCCGGCTTTGCCGATAATATTCAAAGGCGAAGTACGGCTCAATGCCCGTCGATGTATCCACCATCGTACCCGTGCTGCCGGTCGGCGCTTGCGTAATCACGGTCACATTGCGCATGCCGTGCTTGCGAATCGCTTCCCCAACTTCCGGATACGCTGCGATCATATTTTTCATAAAGCCGCTTTGCAGGAACGGTTCCGCTTCGAAATGCGGGAACGAGCCTTTCTCCGCTGCGATTTCAGCCGAGGCCAAATAAGCTTCCCTAGCCATAAAGCCATATAGCTTATCGAGAAATTCCAGCGATTCCGGCTGCCGTATCGGATTTCCAGCTTGATCATCAGCTCCGCCAGCCCCATCGTGCCAAGACCGACACGCCGTTCTTCTTCTGGTTCTCTCGATTTTCCTCAAAATGATACGGCGTTGCATCAATGACATTATCCAGGAAGCGAACGGAATAACGAACGACTTTCTCCAGTTCTTCCCAATCGACATCGTGTTTCGCTTCATCATAAAACTTCGACAAATTAATCGCCGACAAGTTGCAGACGCCCCACGCCGGCAAGCCTTGCTCACCGCAAGGATTCGTACAAATAATCGGGTTAAAGTACCAGCTGTTGGACATCTGATTGTAATATTCCATGAACACGACGCCTGGCTCGGCCGATTTCCAGGCCGATTCGATGATCGTATGCCAAATATCGCGAGCTCGGAGCGTTTTATAATGCTTGACCTTTTTGCCGAGCTGCTTCCACTTGTCCAGATTGCCGTCCCACAGCTCATCATAATCCGGATCGGACGTATCCGGGAAATACGAGCTCCCAATCCAGATCTTCCTTCACAGCCTTCATAAAGTCATTGCTGATGCATACGGATAAGTTGGCGTTGGTGACCTGAGCCCATCTTTGCTTCACTGTAATGAAATCAAGCACATCCGGATGCCAATCATTGATCATCAGCATCAGCGCGCCGCGGCGGCTACCGCCTTGCTCGATAAGTCCTGTCGCATAGCTGAAAATCCGCCCCATGAGACAGCGCCGCTGGAAGAGCCGTTAACGCCTTTGACGATCGCTCGGCGCGGTCGCAGCGAAGACAAATTAATGCCGACTCCGCCGCCGCGAGCCATAATTTCCGTCATTTCCGTCAACGTTTCCATAATGCCGCCGCGGCTGAATCCTTCGGGGACGGAATAACATAGCAGTTGAACAACGTCAGCTCATCGCTCGCTCCGGCTCCCGCGGCAATTCGTCCGCCCGGCACAAGCTTCCAGTCTTCCAAGATGTCAGCGGAATTTCTCCGTCCATTCTTTTTGCTTCTCTGGTGTCTTCTCCACCGTGGCAATCGCCTTCGCGAGTCGGTCCCACAGCTGCTCCGGCGTTTTCTCGATCGTGAGCGTCAGTTTCTCCATGATCGGATTCGACAATCTCCCGCTGCGGAGCTTGACTTTGACCGTGCGACCGCTTCGCTCAATGACTTCACCGACTTCCTTCGTCGGGAATTTCGGATCGTCCTTCGTTAAAACAAGCACCACATCACCAACCTTCGTATTATTCGTGTCGGCATCCTTCATCGCATATCGATCCAGAAAGATTTTTTCGCTTAGTCCTGTTAGTTTTGCTTTCGTTTTCAATTCAGCCACCCACATCGTCCTCCCAACTCAAAATGAATTTGTTCCCTGATGTACGCACAAAAAAAACCGAAAAACAACGATTTTCGCCCATATACGGCAAGATTCGCAAAAAAAATTATTCATCGTTTGTGCTCGATTATGTTTAGCGTATGTAAAACAACAATATGTTGTATGTGTGTCTCATTTTACACCACTACATATTGTGATGCTAGTTCGCGAAACTTTAATTTTTTGGGCGAAGAAAGACCAGGTTCTATTTTTCTCTCGTTTTCTCATTATATCTCCATTTTTAAGACTTGATATAAATTGGATGAATTCGACACCGTTCGTCATATTGTTGAAATATTTTGTAGGACGATTGGTGGAACGAGGTCCTATTTCTTCACGGGATCATAGTTATTCCTACCTGTATCGACCGAATCCACGATATGGATGCCGCGGAAAAATCTTTGACACGGACAAACTTCATTTGGTAGCTTAATCATATTATGAAGATTTTACAAATGATCATAACGACGTATGAATGAGGTGTATGCTCATGGATTCCCCTGTCTTATACAATGATCGCATCATACCGAAGAGCAAGCTGACGATCTCCCCGGATGATCGCGGTTATTACTTTGGCGACGGCATTTATGAAGTCTTTCGGGTATATGACGGCAAGCTGTTCGAACCGAATGCCCATCTGGAGCGACTCGTTCGCAGCGCGCAAGGCATCGATTTGCGTCTGCCGTGTAGTACTGAGGAACTCTTGGCCAGAATTCACAAGCTCCTTGCGGCATCCGCGATGGAAAACGGCATTGTGTACATGCAAATCACAAGGGGCATCGCTCCGAGATCACATCTGATCCCGGATCAGCTTGAGCCGGTTCTATACGCATATTGCAACGACTTGCCGCGCCCGCTCTCCAGCATGGAGACCGGGATCACTGCGATTACAGTACCCGATATTCGCTGGCATATGTGCCATTTGAAAACGTTGAACCTGCTCCCCAATACGCTTGCCAAGCAGAAAGCGAAAGAGCAAGGCGTCGATGAAGTCATCCTGCACCGCGAAGGCCGCGTCACCGAATGCAGTGCGTCGAACTTTATGATCGTGCGTGACGGAGCGATCTTCACCCACCCGGCCGACCAATGGATCTTGCACGGCATTACGCGGCAAGTCGTGATTAGACTAGCTGCGGGGCTAGGGATCACAGTGAACGAAGCACCTTTTGCGATCGATGATTTGCAGGATGCGGACGAAGCGTTCATCACCGGTACGACGGCAGAGATTACGCCAGTCATTAAGATCGATGGTCGGCCTGTCGGCAGCGGAGCACCCGGGCCAGTTACGCGGCAGCTGCAACAAGCGTTCGAGCAGAGCATTCAGGCGATGAAGTAAGCCGAAGCACGTCGGTTCCATTTATGCTGTGCTCTCCCCTGCTTTGTCGCCAGCAATGCACACAACCATACGTCTGGCCGAGGCCGGAAAAGAACGGCCGCGACGCAGCCATGGTGCGGTGATGTTTGCTCGCCGCAAACGACACGTACTAACACGTACTATTTGAAAAAATTAACGCTCTTATCGCCGAAAATTCCAATCGCGATTGCCGTACTTCTCTCTAACAAGCCGCCCCGCATCCGCCTGTTCCGCTTCGGACAGCTCGCCTTCGGCAAGCGTGATGCCGAGTCCTTCGGGTATGCCTTGTGCAAACGCCGCCTCCGCATCCGCCAGTGAAGCCGGTGCTTGTCCAAGCGCTCGCTTAATGTCGTTGATCGCGACCGCTTTCGTCTTGAACGATTGCTTGAGCCGTTCACGCAGCCGCTCATTCGGATAATAAAGCAGATCAAACAGCAAGTCGACATCCATATCGAGCAAGATAGAGCCGTGCTGCAAAATTACGCCCTTCTGTCTGACCTGTGCACTGCCGGCCACTTTCCGTCCTTCGACGACTAGCTCGTACCATGACGGAGAGTCAAAGCAAGCAGCTGAGCCGGCTGATGTATATTTCGCTTTCTCCTCTTCATTCGCCAGATTGACCATATCCGCTTGCAGCCCCATGCGGCGAAATCCGTACAATAAGCCGTTGCTAAGCACGCGGTACGATTCGGTTACGGAGCTTGGGATGTTCGGATACGTCTCCGGCAAGATCATGCTGTATGTCAGCTCTTGATCGTGCAGCACTGCACGTCCGCCGGTCGGACGGCGCACGAAGCCGATGCCTTGCTCCTCCACCTTCGCCAAATCCACTTCATCTTCCGCCTTCTGAAAATATCCGATCGACAGCGTCGCCGGATTCCAGCCATAAAATCGCAAAGTCGGAGGAGCATGCCCCTCCGCCACCGCATTCATAATCGCTTCATCGATCGCCATATTCCAAGCAGGATCCATAGGCCCCGAACGAATAAACCGCCATGTCGTCATACTGCTCTCATCCTCGCTTTGCAAAAATGTCTAACAAATATCTTATCTATTATACTCAAACTTCATGGCGAACCCAAGGACAAAGCAAGTGTCACACAGCCTGAAAAATTTACCCTTTCCAAGCAAAAATGCCATCCATCACTTATGAAACCGCAAGCTTCCGTTAATACTATGAAACAACTTGATCACTTTCAATGATTTCGTCTCAGGCTAAAGGCCAATCCCTGCTTCAACAGCCTTGAAATTGCACGGGGATGCGGCTACTATGCGATGTTTGCACCATAAGGAGGATTCCCATGACGAGACAGGTGCTGCCGCCTAACGTACGTGAAATTAACGAACATTTGCAAATCCAGTTCGATCGGGAGTGGTTTGAGCAATTGTCCGCACGCCTCGAACAGAACGGTCCGTGGGATAAATGGCCGTTCTACGAATTGGCCTACGAGGCGGAGCAGAGCAAGATCGTCCGTAGATTTGACGACTTGCAATGTTTGTCGCATCTAAACCAGCTCTCCCCTCTTCCCCATCAGCTGGACGCTGCCCGCAAAGTCATAACCGAAATGCGCGGCCGCGCCATCCTCGCTGATGAGGTCGGTCTAGGCAAAACGATCGAAGCCGGACTCATCCTGAAAGAATATATGATTCGCGGTCTCGTAAAGCGGACGCTGATCCTTGTGCCTGCCTCTCTCGTCTTGCAATGGGTACGGGAGCTCAATCAGAAATTCGGCATCCCGGCTGTTGCGCAAAAAAAGTCTTACATGTGGGCAATACGATGTCGTCGTGGCCTCGATGGACACGGCCAAGCGCGATCCACACCGGGAGATCGTGCTCGGCACGGAATATGACATGCTGATCATCGACGAAGCGCATAAAATGAAAAACAAAAAAACACCAACTACCAATTCGCTTAACAAATTCGCAAAAAATATTGCCTGCTTCTCACCGCCACCCCTGTGCAAAACGATCTTGAGCGAGCTGTACAATTTGATCACTTTGCTAAAGCCTGGGCAGCTTGGCGGACAAAGCGAGTTCAAGACCAATTCGTCGTAGACAAACGCATGCCGAAGAACGAAGAGCCTGCTTAAGCAGGAGCTATCCAAGGTGATGATTCGCAACCGCCGCGCGACGGTGACATCGAACTTTACCAAAGCGTCATGTGCAAAAATATCCCGCTGCATTATCTGCGGAGGAGCAAGCGCTGTACGACGGTGTGACACGAATTCGTACGCGAGCGCTATGCAGAGATGCTGGCGGCGATTTCAGCAGCATGCTGTCGCTCGTCACGCTGCAGCGCGAAGTTTGCTCCAGCCGCGATGCCGTATTTCTTACGCTCGTCAATCTGTTCAAGAAGACTGCCGGAAGATTCGCCGCTACGAGCGAAAATTTGGGAGCTTGTCGGCAAGATTAAGCAGATTAAGGCCAATACGAAAGCGGAAAAAACGATGGAGCTCATTCAAGAAATCGACGACAAAGTGATCGTATTCACGGAATACCGGGCTACCCAGGAATATTTGCTGCATTACTTCAAAGAGCATGATATGATCGCCGTCCCTTATCGCGGCGGCATGAACCGCGGCAAGAAAGATTGGATGATGGATCTGTTCCGCGGCCGTGCGCAAGTGCTCGTCGCGACAGAGGCCGGAGGCGAAGGCATCAATTTGCAGTTTTGCCATCACATGATCAACTTCGATCTGCCGTGGAACCCGATGCGCGTGGAACAACGGATCGGACGCGTTCATCGGCTCGGGCAAGAGCATGATGTCAGCATCTATAACTTCTCGACGATCGGGACGATCGAAGAGCATATCGTCAATTTGCTGCATGAGAAGATCAACATGTTCGAGCTTGTCATCGGAGAGCTGGATGCCATTCTGGAACGGATGGAGCGCTCCGCAACATTAGAGAGCAGTCTGCTTCAAGATCATGCTGGAATCGAATTCCGAGGAAGAGCTGCGACGCGGCATTGATCATATCGGCGAAACGTTTCACCGGGAGAAACAGAAATTGTCCGCCTCCGAGCATCAGTTAGACTTGCTTCCCATGGGCGAGCGGCACGTCCCACTAAGCACCGCTTCACCTGACACCACCTTGCATACGGAGGCTTGACAGCAGATGAACACTGAACAAATTCGCAAGTTCGTCGAGCGATACCTCGAAGCGACGGATTGTCAAATCATCGAGAAGCATCCAAGCTTTATCACCGTCAAATTATCGCCGGAGGCGGACAAGGCGCTGACGAACAGACCGTATTACTGGAGCTTCGTGGAGCGTACGGGAGCAGAGCCGGAGACGATGTCCATGCAGTTTATTTTTGATCCGGATGAGCATGCGCGATATGTGCAAAAGCAGCAAGCTCAAGCCGCTTCAGCGTGACGGGCAAGCTCCAGTTAGCGGCGTAGGCACAGGAGTGCTGGCTGGTCAGTCAACGGGCCAGAATGCCATGCGAGCGAGCGGTTCCATTCTCGGCACGTATTTCGGCTTTACTCCGAATAGTGGACTTGCCCGAGTGCGGCAGGAGACGATCACCTTCGGCTCAGGCAGACTGAACCAAATCTTCGACTCGGCCCGCAAGCTTGGCACGTATGTCCATCTCTATGAGCAGCCGGACAGTGAGCAGCTCGTACCGGGCCAGCCGACCGGATATACCTCTTACTTGTCCGTTAATTTTAAAGTGGAATTTATTTGTGACATGAAGCGAGACGAATTGCATTCCCTGGGTATCTGTTTGTCGACCGGGGAGATCTATACGAATTTCCAAGACGAACTGACGTCCCGAGTGCTGACCCCTAGACTGCCCGCTCATACCCATCTGAACGATATGCTCAGCTTGCCGCGCGCGGCCAAAGAGCTGGAGGACTGGCTGGAGCGCCATGTCAAGCGTCAGGATCATACGTGGGCGGCACAGGCGGAAGAGCGGATGCATGACGAATGGAATCGAATCCGCGATTATTATCAGGAAATGATACAAAATTCGAAGGACGCCGAGGAGAAGCGGCAAATAGAGGACGAATACCGATCGCGCCAGGAAGAAATCACGTGGCAATTCAAACCCAGAGTGCAAGTATCAGCCGTAGGCTGCGGAATTTTCCATTTGCTGCGGCCTGTCGCAGCGCACAG
Source organism: uncultured Paenibacillaceae bacterium (assembly GCA_963755735.1). Classification (GTDB taxonomy): domain Bacteria; phylum Bacillota; class Bacilli; order Paenibacillales; family DA-C8; genus Insulibacter. Next base: position 8,898 of record CAVWLN010000056.1, read on the forward strand.
AATGGTGACGAATGCACCGTAAGCGTGACAAATCTTGCTTGAAAACTTTTTTTGCCACATGACAGGTTTTAACAGCCTTTTTGGCTCAATCTCAGTACGATATGCCATACAAGCAGTTTCGATGACTGAAATATCATAAAAAATAATTTATTACGATAGGTGGAATATGATGAAGAAAATAATCGTGATCATCGTCTTGCTGTCCGTCACCTTATCGTCAAGTCTGCACGCTACACCTTTAGCTCCTGCCCCGTCGGTGGAGCGGCCAGATCATAACATCGATAAGCTGGAAACTAGCGATCCTAAAGCAAAGCTGGATGCGACTGTCGAGAGCTGGATGCGCGCCATAGCCGATCAGCATAAGCTTTCGTCCTGGCAAGGAGCAGGTTACGTCATCGAGCCGCTCGGGCCCGGTACTCACGGCTGGCTAGTACACATTACGCGCGAGCAATTCGCCGATCGGCTATATGGTCGTACAGGCATTAGAGGAAGGCGGATTTCGCCTCGCCGAATACGGCGTAGGCGAACGCCCGCTGTTCAGCAAGGAGACGCTGCGGGAAAGCTTGGTTCAACACGGACTTCTGCCAGCTACGGCAACGCTTGACGATCTGCAAACGCTGCTCCTTGGCGTGTCCTTTTCCGAGCATGCAAGTTCGTCGGCTGCTGAGCTAAAAGAGCCGCTCGTCATCGAGCGTCACTACTTGTACCCGTTCGCGGCCTACTGGAAGGTGTATCATAAAGAACGGAAGCAAGCAGCTTACTTCGATGCAATAACTGGCGAGCAGTATCCGCTGACGAAAGACCCGGCGAAGAAGCCGGCAGACGATCTCGCTGCGATCCCGTACCAGTCAACCAAGCTAAGGAAATTGAAGGACAAGCTGCAATTGTCGAAATTCGATCCTTACGAAGATTTGGGATGGG
>CAVWLN010000057.1:0-40232 GCA_963755735.1 uncultured Paenibacillaceae bacterium
GAAGCATAAAGTGCCGATTAAAGAAACCGATTTTTATGATTGTGGCTTGATGATTTATGATCTGGAGAAGCAGCCTGTGCAAGCCGGGGCGAGCGGCTGTGCTTGCTCAGCAGTCGTGACTTATGGTCACTTGTTCAAGCGTATGGTGCGCGGGGAATTGAATCGCATCTTGGTAGTCGCTACCGGTGCCTTGTTGTCGCCGCTGACGTACCAACAAGGAGAAAGTATTCCGTGTATCGCGCATGCGGTCTGCATCGAGAGTGGAGGCGATAGAAGATGATCTTTCTATGGGCATTCATTGTAGGAGGAGCTATATGTGTGATCGGACAGATCATGATGGATGTCTTCAAGATGACACCGGGGGCGACGATGAGCACACTGGTCGTGTGCGGCGCGATATTGGATGCTTTCCAACTATATGAACCGTTGATCAAATTCGCCGGTGCCGGAGCGACCGTGCCGATCACGAGCTTCGGCAACGCGCTCGTGCACGGAGCGATATCAGAGCTTCAGCGGGACGGCTGGATCGGCGTGATCACCGGAATATTCGAAGTGACCAGCGCAGGTATATCCGCAGCGATCATCTTTTCGTTCTTAGCTGCACTGTTCGTCAAACCGAAAGGCTAGAATGGTGTGAGGTGAGGTCAACGTTTGGACCGTAACGGTCGATGTGTATGGACACCGCATTCGTCAACGGTATTTCACGTGCGATGTGACTGGAACTGATAGATTTCATGTAAATCGATCTCGATGCAACTGATTATATTGCAAAGATCCAATTAAAATTGGTAACTCGGCATTTCCTCATAAGTCAACTGCAAATATCCAGCGGATTGAACCGAAGAAATGATTCGTTGAAGTCGGTTTGTACGAACGGATAGTCGGAAATTTGCAACTCCGCTACCTCGCCAAAAACCGCGATTTATCTACGAAATAAAGGATATTTCCAATTATCATGACCTTCCTTTATTCCATCACAATTTCCGTTACTGTACCCGAGCTATCGACAACATCCAATTTTTCTAACCTGAATGGCATACAGTTTGAAACTCCCTGAATGGCAAAGTATGTGAGATTATACAAACGGTTTTAGAGCAATTGTGACTATACGTTGGCACCGCTTTCTTGTTACAATTTTATGTATAGATGTCATTCAAGGAAATGTTGTTCAAACGACTTAACATCACATTAACTTGCGGAGGAGGAATCGGGCATGTCATCAACGATCCAAGAGACAGAATACATGCAACGTCTGTCTGCTAATCTGAACGCCTGTATTTATGGGAAAGATAAGGAAGTCGAGACTGTTATTAACTGCATTGCTCGCTGAGGGCCATGTGTTGTTGGAGGATGTGCCTGGTACGGGTAAGACCATGTTAATAAAAGCGCTTGCGCAGTCGATACAAGGGCAGTTTCGCCGCATCCAGTGTAACCCGGACTTGCTGCCTACGGATATTACCGGTGTCTCGATGTACCACCCCAAGACAGAATCATTCGTCTACCGGCCGGGGCCGGTCATGTCGAATGTTTTGCTCGTTGACGAAGTGAACCGAGCGACGACCAAGACCCAATCAGCCCTGCTTGAAGCGATGGAGGAGCGGCATGTCACCGTCGATGGCGATCGGTATGAGCTGCCGCAGCCATTCATGCTGCTCGCCACGCAAAATCCGATCGATTTCGAAGGCACGTATCGCTTGCCGGAAGCACAGCTTGACCGGTTTATGATGAAGTTTTCGCTTGGCTATCCGACCCGGGATGAGGAGAAAGCGATGATCGCCGGGCAAAGCAGCTACAATCCGCTGGACAGCCTGGAGCCAGTCATGGACATCGGCGCGATCCAGAAGCTTCAAGCCCGAGTCAAATCCGTCCATCTTGATGAATCGATTATCGATTATATTGTGTCGATCATTACGGAGACGCGCAGCCACCGTGCACTGCTTTTGGGCGCCAGCCCCAGAGCGTCGCTCGCCTTCGCCAAAGCATTGCGTGCTTTTGCCTTTTTGCAGGGACGCGACTATTGCTTGCCGGACGATGTGAAGGAGCTCGCTCCGTATGTGCTGTGCCACCGTCTCATCCTTCGCCCTGAGGCTTCCATGGATGGAACGACACAAGCATCCGTATTGGATGAAATTATGCAGAGCGTCAAAGTACCAATCAGACTGGAGAAATGAAGCCATGTCTTTTCTTCATACTTCGCGCTTTCGACTGATTGCGGTCATCTGGGTCGCTTGTTTGTTCTACATGCTGTTTCAGGGCGGCAAATTATCCTTCATGTTGTTTACAGGATTTACAGCTATCGTCTTGTATTTGTACACGGTGAGCAAGAGCGGCATCAGCGGCATCCAAATTACGCGTAGCATTCCGCAAATTGACAATGAACGAATTACAGCGGGCTCCAGTGTGGACATTCACATGCGCTTTCATATTCCGGGCATCATCCCAATTCCGTATGTGTTGGTGGCAGACCGCTTACAAAGACGCAATGGCGAGGAGCAGACGTTCGAGTCTTCGTTCGTACCCGATTGGCGAAGGCGCGGCGAGCTGACGCTTACGACTCCGCCGCTCGCTAGAGGTCGTTATACGTTTGGCGAGACGAGTTGTGCGGTCGAAGATATTTTTGGTTTTTATCAATATAGCAAAAATATTCACGTCCCTCTCTCCTTCACCGTATATCCCCAAAAAGCACCGATCAGCGATTGGTTCGACCTTGACCAATTGTTCCGCGGGCGCCATGTGAACTCTATCAATAGTGAAGTGCAGAGAGAGACGACGCAGTTCAACGGGATTCGCGAATATATTCACGGTGACCCGCTGTCCCGTATTCATTGGAACGCCTCGGCGCGAACCGGCACCTGGAAGTCCAAAGAATACGAGAAAGAATCGCTGCCGCGCATGCTGATCGTGCTGGATACGGCAAGCCATTACCAAAGTCGCGAGCAGTTCGAGACAGCGGTGTCCACTGCTGCATCTTTGTTGGATTACGCACAGCGCACAGATTTGCCGATCGGGCTGCTCACGACCGAGCCGGACGATTACTGGCTCAGTCCGGGACGCGGCAAGGTGATGTACGAGAAGCTGTTGAATCGATTGATCGATATCGAGCCGGGCGGCAATTTGCCGTTGGAGCAAGTGCTGCAAAGACACCGCAGAGAGCTGGATGGCAGGCTGTTCCTAGCCTTTATTACCGCCCGCAGCGACGCTCCATTCTTGCAAATCGTACGCAGCTGCAAGATGTACGGAGCGAAGAGCAGCGTCATTCAGATCGCTCCTGCGCCCAATCCCGAAATCGAGTCCTGGCAGAAAGAGCTGCGCACAATCGGCATCCCGTCTTATCGTATCGGCTCCATATTTGAACTGCCTGGGAAGTTGGGAGGCGGATGGCGATGAGGTGGATAATGCGGCTGAATTGGACGCATCTCATCCGGCAAGCTGCCTTAATCGTATTCATTTGGCAGTATGCGCGCTGGTTCCAGCACTACTTGCTTGAGGAAACCTCGCAGATCGTATTCACTTTACTATTTGCCGCTTTTGCCATCGAGCTGCTGTTCGTTCGACTACCACGCTGGCTTCGCTTTATCGTCCATGTAGTCAGCGTTATACTGGTGCATCTGGCAATCTTGCCGTGGGCGACCGATATGCTCAGTGATGAATCATGGCGAGCATTTGCCATATCTGTCGTGCGTTTTGCTGAGCAGTTTTTCCCTTATTTCTGGTTTGGCCTCGGAGCATCAGCGGCCTATTTGCTATTGAATTTCTTGCTTAAGACGCGGGCGCAAGTGTTTACGGCTACCGTTATGAGTGTGATCGCATTTGCCATTACCGACTCGTATACTGCCATCTATTTATGGGACGAGACCGCACTTGTCGTCATCAGCGGTTTAATCTTAATGGTGAATCGCCATTTCGCAGAATTTCGCGACAAGCATCCGGATACGTGGAAGTATTTGTCCGAATATCCATGGGGCATCACCTTGACGGCTGGCAGTATGGTGGCATTTATATTCATCATGAGCTTGATCTCTCCCAACGTGCGACCATTGCTCGTCGATCCGTATACAGCATGGAATCAATTGCAGGGCAAGTCGGTCAACTTCAGCGTGAAGGATGACACGCAGACAGCGATCGCCTCCTTCGGCTTGAATCTGGTCTCAACTTCCGGCTACAGTCGCGATGATTCGCAGCTTGGTGGGGGATTTAACTACAACTACGATCCAGTGTTTGAAGTGACGACGAACGTGCGCAGCTATTGGCGGGGTGAATCCAAATCGATCTACACCGGAAGCGGCTGGGAAAATCCGAGCTCGCTGCCGGACAGCGAAGTGTTTGGCATTCAGCAAGATCTTGAACCGGAGACGAAGCTGGGAGAATCGGTTCCGATTCGTGAGTTTACGCAGCAGTTTCGGTTCGTGGGCGATAAAGAACCGCCCAAAATATTCGGAGCTTATCCGATCAGCCGCATCGATTCTGTGAACGGCAACGAGCAGTACGATGGCGTCTTCAGAGAAATCATGGTAACCGGCGCGATCGATTACGATTCGGACGGTGCCCCCTTGCAGTCCTATACGGTGACGTCCGCCGTGCCGGTTGCCACGCCTGAGATGTTAAGGCAAGCCTCTGTACCAGAACTCGTTCATGATAGCCGGTTGTTTGTGCAATTGCCGGAAACATTGCCGCAGCGCGTATATGACTTGTCGAGCAAATTACCGCGGATGCTGAGACGCCTTATGACAAAGTCGTCAGCAATCGAAACTTACCTCAAAAATGAACTATGCTTACACGAATACCCCGGACGAATCACGCGGCACGAGCGAGGATTTTGTCGATCGTTTTTTGTTCGAGATCATGGAAGGGTATTGTGATTATTTCTCCACTTCGATGGCTGTGATGGTGCGCACGTTGGATATTCCTGCACGCTGGGTCAAAGGGTATACGAGCGGCGTGATGGATGACGAAGCTGCTTACTTCTATGAGCAGCGATACCTTAGAGGTGGCGGCGAAAGCATGCCGGAGATCGAAGTGAAATATACGGTCAGAAATGCGGATGCGCACTCTTGGGTGGAGGTATATTTTGAAGACGTTGGCTGGGTCATGTTTGAACCGACCGCTGGCTTTGTTGCGCCTGTCGTTACCGCGCCGACAGAGGAGCAGCAGATTACCGCTCGATAACTTGGTGACGGACAGCGTGCAAGCTGAGACGCCGGAACAAGGTAAGCCAAGGCTCGCTACCGGATGGATCATTCTGTTCGTAGCGGTGACATTGGCCGTCTTTGCTTATAGCGTGGCTGATCATAAGGCGCACCGGTCTGTCTAAGCTGTTGTTCAATTAAGCAAGTGGTTAGTGCGCATCGGTCTGATGCGGCCGCCAGCTAATGCCAATGAACAAATCATCAAAGAGTTCAACCGCTTGCTACAATATTTGTCGCGCAAAGGATAGTCAGGCAAGATCATCAAACGGTCAGAGAGGTCGTCCGCTTGTGGACGCACAATATCCTTCGCTGTCCGAGAAGCTATGGAAGGTGTTGCATGACTTCGAGACGGGCCAAATACAGTCCGCGCCGCTTTACGAACGAAGAGGTGGCAAGAGTGCAAGCTTCCATCCAAGAAATCAAGCATAAGATCAAACGAATTGCATGACGGCATTTCAGCCGTCACGACTTGTCAGCAGCGACTACCGCATTTGACTTCCTCCATGTCGCTGCTGCACAATGATGATGAAAATACGTGTTCATGTAAGGAGCTATGGGACATGTCAGAACATTTTACCGATACAGAAATGCTGGAGATGATGGCCAAGAACGGCTGGCGAATTACCGATCAGAGACGTACACTGGCGCAGTTATTCTCGGAAACGGACGCCTATTTGACACCGAAGGATGTGTACGAACATATGAAGCAAAAATACCCCGGTGTCAGCTTCGATACGGTGTACCGCAATTTGCGCATGCTATCGGAGATGGGCGTGTTGGAGCAGTTTTATTTCCTTGACGGGGACTGAAGTTTCGCGGCGGATGTTTGACGAGTCACCATCACCATCTGATATGTACGAATTGCGAAAAGACATTAACGTTCGAATATTGCCCGATGGAACATGGACGTTCGATCCCATTGCCGGATGACTTTCAAATTCAGAATCATCGGTTTGAAGTTTATGGGTTATGCAAAGATTGCCAACAAGAACCTAGTCACAATGACAAGTAAGCAGGAAACAGCACCCGGTTTTGAGTGAATTGCCCTTCTTCAGTCATATTTACCTTGCTAGGGGCAGACACCTATGGGCCGGGTTTATTGTTGCGCATGATGTTAGGTGCAAACGATTGACCATCGAACTGACTGAACTGACTGATCACGAGATCAAGCGGTTCTTTTGCAAGCTTTTGGGCGATTATGGTATAGTTTGAGGATAGAGGAGTGGAGGTTATCCGATTGCTGAAGCGATTTATTCCCGATATGAAAGTGGGTTCCATCTACGACATTGATTTGGATGCCCTGCGCCAGAGAGGCATTAAAGGCATCATCACGGATTTGGATAATACGCTAGTCGGTGCGAAGGAACCAAGCGCGACACCGGAGCTGCTAGCATGGTTGAAGGAATTAGACCGCAATGGCTTTCGCGTCGTCATCGTTTCGAACAATCGCTTACCGCGCGTAGAGGCTTTTGCCAAACCGCTCGGCATGCCGTTCATTCATCAGGCGAGAAAGCCGAGCAACCGATCGTTCCTTGCGGCCTTATCCTTGCTGAAGCTGCCGCGCGAGCAAGTTGTAATGGTCGGGGATCAACTGTTAACCGATGTGCTTGGCGGCAAACGATTAGGGCTGTATACGATATCTGGTAAAGCCGATTGCGCCGCAGGATGAAGGGTTGCCGACTCGTATCAATCGGCAGTTGGAGAAGCTTCTGGCGAAACTAATGAAACAATAACTTCTTTTTACATATGGCTTACAGTCGAAGGTTTATTGGAGGATGATGAAAACCGAATGCATGAAACTCTCATTTGTACGGGCTGCGGCGTAAAGCTGCAGACGACGGATACGCAATCAATCGGATATATACCGGAGAAAGCGCTGCAACGGACTCCGCCCGTTTGTCAGCGCTGTTTCCGCATACGCCATTATAATGAAGCAGCTTCTGTGACGCTGGATCAGGGGGAATTTTTGCGCATTCTTGGCGGGATCGCTGAACAGAAGGCACTCGTCGTCCATATCGTCGATCTGTTTGACTTTGAAGGGAGCTTGATCAGCGGCTTGCATCGGTTTGTCGGCAACAATCCGATCTTGCTTGCGGTCAATAAGCTGGATTTGCTGCCGCAATCGCTTAACTGGAACCGCGTCAAGAACTGGGTTCAGAAGCAAGCGAAGGACAACGGCATCAAACCGATCGATATCGTGCTTATCAGCGCGAAGAATGGCAAAGGGTTCGAGCTCTTGGCACAAGCGATGGACGTGCACCGCCGTGGACATGACATCTATATTGTCGGGGCAACCAATGCCGGCAAGAGCACCTTGATCAATCAACTCATTCATCGCTTCAGCGATTTGCAAACCGAGCTTACCGTATCGCGATATCCCGGCACAACGCTAGACATCGTGCGCATTCCGCTCGTGGAAGGGAGGCGATCATGGATACACCGGGCATCGTCTATCCGTATCGATTGACGGAGATCGTCGATGAGCGTACGGTCAATGCGCTGTTGCCGGACAAGACGATCAAGCCGGTCACTTACCAGTTGGATGCAAAACAGACGCTATTTTTCGGTGCATTGGCACGCATGGATTTTGTCCAAGGTGAGCACCGGTCATTCACCTGCTATGTTTCGAATAAAATTCACATCCATCGCACGAAGCTGGAGCGCGCTGATGCGCTATATGAGGAGCATAGAGGGAAGTTGCTTGCCCCGCCTGAGGGAGAGGAGGCGCATAAGCTGTCGCCGTTTACGCGACATCGCTTTCAGATTTCCCCTGGGGATAAGGTTGACCTGTCCATCTCCGGTCTCGGCTGGATTCAAGTGAACGGTACGAAAGCAGCAACCATTGACATCCAGGCGCCGAAAGGAATCAAAGTGACAATGCGCCCTTCCTTGATGGGATAATCAATGGCTGCTTCTCGCACTCTACGTTAGTGGCGCATGGATTGAAGTCGTTCAATCATACTGGCGCTAACAACGGAAATCATTGGTCGCATCCATGTGAGTGCGTGGGAGGGTAATAGTTTGCAGAACATTGATCATACAACGATGCGCTTCGGCGTTATCGGCGATCCTATCGCACAATCCATGTCGCCGCTGATGATGAATCAAGCTTTTCAAGCGGCAGGCATCAATGCGATATATATGGCTTTTCATGTTACACCGGAGCATTTGCAGCACGCCATTTATGGCCTTCGCTCACTCGGCTTTCGCGGGGCCAATGTTACGATCCCGCATAAGCAGGCGGTGATGGAGTTTTTGGATGAGATCGATGAAGGGGCGCGAGTGATCGGCGCCGTCAACACGATCGTCCATGAAGACGGCAAGTTGATCGGCTATAATACAGACGGAATCGGTTATGTGCGCTCCTTGAAGGAAGAGTGCAAAGTCGATTTGCAAGGCGCCATATCGTGCTCATCGGAGCGGGGGGAGCAGCCCGCGGGGTAGCCTATGCGCTAGCTCAGGAGAAGCCAGCTAGCATTCGCATCGTCAATCGGACGATGGAGAAGGCTGAGCAAATAGCTGCAGCTTTGGCCGCACATGTAGACATTCGCGGAATGGGAATGGATCAATTGGATGATATTAAGGAACAAACAGACATCGTCATCAATACGACCTCGCTGGGCATGTACCCGCATGTGGAAGAGCGACCGCTCGATCCGACGATTTTCAAGCCGGGTACGATCGTCAGCGATTTGATCTACAATCCGCGCATCACCCGCTGGCTCCGAGAAGCAGAGGCGCACGGCTGCATCATTCATGGCGGTCTCGGCATGTTTATTTACCAGGGTGCATACGCATACGAATATTGGACCGGCCAGCAGGCTCCGGTGCAAGTGATGCGGCAAGCGGTCGAGCAGGCGTTAGGTCAATAGGAGGCAGGAATGCAAGATGAGGATCGGCATAATGGGCGGAACGTTTGATCCGATACATATCGGTCATCTGATGGCCGCCGAATACGCTGCGGAGCAAGCGAAGCTTGATGAAGTTTGGTTCGTGCCGACGCATGCGGCTCCGCACAAAGAAGGGCCTCCCGGGGCGAACGCGGTCTGAAGATTGAGCAGGTGGCAGCTCGCGATTGAACATCATCCGCGGTTTCAGGTGCTAGACTGGAAATTAGGAGGCGGCGGCATTTCTTATCTATTGAAACAGCTAAGATGCTGAAAAAGCACTATCCAAACCTATGATTTTGCTTGGATGATTGGCGCGGACATGGTGAGATATTTGCCTCACTGGCATGAGATTGAGAAGCTCAGGGGAAATTGATTCGCTTTGTCGGATTCGCTAGACCCGGCACCGAAATCGATTTATCGGTACTTAGATGAAGCTGTCCGCAGCCGCGTGGAGCTTGTCTCCGTTCTCCGATTGACATCTCTTCCACCTGTATTAGAGAACGGATCACGAAAGGGCTGTCTGTACGCTATATGGTTCCGCATGCGGGCTTGAATTATATGAAGGCGAGGCAGTTATATGAACCTTGAGCAAATCAAGAAGCTATGTGAAAGCGCAAATGACGGACAAACGATGGCAGCATACGCTTGGCGTGATCGAGACGTCGGTGCAGCTCGCACAGCAGTACGGTGCGGATGCAGACAAAGCGTATTTGGCGGCGTTGCTGCACGACGTGGCCAAGTATTGGCCGGCAGACAAGCAGAGGGAGATTATCGTCCAGCACCAGCTATACCCGGATATGCTGGAATACGACGTACAGCTACTTCATTCGCATGTCGGTGCCTTCGTGGCGGAAGCGCAGTTTGCGATCAAGGACGAGGAAGTGCTGGATGCGATTCGCTTTCATACATCCGGCCGATAAAAACATGACGATTCTTAGACAAGATCGTCTGCTTGGCGGATTATATCGAGCCGGGGCGGGACTTTCCGGGAGTCGATCGAATTCGCGAATTGTCCAAACGAAGCTTGGAGGAAGCGCTTGTCGCCGGTTTCGATTGAACGATTACGTTCTTAATAACGAAAGGGAAGAAAATTTACCCGCTTACGTTCCTAGCGCGTAACAGTTTAATTGATGAAATAAGGAGGCACGCTTCGTGAGTCAAAGAGGAATCAAAACAATTAGTAAGCCAAGTCGTCAAAGCGCTGGATGATAAGAAAGCGATCCAGATCGTTACTTTGGACTTGCACAATATTTCGCTCGTAACGGATTATTTTGTTATTTGCCACGGCAATTCCAACCGACAAGTGCAAGCATTGGCCGATGCTGCGATTGAGCAAATAGAAAAAGCGGGATACCAGCTCGCGCGGAGTGGAAGGAATGGAAGCCGCCCGCTGGGTGCTCATAGATGCGGGCGATGTTGTGGTGCATGTTTTCCACCGGGAGATTGGGAATTTTATAACCTGGAGCGGCTTTGGTCTGATGCCAAAGTGGTGGAGACCGTATGACGCTCAGGGCCGGAAAGCTTCGCACAATTAACGGTGGCGCGTGAAGTCGATCCCAAACGGTTATTACTTAACCGATGGCGAGCAGGATGCGCTTTCGTCATACAATGAAGCAAACAGAGGAGATTCGTATCAAGCAGAGCTTGCGCGTCTTCTTGTTCCATGATCGAAAAAGGCAGGCTGACCGCGACGATGAAGACGCCGGCGATCGCTGAAGGCACGATCTTGTCTGCGCTGCCAGTGGCGGACATCCATGAACGAATGGGATGCTTTCTGGAGATGGGATTCGGGGCGGCAATTGCTGCTTCCGTATACTGAGTTCTCCTGAACTGCGCAGTCTTTGGCCGCAAGTCGGGACGAAGTTTATGCCACCCTCGCCCATGACAAACAAGAGCGCATGATTGCCAAGCTTGCGGGAGAGAAGCAACTGGAGAAGCTGACCGTTCCCGCACCGATGTCCTGGCGCAACACCTGGATGGAGGCGAGAGGTACAAGCCGCTCAAGCAAGCGACGTTCCTCTTGATTCCGGGCGGCGAGTTCGGCTTCGGCGTATTCGCCATGCTGCATGAAGCGGAACGGACGCGACTCTTGCGATTAGGCGAAGCGGTGCAAGTACGCGTGACTTATATTAGGGAAGACGGACGCGTCAATGTTTCGATGCGGCCGCCGAAGGAAGTGGGGCGGGAAGAAGATGCGGAGATGCTTCTGAATTTTTTGCGGGAACGTCCAATGGCGCGATGCCATATTCGGATCAGACGCCGCCAGATATTATCTTGCAGCGGTTCAATATTAGCAAAGGCGCCTTTAAGCGAGCGATCGGCAAGCTGATGAAAGAAGGCTTGGTGTACCAGGAAGGCAATTGGACGTATTTGCGTGAAGATGGTGAGCAGTCGGCTAACACGCCGCAAGGCGAGCTGCAGGGCGAACTGCAAGGCAGTGGCGAAGGAGCAAAAAAGCGTGAATGAATCGTACAAGCAACATTTTGCCGCCTTATATGATCGTCTGATGGCGGACATGCCTTATGATGAATGGCAGAGGTTCGTTCGCGAAGCGTGGGGAAGATACGGACTCGCGCCGCAAACGGTAGTCGATCTCGGCTGCGGCACGGGGCGAATTACGACAGCTTTGGCGCAGGAAGGTTTGCACGTTGTCGGCATTGACTTGTCCGAGCACATGCTGGCCGTCGCGCAGGAGCGCAGCGATCAGGCTGCTCCGAACATTCAAGCGGCAGGCGGCAGTGTGATGTTTCTGCAGCAAGACATGCGGGAGTGGACGATCGGCCAAGCAGCGGACAGCGTCATTTGTCTCTGCGACGGTTTGAACTATTTGCTCGAGGAAGATGATATAAAGGCCGCTTTCACATCCGTTTTCAAGGCTTGCGCGACGGCGGTCTATTCGTGTTCGACGTGTTGACTGAGCGGCAATACATGGAGTACGCGAAGCATGAGCCTTATACATATGATGACGATGACCTGGCCTATATTTGGTACAGCGACTGGAACCAGGAAGCGCGGTCATCACCCATGAGCTGACGATATTCGTGCAGGAGCAGGAGCAGGAGCGTTCCGAGCTTTTCCGGCGCGTGCTGGAGACGCATCGGCAGCGTGCATATACGCAGGCAGAGCTGACGAGCTGGCTGAAGAAAGCGGGTTTTCAGCGAGTGGAAGGCTTTGCTGATTTTACTTGGCAGCCGGTAGAGGAGCATGCGTCGCGAATGTTTTTTTGTGCAGTGAAATAATGCTTGTACGGCTTGCGTGACGCATTTGCGCGTATGTTGTAAGGAATGGCTGGCGATATCGCGGCTGCTTTTGAACTGCTTTTGTACGAAAGATCACACAAAACAATTCGATTTTCGGCATTTTGTGATGTTCTGTATGAAAGATCATACAAAATCCTCACTCATAGCGATGAGAGGGGCAAATTTGTATGACAAATCATACAAACTCGCTGGAATCACACTTTTTTTCACGTTTCTGTATGAAAAATCATATAAATGTCACGACCGGTCAGGTCAGTTGCACAATGTTCGACATGGTCTCTGGCAGATTGCGATATGTGAGCTTCGCTCCATCAGTTGCGACGCTTCCATCTCGAATAAAGTGACATTCGCATAGCCGAGCTAAAGGGACATAACACAGGCGATGGTCTAGCCGTTTTCGCTCCTCTTGACACTGTTCGTTCATCAGCCTATAATGCAAGAAGAATTGGATTTGCTTAGAAAGGCAATGATGAGGAATAGTAGTATGCAAGACAAGCTTTCAGAGAGTCGGCAGTTCGGTGTGAGTCGGCACTTGTCCAATACGAACCAACCTCAGAGCTGATTCGGCAGTCATACGTTCATGCTGAATCCGTATCCCCTGCGTTACGGGGCAGAGTGAGTGCATACGAAGAACGTACTGCGCTAACTAGGGTGGTACCACGGGATCTAACCTCTCGTCCCTAGCTTTGTCAGCTAGCGGCGGGAGGTTTTTTTGGCAGACTGGAAATTCACTGGCGCACTGTCGCAGTCAGCAAGAAGTTATTTATATTCCGTTTGGCAGGAGGTTTCATATGAATCAAGAGCTGAAAGATGCTGCCTATAATCCACAGAAGCTGGAGCCGAAATGGCAGCAATATTGGGATAAGAACAAAGCATTTAAAGTGTTGGATGACGATAGAAGCCGAAGTTTTACGCATTAGATATGTTCCCATATCCGTCAGGAGCCGGGCTTCACGTCGGTCATCCGGAAGGCTACACGGCCACGGATATCGTGTCCGCTTAAAGCGATGCAGGGCTATAATGTGCTTCATCCGATGGGCTGGGACGCTTTCGGCTTGCCGGCCGAGCAACATGCGCTGGATACGGGTCAGCATCCGCGCGATATTACGGTGCAAGAACATAAACAATTTCCGCCGGCAAATCAAGTCGCTTGGCTTCTCCTACGATTGGGATCGCGAATTAAGCACAACGGATGCGGATTATTACAAGTGGACGCAGTGGATTTTCCTACAGCTATATAAGAAAGGTCTGGCTTACGTTGCGGAGGTGCCTGTCAACTGGTGTCCGGCGCTCGGTACTGTACTGGCCAATGAGGAAGTCATTGACGGTCTGAGTGAACGCGGCGGCCATCCGGTCATTCGCAAACCGATGCGTCAATGGATGCTGAGAATTACGGAATACGCAGAACGGCTGCTTGAAGATTTGGAAGAGCTGGACTGGCCAGAAAGCATCAAGGATATGCAGCGCAACTGGATCGGCAAGTCGACGGGCGCAGAAGTTGAGTTTGCGATTGATGGGCAGACGAGCTACGCTTGACCGTATTCACGACTCGACCGGATACGTTGTTCGGTGCAACCTATTGCGTGTTCGCGCCGGAGCATCAATTGGTTGACCTCGATTACGACGGCGGAGCAGAAGGCGGCAGTCGAAGCATATCAAGAAAAAGCAGCGCGCAAAAGCGACCTGAGCGCACGGACCTGGCGAAGGAGAAAACAGGTGTATTCACAGGTGCGTATGCGATCAATCCGGTCAACGGTGCGCGCGTGCCGATCTGGATTGCCGATTATGTGCTTGCTGGGTATGGTACAGGAGCGATTATGGCGGTTCCGGGGCATGATGAGCGAGACTGGGAGTTTGCGAAGAAATTCGAATTGCCGATCGTCGAGGTCGTTAAAGGCGGAGATATGGCAGACGGGAGCATTATGCTGGAGACGGCGAGCATATGAACTCCGGCTTCTTGAACGGTTTGAACAACGAACAGGCGATTGCGAAGATGATTGAATGGCTCGAGGCAAATGGCAAAGGTAAGGGCAAAGTGACCTATCGACTGCGTGACTGGCTGTTCAGCCGTCAGCGTTATTGGGGCGAGCCGATTCCGATTCTCCATCTTGAGGACGGTACGATGAAGCCAGTACCTGAGGAAGATTTGCCGCTGCTGCTTGCCGGATGTTGAGAATTAAGCCATCAGGCACAGGGGAATCGCCACTTGCCAACGTTACGGAATGGGTTGAAGACGATTGATCCGGAGACCGGTATGAAGGCTCGTCGTGAGACGAATACGATGCCGCAATGGGCGGGCAGCTGCTGGTACTATTTGCGCTATATCGATCCGCATAACGATGAGCAGCTGTGCTCCAGGAGCTTGCAGAAGAAATGGCTGCCGGTCGATCTATATATCGGCGGTGCCGAGCATGCTGTACTGCATTTGCTATATGCGCGGTTCTGGCATAAGGTGTTGTATGATATCGGCGTCGTGCATACGAAGGAGCCGTTCCAGAAGCTAGTGAACCAAGGGATGATTCTCGGAACGAACAATGAGAAAATGAGTAAGTCCCGCGGTAACGTCATTAACCCTGACGATATCGTCAACGAATACGGTGCGGATACACTGCGTATGTATGAGATGTTCATGGGGCCGCTGGAAGCGACGAAGCCATGGAACGAGAACGGCGTGGAAGGCATTTACCGCTTCCTGAATCGGGTGTGGAGACTGTTCGTGGAAGACAATGGCAACTGAATCCGAAAATTACAGACGGTGAAGGCAGCGAAGCGTTCAAGCGCGTGTGGCACAAGACGATGAAGAAAATAACCGAGGATTACGAGCATCTCCGCTTTAATACAGGCATCAGCCAATTGATGATTTTCGTCAATGAAGCGTATAAAGCGGAGCAGCTTCCGCGTCAGGCGATGGAGCACTTCGTTCAATTGATCGCCCCGATCACGCCGCACATCGCGGAGGAATTGTGGGAACGGCTTGGCCACAGCGGAGGCATCTCGTATGTGCCTTGGCCTCAGTATGATGAGCGGTATACGGTAGATGAAGAAATCGAAATCGTCATCCAGATTAAAGGGAAAATCATTGATCGGGCGAAGATTCCTGCAGATCTGGATGAGAAAGGAATGGAAGAGTTGGCCTTGTCCCGGGATACGGTGAAGCAAGCTTTGGACGGGAAGAATATCCGCAAAGTCATCGCCGTCAAAGGCCGTATCGTCAACATTGTGACAGATTAATATTCGATCATTACGAAATTCAAGTCCTTAAGCGACCTTGCAACCAGGTATGGTTTACGCTTTTTGTCCGTAAAAGAGCGTCTCCACCTTGGCAAGGTCGTTTTTGTATTTTTCATGGGTCGTTTGGATCAATCGCTCGAACATGCCGTCGAGACTAGTTTGCAACAAGTCCAGCCCTTCCGACGTAATGCCGCCGGGCACACGAACACGCTCTTGTAGCGAAGCCGGAGTAAATTGCTTCTCTGTAAGCAGCTTGGCGGTGCCGTACATCATATCGCTGACAAGCCGAGTGGCTTCGTCCTGCGGGATGCCGGTTATTTGACAAGCAGCATGGACGAATTGCTCGACAAAATAGCAAAGAAAAGCCGGTCCGCAGCTCGAAAGATCCGAGGTGACTCGCGTGAAGCGTTCTTCGATATGGTGCGGTGTGCTGATCTTGCTCAGCATCGATTCCAACCATTCACGTGATGCGGCGTCCATGCGTTCGCTGTACATACACAGAGCCGCGCCGCTCAAGGCATAATTCGTAATGCTCGGAATGATCTTGGCGATCTTGCACGGCAGCTGATCTTCCAGATGCTTAATTAATACGGGACTGGTAATGGACACCACAATTTGCTGCTCTTGTACATACGGCTTAATATCGTCAATCACACGTTTGTATTCATGCGGTTTCACACATATAAACACCATGTCGCATTCCCTGGCGATTTCACCGTTGCCGTCCGCGACATACAATCCCGGAAATCGATTCGCAAGTATCAAAGCTTTGTCGCGCGAGCGGTTGCTAATCATCATTTGCTCTGGATTTATTGCGTTCGATTCAATGAACGCTTCAATGAGGATGCTGCCCATGCTGCCCGTTCCTATGAAACCGATCTTCATCGTGACCACCTCCCATGGAAAATGCCATGCAACCTTTCTCATGTATATGCTGAACATCCGCCTAAATATGAATAGAAAAATCAGATTCACACAATGCAAGGAGGGATGTGAATGTTATCATCAAATCGCCTATTGACCATCCTGCGATATGTATGCTTGATTTTGGCGATCGGAGCCATCACGTATTGGCTGCTTACGATTTTGCTCCCCCCGCCCGCCGGATGGTCGCACGAGAAGAGTGGCAGCCAGTGAAGCGGCCGCTGGAGGAGGAGCATGCAAGCGACAAGCCACCAGTGGACACGACAACCGACAACGAAGCAAATCAAATGTTAGTCGCCAGGCAACCGTCTGCACCTGAGCAAGCTTCATCAGACGATACGCGAATTGCTTTAAACACGGCTACTGCGGCTGAGCTGCAGCAGCTTCCGGCATCGGCCCGGCGAAAGCCGCAGCGATTTTAGATTACCGCAATGAACACGGGCCGTTCTCCAGCGTAGACGAATTGATCAAAGTGAAGGGCATCGGCGAGAAGACGCTGCAAACGCTCAAACCATTAGTAAAGCTAGAATGAGGCAAAAGGCTGTGATCGCTTGCCGAGCTTCTTTTGAAAACACTTTCCTTTCCCAGTGCTTTGTGCGAAAATAGAAAGGTGGACAATGTTACCTTTTGGAGGGGAATAGAATGTCAGAAGAACGCAAACTGAGACTCGAAACACTTGCGGTACATGGCGGACAATCGATCGATCCGACGACGATGTCCCGCGCGTACCATTTACCAAACGACTTCCTACGGATTTCGCGATACGGAACATGCGGCAACTTGTTCGCGCTGAAGGAAATGGGCAATATTTATACACGCATGATGAATCCGACGACGGATGTGTTCGAGAAGCGCGTAGCCGCGATGGAAGGCGGCGCCGGTGCGCTGGCAACCGCGTCCGGACAAGCCGCGATCACGTATGCCATTTTGAATATTGCTGGAGCCGGAGACGAAATCGTATCCGCTTCCAGCCTGTACGGCGGAACGTACAACTTGTTTGCGCATTACGCTCAAAAAAATCGGCATTGACGTGAAATTCGTCGATCCGGCCGATCCGGAAAATTTCCGCAAAGCGATTACGCCGAAGACCAAGGCGCTCTATGCCGAGACGATCGGCAATCCGCGCGGCGACGTTCTGGACATCGAAGCGGTGGCGAAAATCGCCCATGAGCACGGCATTCCGCTCATCGTCGACAACACATTCCCGAGCCCGTACCTCATGCGACCGATCGAACATGGCGCGGACATCGTCGTTCATTCGGCGACGAAATTTATCGGCGGCCACGGTACGTCGATCGGCGGCGATCATCGTTGACGGCGGCAAATTCGACTGGAAGGCGAGCGGCAAGTTCCCAGGCCTGACCGAGCCTGATCCGAGCTACAACGGGGTCGTATACGCCGATGCGGTCGGACCGCTTGCGTATATCATCAAGGCACGCGTCCAGTTGTTGCGGGATATGGGCGCATCGCTTTCGCCGTTCAACTCTTTCCTGCTTGCTGCAAGGGCTGGAGACGCTGCATCTGCGCATGGAACGGCACAGCGAGAATGCGCTGAAAGTCGCGAAATATTTGCAGGAGCACGACGTGGTGATCCAATGTCAACTATCCGGGTCTGAGCTCGCATCCGTCTTATAAGCTGGCACAAAAATATTTGCCGAATGGCGCAGGGGCGATCCTGACATTTGAAATCAAAGGCGGCGTCGAAGCCGGAAAAAAGCTGATCAACAGCGTGAAGCTGTTCACCCATCTTGCCAACGTTGGGGATTCCAAGTCGCTCATTATTCATCCGGCCAGCACGACGCATTCCCAGCTGATGGAGACGGAGCTGCTTTGACCGGGGTGACACCGGGAATGGTCCGCTTGTCCGTCGGAACGGAAAATGTTCAGGACATCATCGACGATCTGGATCAGGCGATTCAAGCGAGCCAACAATAATGTCGCGACAAGATGAACCGCAAGGTGGAAAGGAACGTCGCAGGACATCGACGCAAAGATTGGGATACGTATTTTATGGATATCGCCTATATGGCTTCGACCAGATCGCGCTGCGGCAGACGAAAGGTCGGGGCCGTGCTCGTGCAAGGGAAGAAGCTGCTCGGCACAGCGTACAACGGAGCGCCGTCCGGTGTACCGGACTGTGAGGAAGCGGGATGTATGCTCGTGGAAGAGTATGAGAAGAAAGTGCTGGACAGCGGCGAGGAGACGATCGTGAAGAAGCAGCGCTGCGTCCGCACGATCCATGCGGAACAGAACTTACTGCTGTTCACCGATCGCAGTGATCGCGAGGGAGCGACGCGTATATGTGACCGATCAGCCCTGCTGGACATGTGCGAATATGCTTGCGAACAGCGGCATCGAGGAAATAGTGTACAATCGGGAGTATCCGAAGGATCAAGATAAAGTAGTCGAGCTGATGAAGCAGAAAGGTATTTTTTTTCGCCAGCTGACAGACTACTCTCCTCCACCTGGCACGGTATAATCGAAAGCACATCACTTGCGAATCCATTACCTAAGGATCAAAAGCCACATTACGCTAAATATACGCTAATGAGGAAGCACCTCTTTCCTGTTTATGCAGGGAAGAGGTGTTTTTTTGTTTGCATGAAAGGAGAGGAGAGATTGCCGCACGGGTTTATCTTTTATGTGCATGCCAGTGCGATCATTGCCGGGATCGCAGCGGGCTTGTCCAACCGGCTGGCTGCAATCGCAGCTCTTATACTTATAGTTGTATTAGTGGCAACCGTATTCCACAAATGGCAAGCGGAGTGGTATTCGCTCCGCCAAGCCGCACTGACCATCTTGCTGGCACTTCTTGCTGCGCTGTATGGATATTGGACTGAAGCGAACAACCGCTCCGCACTGCCGACAAGCTTGGCCGAGCAAGCGGTAACGGTGACGGGCGTCATCGTCTCTCCGGTGGAAGTAGACGGAGATCGAGTTCGCTTGCAAATGCTGGCCGAGCAAATTGACGCTTCTGATGTCTCTGAAACGAACACATATGATGACCTAAGCGAACGATTGCAGGTTACGATCTATTTGCAAGAGCAGGAGGAGAAGCAAGTGGCGCTAACATGGCGGCGAGGCATGTCGCTGCGACTTGCAGGCACGCTCCAGCTCCCTAACGTCGCACGTAATTTCGGTGATTTTGATTATCGCACGTATTTGCATCACCAGCGCATTCATTGGCAGCTTACCGCGATCGGACTACAGGACGCAGAGATGCGCATGACGCATTCGTGGCATGTGAGCAAGCTCTTTAGCTTGGTTGACTCGATTCGTCAGATGTTAACTGCGCGTATTTCCATGCACTACGCGGAGCCATTTGACGGCTTTATGCAAGGGCTGTTGATCGGTGACCGCAGTGAGCTTCCGCAGGACATATACGACCGCTTTTCGGATATTGGCATGACGCATGTCCTGGCGATTTCAGGCTTGCATGTCGGTGTATTTGCAGCCGGATGCTTCGCGCTGCTTAAGCTTCTTCGTCTCTCTAAGGAAAAAATATGCTCTATCATTTTGCTGTTGATTCCTTTGTATGTACTTACAACGGGCGCTGCACCGTCGGCGATGCGTGCCGGGATTATGGCCATGCTTGGCTTCATCGCCTTGCGCAACAACCGCTGGAAGGACACGTTTCGCTATCTTCTTCTAGCAGCTGTAGGCATGCTGCTCTGGAATCCGTACTACTTGTACAATGTTGGCTTCCAGCTGTCGTTTATCGTCACATTCGGTTTGATCTTATTCGTACCGAAAATGTCGGCGTTGCTGAAGCTTCCGGCAGTGCTGTCGGGTGCTCTTAGCGTGACCGTTGTGGCGCAAGCCTTCTCATTTCCGCTGATCATTTATTATTTTCACAGCGTTCATCTTCTTTCTCCGATCGCGAATTTGCTGCTCGTTCCAATGGTGAGTGTCGTCATCCTTCCTCTCGGCATGGTTTCATTATGCTTGTCCTTCGTCGCGCCGCCGCTTGCGAGCGTGCCCGCTGCGATTGTCATGTGGCTGAGTGACTTGCTGTTTCAAGCTGTAGAGTGGACTTCCACTCAGGAACGCTTCCAATTGTCTTGGGCGAAAGTTCCTGTGTGGTGGATTGTCACTTATTATATGCTGCTCATCGGCTTCGTCATCGTATGGCCGCATCTGCGAGATGAAGGGCGGTTGCGCTGGCGGCGGATCGTCTCGGTGATGACTGCCAGCCTCATGCTAGCCTTGCTCGTGTACGGCTATGCGGGAAACCATTTGGCGCGCACAGGTATCGTCAGTGCGCTCGATGTAGGGCAAGGCGATGCCATTCTCATTCGTACGCCGCATGGCAAGCATATATTGGTTGATGGCGGCGGCATCATTCGCTTTGCGAAGAGCGGGGAAGAATGGCGCGAGCGAAAGGACCCTTTCGAAGTCGGCAAGGATTTGCTTGTGCCGCTCATCAAGCGACGCGGCATTCATAAGCTGGATGCGATTATTGCGACGCATCAGGATACCGATCATATCGGCGGCTTGCATGCCGTGCTTGAGCATATTCCGACGGAGCGTATCTTATTTAATGGTACGGCCAAGCAGTCGGCCGCTTGGGAGCGGCTAGTACAAAGTGCGGAAAGCCGAGGCATCCCCATGTATCCCGTATCATCAGGTATGAATTGGGAAGTGGATGCGCACACTTCGCTAACCTTCCTTCATCCTATCGGCGGGTTCCAGGGAGGGTCGTTCGTTCCGGTCGCTGCGGATCAGAACGATTTAAGTGTCGTATTTGTGCTCGTCATGTATGAAGCGACATTTGTGATGACCGGGGATATCGGGACGAGGGAAGAGCAGGAAATATTGCGGCATTTGCGGGAATCAAACATATCGGGCGATATGCAGCGTCAAGCTGTTGATGTGCTGAAGGTTGCCCATCACGGCAGCAAGTACAGCACATCAGATGAATGGCTAGCGTATTGGCAGCCGACCACAGGGGTCATCTCCGTCGGTCGCAACCATTATGGACACCCGACGGCAGAAGTGTTGGAACGGCTGGCCGCTCGGCAAATTCAGACATATCGGACCGACCTGCACGGAGAAGTGCAATATATGGCAACGCCGCATGGTCTCAAACTGCGAACGAAGCTTTCTCCGTAATGATAAGTTCACTGTAAGTGCGAAGTGCCCGCTGCTATACTAGCGAGAAATCACAAAGTGACGATTCCAGCTCGTGCTTCTATACGTTTGCAGCATAATTTGATATTCTTAGAGAAGACAATCCGGTATGCTCATGCAACATAATAAGATATCAACCCGTCTATAGGGGTGCGAGGAAGGGGGATCCTGGTGGTAGAGCAAGAACTGATCAGGTCTGCTCAATCCGGTGATCGCGATGCGTTGATCCAACTGCTTCGCGAAATTGAACATCACGTTTACCGAACGGCTTTTTATATATTAGGCAACGAACAAGATGCGATGGATGCTGCCCAGGAAGCATTGATTCGTATTTATACTAAGATTCATTCCTTCGAAGAGAAAGCGAAGTTCAAAACTTGGGTTCAGAGAATCGTGACGAATATATGCATAGACAAATTCCGTAGAATCAAGCCAACGGTATCGATAGATGAACATGAAATGGTGTTCGCTTCCGATCAGAGCGTGGAAGACGAAGTGGTCGCCACTTATATTTCACAAGATATTCGAGAAGCCATCAGCAAGCTGTCCGATCATTATCGTGCGGTAGTGGTGCTGCGATATTTGCAGGATTTCTCCTACAACGAAATATCTGAATCGCTAGGCTTGCCTTTGAACACCGTTAAATCCTATTTATTCCGTGCCAGACAGCAGCTGCAGACACTGTTGCAAGACTATCAGAAGGGTGGTGTTAGGGGATGAATTGTCAAGAGGTGATGGAATTTATGCAGCGACATCTTGACCTCGATCTCAACGAGGAAGAGCAGAGATTGCTGGAACAACACATCGCGGGCTGCTCTTCGTGTCAAGAAATGATGGGAAGGCTGCAACGGTTAACAGAAGAATTGACCAATTTACCCAAGGTATATCCACCAGTAAGCTTGGTTGATGCGATCATGCCCAAATTAGTTGAAATTGACAACATGAACCAAGCAGGCACGGCCAGTGCACAAAATGTTGACAGCGAAACTCGTATGGATAGGAGCTCGCGCAGACAACGTCGCATTCCTTACACGATGTTAGGCGGTGTCGTCGCTGCCGGTATTTTGCTTGGCGTGATGATTGTGAATTGGGACGACCTGCGACCAGCGGAAAGGATGCAGGCGAGCGATGCGGCGGAAGTAGCGGCATCTGACTATTCCACTGCACGGAGTGTTGTTCACAACGCGGGCACTTCAAGTGATGATCCGTCTTCCGGAGGAGCTCCGCCGCAAGCAGGTAACGAAATACAGTCAATGGCAGATCCACAAGTTCAATATACGGCGGAGCAATATAACGGTGAAGAGGTGACCATCAAATTTGAAGGTAGTTCGTCTAGTGACAGCGGCGCGAGCGGGGACGGTGTCGGCGTAAGCGGCCTGAATACCAGCAGTGTAGGTGACCGGCCGCCGGAAGGGGCGCGTGAGCGTTACGATGTGCAGGATGAGAATAAGCAAGTCACTGAGGGTTCGTCAACAGGGAACAATGCCGAACAAGCAGACATTTTGCTTGGATCTTTGCACCATTTAGATCAAGCCGGGCTCGTTTCGCCAAACAACGAATATTTGGCCTATATTGAGGACGACCGCATCGTCATCTTGAACGCAGCTCAGGAGGTCGTCTATACGTCACAAACCTATACGGATATCAAGCTCGGAAGCTTGCAATGGCAAGATGATGCGCGGCTTACGTTCAAGGCGGGCGTGAATTCTAACGAAGCATATTATATAGATCTGTCCAGCGAGGAAGAAGGAGTGCTGGAAGCACCGTGACCTTATCTGCTGATCAACTATTAAATGAAGCGCTTACTGGCAAGATCAAGCCTGTTTATGTGTGCTTCGGACCTGAACAGTACAGGCTGAACCGATTCGTGGAGGCGATGACCGCAGCGTTGCTGCCGGAAGATGCGAGACCATTTTCCTTAAGCAAATACGACCTGTCGCAAGTCACACTTGACGCCGTGCTGGACGATGCGGAGACGGCGCCGTTCTTTGCCGAACGCAAAGTAATCATCGCCCAGCCGGCGGATTTTCTGACCGGTGCCAAAGGGGGCAAAATCGAGCACAATCTCGACCGGTTGTACGACTATTTGCAAGCCCCTGCAGAGCATGCTGTGATCTTTTTGATTACGAATAGCGAGAAGCTCGATGAACGCAAGAAAGTGACGAAGAAATTGAAGTCGCTCGGTGCTCTGGTCGTATTTACGGATCTGTCCGATAAGGAACTTGTCAGTTGGGTGGAGCAGCAAGTAACGGAAGCAGGCTGCACACTTGCGCCCGGTGCTGCGGAGCGGTTGATCGCTTCGACGGGAACGGCGCTGCAAGCGCTGCGAAGCGAGCTGGACAAGCTTCTTCTTTATATCGGACCGAGCGGACACCTTACCGTGGAAGCGATCGATAAGCTCGTCGTCAAAAATTCGGAGCAAACGGTATTTATGCTTGTGGAAGAAGCGGTGAAGAAGCGGGCGGATGCCGCGCTTTCGATGCTGCACGAGCTGCTAAAGCAGCGGGAAGAGCCTATCAAGATCATGGCGCTCATTACGAGACAGTTCCGGATTATGCTGCAGGTGAAGCAACTGGCGGATCAAGGGTTCATGCACAAACAGATCGCCGGTATGATCGGCCTGCATCCGTATCCGGTCAAACTAGCGCACGAACAAAGCCGAGCCTATACGAGCCAGCAGCTGATGGCGGCGATTACGAAGCTGGCTGAGCTCGATTATCAGATGAAGAGCGGCAAGATCGATAAGATTCTTGGACTCGAAATGTTCTTACTCGAAATCGCCGCATCATAGCCGCATCATAAATAAAGAAACAAAAAACTCCCGGTGCTTTCACTCGCATTCGGGAGTTTGTCGTGCTTTCATTATTATGTGTTCAATGAAATTCGCTTCGTAAGCTTTACGCTTGTGCGGAAAGTGCGTTTACTTTCTTCGCAAGTCTTGATTTCTTATTTGCTGCAGCATTTTTATGAATCAAGCCTTTGGAAGCGGCTGTGTCCAGCTTCTTCGAAGCATAGATCAAAGCAGCTTTGGCAGTTTCGACATCGTTATTTGCAACAGCCGTTTCCACTGCTTTCACTGCAGTGCGAAGAGCGGACTTTTGCGATGCGTTGTGCAAACGGCGCTTCTCACTAACTTTCACGCGTTTAATAGCAGATTTAATATTTGGCATGCTGATTCACCTCCACCCTTACCAATTGCCATGTCGTATCCTCTCACAACTTTTAGTATTCTAACACGCTGATGTTCAAAATGCAATCATTTTTAGCATGATCAAGAGTGGCTTTGCGAGTCTTATACATAGCTGAACCAATTGCAAGTATAATCCTCCGCCAGGCGACGCACAATATTGGTATCCATCACCACATCAAGAAGCATAAGGAACTCAGGAGAAGTCAAGGAGGATACAGGTGTGAATCGCCAAAAACCATTTCACTTTCATAAACAACGCTCTATTTACGATCTGGACGTCAACTTGAATCAAGAGCTTAATGAACGATCGGCGCATATTGACCTGGCGCTGGAAGCGAAGGAAGCCGCTGATGGAGCGGAGGGCGCAGCGGCTGAGCTGCCCGGGGTAAAGACGGATATATGGGAAGAGTCCGGGGTGAAAATTACGCGAATCGAAGTGCAAAACGAGCAAGGGGCGATGTCCATCGGCAAAGAGCCTGGACATTACATTACGATAGAAGTGCCCGGTCTTAGACAGAAGGATTCCAAGCTGCAAAACAGGGTCGCGACTTATTTCGCCCAAGAATTCGAACGCTTTCTCGCTCATTTGAACATCTCACCTGACGCGAAGGTGCTGCTCGTCGGTCTTGGCAACTGGAACGTCACGCCCGATGCGCTCGGGCCGATCGTCGTCGAGAACATTATGGTGACCCGCCACTACTTCGAGCTGATGCCCGATCAAGTGCATCCGGGATACCGGCAAGTAAGTGCTGTTGCACCAGGCGTGCTCGGGACGACCGGGATCGAGACGGGCGATATCGTTCATGCGCTCGTCCAAAAGCTGCAGCCAGACCTCGTCATCGCCATCGATTCGCTCGCTTCGAAAGCGCTGGATCGCGTCAATACGACGATTCAGATTGCCGATACGGGCATCCATCCGGGCTCCGGCATCGGCAATAAGCGCAAAGGTCTGACGAAGGAAGAGCTCGGCGTGCCCGTCATTGCGATCGGTGTTCCGACAGTCGTATACGCTTCTACGATCGTGACGAGCAGCATGGAGCTGTTAATTCGGCATTTCAAGAAGCGCACTGATCATACGGATCAAATCTTTGGTTTGCTCGATCAATTATCCGAGCCGCAAAGATACGAATTAGTAAAGGAAGTGCTTAGTCCAATCGGCCATGATTTGCTCGTAACTCCGAAAGACATCGATGAATTCATTGAAGATATTGGCAATATTATCGCCAGCGGACTTAACGCGTCGCTGCACGAAGCCGTCGATTCATCGAATGTAGCCGCCTACACCCATTAGTGCAGAAGCGGGCGAGCGAGCTGCCACGACAAGCAACCTGAATACTTGTTCTATCTCCTTCGCACTCCTCATAGACTAGTTACTAGTTTAAGAGTTTACGAAGGAGGAGCTATTCGATGTTGCCGAGAACAAGTTTGCACGGATCTAGGAAAGCCAGGAGAGGCATGAGCGGTCATGTAGGCGCACTATCTATGGGTTCGCTCTTCGTCATGTTATCAGCCGGTACGTTTACCTTATTCGTCGTCATAGGCTTTGCGGTCTGGCTGTTCGGTCAACTGGCGCAGTCGCCCGAAACCTCCATGAAGGGCATTGCAGCGGAGGTGCCTAACGAAGTGCTGATCGATTTGCTGGCGATGGAAGTGGCAAATTTTCATAGACAGACGAATGAAGACGCTGTTTCCGCTCACCATATTTCGCAAGTGTTGTTCGAATCGCTTACAGGAATTAACCCATTCGATCCGCGCAGCATGTTGGCTTATGAAATTACGGGGTTGGGCAGAGAGAAAGCCGTCTTGTTTCGCAAAGGAGCTGCAACAGAACCGAATGTATATCCTGTAGACCATACTCCGGCTCGCGAGAAGCTCATCCCAGGCAAGGAAACGGCTTCGGAGAAAGCGCCAGCTTCCGAGCAGCAGTCTGGTGCTGAGTCGGACGATCAAGCCGGGCTTGATCCCGGTCAGCCGGTGTCGGTTGACGACAGGGAGAACATCCGAGCGTTTATTTATCATTCTCACAATAGAGAATCATGGGTGCCGGAATTGCCAGGCGTTACGGAATTGAGCGATGCTTATGATCCTGAGATCAACATTACGCTACTCGGCAAGCGGCTTGCAGAGCGACTGGAAGAAGAAGGAATCGGCACCAAAGTATCCGATAAGGATTATCCGAGCACGGTGCAAGGCTTCAATTATAATCTATCGTACAGCTACTCGCTCAAGACCGTCCAGGAAGCGTCGGCAACCTATCCTGCGTTGCAATATTATTTCGATATTCATAGAGATTCACAGCGGCGTGATCTGACAACCGTCGAAATTGACGGCACTGAATATGCGCAAGTATATTTTGTCATCGGTCACCAAAATCCGAACTGGCAGCAAAACGAGGCGTTCGCTGAGCAAATTCATCAGCGCCTAGAGGAGAAATACCCAGGTTTGTCGCGTGGCATTTTTGGCAAAACTGCTCAAACAGGCAACGGAGAATACAATCAGCACATTTCACCCTTTGCGATCTTAATTGAAGTAGGCGGTCCGGAGAATACGCTGGAGGAGTCGTACCGAACGATCGATATCCTGGCAGAGATGATCTCGGATGTGTTCTGGGATGCAGAGAAGGTTGACGCTCCGGCCAAGCAAGACGTGCTAAGCGCGTTCGCGCCTGCTGATGCAAATACAGGAGGGCATAAAGGATGATCGCTCGATTTTTTACACGTCTCATCATTGTTGGTCTGCTCGTTTGCTTTGGCATCTTCTATGGTGTGGACTTAGCGACGCATGGCATCGAGAACGTCCACGGACGACTGGAGACAGAACAATGGCCCACTGCCGATGACGAACGACAAGCGGCCTCTGACACGGAACCCGATGGTGCGTCGGAAGATGAAGCGCCGTTTGCGCGGGCTGAGATTGTGCAGGAGTCGACGCTTGTAGGCTCGCTGGCTGATGCAACCGGCACTGTGCTGCAGCGCACCGCCCGTGGCGGCATTGAATTGATCGTCTCCGTGTTTGACGGCATCCTGCATTAATGAATATGCAAATGACATGCTGCATGGCAAGCACATGGCATCTTTTAAACCCTCCTCATAACTGTTATAATGAAAACAAATTTGTGGGGGGTCAGGCATGACAGACTTACGCGAACGACAAAGCAACATTCGAAATTTTTCCATTATCGCTCATATCGACCATGGTAAATCTACTTTGGCCGATCGGATTCTTGAATATACCGGGACGCTGACCTCACGTGAGATGCAGCAGCAAGTACTGGATCAGATGGACTTGGAGCGGGAACGAGGCATTACGATCAAATTGACGGCTGTTCGTCTGACATACAAGGCGGATGACGGTAAGGAATATATTTTGAACTTAATCGATACGCCTGGACATGTCGATTTTACATACGAAGTATCCCGGAGTTTGGCCGCATGCGAGGGAGCCTTGCTCGTCGTTGACGCGGCGCAAGGCATTGAAGCACAGACGCTGGCGAACGTTTATTTGGCGTTAGACAATAACCTTGAAATTTTACCAGTCATTAATAAAATTGATTTGCCGAGCGCCGAGCCGGATCGGGTCAAGCAGGAAATTGAAGACGTGATTGGCTTGGACGCAAGCGAGGCTGTGTTAGCTTCGGCGAAAGCCGGCATTGGCATTAAGGAAATATTGGAACAGATCGTGCAGAAGGTTCCCGCACCGCCCGGCGATCCGGACAAGCCGCTCAAGGCGCTTATTTTCGATTCGCATTATGATCCTTACAAAGGCGTCATTGTTTATGTCCGCGTGATGGACGGAGCGATTCGTGCCGGCTCCAAGATCAAATTGATGGCAACGGATAAGACGTTCGAAGTCATTGAGGTTGGCGCATTCATGCCTGCGTATGACGATCGTTGACGAGCTTAACGTCGGGGACGTTGGATTTATCGTAGCCGGCATCAAGAATGTGAAGGATACGCGAGTCGGCGATACGGTGACGGATGCGAAAAATCCGACAGCCGAGCCGTTTCCTGGTTACAGACGTATTAATCCGATGGTATTCTGCGGGCTTTATCCGATCGAATCATCGGATTACAACGATTTGCGAGAGGCGCTTGAGAAGCTGGAGCTGAACGATGCCTCGCTCGCTATGAGCCAGAAACGTCATCAGCGCTTGGGCTTTGGCTTCCGTTGCGGATTCCTCGGCTTGCTCCATATGGAGATCATTCAGGAACGAATCGAACGTGAATTCAACATTCCGCTTATTACGACAGCGCCAAGCGTCATCTACCGCGTCACGTTGACGAACGGTGAAGTGATGGAAATCGACAACCCGTCGAATTATCCGGAAGCAGGGCAAGATTGAATATGTTGAAGAGCCTTATGTGAAAGCATCGATTATCGTGCCGAATGATTACGTCGGCGCGATTATGGAGCTGTGTCAGAGCAAACGCGGCGAATTTCGTAAATATGGAATATCTGGATACGAATCGCGTCACGTTGACGTATGAAATTCCGCTTTCTGAAATCGTGTATGATTTCTTCGATCAGTTGAAATCGGGCACCAAGGGATATGCTTCCTTCGATTATGAGTTGTCCGGCTATAAAAGGTCCAATCTCGTGAAGATGGATATCTTGCTGAACGGCGAGCAGGTCGATGCCTTGTCGTTCATCGTGCATCGAGACCGTGCCTATAATCGCGGACGGCGATTTGCGAGAAGCTGAAGGAGCTTGATTCCGCGGCAAATGTTCGAGGTGCCGATTCAAGCGGCGATTGGACAGAAGATCATTGCACGAGAAACGGTCAAAGCGATGCGTAAGAACGTTCTTGCCAAATGTTATGGCGGAGATATTTCTCGTAAGCGCAAGCTGCTGGAGAAGCAAAAGGAAGGCAAGAAGCGGATGAAGCAAGTCGGCAGCGTCGAAGTTCCGCAGGAAGCGTTCATGGCGGTGTTGAAACTGGATGATAATTACGAGTGCATGAAAGGGACGATGGCTGCGCACCTTCGTTTTACGTTAATGTAGGAATCAGACAGCGCGAGCCTCATGACGATGCTTGCCATACATGGACGCCACAGAGCGCGTATATATTCATATTCCCTTCTGCACGAATAAATGCCATTATTGTGATTTTAATTCCTATGTGTTGAAAGGTCAGCCGGTGATGGAATATTTGCACGCGCTGGAGCGGGAGATGGAGCTGACGGTTGCAGACGACTGCCTCCCGGAGATTCAATACGATATTTGTCGGCGGCGGTACACCAACCGTGCTTAACGCCAGAGCAGATGGACATTTTCTTGCAGTCGGTTCGCACTTATTTTCCCGACCATGCTCGGATATATCGAATTTACGATGGAAGCAAATCCGGGAACGACTGATGCAGAGAAGCTTGCGGTCATGAAAGCAGGCGGAGTCAATCGGATTAGCTTTGGCGTGCAATCGTTCGACAATGCTGCTTCAGCGATCGGCCGAATTCATAATACGGATGATGTATACCGGAGTTTGGAAGCTGCGCAGAAAGCCGGGCTTCACAATCTATCGATTGATTTGATGTTTGGTTTGCCGAAGCAAACGTTGCACATGTGGAAGATAGCGTTGACGAGGCGCTGCGCTGGATTTGCAGCATTATTCGATCTACGGCCTGAAAGTGGAAGAGAATACACTGTTCCACACGCTGTATGAACAAGATGAACTGCCGCTACCCGACGAAGATGATGAGATGCGAAATGTATTAGCATGATTATGAAGCGATTGAAGCAGCGGGCTATCGAGCAATATGAAATTAGCAATTTTGCCAAGCCCGGCTATGAAAGCCGGCACAATACGACCTATTGGCGCAATGAAAGCTATTAGGCTTGGAGCAGGTGCACACGGGTATGTCATGGCGCATCGGCATGTGAATGTCAAAGGGCGTTCAAGCCTTATATCGATGCTACGCGATGCACGGCTTGCCGCGTCTGAGACGAAGTTGAAGTTAGCCGCGAAGAAGCGATGGAAGATTTCATGATGGTAGGCTTCGGATGCTGGAGGTGTAGTACACGAGCGATTTCCATCGGCAGTTCGGTCGAGCATCCCTGTGAAGAGGTATTTGGTGCAACGCTGAAGCGATTGGTGAACAGGGCTTGCTAGACGATCGACGGAGACGGCTATACGGCTTGACTGCAGACAAGGCATTATATTCGGAAATGAAGTGTTCGGCGAGTTTATAGGTATGTCAGATATATTTTCTTGAAATTTATATGCATTTTCTATATGTATATTTATTCATATGTATATTTATTCGATATCATTCGATGGAGAAGTATGTACAGGTGGTGATGCACATGGCGAGTCATATGCAGAAAAGCAAAGACTGAACGATGTGGAATCACTTTATATGAATTAATAAAGGGTTATGCGGAGAAAGGAATTATGCTGCCGCGATCGCAAGGAAATGTTGAACGGCATGATTGGATACATTCATTGTCGCCGAATAGATGGTCATGATCGTTGGCTGCGGTTCATTATGTCGACTGGGCAAGGACTTGGTTGAGATTCGTTCGCTTGGCATAACGGATGGACTATAAAGGATGGGCATCGGCAGGAACTGGTCGATCGACTTAATTGAAGAAGCAGAGAGACAGAAATTCCGAAAGTGATGGCATTAACATATGAAGTTGCTTTTTTTGAGAAGAACGGGTTTACTGTTGTTCCCAAAGAAATATTTCCCGGAGAAAGTGTGGACAGATTGTGTCCATTGCCCAAAACAACATTGCTGTGATGAAATTGCTGTATCTGAAAACGATTTGCAGATTGCATAACTTGACAAACCTTGGCAGTTTGGTATTTTTGTATTAGGATTTAGCACTCATCGAGCATGAGTGCTAACGGAATCCAGACACGAGGGAGGATTTACGATGCTAACAGAACGCCAACGAATGATATTGAGTGCGATCGTAGATGATTATATTCGTTCTGCTGAGCCAGTTGGTTCGCGAAGCATTTCCAAACGCGGCGATGTGGCTTTAGTCCGGCGACGATTCGCAATGAAATGTCCGATTTGGAGGAGCTTGGTTTTCTGGAGCAGCCGCATACGTCAGCGGGACGAATTCCTTCGAATAAAGGCTATCGTTATTATGTTGATCATTTGCTGCAAGGACAGGAACTGATGATCCAGGAAGAACTGGACATGATAAAGGGTTTTTTGCTGAGAAAATAATCAGCATGGAACAAGTGATTCAGCAGGTCGCTATGATCCTGTCCGATCTGACCAATTATACGTCCATTGTACTTAGGACCCGAAGTGTTCAATACAACATTGAAGCATTTGCAGATCATTCCGTTAAATGAATAACTGCGGTTGCGATCATCGTAACAAACACGGGTCATGTCGAGAACGGACTGATGCGCATCCCGCAAGGCATCTCGATTCATGAAATTGAGAAAATCGTTAATATTTTAAATGCCAAACTGAATGGGTGTTCCGCTTCTTCAGCTTAGTTCCAAGCTATACAACGAGATTGCTGCAGAGACTGCGGTAAATATGTGACTGCGTTATGAGGAAGTTGCTGCAAGCTATTAGAAAGTGTGTTACATGAAGAAGATGAGATCACGGTGTTCTTAGCGGTACGACGAACATGCTGAATCACCGGAATTTAGAGATGTTGAAAGGTGAAGATCGATTCTTGATTTGCTCGAGGAAACACGATACATTGCTCAAGATTGTTTGCCATCTATCGGAACGGGTATTCAAGTGCGAATCGGCACAGAGAATAGATTTGAAGCGATTAACAATTGCAGCTTAATTACGGCAACGCTATTCGATAGACGGCCAGATCTCGGGACGATCGGTATACTTGGACCTACCCGAATGGAGTACGGCAAGGTAATTAGTCTGCTGGATTATTTATCACAAGATATCGCATAATTTGCATGTCTCTAGCAGATAGGTAACAAATAAGCAATTGAACATGAACCGTTTCATGCATGAGTTGAGCCTGATATGTGAGGGTGAAACAACGGACAATGAGAAACAAGATCACGAACAGAGAAAAACAGGATAATATGAGGCTGAAGCCGATGAGCAAGCAACTGCGAAGAAGTGAACGATAGTCTGTAGACGACGGCTACAGAGCGGCTATCGGCTGAAACGAAGTACAATCGCAGATGAAGCTAGTCTGGAGCAAGAAGAACGATGCTGCTGCTGCAGAAGCTACAGCTGCCAGATCAATTGCGCCAGCAGTTAGAAGAGCAACTAGCAGCGTTATCTTGCGTGCCCAAGCGGATTTCGATAACTTCCGTCGGCGTACCAGTCAGGAAAAGGAAGAATTTGCTAAATATGCTTCTATGCAAATTAGTCGAGCAGCTGCTGCCTGTTCTCGATAATTTTGAGCGTGCGCTACATGACTGGCGAGAAACCGAAGATTTCGAATCGCTTATTAAAAGGAGTGGAAATGATTTTCCGGCAGTTGACCAAGTGCTGGAGCAAGAAGGACTGAAGGAAATGGAAGCGGTCGGACAGCCATTCAATCCGGAATATCCATCAAGCGGTCATGAGGTGGAGATTGCTGAGCATGAAGAAGGTATCGTTGTCGAGGAAATCCAGAAGGGATATATGTTGAAGGACAAAGTCTTCGTCCAGCCATGGTTAAAGTAAGCTAAGCTTAACTAAGCTATGAGCTGTCATGATGATTCACAAGCGGTATGTTCCGCATGCAATCCATTTTAAGGAGGTTAAGGAGGATTGCAATGAGCAAAGTTATCGGTATTGACTTAGGAACAACAAACTCATGTGTAGCAGTGATGGAAGGCGGCGAAGCGTTGTCATTCCGAATCCGGAAGGCAATCGAACGACGCCATCGGTCGTCGGCTTTAAGAAGGACGGAGAGCGTATCGTCGGTGAAACGGCGAAACGACAAGCGATCACAAACCCGGATCGACGATCAGTTCGATTAAGCGTCATATGGGTACAAATCATAAGGAAACAAATTGAGGATAAAGAATATACACCACAAGAAATTTCTGCAATGATTTTGCAGAAGCTGAAAGCTGATGCAGAGGCATACTTAGGTCAGACGGTCACACAAGCGGTTATTACGGTTCCTGCATATTTCAATGACAGCCAACGTCAAGCGACGAAAGATGCCGGTAAAATCGCTGGTCTTGGAAGTACTGCGAATTGTCAATGAGCCGACAGCAGCTGCACTCGCATACGGTATGGAAAAAGCAGAGGATCAAACGATTCTCGTATTTGACTTAGGTGGCGGTACATTCGACGTCTCGATTCTGGAGCTTGGTGACGGCATATTTGAAGTGAAAGCGACAAGCGGTGACAACAACCTTGGCGGTGACGATTTCGACCAGATGGTCATGGACTTGGCTGTCAGGAATTTAAGAAAGAGCATGGAATTGATCTTAGCGAAAGATAAAGCAGCTGTTCAACGTTTGAAGGATGCTGCAGAGAAAGCGAAGAAAGAATTGTCCGGTGTGCTGACGACAACGATCTCCTTGCCGTTCATTACGGTGGTAGATGGAGTTCCTCAGCACTTGGAAATGAACCTAACTCGTGCGAAGTTTGAAGAGCTAACTGCCGCATTTGGTCGAGCGTACGATGGGACCAACTCGTCAAGCGTTAAGGATGCTGGCTTGATCGCCGAATGAAATCGACAAAGTGGTACTCGTAGGTGGTTCAACGCGTATTCCTGCTGTGCAGGAAGCAGTTAAGAAATTGATTGGCAAAGAGCCGCATAAAGGCGTTAATCCGGATGAAGTCGTTGCTCTAGGCGCAGCCATTCAAGCCGGTGTTCTGACTGGTGACGTGCAAGGATGTCGTCTTGCTTGACGTCACGCCGTTTCCCTCGGTATTGAAACAGCCGGCGGAGTATTCACGAAGATGATCGATCGGAACACGACGATTCCAACGAGCAAATCGCAAGTGTACTCCACTTATGCGGATAATCAAACAAGCGTTGAAATTCATGTGCTGCAAGGGGAACGTGCTATGGCAGCGGATAATAAGACGCTTGGACGGTTTATTCTTGGCGAAATTCCGCCAGCACCGCGCGGCGTTCCGCAAATCGAAGTTACATTCGACATCGATGCGAACGGTATCGTAAACGTATCGGCATTAGATAAAGGTACTGGCAAGAGCCAGAAAATCACGATCACTTCTTCCAGCGGTTTAACCGATGAAGAAATTGAACGAATGATGAAGGAAGCTGAAGCGCACGCAGAAGAGGATAGGAAGCGCAAAGAGCTCGTTGAAGCGAAGAACGAAGCGGATCAACTCGTGTACACGGTGGAGAAGACGATCAAGGATCTGGGCGATAAAGTCGACCAAGCGGAAATCGATAAGGCGAATGAAGCGAAAGAAGCTGTCAAGAAAGCGCTGGAAGACGGATAATATTGAGCAGATCAAGGCAGAGAGAAGGATCGTCTAAACGAGATCGTGCAGCAGCTGTCCGTCAAGCTGTATGAGCAAGCTGCGCAGCAGCAAGGTGATGCTCAGCAAGGCGCGGCAGGTTCCAGCGATAGTGCGAAGAAAGACAATGTCGTGGATGCTGATTACGAAGTAGTGGACGATAAGAACAAAGAATAAGGCTCAGGACGTTACGGTCAGGCGAGTCTCTCTGGTGAAGTCAAAGTCGTCTTCGGCACGGCTTTGACTTTGATTGTTTGCATCTATCAAATTCGCATGTTATGGGAGTGGAACGAGTGAGCAAGCGTGATTATTACGAAGTGCTTGGCGTAGATAGAAACGCCACCCCCGAAGAAATCAAAAAAGCATATCGTAAGCTGGCACGGCAATACCATCCGGATGTCAATAAGAGTGAGGATGCGACAGAGAAATTTAAGGAAGTGCAAGGAAGCCTATGAAACGCTGAGCGACAGTCAAAAAAGAGCTCAGTACGATCGATTCGGTCATGTCGATCCGAATCAAGGCTTCGGCGGAGGAGCCGGCGGCTTTGAAGATTTCGGCGGATTCGGTGATATATTCGATATGTTCTTTGGCGGCGCGGCGGCAGGCGAAATCCGAACGCGCCGCAACGAGGTGCCGATCTGCAATATACGATGACGATCGAATTTAAGGAAGCGGTATTCGGCAAAGAAACCGATATCGAAATTCCGCGAACGGAACAGTGTGACAACTGCAGTGGCTCAGGCGCAAAACCCGGTACCAGACCAGAAACATGTTCAGTACGTGCCGCGGCACGGGTCAGCAAGAAGTTGTGCAGAACACCGCATTCGGTCGCATCGTAAATCGTCGGGTTTGCCCCACTTGTTCCGGCACAGGGAAGATTATTCGCGAGAAGTGCGGCATCTGTCATGGTTCTGGCAAGGTGAAGAAACGCCGCAAAATCCATATTAAGATTCCTGCTGGCATTGACGACGGTTCACAGCTGCGCGTATCCGGTGAAGGAGAAAGCGGCGTGCGCGGCGGTCCGCCGGGCGATCTGTATGTCGTCATTCGCGTGAAGGATCATGATTTCTTTGACCGCGAGGGAGACGACATCTATTGCGAGGTGCCCATTACGTTCGCGCAAGCGGCGCTCGGAGACGAGATCGAAGTCCCGACGTTGACCGGCAAGGTAAAGCTGAAAATTCCCGCCGGTACGCAGACGAATACGTATTTCCGGCTGAAAGGTCACGGCGTTCCTCGGCTTCGTGGCATAGGGCAGGGTGATCAACACGTCAAGGCGGTGGTCGTCACGCCGACGAAGCTAAGTGACAGGCAGAAGGAACTGCTACGGGAATTCGCCAAATTAAGTGGAGAAGATACGCATGAGCAGCAAGAAACGTTGTTCGAGCGAATGAAGAAGGCTTTCTTGGGTTAAATAACCTTTCTTCTTTTATTGGGCTGGACAAAATGTCAGATTCCACTGACGTTTTGTTCAGCCCTTTTCTTATTCCCCTATGTGACGTACACATCCTTATTAACAATATCGTGAATCCCCTCCTTTATTTGCATAAATGATGCTTTCTGGTGCAAAACTACATTCAATTAAACTTTTGCACTGAAGGCGATCGTATGTTCTCACAAATATTGCAAGAAAACCAAAACAAGCTGAAACAAATATTTGCGAATTGCGATGATTTTAAGATCGATTGCTGGACATTCGGCAATCGATTGCAATATCAAGCGTTCAGTGCATACTTTCGTACGATGACCGAACGTCAAGATGACATGCGAGACACGTTAAGAAGCGTGATCGGATCGATTGCGGGTACAGATTCAGAGCTTGATCCAAGGACGGTTTCAGCTTATTTGGAGCAGCATGGACCGACTATGAAAACAGGAAAACTGGTTCGAGATTGGGATGAAACAGAGCTGCTGTTACTGCAAGGCTATATTGTCATCTTTATCGAAGGCTGGCAGCTAGCCGTTGCTTACGAAGCAGAAGACGTTCCGACTCGTTCTGTAGATGAGCCGATGCGCGAGCAGGTCGTTAGAGGTCCGAATGAGGGCACGGTAGATGAATTGAAAGTGAATATTGGTCTCTTGCGGCGGAGACTTCGCTCCTCGAAATTCAAGGTAGTAAACGTCGAGACAGGGAACAACACGAACTGAAGTTGTCTATGGATACTTAGAGGGCGTTGTGCCGGAACAAACGTTGCAATTGTTTAAAGAGAGAATTGAACAAGCGAAAAACAGTGAGATTTTGGAGTCCTCCTATATTGAAGCTTTGATTGAAGATAGCACGTTCTCACCTTTTCCACAGCACCGTTATACGGAACGAACTGATACGGCCGTAGCAGCCGTTTTAGATGGAAAGATTATCGTATTGGCAGAAGGTACAGGCACCATCTTGATTTGTCCAGGGCTGTTTCTGGAATTTTTTCAGTCCAGCGAAGATTACTACGAACGTACGATCATTTCGTCATTTATTCGGCTATTGCGGTTGGTCGCTTTTTTTATCGCGCTAACGTTACCGAGCTTTTATATTGCCTTTTCTACCTATCATCCTGAATTGATCCCGACGGTGTTGCTGTTAGCGATTCTCGATTCTCGAGAAGGGATACCGTTTACTTCTTTCATTGAAGCCGTCATCATGCTTTTTTCTTTGAACTGTTGCGGGAAGCGGGGCTTCGATTGCCCAAGTCGGTCGGTTCTGCTGTCAGCATTGTAGGCGCTTTGGTGATCGGTGAAGCTGCCATTAATGCTGGAATTGCCTCACCGATCATGGTAGTAGTCGTGGCATTAACGGGAATTGCTTCTTTCTCTATTCCGCAATATTCGATCGCAATTGCGTTTCGTCTACTGCAACCACCGTTAATGATCTTTACTGTAACCTTGGGCATATTCGGCCTTTCAATTTGTCTTCTGTGGATTTTGCTTTATCTCACTTCGTTACGAACGCTGGGACAGCCTTACTTATCCCCCTGGCTCTGTTACGTCGTTAACAGCTTTTGGACTCAGTTTTTCGTACACCCTTGAAGCAAAAGAAACAGTAGGTGAAGTGGAGTGACGATTACAAGAAGCATAATAGTGAGCAAACGAATGCTAATTTGGGTGTTTCTTTTGATCGTGCCACTGTTGGGCGGATGCTGGGATCAGGTTGAATTGACGGAACGTGGCTTCGTGATGGGAATGGCGTTGGATGTTGCAGATGAAGGAAAAATTGAAATGACCGTCCAGCTTTTTCGACCGATGCAAGCGACGGGATTATTGTCCGGTGATAGTAAGTCAGGGAATCTTATTACAATGTGCAGATCGTCAGTGACAGCGTGCTGGAAGGGATTAGAGAAATTCCAGCGAGAACCGGCAGGAAGACGCAATGGAGTCATCAGCGTATCTTGCTCATCAGTGAGGAGTTTGTGCGCACTTACCCCATTCAACGATTTGATCACTTCAATCGGGATCTTGAGCTTAGGCAATTAACGAATATTGCGATTACGCAAGGGGAAAGCGGGGAATTATTTGGAGAAGCAGCCGGTTATTGAATTGACGACAAGTCAAGAGTTCAAGAGCATTCAGGAATCGGCAGCCAAATATTCCGGTAAAACGATCAATACTCGTCTACTGGATATCAATTTACAACTATCTAGTGAAACGGGCAATGCCATCATTCCCTATTTAGCCAAAGATGAGAAGAGTGAGGACTATTATCGAATAAAAGGGCTGGCTGTTTTACACAAGGGCAAGCTAAAGGAAGTGATCTCTCCTGAGCAAACAGAAGATTTGTTAATGCTGCTTAATAAGATACATGTTTCAGTTATACGAGTTCCGTGCAATTCTTCGGATTATTCCGAAGGTCAGTTACTGGAATCCGTTCAGGTCCTAAGTTTGAACAGCGTGATGAACGTAAGTCCGACGCTGCAGAGGACCAAAGTGAACTATACGATCCATATCGACGGGCAAATTGGAGAGCTTCACTGTACGAATCTGAGCACGCACCAAGAAGAGCAAGATGTAAAAAAGCTAACTGAATTAATCGAAGCTCGGTTACAACAGCTGGTGAAGCATTTGCAATCAGAACAAGACAATCCATGTGCTCGGAATAGGCAACCGCATTTATCAGATGGACCCCGGACTGTGGAAACAGATGAAAGCAGATTGGGATGATGAGTATTTTTCACAGGTGGACTTTACTTTTGACATCAATCTAACTTTAAGAGGCTTCGGTCTTAAAGACGGAACCCCGACGGTTGCTTATGAATAGTTGGGAGGGATCCTGTTGCTTGAGAATGGATCGTATTCATTGTCGTGATCGGTCCATTCATCATCTATGAATTTCGTCACAAAGCTTGGCGGCAGCGAGGGACAAAGTTAACTTATACTCTAATCGTCTGCTGTGCTTTTTATCTTGGTGCCGATTATTTATGGCGGGGCAAATTGCCTCATTTTGATGAGTTGATTGATCTGATATTTGGATCTTTAGCTGAATATATGAAAACCGTCCTACAAATTTGATCATGACAATGGAAGTGATGAAGTGAACCATCAAGTGAC
Organism: uncultured Paenibacillaceae bacterium; assembly: GCA_963755735.1. GTDB lineage: Bacteria > Bacillota > Bacilli > Paenibacillales > DA-C8 > Insulibacter. Next base: position 39,718 of record CAVWLN010000057.1, read on the forward strand.
TCCATGGCAGATGGGTGTGTTGTTCCTATCTTTTATGACGGGTTCTTCTATTGTCAACGTACCAGGACCTGTCATATCCTTGGCACAGAACGGCGCCTGGATCTCTTTGTGCATCGCCTACATCATCGGGCTTGTCCTGTTGACAGTGTTGCTTAGGTTATATCGTAAGAACTATACTTATACACTCGTAGATTTTGGCATACAAGGACTAAGTTGGTATGGAGCATTACTTCTGATGCTTCCGTTCATGCTGTACTTACTAATTATGATCACATGGATCACGATGGATGTTGGCGGATTTATGAACAATACGATGATGCGAAATACTCCGCCTTATATTTTTCATTATTTTATGCTCCTTTCAGTGGCCATGACTGTTCGTGCAGGAATTGAAGTCATGGTAAGGATGTTTACGATTATTATGAGCATTATTCTTTTCTTCTTGCTCGCGATATTGGTGCTTCTGTATTGTATATTACAATCCAACGCATTTACTACCAGTCTTGCCGGACGGT
>CAVWLN010000058.1:0-13584 GCA_963755735.1 uncultured Paenibacillaceae bacterium
GGATTAACTACAAAAACCATCACAACAACAAGGAAAAATTTCAATAACTTTTTCACACCAATTCTCTCCTTCATTGATTTTAAAAAGGATTTGTACCAAAATCTAACTATCCATGCGATAAACAAAAACCGCCCTCTCCAACTTTCGTTGTCAAAGGCGGTTCTTCCGCATCATCTACCAATCGTACTATTGATAGACAAAATATACCATGTTTTTCTATGAACCGTCAACTATGTAAATTGCTAAAGCTCTTATCCGGCTCTTATATCTTCTACCTGGTCTCTTGTCCACGTAACAAAATCGGATACAGGTTCGCTCTAGTCACGGATGATACTATAAAGCTCAATAATACAGGTTTACACAACTTCTATAAATTGGTAAAATAAATAATCATAATAATGAAGAGTACGCAAATAATCTGAAATTTTTATGGCAGATTATTAATAGTGGAGGACCCACCTTCCACTTGTATTATTAAGAGCAATCTTCAGTTTTAATCTGAAAATGTAGTCTCAGGAGGGATATCGTGCCAAAAATAGTTCCGTACATCTTATTTTTCGTAGCAGGATACATCATTCTCAATTTGACTGCTCAACTTGGAATAATAGATCGTGCAAATCTGCAATCCCTTAACCCATCTTATATCGTGTTCTTCGGAAAATTTATGCTCTTGTTTATCATTGGAATTTTCATAGGTGATTACAAAATCCTTACCAAAGTATATCGTTTTCGGTGGGATCATATGAAGAGCCTGAACATTCGTGTATTAACTGCCGTTTCATTCATCATTGTCGTCTCCGTCAGCTTGGTACCACCATACGTTTGGTCTTATTGGTTTCCAGGCATCATGCGAATGACGTTGTTAAAGGTACAAGAGACTCACGCTATCCTTTCCGTCATCTCAGGAGTTTTATTCGTTAATATCATGAAGAAGTCAACGTCTTCATAAGTGCTTTTCCCTTATGTTCGCAATACAGGGATATAAAATTTTATTGGAAAGTGTATAATGCGAAGCTAAGTGCTACCATCTTATGTTGTCGAACTTGACTGAAGAAGCTGCCCTATACAGAGCAGCTTCGCTATCAAAAAATATCCATATCAATCTTTATCCCCGGATCAAGATTTCGAAGATCACTTTCCATCTACATTCCGATCGTTCTTATGGTTCGTCATTAGCTATCATTAGAAGGTTCACTTTTTTTATTCTGTCTGGCCTTCCATACAGCATTCACAATACTGACTGCCAGACCGCCCCAAATAATAACCATACCTATAATCATCATCGCAATAGCGCTTCCATCCATTACAGGGACACCTCCTTGGATTCAATCGCGTTTTTCCGATAGAATAGTGAAAAGATAATACCCACAATGATCGCCAGTCCTGCTATACCCCATCCATACACGGACAAAAACCACGTTTCATATCCTTCGTAATTGTCGATGATGTTCGTTCTAATATTATCGTACATCATGTACCCAAGTACGATAGGGGTAATGAGTCCCAGACAAATTCTCCACCATAGCCCAACCTTGATATCTGAAATGCCGTTGGCGTGCTCCTGTAGGCTCTTCAGATGTCTTGCAATCCATGCAATGGCGATCACCTCTACTAATCCGGCCAAGGCTACGCCAAAGTTATTAATAAAGTAATCCACGACGTCCAAGAAGTACAATCCGCCGTTCGTGGAGAAGAGAATCGAGATGATTGCAGCTAGCCCGCCTCCGAAAATGACAGATCTTGTGCGAGTCACATTGAACTTTTCCTGAATGCCGGCAACGAATGTTTCCACGATGGAGATCAGGGAGGAAAGTCCGGCTAGTACTAGAGATGCAAAGAATAAAAATCCGAATAGCCCGTTCAGTGCTGGAAGTTGGTTAATAATTTGTGGAAATACGACAAAAGCCAGCCCCACACCGCTAGATACGACTTCATTTACGCCAACGCCTTGTTGCATTGCCATAAAGCCAAGTATGCTGAATACGCCGATCCCTGCTAACAGTTCAAAGCCTGAATTCGCAAATCCAGTTATAAACGCATTGTTCGTGATGTCTGATTTTTTCTTCAAATAGCTGGAATACGTAACCATGATGGCAAATCCAATTGACAAGCTAAAGAAGATTTGCCCGTAGGCGGCAACCCATACTTTCCCGTTAAAAATCAAGTCCCAGTTCGGCTTGAAGAAGGTATTAAGACCTTCCACTGCACCTTCCAAAGTTATAGCGCGAATGACCAAAATGAGAAAAAGCACACACAATGTAGGCAGCATGATTTTGTTCGCCGTTTCTATTCCCCGCCTAACCCCTCTATATAACACGAATAAGGCCACCAACCAGACGATGATTAGGGGAATCAATACACCCGGCACGATTCCACCAAATTGACCCGGGGTTTCAGCTAATTGTAAGTAACTATTAAATAAAAATCCCTCGGTATCATCACCCCAGCTTAAGTTAAGGGAAAATACGGCATAGGACAACGCCCAGGCTATGACAGCTGCGTAATAGACAGAGATGATGAAAGAGATCCCTAGTTGCCACCAACCTATCCCTGTAAATTTACGATTGATTTTTCTTAATGATTCAGGAGCAGACGACCTGTACTTATGGCCGATTGTAAACTCCAAAATCAAGATCGGGATACCCGCGGTTAGAAGAGCAAATAAATATGGAAAGAAAAATGCTCCGCCTCCATTTTCGTATGCTACTGCCGGGAAACGCCAAATATTTCCCAAACCAATTGCAGAGCCTGCGGCAGCTAAAATGAAACCTGCTCGAGTACCCCACTGTTGACGGTTTTCCATGTTATTCCCTCCGTTAATATGGTATTTAAAGCGCTTACATCCTCTATCATACAATAATTTTGGTTCGCCGAAAAGGTGTTACGCTAGGATAGACATGAAAGTGCGCAACGAAAAACCGACGAGTATGTCCATAAAATCGCTTCATGTTCCCAGTCTCATAAAATCTCAGCGTTGATCAATTTCTAATTCATATACATATGCTCTTGAGGCAGTTTTCTTCACTTATTTCAAAAAAACTTTCCGGTCGAAGTAGTCATTGGAATTTTGATCCTGGAGCAAGAAGATATATTTCGAATAATTTTATTACAACAACAATAAAAACGATCATCAAAGCACAAATCATAAGGGCTATCATCATATTCAATATTTTTCTGTTCTTTATTCCTGAGTAAATAAATTTCCAAATGACGAAAACCGAAATAGTGATAATTACTATCAAACCTATGATAATTCCCACACTCTATCCTCCTTGCGATAAACAAAAACCGCCCTCTCCAACTATCGTTGTCAAAGGCGGTTCTTCCACATCAGCTACCGAATCCCATTATTGATATGCAAAATATACCATGTCTTTCTATGAGTCGTCAAGAAGGTAAATTTCCTTCTTCCTATTTTTCATTACCTTCGTAGCTTTCAGCAGATTTCAATCCTAACCCGCTTCCATTAGCCATTCACGGAAGCAGCATTCAATTGCTTCAGCAACTGCTTTGCAACCTCTCTTGCACTTGAGAATGCGCGCTCCGCTAGTTGCCCCTTCCCTTCACAGCCGTCACCGCAGAAGAAGAACGGCACTCCGTCCAGACGGATCGGCAACGCCTTGTTGCCTTCGATATGCTTCACGCTTTGCACCATCGCTTTCTTGGACATCCGTTTGACTGCGATCTCATCACGCCAGCCTGGATAATGTCGATCAAACAGCGACTCCATCTGATCGACGCGGCGCTCTTGATACTCTTTGCGCTCCTCATCCGAATCAAACTGATCGTGCAAGTATGCAATCCCTTGCAATAATTGGCCATCTGGCGGGGCGATCGTATTATCTGTAGCCGAGATGTCACTGATGAACAATTTGTTATCCATATCACTTATATAAGAGAATGGGCGGTTGACGACGCGCTTCAAGCCGACGTCATACACCAAAACTTCTGTTGACGTGTTATCTTCATAAGGCTTCAAGGCTTGCTCCCACGGAGAATCCTTCAGCAGCTTGCTGACTTGTTGAACCGGCATCGCAAAGATCACGTAATCGAACGTTTCGCTTCGCTTCTTCGTAGTTAGCTGAAACTGGCTGCCCTCCAGTGAAATCTGATCGACAGCTTCTCGCGTCGTAAGTTCCCAGCGACCGGATTTTTCGATCTTCTGCGTGAGCTGATTCGTAATGACTGCCCAGCTGCCTAGAATATAGTTAACCGGTCGCTGCGAGAGGAACAAGTTCTGATAGTATTCACAGATCACATGTCCCGGCACCTTGCGAGCATCTTCCGGTGAGATGAAGAAGTTAGAGCAAACAAGATGCTCCCACAGTTCTTTCACATCTTCGCTTACTTTAGATTCAGCGAAAAAATCACCTAATGTTTTGTAATTTTTCATCTTGTGAATATTGGCTACGATGCTGACAATTTCTGCGACGAACCGCACCTTCCCTAACGGCCCTAAAAGATCGGTGCGCACCATGTTGATCGCATCCAGCGGAGCTGGCGTCATATGTCCGTTCTTTTCGTACATTACCTTGCGCTTATCCACTTGTCTACTGCTGAAGGTAAGACCGAGCTCACGGCCAACTTTGCTGATCGTATGACGATCGATGCCGTATATCGCATGCGCGCCGTAATTCAGTGTGAAGCCGTCCTTCTCGTACGTAAACGCGCGACCCCCGAACTGCGGACTGCGCTCGAACAACACGCCTTCAATATTCGGGTGCTCACTTAAGTATGCTGCCGCTGTCAAGCCAGCCAGTCCCCCGCCGATAATGCCGACGCGGATTTTGCGCGATTGGCCGAGTGCAGCCGATACATTGAGCTTATCGTCTTGACCGGAGAAGCGAATGCCTTGCCATAGCAAATTCATGCGCTCCTTCAACATTTGCTGCAGATCAGAACCTTCCTCCATCGACCAATGAAACAGAGTCCCCGTATAAATCGTAATGAGCGCATCGATCCGATCGGCTTCCGGAACCCATTTGCTCAGCGCTGCATGTAACGCGCGATCGATGTCTGCATGAATCTGAGCAACCGTGTCGTTCTGTGCGGCCAACGCGAACAGACTGCGAACGAGTCTCGGCATCTCGCTCACAGTCTCGGACAGTTCCTGAAACAATCGATTAATATGTTCTTCAAGAGAAGCTACATTTTTGGGACCGTCCTGCTGCCATTTCTCAATGATCTCCAATTGACCGGTGCCAATATTGGATAAAATTTCTTCCTTACTATTAAAATAATGATAAAAAGTGCCTTTCGAAATGCCTGTTTTCTCTATGATTTCATCCACGGAAACATGCTCATATCCGCGGCTCACGAACATTTCCAAAGCTTTATCAATGACCTGCTGTCTTTTCTGCATCGTGGAATCTCGCATTGTGTACACACCCTTGCTCCGTATTGAATTCCACCCATGAGTATATAAGATTCATGGCATAAAGTCCAGCAGAAATTAGACTAACAGTCTAAATTTTGCAGTAGCGATCTCCATCAAAGTGCCGCCGCCTTGCCCCCGTCGATATTGACTGAAGTTCCGGTGACGTAAGACGCCGCATCAGAGACGAGAAAAGCGATCACGTTCGCCGCTTCCTCCGCATCACCGATTCGTCCGAGCGGAATGTCGAACTTCGGATCGCGGGCGAATTCCTCCCATGACTGCTCAGGCGCTTGCGACTTCCACATCCGTTCAATCTGACTGCTGCGAATCAAGCCGATGCACACCGTATTCACTCGAATGTTGTCTTTACCGAGATCCTTGCTCATCGCTTTCGTCAAGGCCATGCCAGCAGCGCGGCTGACACTGCTCGGAGTAGAAGCCGCTGGCGGCGTTTTGGCTAGTGAAGCAGTGACGTTAACGATCGCTCCACCGCCATTGTTCCGCATATGGACAATTGCCGCGCGGGACGTATGGATCATGGCGAACAATTTCAAATCCAAGTCCTGTTGCCAAGCTTCACCGTCCACTTGCTCGAACGTGGCCGCTGCCGCAGTCCCCGCATTGTTCACCAAAATATCAAGCCTGCCGTATTCCCGGACCGTTTCTTCCACCGCTTGACGACAGCCTTCTTCTGTGGAAACGTCAGCGGAGATGATCTTCACATCCACACCGCTCTGTTCTTTTATTTCACGCTTAGCCGCTTGCAATCCTTCTAATCCTCTTGCACAGATGGCCACTTTGGCACCTTCCAATGTTAATCGAACCGCCGTAGCTAGACCGATGCCTTTGCTCCCGCCGGTAATTAATGCGACCTTGCCTGTTAATCCTAAATCCATCTCGCAATTCCTCCTTCTTCATACATGGCTCATCATGGCTCTTATTGAAATGGACGACGATCATCCCTTAGATCATACCTGTCTCCCATCCCATCAGTGCGCCGAGCAATCTGAAAGTGAAGCGAATACGAACGATCGAATGATCTATTAATCAGGGCAGCGGAATACGGTATTCGGAAAATTTCTCAATGATGTGCTCCCCTTCCGCATACACCCAATGAAATGCAAAGGTGTCTCCTAGATATCCGGTTCGCTTACGAATATCCGGGATGATCATCGAGTGCAGATGAGTCGTGATCGTCTCCTGAATCATGCGAAACCGTTCTCGATTCGTATCTCTTTGCAGACGGGCTTGTTCATAAGGTGCATGCTGCAAAAAATATTTCAACGCCACATCATCATCCGACATATATTCTGACAGCGGCTTGCCTAAGCTCCGAAACATATCGCGCACGGTTAACAGCCAATCCTCGTATAAGTTAATATGAACTTTCGGCATCCCATCACGCCCCCCTTTCTTCTAGTTTAACCATACCACAGCAGGGGTGGACAAGTCAGGAGGGTTGTGTAAGAAGCAAGAGAAAAAGACTGCTCCGAGCCGTCATATTTAACAGCTCAGATACAGTCTTCTTCAACTTCAAGCTCTCAAGCTTGTTATGGCAAATACAGCACGGTCGTATTGAAGCTGCCGACATTGAGTCGATACGTACCCGGCTCCGGCAGCGAGATGACTTCGCGATATGCAGAGCCGTATGACGGAATTTCCAACGTACGCTCCTCGCCTGTCTCAATATGCTGCATCCAAACGTGCACGACATTGTCCGCAATTCCTTCCACGACAAATTGTCCATCCTGCAGAACAATCGCCTCGGGGATGACAATCGCATCATTCAGTGTCATATAATGATACGGTCGCTCGCCCACTTCTCGTTCTTGCTCAGCCACCCAATCGATGAAGGCTGCTGTCTCTGCTTCGCTCGGCATCCCGAAATCCGCTTTATACGGTGCGCTATAACGATCAGGGAGAAACGCCTGGACGAAATCCTCTGCGAAGTTCTCTTCAATTCTCGCACCCCAGCTGGAGGAGCGCGGCTGATAGCCTTGCCGCCCGCGCAGTGCTAAATATTCGTCGTGGTCGCCATAGAAGCTGTCCCAGTTATGACCGAACTCATGAATGAACGTCCCGACATTGGAGCTGGCTACCAGCATATGACGATCACCGATCGCCTTGCCGGACCATGCTTCGATCGATCCGTCCGGATGATGCTGAACGATCGTGAACGGTGCCCCGTATATCGTCAAGCCTCTAAAGTTTTCGATATTCAAACGATCAAGTGTGGAAATGACCTCGATCAATTCTTGCTTCCGATCAGCAAAATGTTCATAGCTAAAATCCGCTACCGTGTATTGATGCACATGGTCGTCCATATAGCCGAACACACCGATCGCCCCGCTCTTGCCTATGCCTGGATATTCGTATCGCTCCGGTTCAAACACTAGCAAGTATCTGGCCTCAAGTGCCCGGGACACCGCATCAAGCTTACCGGTGACATGATCGGAGAAGTAGTTCAAGCCGCGCACGACCGTCTTCTCTTGCTCCAATGCAAAAAACGCTTCACTTAGCTGCTTCATTTCGTCCAGCAGCTCGTCTTTTGCCGATGCACTGCCCGTTTGCCGCAGCTTCTCCAAGTAATCGTGATCCCGCTTCGCCCACTGCCAGTAAGGTAATTCTTCATGTACGACGTGGAGAATCGCTTCCGGCGCACCCGCTTTAATATCGTCAACAGTAATACGCGGTGCTTCGATGCGTATGAGCCGCTGTTCAGGATAATACACTAACGGCTTGTCTAGCGACCTGAAGATTGGGGAACCCTCTATGTATATCTGCCCGTCGATTTGTTCATATCCGACAGTTAGAGAAACGAGTTCATCTCCAACCCATACGTCTTGCGCACCTTGACCTATCTCTATTTGCAAGCCATCGCTAGTCGTCACGTGTACTTCACCAGTGGCAGCCAGCTCCACATTCCATCCCATATTGCGAAGCATCTGCTCTGGTACGAGCCACGTGCCTTTCAACAAGAGCGGCGCATCCAGCTGAACGTACGTATCCCCAATTTCGATATCATAAATGATCTGCACGCCAGCTAACGATTCATCCGCCGCAGGTCGATATTGTTCATTCAACGCACGGACGACGAAGACTGCGAATTCTGACCGGCTCACCTCAGCGTCCGGACGAAACGTTCCATCTTCATAGCCAGTCGTAATCCGATTGGCCGCCATAATCATAATTTCATCGTAAGCTGGGTCGCCTCGCTTGACATCGGTAAATTTCGCACCGCTTGTGCTGCGCAAATCAAACGTATTTACGATCATTTGTGCCATTTCAGCTCGCGTGACGAGCTTCGTCGGCTCGAACTTGTCCTCAAGCGAGAAAAATCCCGCATGCTTCATCATCGCGATTTCATCATAAGCCCAATGCGATGAAGAAACTTCCGAATAACCCGGGTCCGGCTGACCGCTTACGTCCCATCCGAGCGAGCGAATGATAATTGCTGCCGCTTCTGCCCGTGTGATCGGGTCCGTAATTCCGAAGCGGCCGTCAGCATAGCCGTTAATCACTTCTCGCTCCGTCAAAAACTCAATTTCTGCTTTCGCCCAGTAGGTACTAGGCACATCCGAAAATGTTTTGGCCATCGCCTGGACCGCCAAAGCGCTCATGCCTGTTAGCAGCAATACAGTTAGCATTGCCGCAAGTCTCCATCGTTTCATCTCCGTCTGTCCTCCCATGATGTGTCAGTATTTGTCGAAACGTGCGACAACTTCATGCTACTTTGTTTTTCATGGGGTGACAAGAAAATTATTGGAAACCTCTCTCCTACTTCATGAGGCTTTTCTCGGATGTGACTGCGGCCTCCGGGGAAGCGTACAGCGGAAATTGCTTCGTATGCTCCTTCCGGTATTGGATCGGGGATTGATGGGAAAGCTGCTTGAATACACGGCAAAAATGGTGAACATTGTCAAAGCCGGATTGCTCACTGATCGTCATAATTTTCAAATCCGTCTCTCTCAGCAATCGCTGTGCCTCACGCACGCGCAGCAAATTGACATACTGTGTGAACGTATACCCGGTGCCCTGCTTGAACAAGCGGCACAAATAATATTTGCTAATGGAAAATTGCTTCGACAATTGCTCCAGCTTTACATTCGTATCGCGAAAATTCGCGCTGATCCAGCTAATGATCGAGCGCAAGGTAGGATGAAACACGTCTCGTTCCTGGGCTCGCTCCGGCGCATGTCTTGCCGCCCAGATCAAAAATTCAGAAAGCACGAGTCTAAGCTTCAGGTCACGCAGCAACCTGTCTTCCTGACTTTCGCGAAGCATACCCATAAGCATCGATTCGACTTGTTGACGCTGCTCGGAATGAAGCCGCAGGATCAATCCGCCTTTCTTGAACAAGATCGGAAATAAGGGCGCCATCTCCTCGTGCAGGGTTCCAAGATATTGTTCGCTGAACTCGATCAAGATCCGTTCATGGTGAGCAATTCCGGTATCTCGCGTTTGGTGCAAGGCGTAGCGGTCAATGAATACGAGATCCCCGGCCTGCACAAGATGCATCTGATTATCGATAAAGTAAAACCGCTCGCCGGACAGCAAATAATACACTTCATACCGATCGTGAAAATGACTCGTCTGCATGTCCATCTTCTTGTCATGACGAGAACGGCTGATGACAAAATGCTTCATCCCTCTTCCCCTCTCCCCGCGTGAAAAATGAACGTAGTCCATATATTATAGCAATATACGCAAATAATATCACGGTTAAAGCAAAATATACAAAGATTTTTTAACGTAAATTGACTACTATGAAGGAAAGACGAAGGAGGGCATGATGAAGATGTCACAACGCAAACGATACGTATTGGTCGGCACAGGCGGCCGCGCAGAGTTTTTCTGGGGAAGCTTGGTGAAGGACTACAATGAAACTTCCGAGCTTGTCGCCTTCTGTGATATCAATACAATCCGCATGAATTATTCGAACAAGCTGCTGCAAGAAAAATACAACCACCCGGCCGTCGATACGTACAGAGCCGATCAGTTCGAGGACATGATCCGTGAGAAGAAGCCGGATTATGTGATCGTCACGACGATCGACCGGACGCACCATCATTACATCATTCGTGCCATGGAGCTTGGCTGTGATGTCATCTCCGAAAAGCCGATGACGGTGGATGAGGAGAAATGCCAGGAGATTCTTGATGCGGTTAAACGCACTGGCCGCAATCTGCGCGTGACGTTCAACTATCGCTATGCACCGCACAATACCAAGATTCGCGAGCTCATCCGCGATGATGTGATCGGCGAAGTGTACTCCGTGCATTTCGAATGGCTGCTGAATACGCAGCATGGAGCGGACTACTTCCGCAGATGGCACCGCGATAAGCGCAACAGCGGCGGCCTGCTCGTGCATAAGTCCACGCACCATTTCGACCTCGTAAATTTCTGGTTGGGCACGCAGCCGAGCAAAGTGTTTGCAATGGGCGGCCTTCGTTTTTACGGACGTGAAAATGCAGAACGCAGAGGCGAGACGAAGTTTTACCAACGCGCACACGGCAGCGAGTTGGCGAAGAACGATCCGTTCGCCGTTCACTTGGAGGACAACCCTCATCTGAAGGGCATGTATCTCGATGCAGAAGCGGAAGACGGCTATCAGCGTGACCAAAGCGTGTTCGGCGACGGCATCAGCATCGAAGATACGATGGGCGTCTTGGTAGAGTACAAGAACAAAGCGATCATGACGTATTCGCTGAATGCCTATTTGCCATGGGAAGGCTTCAACGTCGTGTTTAACGGCAGCAAAGGCCGCATCGAAGTTAAGGTCGTAGAGCAATCGTACGTTAACTCTGGCGGTGACAAAGCGCTTGAAGGCGCGGTTGTCGGCAAGACGATCAATGTGTTCCCGATGTTCGGTGATCCGTACACAGTTCAGATCGAGGAAGGGGAGGGCGGTCACGGCGGCGGCGACCCGATTCTGCTGAACGATCTGTTCGGTACACCGACCGACGATCCGTTAAACCGTGCAGCCAGCCATATCGACGGAGCCATGTCCATCCTGACCGGCATAGCCGGCAACATCTCGCTCCGCACTGGCCAACCGGTAAAGGTAGACGATCTGGTCAAGTTTTAATCTCCCCCTCACATAGACAAGGCCGATGCACCTCTCGCGAAGTGCATCGGCCTTGCTTCGTCTACCCGGCAGTATTGACGATCGGTAATTCTCCTAGCTGCAGCTGATACATTTGATAATATTTGCCGCCCAGTTTCATCAAGCTGTCATGATTGCCGCGCTCAATAATTTCTCCATGATCCATGACGAGGATTAAGTCGGCGTTCTTAATCGTCGACAAGCGATGCGCGATGACGAACGTCGTTCGACCTTGCTTGACGACCTCGAGCGCTTCCTGAATGAGCGCCTCTGTCTCTGTGTCGATGTTGGACGTCGCTTCATCAAGGATAAGAATCGCTGGGTTGAACACGAGCGCGCGTGCGAAGGAGATGAGCTGGCGCTCACCTGCGGACAATGTACCGCCGTTTTCGTTGACCGGCTCATCGAGTCCTTTCTTCAATCGCCTTAAGATTCGCTCTGCTCCTACATCGCGGAGCGCCTTCGTAATCTGCTCGCGGCTGATCGACGGATCACCAAGCGAAACGTTCGAGGCGATCGTCCCCGTGAACAGAAACGGATCTTGCAGCACGATGCCCATATGCTCCCGCATCGCCTGCCGCGGAATGCTGCGAATATCTTGCCCATCAATCGTGATGCTGCCTTTCTCCACATCATAGAAGCGGAACAGCAAGTTCAGCACCGAGCTTTTGCCCGACCCGGTATGGCCGACCAGGGCAACGGTCTGTCCCTGCGCAGCTTCAAAGTTTATCCCTTTAAGCACATATTCATTATCCTTGTAGGCGAACCAAACATCGCGAAACGCTACATCGCCTCGATACCGGGGCACCTTCTCCTTCGCAATGTCTTCACCCGGCTCATCCATCAAGATAAAGACGCGTTCCGCGGAGACAAGAGCCGTCTCCAGATTGGGCAGCTGATTGATGATATTCACGACAGGCTGGAAGATGCGGTTCAAATAATCGACGAACGCATACAGCACGCCGCCGTCACGACCCCTTCGGCGCCCGTAAGCGAAACGCCACCGAAATACCAGATGACCGCAACGAACGCAATATTGCGCAGCACGCTTAACAAGTTAAAGCCCGTCATTGTGTTCAGATTCAACATTTTATTGCGGAACCTGAAGTACCGCTCATTATGCATTTCGAATTCGTCTGCCACTTGCTTCTCCTTGCGAAAAGCTTGAATGATCGACATGCCTTGGATCGATTCGTTGATCATGCCGTTCATTTCACTCAGCTCACTGCGTATGACACGGTTGTAACGTCTGGCAAACTTGCGATAGATGAAGATCCAGACGGCCAGGATCGGGATGAGCAGCAAGCAGATTGTGGCTAGCTTCACATCAAGCAGGAACAACATGCCGAGAATGCCAAATACGTATACGCCACCCGATACAAAATTGGCCAGCACGGTCACATACAGCTCGCGGATCGCCTCTGTGTCGTTCGTCACCCGCGAAACGACTTTGCCCGCTGGCAAATTATCAAAGTAACGAATCGGCAAGCGATGAATTTGTCCGAACACTTGCGTGCGAATGTTGCGAATAATGCGGTTTGCCGATTCTTGCAAATAGTAACGCTGCGTGTAACTGAATATCGCCGACACGATGAGTAAGGCATAATAAAAGCCGCTAAGCCGCAGCACACCGCTTAATTCCGTCAGGAAGAACGGCAGCACTTCTCCCACCGACATCAGGGTGGCATCGTATACCGCACGCTCACTGCCATTTGTAATTTCGAGCTTGCCATCCTCTGTAACGCGCCGTTCACCATCGAATGCAAGCGGTGACGAAATCCAATAAAATTGATTTTTGATTTGCAAAATTCTTGCTTCCGCGCCGCGCTCCTCCCAGTAGCAAAACGGTCGCTTCGCTTGTACATGGCGCCGTTATAATTGACGGAATGCGCATCCTCGCTGCTTGTCACATACCATGGTCGCTCAATACCCGAGATGTGCTCATCGATGATTTGCTTTGCCAAGAGCGGCCCGACAAGTTCGGTTCCGACTGCGGCCAGCAGCATAAGCAGCGCCATGATCAGACGAAATTTGTAACGCATTGCATATTTCCACAATCTCACACCGGCTCGCACATTGCTGCCGGCGCGGCGATCGATAT
>CAVWLN010000059.1:0-33457 GCA_963755735.1 uncultured Paenibacillaceae bacterium
CATAAATGGTAATCGGTTTTAGCAGCGGTAAAGTAATGCTTTTAAATTTGTCCCAAGTACCCGCGCCATCAATTTCCGCTTGTTCGTACAAAACCTGCGGGATATTTTGCAAGCCCGGCCATAAAATAAAGCAAGTTCACACCCATCCAGCGAAACATCGCAAGAATGAGAAAACGGCCATTCCCGTTTCCCAATGGTTTAGCCAAGCGATCGGCTGCAATCCAGCCCCGCAATCATCTGGTTCGCCAGCGAGCCTTCCAGACCGCCGAAGATAAGGCGAAAGATAATCCCAGCTACGACGATAGAGATCAATGCCGGAATAAATGTGACCGAGCGGAAAAAGTTTCGCGCCACCATCACTTTAGAATTCAGGAAAACAGCGAGCATTAACGGCACCGGAATGAGCAAGCATAACGTTAAAATCGTATAAACCGGCTGTTTGCACCGCTTTATAAAAATGTAGGTTCGCACAAGTCCATAGTTTTGAAGTCCGACAAATGTCCTCTTGACCGATAGACTTCTTCGGAAAGCTCATCACGATTGTCAGATCACCGGATAAGCGAAAAAGATGCTGAAAGAGAGTATAAATGGAAAAACAAAAATATACGGCGCCAACTTTTGCGAGTACCAAATACTCGCTTTCTTCTGGGTTGTCTGCGCTTCGCTCACCAACCGTCACCTCCCATGTAAGACGTATCACTAGTCAACTGACAGACTAGTGATACGCAGCTATTTCACTTTTGTCGATCTGCTTATCTTAGCGAATCGGCCACTTCCTTCAATACAGTCGCAGGGTCTTCCAATCGACCAAGATTCGGAATGCGACGCTAGTCTTAATCGCATCAATCGTCGCCGGCGTTAACTCGCCGACATTGACGCCTTCAATTTCATCCTTAATTTCGGTTAGCACATCGAACACATTTTGCCCGAAGTATTCGGTAAATTTATTTTCTTTGGCAAGTTCATCCGATTCCCATACGTCCGTACGTGCCGGATGAAGCCCATTTGCTCCCATAGCTGAATGCTGCCTTCTGTAGAGATCTTGGCGTACGCCACAAACTCCTTTGCTAGGTCCGGATGAGCGGATTGATTCGTAACGACCGTTCCTGTACCGCCCATACCTGCAGAGCGTGAGCCACCTTCTTCCCAAGCCGGCATCGGGTAAATCTTCATCTTGCCATCTAGGTCCGGCATATAGTCTGTGAATCTGCCCATATACCATGCCGGCATCCACAGCGAGGCCGCACCGCCGTTGTTCATAAATCCGTAGTACTCCTCAGCATGGTGGAAGTTACCCGGTGTGGTAATCGCGATTCCTTCCTTAATCAAGGATTGCTGATATTCCAAAACGCGAATCATTTCCGGTGAATCCAGGTTAATCTGTCCATCTGTCGTTAGAAAATCATCGGCTATCCATCTGTGCAAGCTGCGGCCAGATCGACCATTGCTCTGTCGCCTCAAGCGTCGTCATCGGAATGCCCGTCGCCTCGACGACCTTCTTCCTGCTTCCTTAAAGTCGTCCGACGTCTTAATATCTTCTGGATTAACGCCAGCTTGCTCAAGTATTTCCATATTGTAATAGATGACTGAAGCCCCTACGTGATACGGCAAGCCGTAATATTGGCCGTCTTTCGCATAAATGTCTAGTCTGGATTGCACAATTTTATCTTTATGCGGCTCCACGATGTCATTATACGGAACAAGCTGAGTTTCCCTTTCAAGTATTGGCAAACTTACTGATCTCGACATCTGAAATATCAGGCGCCCCGGTTCCCGATTGCAATGCGACCAGCAGCTTGTTGTGCATGTCTTCATACGGAAACGTAGTACCGACGAGCTTGATCTGCCGATCGGGATTTTCCGCATTCCAACTGTCAGCCATGCTCTAAAATATTTCTGGTGCAATTCACTTGAAGGTCCAAAACTCCAGTTCCACAGCATCGGCGCTGGCGCCGCCGCCTCCACCAGAGGAACCTCCTCCACCGCCGTTACTTGTTGCATTTCCCCCGTTGCCGCTGGATCCCCAAGCACAAGACTGATGACTAGTGCCAGACTGAGTAAATAAATCGATGATTTGCGCATGTTCATCCCCCTCAAAAGTGTGGTGATCTATGCTTAATCCTGATCAGGATTGAAGCCGAATGGCCCGCAAAAACTTTTAAACTATTTTAGTTCTATTTAAATTACCCCTATGATATAATAAGAATTAACATATGTAAGCGCTATTTTTAGGCTTTTTGTTTAATATTTATATAAATTAATTTATGTTTTTATAATAGTTTATAATTCCAATGTGTGTCAATACAAAAATGTATCCGTTTTCTTTTTTCTGAATTATTGCAAATAAATCGTGCAGCACTTCCATTTTGGTTTATAATCTTTTAAAGATACGATCATGTGGCGGGAAATACTTGGAGGGAGTGGTTTTTCTTTGATTCATATTAAAGAGCTGCGGTTCGGACTGAAGATTTTTAAAGCGCTTAGTTCCGAAATTCGCATCAAAATATTAGAGCTGCTCACGGAACATAACAGCTTAAACTTAAATGAACTGGCTGAGAAATTAAACTTATCTAACGGCGCGGTCACCATGCATATTAAGAAGCTGGAAGAGAGCGGGATTATTGATATTACGACCGCTGTCGGCAAGCACGGCATCCAAAAAATTTGCTATCTCAATGAAGATATGCTTACTGTGGAATTGAAGAATAAAGAAATCGAAAATTTATATGAATATGAAATCAAGGTCGGACATTACTGCGATTTTCATGCTGAGCCAACCTGCGGTCTGGCTACAAAGGACAGCATTATCGGTGAATTTGATGATCCGCGATACTTCGCAGACCCGGAGCATATTAACGCCGGAATCATCTGGCTGTCCAAGGCTCCTAGAATATCGCATACCGAATTATTTGAAGGCGAATCAAAAGTTTAAAGAATTGCAATTCATTATGGAGTTAGGCTCGGAAGCACCAAGCTATAATAACAACTGGCCGTCCGATATTTATTTTTATATCAATCGGATCGAGTTAGGATATTGGAATCACCGGGAGATTTCGGAGGAATGAAGGCAACTTTAATCCGGAATGGTGGCCGCCGCACTTGAATCAATACGGAATGATCAAATTGTTGCGCGTGAACGATGAAGGGACGTTTATTGATGGGTGCCGAATTTCCAATGTGACCATTGAGGATATCGGCCTGCATCAGCATTCCGATATTAAATTCAGAATCGCCGTATCGGAAACGGACAATGTCGGGGGGCTACGATCTACGGCAAGAAATTCGGTAACTATAACCAAGACATTAGTAAAGAGTCATTATGTTGTATGAAATAAAAGATCCGCTTGGGGCTGTGCGTGCCATGACCGGACTTCCACCGGCTAGAAGATGCGTGCTTAGCTATCGCACGGCTATTAAAAAAATCACCGAATATGGTCCATATTAGTCCTAACCACATTCGGTGATTTTCATTGGTACATAGCTTCATTGCCGCATTTGCTGATCTACCTCGCCCAGCACCTCGCCGATGGAACGGTGCAGCACAACGTCGGCCAGATGATCGAGCGGCGTCGGATCATAGTTAATGATCACCAGCCTCGCCCCGTTATGCTTGGCCTGCAGCGGCAGCTGATTCGCGGGGCTGACCGTGAGCGATGATCCTAGCACAATGAATAGATCTGCCTGACGCATCCACACTTCCGCCAAGCGAATCGCTCGCTCCGGCAGCATCTCCCCGAACAGGACGACATTAGGTCGGATGAAGCCGCCGCATTCACAAACGGTTCTCTGAATAGGCGGCAAGTAATCTTGTGCCGGATACTGCCGTTCACATTCCATACAGCGTAAAGTGCCAAGGTCGCCATGCAGCTTCGCCAACGCTTTGCTGCCGGCCTGTTCGTGATAATTTTCAACGTTCTGTGTAATGATGCCACGGATCATGCCAGCCTCTTCCCATTGGGTAGGACATCTGGCCGGCATTTGGCTTCGCCTTCATCATTTCCTGGATGCGCCATTGATAAAATCGCACAAACTCATCCTGATGATTGTGAAGAGCAGTAGTGGAGGCAGCTCGCCGGATTGCGGTCATTCCACATGCCGCGATTAGCTGAGCGGAAGTCCTGCAAGCCGCTTCTGTCGACATGCCGGCGCCAGAGAAAATCACCGCGTGTCTCGCTTCCTGTAGCCATTTCGTCAATCTGTTCAACAAGGAAATCTTCCTTCGATACATTTATTCGTAGCCTGTCGTTGGACGCGTTATCCTCACTTTATCATATTTATTTGGTAACACAATTTTATGACAAGCAGCGGTGAATTTATAATATAATAGGAAACGCGAAATGGCTAAGGACAGAACCGTCGTGTATAAAGAGGCAAGAGGCTACTCGAAAAGTCGGCTTTCGCTGTCTGCTCGAGTAGCCTCTATCTATATCTGTTGTGATTCGCGCGTTCTCTTACAAAAACTTGCGATGCGACTTCGTTCCGTCGTAAGAAAAGACGACTTTCTTCATTTCGACTTCCGTTTCCAAGTGGACCGGACGTCCCCACAATTGATATACGTAAGGCAAAGTTTTTTCCACATATTTAATATCCAGCTCGACTCCTTCGAAGCGGTGACAGGAGATACAGCTCACCGCGCTTGCCGAAGTCGCCATTCTCTACAACGATGACGGGAAACCGCCGTTCACCCGTGAATAGACGAGTTGATCCCGCACGTTTTCCCAAGCTTTGTCGGTAATCGTCCATTCCGTTCCTTTCTTCTCAAATACGTACATATCCATGTCGTCCACGAGTTTTTTCGTCAAATAGTTGCGGATAAAGGAAATATCAGAGTCGTTTCCCGAACTTCAAATATTTTCTCCCGACCTTTGCCCGGCTTGCGCCCGAATCTTCGCTGTTCTTCTTCTGTCGGCTCATTCCATCGCTTCTCGATATCTTCGAAGATCATAAGTCCCAGATAATATGGGTTCAAGGAATGTCTCGACGGTTGCACGACGACTCGCATTCAGCTTCGCATATTCGATCGTCTCTTCTGACGTAAGGTCGAGCTCACGCATGATGCGTTGATGCCAATAGGTCGCCCAGCCTTCGTTCATGATTTTCGTCTCCAGCTGCGGCCAGAAATAGAGCATCTCATCGCGCAGCATCGTCATAATATCACGTTGCCACTCTTCCAGTTCGTGCGAATATTCCTTGAATGAACCACATCAAATCTTTCTCAGGCTCGCGGGGGAAACGGTTTGCGATTCCGTTCTTGGTCTGCTTCGTCCTGCTGATCTGCTCTGCTCGCTCTAACGCCCATAGGTCTTCATATCTTGCTGTTCGACGTCGCGGCAGGCTTTCTTTTCGTCGCTCCGTTGTCAGCTTGCTGATGAGCAAGCCGATACGGCTTAAGTCAGTCCAGGCTCGATATGCTCTTGAATCGCCAGCACAGCATCGAGAAATTTCTCGACCGTTTCGGTGCCGTATTCGATCTCATATTGTCGGACACGTTCTGCGGTGGCGGACATGCTTTCCACCATTTCGCGATTGGTCTTGGAGAAGCGGATATTGTTTTTGAAGAAATCGCAGTGTGCAAGACGTGCGCGGCGATCATTTTATTCTGAATAAGGGAATTGCCGTCAAGCAGGAAGGCGTAGCACGGGTTTGAATTAATGACTAGCTCATAAATTTTGCTAAGGCCGTAATCATATTGCATCTTCATGTGATGGAACGCCTTGCCAAAGCTCCAATGGCTGAACCGGGTCGGCATCCCGTATGCACCAAATGTGTATATGATGTCCGCCGGACAAATTTCATATCTCATTGGGTAAAAGTCAAGCCCGAAGCCTTGCGCGATTTCCGTAATGTCGTGGATGGCGCGCTCAAGCTCTTTCATTTCGTCTGCGTTCATCGTGCATATCTCCTCCTAATCGCTCTGGGTGAATCATGCTTTAGCTGACAATGTCAGTAGCTATTGTGTTACATATATATTCGAGCGGGTAGAGGATATGTGAGGAGCCAGGGCGGTTCAAACAGAGAAAAAGCACATATACTACGCATCTCCCACTACCATAGCGATAACAAAGGCTGCCCGAGAGCCAGCGAATGCCAGCATTTCGAACAGCCTTATTGTTGAACAAGGGGAGAATTCCATCCTGCAATATTTTATGCAGTGCCTGCTTTTCCCTTTGTTGTGTCCTTGGACAAGAACCAGCCGCCCACAGCAATAAGCAGCATGACCGCCCAGAAGATCGCGTTCCAGATTGGCCCTTCAACGAAGGAGTGAGGAACGACATTCACATCCTCATGAGCGAGCGTGTGCATAAGCAGCTTCACGCCGACCCAGCCGACTAACAGCATCGCAGCTGTTTCTAGGCTTGGGCGCTTCGTTAACAGACCGACGAAAAATCCTGCAGCAAATTTAATAACGATTAGACCAGCTAATGCGGCGAGCACGATCACGATAAACTTGGCACCGTCCATCCCGCCGATCATCATCATAGGAGTATCTGGCAACGAAATGACCAACGCTACAGCCGCGAGAATCGAATCGATGGCGAACGCGATATCGGCGAAGGCGATCTGTGCGATGGTCATCCGATAACTCGTTTGCTTCACTTTCTTTTCTTTTTGACCTTTTTGCAGCAAATGACGGATCGCGATATACAGCAAATATAACGCGCCTAATGCCTGCACCTGCCAAACGTGAAATAAATACGTAATAATGAAGATCGCACCAATTCTAAATATAAAGGCGAAGATTAGTCCGATATTGATTGCTTTCTTCTGCTGCCCTTCCGGTAAATGCTTCGCAAGTACGGCCAGCACTAACGCATTGTCGGCTGACAACAATCCTTCCAGCACAATCAAAATAAGCAACACCCAGCCATATTCCAACAAAATAGACCATTCCATAGGCTCTTCCAAGTCCTCCTAAGTTACAAATATGTATCCAATTATTTCACTTCGTCCATGAGTAAAGTCAAAAATCAAGGTCAAAGTCCAAATTCCAATTTACTGTCGACTTAGTATTCCCCCTCCATTTGTTTCTTCATACGGGCTTAGTATGTAGCTACAAATAAATAAGACCTTTACCATTAAAGTAAAGGTCTTGTGCATATAAAAAGACCCTTACTTTATCAGTAAAGGTCTCGCTAACAACGTATCGTTGCCAACACAGCCGGGACAAACATACGTATCCGTAATGACGACTGCGATGAGTAAGCTACTCCCCTTTATTGAAACACGAGCTGATTGCTCTAACCACATATTACAATTAACTGAAAGCAACGTCAATAGATTTTTGTTAGAAATGCAGGTTTACCCAATTGCTAAAAGTGTACGGGGATGAGTGATGGAGTGTATGAGAAGTTGATTGCCGCTCTCGTGTCGTTGGAATGACGATAGTTGCAAATATCCAATTATCCGCAGTGTGATCCGCACGATTTGCCAGTTTAATTGCAAAAGTCCAATTATATTTGCAAATTCGCTTAGAAAAGCTGATTCTCGCGTTAAATAATTGGATATTTGCAATAATCTTAGGGGATCGGCATCCGAATTGGAGATTTAGTTGGATATTTGCAATAATCTGATCATTGATTGGAATGGTAGACGAACATTCAAAATTCTTGGGAAAGTTGCGATCCTTGTTCCATCCGGCTTGCCGGACATCGCAATTTGCTTGTCTCGTTGTGTAGCAACTAACCTTTGATCGCCCCTTCGATCATGCCTTCCGTAATTCGCCGCTGGAACAGCCCATACAGCATGATGACTGGAATTGTCGCACATACGAGACTTGCGAACAGCGTCCCCCAAGCATTCGTATATTGCGCTTCGCTGCTTATATAGTCGATGGCCAAGGCAAGCGTATAATTGTGCCTGCTATCCAAAAAAATAAGCGCCATAAAATATTCATTCCAAAAGTGAATGGCGTTCATAATCGTCACCGTAATAATCCCTGACATGCTAAGCGGCACGACGATTTTCCACAGCACCCCAAATGGGCTCATGCCGTCGATGGCGGCAGCCTCTTCCATAGACTTTGGGATCGTGCTCATAAAGCTCGTTAAGATAAAAATACTAAACGGCAGCTGCCCAACCGCATAAATGATCGTAAACCGAAGAGGTTGTCCAGAAGCCCTATATCTCGCAGTAAGAAAAACAACGGGATCCAGCCAAGGACAAGCGGAATCATCATCGCAGAAATGTACAATGTAAACAGCATTCGACTGCCTTTGAATGGGACACGCTCGATCGCGTAGGCGGTAGGAATCGCTAGCAGCAGCGCCAAAGCCGCACTGCCCAGCGTAACGATCAAACTGTTCAGCATACTCGATCCGATCGTGTAATTCCTCCAGGCGTTGGCATAATTCGTCCAATTGAGCTGCTCCGGAAATCCCCAAGGATTGCGATAAATTTCGGCATTGGATTTAAAGGAGCCGATGAACATCCAGAGCATGGGAAACAAAACAGCCAACGCCCAGATGATCAGCGGAATCCGCATGACGCGCATATGTGAACATCCATCCAATCCTTCGCATGCGCTGCCCCCTTTCCACAGGCTGATATAAACCGAACATAGGTCGTCATGATTTTTCGAATCAATCATTTAGTATTCGATCTTCTCGCGGCGCATGACCTTCTGCAAGATCAGTACAGTCACGAGTGAGAGGATCAGGATCATCACGCCGATCGTCGCACCGTATCCAAAATTGAACTGCACGAAAGCTTGCTGGTACAAGTACGAGCCCATCACATGTGTCGCATTATTCGGACCGCCGCCCGTCATAATTTGCACGATCACGAAGGAACCATTCAAAGTAGTAATCACGATGTAGAGAATAGACACCTTCACTTGCTCCCAAACTAACGGCACGGTCATTCGGGTAAACTGCTTCCATCTCGTGGCGCCATCGATTTCAGCCGCTTCATAATAGCTTTGCGGCACATTCGAGATCGCGCCGATCAGCATGAGCATAAACAAACCGATGCCTGCCCATACTGACGGCAGCACAAGGCTGGGCAGCGCCCAGGTTTCATCCCCCAGCCACGGCTTTGCCAATGACCGAGGCCGATCCACTCCAAGCCGGAGTTTATAAGGCCTAACGACGGATTGTATATAAATGTCCATAGTATCCCGATGACGACAACAGACATGATATTCGGAAACAAAAATACAATGCGGTAAAACGGCGCCTCCTTCAGTTTGAACTGCGTAAGCGCCACCGCAAAAAACATTGCCAACACCATGATGCCGATCACTTTGGCGACCACTAGAAAGTAGTCATGCGCAATGGTATGAGGCACAAGCGAATCTTGAAACAAGCGCACATAATTGGCCATGCCGACAAACTGCATGTGATCGGAAGAGCCCGACCATTTGAACAATGAATAGTACAGTCCGCCAAATAGCGGATACAATGTAAAGATGGCAAACAATACGAACGTCGGCACGAGACAATAGGCCAGGAACAAATATTTTTGTTTTTCGTGACTGCACCATAACCAATCACACTCTCTGTCAGGCAGCGATGCCAGATTAAAACGATGGAAGCGAAATATAGAAGGACATGTTTCCTCCTATATCCCATCCCCATTCATCGATATTCGACAGCAAGTTACAGTCCTGCCCGGTATTGGGCAGCAGCTTCTTCGGCCGCCTTAACAAATTGTTCCGCCGTCATATTGCCAAGCATAAGCGACATCAGGGCGTTGCCAATCGGGGTCTCCAAATTCGCACTCATCGGATGTGGTTTTTCGTAAATTTGCACTAGATTCGGATCGTTAATCATCGCATTCGCTTCCGTAAGATACGCTGGGACTTTGATCATTTTCGGTCAGGTCGACACCGTTAATATTCATGATGGCTCCTGTATGTTCAGAGAAAACATCGCATACTCTCTCGTGAATGCGAACTCAACGAACGCTTTAGCCGCTTCCGGGTTTTCTGCTTTTTCGGCGATCGCAACGGCCGCAGGTCAGGGACGATCGCATACGGCTTCCCAGGATCATTCATCGGAGACGGAATAAAGCCGAACTCAAAGCCGTCAGGAATATCGTTCGCCATCTCATTCGGAAGCCAGAAACCTACTGGAACAAAAGCATTCTGGTGAAGCAAGAAATTCATCTGCGATTGCGTATGGTTCAAAGCACCAAGACCAGAATCGAAAAATCCTGCCTGCTGAATGCGCTCGACTTTCTTCATCATGTCAAGCACTACGTC
This sequence comes from uncultured Paenibacillaceae bacterium, assembly GCA_963755735.1. Lineage (GTDB taxonomy): Bacteria > Bacillota > Bacilli > Paenibacillales > DA-C8 > Insulibacter. Next base: position 10,202 of record CAVWLN010000059.1, read on the forward strand.
ACGACTCCATGCTCCCTCAACCCCTTGAATAAGATCAGCGAGCAACGGCTCGCCACCGGCGGAAGCGAAAGCGGGATACAACATGCCGCGAAGAAAATAGTAAGGATGCTGACCACTTGTGACGAGTGGGATCGATTCCTTCTCCGTTCTTAATATGTTCCATCGAACTCATGAAGCTTTCAAAATCCGTCGGTACCTCATAGCCTTTGCTTGCGAACAGCGCTTTATCATACCACGTTCCCCAAGTATCAAAGACGAGCGGCAAGGAATAAATTTCTCCATCATAGTCAGCCGGCGCTACAATAAAGCTATCGATGAGCTTATCACCGCCATCCAATTCAATCGTTTCCATCCAGTCGGTCAGATTCATCAATTGACCGTCTTCCACCATCTGCGTTTCACTGGATCCGGCTCCGTCAATATAGACAACATCCGGCGGATCACCTGCCACCCAGCGTGAACGCATCTCTTCATTAATATTCGGCCCGGCATGCTCAATGACGTTCACATTCGGATAAGCCTCCTTGAAATCCGCGATGACTTCCTTCCACCACGAATCCCCGTAACCGCCTACAAAATATTGAATTTCTAGCTCTCCAGAAATCCCCCCTGCAGCGCTTCTATATCATTCCTTCCTCTCCCTCTCCGACATTGCTGTCGTTGTTGACCCCCGATTTCGCATTGCCTGTATTGCCTTCATTGCCTGTACTCGTTTTCCACTGTTCGCTGAGCAAGCCGCAACGAATACAAGCGCGGTCACCAAGACGATTAGCCACCATTTTCTCCTGTCAGCATGTGTCATGATCGTAAAACTCCTTTTTGATTTATTGGCTGCAAAGGATTCCGATGTATGCCTGTGCTTACCTGACATGTGCTGCATACATTCGGATTTGTATATCCATATACGGGTTTTTGAATTTTTATGTCTTGATTTTTCAAAACTTTAAAATTTGATTTCATCAATTCCCGCCATTGCAGACCGTCACGTTCTATGTCAAACTGTGTACATAAGGAAAGCTCCTGACCTTAAGCGGTCAAGAGCTTTTTTAAGATGCTAAGCCGAGATATGCAACTTCACCATACACATTACCGATTCAGCAAGCTTCCCACATAACGTAGCAACTCATTGGCGCATATCGGACAATATCCGTGCTCGTCGATCAACTGTTGCGATACTTCGTTGATCCGTCGAAGCTGCTGCTCGTTCGGCGTCTTCGTCGTGGTTGTAATTTTCACGATGTCTTTCAAGTCCGCGAACAGCTTCTTCTCAATCGCTTCCCGCAACCGTTCATGACTGCTGTAATCAAACTTCTTGCCCTTGCGAGAATAGGTTGAAATCCGGATCAATATTTCTTCGCGGAACGCTTTCTTTGCATTTTCCGAGATGCCGATTTGCTCCTCAATCGAACGCATCAATCGCTCGTCAGGATCGAGCTCCTCCCCTGTCAACGGGTCCTTGATCTTCGTCCAGTTGCAGAACGACTCAATATTGTCCACATAATTATCAAATAAAGTCCTCGCGGATTCTTCAAATGAATACACGAATGCCTTCTGCACTTCTTTCTTCGCCAGCTCATCGTATTCCTTGCGGGCAATCGAAATAAAGTTCAAATATTTCTCGCGATCTTCCTTCGAAATCGCCGGATGCTGGTCGAGACCGTCCTTCAATGAACGCAAAACATCAAGTGCATTAATGCACGGGGAATCTTGACGGATAAGCGCGCTTGAAATTCGGTTGACCACATACCGCGGATCAATGCCCGTCATGCCTTCATCCGTATATTCGCTTTGCATTTCCTTCAAGTCGGCTTCCTTAAATCCTTCGACGGCTTCTCCGTCGTACATGCGCATCTTCTTCAGCAAATCCATGCCTTGCTTCTTCGATTCGCGCAGCCTCGTCAAGATCGAGAAAATACTGGCCGTGCGCAACGTATGCGGCGCAATGTGGATATGCTGCATATCGCTTTGCTCAATCAGCTTCGCATAAATTTTTTCCTCATCGGACACGCGCAAGTTATAAGGGATCGGCATGACGATCATTCGCGATTGCAGCGCTTCATTTTTCTTATTGCTTATAAACGCCTTGTATTCCGATTCATTCGTATGCGCAATAATTAGTTCGTCAGCCGAGATCAGCGCAAACCGTCCAGCTTTAAAATTTCCTTCCTGCGTCAGCGACAGCAAATTCCACAAAAACTTCTCATCACACTTGAGCATTTCCTGAAATTCCATCATGCCGCGGTTTGCTTTGTTCAGCTCGCCATCGAACCGGTAAGCACGCGGATCAGATTCGCTGCCGTATTCCGTAATCGTCGAAAAATCAATGCTGCCTGTCAAATCGGCAATGTCCTGTGACTTCGGATCAGAAGGGCTGAACGTGCCAATCCCGACACGTTTGTCCTCGGATAGGACGATGCGCTCCACCGCTACTTCCTCTATTTTGCCATCGTATTCAGTTTCCAATCTCATCTGACAGGAAGGACACAGATTGCCTTCTATTTTGACTCCCAGCTCACGCTCCACTTCCGCACGCAATTCATGCGGCACCAGATGCAAAGGTTCTTCCTGCATAGGGCAACCCTTAATCGCGTATATTGCCCCTTCATCGGTTCTCGAGTATTTCTCCAATCCACGCTTTAACATCGTGACGATCGTCGACTTACCGCCGCTTACCGGCCCCATTAACAATAAGATACGCTTACGAACATCCAATCTTCTTGCTGCTGAATGAAAGTATTCCTCCACCAACTTCTCAATCGTACGATCCAGCCCAAAGATCCCTTGTTCAAAAAAATTGTACTTGCGCTGCCCATTCTCCTCACGAATGCCGTGCCAGGCGATCATATCATATACGCGCGCATGCGCAGTTCGCGCCACCTTTGGATTGTTTCGAACGATCTCGACATATTCCCGAAACGTGCCCGACCAGTAAAGCTTCTCTTCCTCTGCTCGATGCTTTAGAATTCGATCGAAGATATCCATAGCTGCCTCCTTCCCAAGCACTCAGTTCGCAGGGTATCTTTTGTACATATTCTTAACGTACTAATACCTATGCATGGGACGAGTTGATGTTTCCGAAATTCATACAAAAACTTCACCGCTTCATCCCTTTACAGCGAGTCGGAATGGCTGTCCAAACACAAAAAGAGCCCGCAGCATAAATCTGGGACTCCTTCGAATGAACTCTATTCAGATTTCTCTTTTCGTTTGATCGTTGCCCTCCTGCTCTTTGGCTGGCGGCTTCAACCTACCCGCCCGCTTCAACGAATCGCGCAGCAGAAATTCGATGTGCGAATTCACACTGCGAAATTCGTCCGCAGCCCAGCGTTCAAGCGCTTCGTATATAGCCGGATCCAGTCTTAACGGAAATTGTTTTTTTCGCGACATGGCGAGCGTCCCTAGTACAAGCTGCTTGTATTAATGACTGGCTGCGCTCCGCGCTCGGATACAATGGCGACGAGCAAATTGTTGATCATCGTTGCTTTGCGCTCCTCGTCTAATGGCAAAATTCCGTCGCGCTCTAATTGTTCGACCGCCATCTCCACCATACCGACTGCGCCTTCTACGATCGTCTTGCGCGCAGCAACGATCGCAGACGCTTGTTGTCTTTGCAGCATTGCCGCGGCGATTTCCGTTGAATATGCCAGGTGCGTAAGCCGCGCTTCAATGACTTCTACACCTGCGACCTCGAGCCTGTCCTGCAAGTTCTTGTTCAGCAGTTCCGCGATCTCATCGGTATTGCCCCGCAAGGAGAACACATCTCGATCAAAAGCGTCGTACGGATATTGGCTGGCAATATGACGGAGCGCCGTCTCACTCTGAATTTCTACATACGTCTGATACTCATCGACATCGAACAATGCTTTCGCAGAGTCGACGACCCGGAAGACGATCACGGCCGCAATCTCTATCGGATTGCCGTCCAGATCGTTCACCTTCAGCTTGGCGCTGTTAAAATTGCGAACGCGCAGGGAAATTGTCTTGCGAACGGTCAACGGAACGGTCAGCCACAATCCGTTCTCCTTCACACTTCCGATATATTTACCGAAAAATGTGAGAACGACCGCTTGATTCGGATTCACCATGATCACGCCCGTCATCAAGATGACGCTGAGCAAAATCAATATGACACCGGGGACAAACATTTCTGAGATCAGTCCATATATCCCAAGAACAGAAAGAACGACAATGAGCAAAATTCCAACAAACCCATTCAGCTTGAACGCTGGCTTTCTTTCTAACATTCGATCACTCCTTAGCAGTTAATATCCTTTTGCTATCATTATGATATCACTTTGACATCAATCTGTAAAGAGTGACGATTATTGGATGTTCATCATGTCAACATTCGTTCGGGTTGTCATCACGAGCTGCAAGGATGCCTTGCATGACTTCATCTGCATCATCCCTACGGCTCTGATCCTTGTTCGCCTGCAAGGATTCCACATTGGCCGCCTCACCTTCAGCCTTCTGACGATCTCGCAAATTTTCAGATTGTGTCATGTTGCTTAACTCCTTTCTTGTTATCGATTTTCCTTCATTCTTAACGTTTCCCTACTCCTTCGTTCGTTATGTGCGGCAGCTTCGTTCGACGCATCACTCATCCTGCTCACGCATGAGCGACTTGTGCATCCAAATGGCGGCTAGTGAACCTTCCCCCATCGCCACCGTCACTTGCTCAGCATGCACGGCAATATCTCCTGCGGCGTAAACGCCAGGCACATTCGTCTCCATCGTCCGTGCATTGGTGACGATATGCCGATTCTCCAACCGCTCCACGCCGAGCTGCTCTGCCAGTTCACTGAAGACGAGATTGCCACCGAATGCAAGAAACCCTCTTTCGCCCGGCACCGTTTCCCCACCTTCCAATTGAACGCCGAAGAAATTACCTGCATCGTCAGAAAGTACGGCTGCGATTTTCTGTTCAATCCATTCGATTCCTTTGCTTTGCAATTTTTGTTGCCATGCGGGACTTACGCTTTTCTTCTCGTGATTGATATAAAGAATACGATCCGTCCAGTAGGTGAGCGTGATCGCCATGCTCGCTCCGACATTACCGGAACCGAGCACGATCGTGCGCTTGCCTTTTACCTCGTAACCGTCGCAATCTGGACAGACGTAGATCGAGATGCCCAGACAATGGTCCAGCCCCGGCAAAGGAGGGAAACGATCCATGACCCCGGTGGCAAGCAGCAATTTGCTCGCCTCGTATACATCACCTGAACGTAAGGTGACGCGAAACCCGTTGTCGGTCTTGGCCGCTTCAATAACCTCCCCTTCCTCGAAGGTCACCCCGAGCTTCTCAGCGTGCTGACGGCCAAGCTGGCGCAGGTGCTCGCCGGATACACCGTCTGGCCAGCCGAGTACATTGTGATAACTTCTGCAAAGCGTAGAGCGACCATACCCTTTATCGATCACATGCACATCATGCTCGTATCTGCCTAACTGTATGGCAGCCTGCAAGCCGGCAATGCCGCCGCCAATAATGAGACAATCGTATGTTTTCATATGCAGCCCCCTTGTGCTTAACTTTCCTTCTTCCGTTCGATTCCATTCGAGGACGGCCTGCAAAGAGGGTACCATTTCATATTCTTCATCGTTTCGTCATTTTCTTTTGGCAAACACTTATGTATAATGTGGGTATACTAAGGACGATCATTTTGCGAACGAATTGGAGGTTATCACATTGACACCGGTATTTTGGCTCGTTATGTCGGTCATTGTGCTTCTGGTCGGATCGATTCTAACTGCGGGCTTTAACGACGATAAGACGAAAGGCTTGTAATCCGATTGGCAAACGTAGTGTGCGAAATGCAAAGAAATGCAAAAGACTGCCCCTCCTTTACTTAGAGGGACAGTCTTTTTTGTTGGAACTCCAGGAAAGCTCCCTTCCTTCCCGAAGCGTGTGAAATGAAATTGTTACGAAAATCTGACGGTACGCAAAAATTCCTTATGAATCTAGCAAATTCGTCAAATTCTCCACGCAGCTCTTGCATATGTAACGCTCTCTAAATTCAAATACGCCGTCCGTCGAGCTACATAGCACGCAGTGCGGCCTGTATCGCTCCAATATAATGTGCTCTCCTTGCACAAGGATTTCAACTGGATCGCCTTCATTCATATTGAACCGTTTCCTTAGCGATTTAGGCAGCACCAATCTTCCTAATTGGTCTACTTTACGGACTACTCCGATCGGTCTCATGTTAGTTACCCTCCTGAAGCTAAAATTTTTAGTGACTGGTTTGCAGCAACAGTTCAAAATAAGCCACTAATTTAGATTCGCGCTCCATGTCTGATTTCCTGCAAAATATTACTGAATTTTCTTCAGCAAATATTAAGACAAATTTGGAAAATTGGTTTGACGGAGCGCCTCATAAAGAATGATCGCGGCTGAATTGGATAAATTTAATGACCTGACATCATCGCTCATCGGCAAGCGCATACAGCTGCTGGCATTGTCCTTCAGCAATTGCTCAGGCAGGCCTTTCGTCTCTTTGCCGAAAACAAAAAAATCGCCATCACGAAAAGTAAATTCCGTATACCTCTTCTCCGCTTTCGTCGTTGCGAAGAAAAATCTGCTCTCCCCGTATGCTTCACGCACTTCCTGGAAGCTATCGTGATAGTGAATGTTTACAGCAAACCAATAATCAAGTCCGGCACGCTTCAAGGTGCGATCATCCGTACGGAAGCCGAGCGGCCTCACAAGATGAAGATGCGTGCCCGTCGCAGCGCACGTCCGTGCAATATTTCCGGTATTCGCCGGTATTTCAGGTTCGACTAGTACAATGTGAAACGGCATGCCACACACCTCGTAATCCCTAAACTTTTACATTTAATTTACGCAAACTTAATATAGGCCTGATAGAGCTGCTCTATAATGTAGACCAAAAGGGTCAAAGGGGTAGGATGATGACGAGAAAAATCCTTATCGTAGATGATGAACCCTCTATTTCTACATTGATTGAGTTTAATCTGAAACTGGCCGGATTCGAAGTTCACAGCGTATTCGACGGCGAAGCAGTATTTACCGCAGTCCATGAGTTTCGACCGGACTTGATCGTGCTTGACCTCATGCTACCGAAGATGAACGGTATTGAAGTATGTAAAGAACTCCGGCGCAATAACAATATGGTGCCGATCATTATGCTCACCGCCCTGCAGGATACCGCCGACAAGATCGCCGGGCTCGATAACGGAGCAGACGATTACATGACGAAACCGTTCAGTCCGGGAGAACTGATCTCGCGCATCCAAGCGCTGTTCAGGCGGCTGCAATTGCTGCCGGGAGCGGAGGACACTACGCCCATTACGATCGGCTCGCTCGAAATTTTGCCGGAACAACGGGAAGCGCGCATGAACGGGCAAAAGATCGACCTCACTCCGAAAGAGTTCGAGCTTCTGCTATTTTTGTGCAGGCACAAAGGCAAGGTGCTCAGCCGTCAGCAATTGCTTCACGGCGTATGGGATTATCATTTTATGGGTGATACGCGCATCGTCGACGTCCATATTAGCCATTTGCGCGATAAGATCGAAAACAGCGCCCGCAGTCCCGAATATATTGTAACGGTACGCAATGTCGGCTACAAAATGGTCGAACCCGAAGCGCGCGAATCTCTCGCTTAATCGATCTCTGCATATTTTAACAATGATCGGCGATCTTGACCGCAGAAGACCGTCCGCTTGCCAGCAGGACGGTCTTCTTATGCTTCAGGCTCATGTCATATGAGCGGGCCGCTACCCGTTTCTCTTCTGAAAATCAATCATAAACTCTTGCAGTGCTTTGCAGCTTTCGTAAGGAACCGCATTGTAAGTCGAAGCGCGTAGGCCGCCGACGCTGCGATGCCCTTTCAATCCTACAAAACCTTGCTCCGTTGATTCTTGCACAAACTTCTTCTCCAGCTCTTCATTCGCCAAGCGGAACGTAATATTCATCGGTGAACGATACTCTGGATCCGCAACGCCGCGGTAGAACCCGTCGCTTCCATCGATGACGTCATAGATCAGCTGTGTTTTCTCACGGTTACGCTGCTCCATCGCAGCGAGACCGCCGTTATCCTTCAGCCACTCCAGCACAAGCTTGACCATATAAATGGAATACACGGGCGGTGTATTGTACAGCGAATTATTGTCGGCATGCGTGCGGTAGCGGAACATCGTCGGCAACTGTTCCGGCGCGCGATCGAGCAAGTCATCCCGTATGATGACGACAGTTGTGCCGGACGGTCCTAGATTCTTCTGAGCACCTGCATAAATAACGCCAAACTTCTTCACATCTATCGGACGTGACAAAATATCACTCGACATGTCCGCAACAAGCGGAACATCCCCCACGTCGGGGAATTGCTTGTACTGAATACCGCCGATCGTCTCATTCGATGTAATATGCACATAAGCTGCATCGTCCGTCGGTTGAAGCCCGCTTAAGTCCGGTATTCGCGTATACCCGTCGTCCTTGGAGCTGGCGGCAATCTTCACTTCACCAAGCAGCTTGGCTTCATGAATCGCCTTTTTCGCCCAGCTGCCCGTATCCACATAAAGCGCCGTCTTCCCGGCCTGCAACAAATTCATCGGAACCATGGCAAATTGCGTGCTCGCTCCCCCTTGGAGGAACAACACTTTATAGTTGTCCGGTATGCTCAGTAGCTCGCGAAACAACGCGCCCGCATCGTTATGAACCCGTTCATATTCTTTGCTGCGATGCGAGACTTCCATAATGGACATGCCTATGCCTTCAAAATCCGTCAGCTGCTCTTTCGCCTTCTCTAATACTTCGTATGGTAGTGCGGCGGGGCCTGCATTAAAATTATAAGCTCTCTTCATGGCTTCAACACCATCTCCTTGCTACGCTAATATGCTAATGATAGCAGTATTCAAAACTCCGTTCAAGTATGTTGGACACGGTCTTGCGCGCCTTTTGTAACACCCGTCACTTTGCCGAATCACATCACAAAAAAGATGCCTCTTATTCCGATCACTTTAGCGTGATCGGAATAAGAGGCATCTTGGATGTTAGACGATGAATTAGCAGTCGTAATATAGATGAAATTCGTACGGATGCGTGCGGGTGTTGATTGCTTTCGCTTCCTCTCTCTTAAACGCAATATAATTATCGAGGAATGATTTCGTGAATACGCCGCCTTCCAGCAGAAAATCATGATCGGCTGCCAGATTGTCGAGCGCTTCGTCCAAAGAAGCCGGTACACTGCGAATTTCTGATTTTTCGACAGCGGACAGTTCATAAATATTTTTATCCAATGGCCCGTAGCCCAGCTTGCGCGGATCGATCTTGTTCTTGATCCCGTCCAGACCTGCCATCAGCATCGCGGAGAAAGCAAGGTATGGATTAGCGGTAGAGTCTGGCGTACGGAACTCAATTCTTGCGCCCTTCGGTGTGACGGCCGCTACTGGAATCCGCACGGCGGCAGAGCGGTTGCCTTTGGAAAATACGAGATTGACCGGAGCTTCATAGCCTGGAACGAGTCGCTTGAACGAGTTCGTACTCGGATTGGTGAGTGCAATCAAAGCAGGTGCATGATGGAGAATACCGCCAATATAGTAGAAGGCGATTTCGCTCATATTCGCATATGTCCCTTTCTCATAGAACAATGGGGTGTCTCCATCGAAAAGCGATTGGTGTGTATGCATGCCGTTCCCGTTATCTCCGTAGAGAGGTTTAGGCATGAATGTTGCGGTTTTGCCATATTTTCTAGCCGTATTATGGATGATATATTTGTACTTCATCAAATTATCGGCAGTTTTCAGCAACGTGTCGAAGCGGAAATTAATTTCCCCTTGTCCGGCAGTTGCGACTTCGTGATGGTGACGTTCCACCTTGATGCCGACTTCCGTTAACAGACGGCTGATTTCTGTACGGATATTTTGCTGCGTATCGATCGGCTGCACGGGTACATATCCGCCCTTATGCTTAACCTTGAAGCCTAGGTTGCCACCTTCTTCACGACGCGCGGAATTCCAATGTCCTTCATCCGAATCTACAGAAGCGAGGAACGTGTTTTGTGAATATTCATAACGAACGTCGTCAAAGATGAAAAATTCAGATTCCGGTGCAAAATATGCAGCCGTACCAATCCCGCTCGTTTGCAAATATTGTTCCGCTCTTCGCGCAATGCCGCGCGGATCACGGTCATACTCTTCTCCTTCAGGAGTTTTAATATCGCACACGACGATGAGTGTCGGATGCTCCGTGAACGGATCCACATAGGCAGTGTCCGGATCCGGCAGCATGACCATGTCTGATTCTTCGATTCCACGGAACCCCGGAATCGAAGATCCATCAAACGCAACTCCGTTCTTAAGCGCCTCCTCGTCCACTTGGTAAGCAGGCACCGTAATATGATGAGATTTCCCAGATAAATCAGTAAAACGAAAATCCACCCACTCGATGTTATGTTTCTTTACCAGATCCAATACATTCTGCACAGACATAGAAAAACTCCTCCTAATTTCCGAACATTCCTAACATCATGAAAGTCGAATGTTCCAGTTTGGAATGATTATGTCGTAATTATAAAGTCATAGGAGGTTATCGTCAATAGTCATGTAAGGTATTTTTTATTTTTATGTAAGGTATAATGACATTTTATCGGTGGGGTTTTGAATCGGTCGGTCATGTAAATAACGAAACCCGAAAGTCTATATAGACTTTCGGGTTGTCGGTTCTGGATCGATTTGGATGCGTTCTGCTTATTCAGCAAAAATCCGATCAATATACGTTTTTATGATAAAACAAGCTCGGCATTTTTCTTCGTGTCAAATTTCTTGCCAACGATCGGAGCCAGCTTCTCAAAGTCTTTCAGCAGGTTCGCGAATTGATCAGGGAATAGCGATTGCACACCATCACCTGTCATGGAGTTATCCGGATCCGTATGCATCTCAATAATCAGTCCATTTGCACCTGCGGCAACAGACGCCTTGCTCATCGTCTCCACCAGCTCGCGACGTCCGGTTCCATGGCTTGGGTCCGCAATTACTGGCAAATGGCTAAGCTGTTGCAAGACCGGAATCGCTGTAAGATCGAGCGTGTTGCGCGTATAGGTTTCGAATGTACGAATGCCTCGCTCGCACAGCATTACGTTCGGGTTGCCGCCAGCCAATATATATTCCGCAGCATTCAACAGCTCATCGTACGTCGCACTGAAACCGCGTTTCAGCAATACCGGCTTTTGCGTTGTGCCGATCTTACGCAGCAAATCGAAGTTTTGCATATTGCGCGTACCAACTTGCAATATATCAGCATACTCTGCAATGATGTCCACATACTCCGGAGTCATCACTTCAGTAATCGTTAAGAGACCATGCTTCTCCCCGGCTCTCGCCATCATCTCCAAGCCTTCTACACCAATTCCTTGGAAGCTGTACGGTCCGGTACGCGGTTTGAACGCGCCGCCCCGCAGCACTTGACCACCAGCAGCCTTCACGATTCTGGCGATTTCGTCAATTTGCTCTTCGTTCTCGACTGCACAAGGGCCGCCCATAACGACCAGTTCGTCTCCGCCGATCTTCACGCCTTTGATCTCAATAATCGTATCATCCGGATGGAAGTCGCGGCTCGCTAATTTGTAAGATTTCGAGATGCGAACGACATTTTCGATATCCTTCATCTGCCTTAATTGCTCAGCGAGTGTCGGTTCGAACTTGCCAACGATGCCGATGACCGTACGATCCGTTCCTCTTGAAACATGCGCTTGTAATCCGCGACTTTCGATATGATGTACGATTTCCGCCAAGCGTTCTTCCGTAATCTGATTAGATGTAATTGCGATCATGAATAACCTCTCCATTCCTTTTTCACGCTGAAACGCTTGTTCGCTTCAACGCTTATACGCTTCTCAGTGTTAAAGTAACTATATCTTATCCCGCTGTTTTCGTCAATAGCTTTCTTGCGAATATATAACAGACCGGAGCTATTATACACTCCGGCCTGTTCAAGGACTGATGCTTGATTGATGCAGGCTCCCCATGAGCGGAGCCTACTACCTCATTTTGTACGATTTATCATATATATTTCGTGAATTTTTCGCTTTTCGCAGCCTTTTATACGATTGTTCATATAAAATCCGCAGGTTCAATGCTCAAGCATGATTTTTTGTACTTTTTTTCGTACAGAATCTACAATTTCGCCGTTTTACGCAAACTTTTGTACGATCATTCATACAAAGTCGGTCGTTCGGCCAGTTTCGCCGCTTCACAGCACGATCTGCCAGCGCGAATGAACGCACAGCCTCTTCGCCCGTGCTCTATTCCACTGCCTTCTCCCGCACACGCGGCAACAAGCGATCCATATTCACCGTACGCTTGATTTCCCACGTGCTCGGGTTCTCCGGATCATACTGTTCTAGGAACTGAATAATCTCCTTCGTGATCGGTGTCGGGGTCGAAGCACCGGACGTTACACCGACTCGCTTCACCCCTTTAAGCCATTCCAGATTGATCTCTGTAATATCCGCAATGCGATGCGCGGGCACGCCAGCAATCTCTTCCGCCACCTGCGCAAGTCGATTCGAATTGTTGCTTCGTGGATCTCCAACGACAAGCACCAGGTCCGTGCCCTTCGCTTGCTCGGCAACTGCTTCTTGCCGCACTTGCGTTGCTAGACAAATTTCATTATGCACTTCTGCATGCGGATATTTGACCAATAGTCGGTTGATGATATGCTTGATATCCCACTGGCTCATCGTCGTTTGATTCGTAATCACGATCTTGTCAGCCGTAAGGTGCAAACTGTCGATCTCGTCTTCCTTCTCAATCAAGTAAACATGATCAGGGGCGATACCTACCGCTCCTTCCGGCTCCGGATGCCCCTTCTTGCCAATATAAATAATCGAATATCCTTCGGCCGCTTTCTCACGAATCAGATCGTGCGTCTTGGTCACATCCGGACATGTTGCATCTACGACAGTCAAACCTTTCTCCCTGGCCAGCTTCCGCACCTCAGGAGAAACACCGTGCGCAGTAAAGATGACCGTACCTTTATCGACCTTCTTCAGGATTTCCAGACGATTTTCACCGTCAAGCGTAATGATCCCTTCTCGATCAAATGCTTCCGTCACATGTCTGTTATGCACGATCATGCCTAATATATAGATTGGCCGCGGCAGATCGAAATTTTTTGCCGTCTGCATCGCCAGTACCATCGCATCTACGACTCCGTAGCAATAACCGCGAGGTGTGATCTTCACGACTTCCACCTTACTCGCGCCTCCTTCCTACTCATATGACGGCACTTCAGATTTCTGCCGCATATGGTTCACATAAATATCCCTTATATACTATAGTCTACTCTTCTTTGCCACAAAAGTCTTGTCCAATCGGTGACAATTCATCCCGCTTTCATCTCTCGTTCATGCCTCATTGTCTTCCGGCCGGCTTATTCCTCGTCGCATCGACGCATCCGTTTCACCATGATTCGCTTTAGACGAATCCGCATCAGATGCTGCGAATGCCTTCGATTCACTTGACGCTGCGGCCCCATCCGTCGGCTTTGACACTTCGCTGGCATCATACGTTTCTGGCGACCTCTGCACATCGGGCAGCTCCATCACATCGGATTCCTCCATCTCATCAGATACCTCCATCACATCGGACGCCCCCTCAGTCGCATCAGCCGCGCCTGACGTATCAGCTGCACCATCCGCCTCCCCCATCGACTTGGAAGGTAAGGTGCTTGCCTCAAGCTTCTTCGCCTCATGTTCTGACAGGATAGGCAGCCAAATGATGAAGGTGGAGCCTTTATTTTTCTTCGAGAACACCTCGATCGATCCGTGGTGCTCGTCAAGAATCCACTTCGCGATCGATAGGCCGAGGCCTGTGCCGCCCACTAACCCGCGCGACGGATCCGCTCGATAAAATCGTTCGAAAATATGCGGCAACTCTTCCTTATCCATGCCGATGCCGCTGTCGCGTATGCAGATCCCGATCTGATCGCCGGTCCGCTTCACACTGAGCACAACCTCGCCCGAGAACGTATACTTGAACGCATTTTCAATAAAGATAAACAGCAGCTGCTGCAAATAATCGCGATGGCCCATCACCTGCACGCCTTGCAATGCTGACAAATTGTCCGTCCGCCAATCCACTTGTTCACGGCGCGTCAAATATTGTGCACGTCTCGCCACTTCATTCACCACTGGATGAAGCTCCACTGGCGCAAGCTCAATGACCGTGCCGGCATCCGCCCTTGCCAGTGACAGCATGTCATTGACGAGACGGCTCATCCTTTCGGCTTCAGCCGAAATGTCAGCCATCGCTTCTTGAGACATTTCCATTACTTCAGGCGTCACGCCGCTGCCGTCCGACTCCTTCGCTTGCTTCCACATCTTGCCGACCAAGTCAACATTGCCGCGAATGGTCGTCAGCGGCGTCCGCAATTCGTGCGAAGCATCTGACACAAAGCGCCGCTGCGTGCGGTACGCTTCTTCCATGTTCAAATACACTTGCTGAATGCGCTCAAGCATGCCGTTAATCGTCTGGATAAGACGCCCGATCTCATCCTTTGGACCATCGTATGGAATTCTTCGGCTAAGATCCTCTCCGCTCTCAATTTGATTCGCTGCCTTAATGACCGAGCCGATCGGACTGAGCGCCTTTCTTGCCAGAAACCAGCCGAACGAAGCCGACACTACGATGATGATGATGGACGATAAAATCAACACGAATCTAAGCTGATCCAGTAAGCTGAGCATGTTGCCTGAGAACGTCGCCGCTTGCAGCACACCGATCAGCTGATTGTTGTTATAGATGCCGCGGTTATAAATGATGAACGGGTAGCCGCCAATTTCCGCTGTCGTAAAGACGTAGCGCGATTCGGACACAAGATGCTTCAGCGTATGTTCATTAATCGGCAATACAATCCGATCGTTCGCGGCATTGCTCGATTGGCTGACCCGGTTGTTCGAAAGATTAATTAATTGCAAATATATATTTTCCGTAAAAAACGTATCCTGATCGTCTAACCGCACGTCCACATTCCATCCGCGCAGCGACAAGCCGACGGAATATTTCAGCCGATCGTACACTTCCTCCGCTTGGTGCGACAAGCTGCTCTTATACTGATTCTCAATCGACGAATACATGACAAAGTACAAAATCCCGGAGAAGACAGCCATGATGACAGCGAGCACGCCCCCGTACCATAGTGCGAGCTTTAGACGAATTGGCATTAGCCCTCTCCCCTGAGCACATATCCTGCTCCGCGCACCGTATGAATCAGCCTCTTTTCCCCGTTGTCCTCGAGTTTTTGTCTAAGCATCGCGATATAGACTTCAAGCACGTTCGACTCCCCGCTGTAATCATATCCCCAAATCCGATCCATGATCGTCTCCTTGGCTAGTACTTTGCGAGCATTGCTTAGAAACAGATGAAGCAAATCAAACTCTCTCGCCGTCAATTCGATCCGCCGAGTGCCGCGGAACACCTCACGCGTGTCGATGTCCATGCGCAAATCTTCAAACGTCAGCTGCGAAGAGTTGTCCGTCTGATCTTTCCGCCTGCGCAGCAGCGCCCTCACCCTGGCAAGCAGCTCCTCTAGTGCAAATGGCTTCACCAGGTAGTCATCTGCTCCGGTATCAAGCCCTTTCGACCCGGTCTTTAATTTCGTCCTTTGGCCGTCAGCATGAGCACCGGCACCGTACTGCCCCCCTCACGCAAGCGCCGACATACTTCCCAGCCGTCCACATACGGCATCATAACGTCAAGAATAAGAAGATCAGGCTCCCGCTGCATTAATTTCACTAAGGCGTCTTGGACCGTTCGCCGCCGTGCTCACTTCATGACCTTCGAACGTCAAGCTTCGCCGCAGCATGGACGTGATCTTCTCATCGTCATCGACTACGAGTATATGATGTCTCACAAGCATCCCCTCCAACCTATGGGGTGCGAACCGCAATGCGGTTAACCATATTATACATAACTCAAGTCAAATCAAGTCAATGCTACACGCCGCTGAGATACAGCAAGTGATGGAGCATGATGGAGAACAAAATAAAGCAGGCTTCCGGTACGGTAAGCCTGCCTCGTTGATGATGCTGCAAGATTGTTATCCGTTGCGGTCGCCAATGATAATGCCCGCTTCCACTTCTTTGCCATCGCGAATGAACGTGATCGTCGTACGTGTATTGACGCCAAGCTCCTGTATATATTGCAAGACATCATCGATATTTCTCACATCTTTATCATTAATTTTCACAATGACGTCCCAAGCTCTAAGACCTGCTCTTGCAGCCGGGCTGCCGGATTCAACTTGAGTAATGAGCGCTCCGTCGGTGCTGTTAATTTGCAGATCTTCCTGCCAATTCTTGTCGATGTTCGTTACGACTACGCCGATGTAAGGCTTCGGTACGCTCTGGTTGTTCTTGAGCAGATCCAGCACCGAGACGATCGTACTTGGACGGGATAGCAAACCCGATACCTTGCGCGTCGACACTGACAGCGGTATTAATACCCACTACTTCCCCATTCATATTAATGAGCGGTCCACCCGAGTTACCCGGGTTAATCGCCGCGTCCGTCTGCAGCAAGTGTTCGTAATATCTAATTTGATTCCCTTCCGGTATTTGAATGTTCCTACCGTGCCGCTCAGCACTCCTACACTTACCGTATGCTCAAATCCTCCCGGATTCCCGATTGCCGTCACCCAATCTCCGACTCGCAGACTGCCGGAATCACCGATCGGCAACACCTGAAACTGTATCGCCGGAAATTTTTAATACCGCAAGATCCAAGATCAAAATCCGATCCCAGAATTCGGCTTTGAACCGTTCCTTATGTCCTTGCTACTGTTACATAAATTTCTTCCGCACCGCTGACAACGTGTTCGTTCGTAAGGATATATCCATCTCGATCAAAGATAAATCCTGAACCGAGTCCTGCCTTAACCTTTCCTCCATCGTTCTGGTTCGGCTGAGGAAGCCGGTCCCCGAAGAAATATTCGAAGAAATCTCGTTGTTCCGTCCGCTGAAATTCCTTCCTGCACTTACATAGGTTTCAATCAGCACGACGGCTGGACTTGCTTCTTCGACAATGTCAGCAATCGTATTCGGCCGAATAATGCCCGATGCTTCTTGCGAACGGCTGGACGAATCCGTCTCGACGACTGTCTGCCCGATTGGCGCCGCTTTGCTTGCGCCGCCTGAGCCGCTGCTGCTTGTGACGGAACCGGTAAACCAATTTCCTGTATCTGCTGCATATGCGAGACCCGTCATAATTAACGCACAGACGAGAAAGGCGGCGACAAAGCTGGAAAACCATCTTCTGCGCGGCGGCCGATATTGCCAATTGCGTTCAAGCACCGGCTCGGTTTGCTTCATCTGGTCGGAATCCACACTTCCTTGTGACGAAGCTTGCGCATACACCGTCACGTCTGTTGCCTGAGCTTGCTCCGTGGATGTCGAGTGCTGTACCGGGTTCACACTCTCATACGGTGAATTGGAATTTGAAGCCTGTCCCCCTCTATCGGGTCGGTAAGGCCCGTACGCATAGTAGGAGGATTGGCTGTCGTCCGCTTGCTGTCCTGACTCGTCCTTGCTGTCTATTCTATGATCTCTCTGCCTATTGTTCATTTGAAAGAATGCATCATACTCTCGATTGTTGCGAGAATCATCCATATGTTTCCCTCCCTTGGTGAATCGTTGACTTGTGAATACATCACACATCACCATTCTTGTCTTAATGATGAGCGATTAACCTTAAATCAACATTAAATTCACCTAAAAGAAGGCTAAATTATTGCCGGGGGAAGACGATTGCAAAGCGAGGGCGAATGCGAATATCCAAAAATGCTCATGACAAAATTGCGGCTTCTGCTTTGCTTAATTCCTGCTCGGCGATGCGAATCCACTTCTCTTCCAATTCTGCATCGGGTTGTGCAGGGTCTTGAAATTGATCGATCAACCCGCGCATCACACCAGATTGTCCTTCCTGGTCGATATTGTCTTCGTAGAGATGCTTGAGTACGAATGGAGAACCGAGCTCGATCATCGTATCCTCCGGCGTGCCGGTATCCCCTTCTAAGTTTCCTCGAGTCACTTGGAACGGAATGCGCAGCCATACAGTGTTTCGCTCATCCAGCGAGCGATCAAAGTATCCGTGATCATAGTCCCAATTTCCGCCTAATGTAAATCCGTAGGCTTGTAATTTTTCTTGAACAGAATGAAATGAATCCTGCATGCTTTCCATTTGTGATGTTAGACGTATCATGCCGCAATTCTCCTTTCGTTCGGTCTGCCCGCTTGTAAGCAGCCTATAACAATAGCATGAACTGCGGCCACGATAATTATGAATGAACGCCTAAACTCGTTCGATGCGAAGATCGCCGATCAACACGTTCGCCATAATTTGAAGTTGCTTCTTGGCAGTCGGGTAATGAGCGGATTCTTCGCGCCGGGTTTTGAACATGCTGTCATCCCGCTTCCCAAACATATTAAATTCACCCATGATCGAGGTCATCGTTACACTAGGCTCTACATCGTCATCTTTCGGAAGCAAAATTTTTACGTCGCCGATGATGCAGCCGACATGAATTTTCGTCAGCCCATCCGGAATGATGGCTCGGGTCAAATCGATCACGGTATCACCGATCAGATGATTGACATTCAGCGGTCGCAGCCGCCAATTGGCGGAACCGATATGAATATCCCCGATAAAACTGAAATGGTTTTCCGGCCGTTCATCGGCAGTATTACGCTCCTGCTTCGTACCTTGTCGACTCCGCTCTTCTTCCCTTAACGCCAACGCGCCTGCTTTCTTGTCATTGTCCTCTACAGCATAAGCTTCCTCTGGTGCCTCCGATGCTCTTTCGTGATGCTCCCTTACTTCCTCCCAAGCGGCGTCAACATATGGCTTGTCATTCGCCTCATAACGTTCATAGTTCGGCTCATGAGGTTCGTAATTCGGTTCATAAGGTTCGGCGTTCGTTTCGTATGGCTCACTCTTCGCCTCGCTTACGCCGGCTGCATCATGATCGTCCGTTGCGGATGGCTTGCGTCCTGGCTTCAATACGATGAGCAGCCCGATGACGATCAGCAAGAACGGTATAATATATTGGAAAAAGTCCCCTGCTGACATATGGATATAATCGATGTTATGGCCAAGGAAGTAGACGCCGATGATCGTCAGAAGGAGCGGCCACAAATATCCGAACCCAACGCCATGCCCCCATTTATATTGAAAGATCAAACCCTTCAGGCCAAAATAAATCAGAATGATCGGCCAATACGTAGTAAAGATTTGAACAAGATCGAAATCGATGATATCTCGTTGATCCAATATAAAGAAGACCCCGATTGCAATCAAAATCATTCCCCAAAACACGCGATTAACCATTGATCATCCCTCCGAAAATGACTGACAAACAGTATGTTCAAGCAAAAAATGGATTGGACGCTTAAGCATATCTATTATAGTGTACTGGATGACACGATGATTTAACAGAGGGTGTGCGTAAATTTCATGTGGAGGTCCGCCCATATGGAAAAAGAAGAGGGGCTACTTCATAGCACCCTCTTCCGATCATTTCAATGGAATCCTTATTGGTTATTTTGCTGGTTTTGTTGTCTTTGTGCCGCTTGAGCAGCGTTTTTCTCAGCGCGTTGAGCATTTTGTTGAGCGGCATTCTCTTCTGCAAATTCAGCGTTGAATTGCTGGTTTGCTTGTTGGTTTTGTGCATTTTTGTTGTTCTTAGCCATGTCCATTTTCACCTCCAGTCCTCGTTACTCGAATAGTATGAGCGATTCGTACGTCATTTATGTAACGAATCTATCCACTTCGAACTAGAGTGCGGACGGTGGCTCACTTCTTCCTTGCAGCATTCGTTCCAGTTCAAGAAGCTTTGCTTCGTCCAAACGACCGTCACCTTCCTCGATGACCGTCACTTGTACAGTACGCTTTCCCCACTGGCTGAATACTTCTTCTAGGGACGGAAAATAAAGATCAATGACCCGCCCTTTGACTGCACCGCCGATATCCGCCACAACCCCGTAACCGTAACCCGGGATATATAGCACCGTGCCAATTGGAAACACGTTTAAATCTGCGGCGATTGTTGAGACGATACCACGGCGCACCTTAACGCCGGAATACGTAATGCCATACTCCGGATGCTCCGGCTGTTTTCCTGTTGATTCTACACCCGCGTAATATCCCGTCGCCACGACCTCATAAATTTTCTGGCTGTTGGTAAGCTCATGATTGCCGGACGACACTTTGGACACACCGTCATGATGCTCTTTGCCTAATGCAGTCTGTTCAGACTCGGGATCACCACTGTCCGCCTTGGCGGTAAGCAGAAGCGCATCCGCTTGGCCGTCCATTTGCAAGCCCATGAATGTCCATTGCGAGACGAGCATCACAAATGTCAGTGCCACAATTTTGCCCCATCGGTTGCGAAGCGGTTCATATTTCCATAACATAGTTGCCTATACCTCCCAATCAACGTTAAGGATGTCCCGCTCCACTCGTTCTTATTCGGCACATAATACTGGTGAAAATAAGCGAAAATCATAACAATCTGCGAAATTTTCCAGACGGTTAGGCATTCTTTCCTTGCATGGGAATATAGAGGCCGTTATAATAAAAAATGGAGCCGACATGCGTCGGCTCCATCGGCACGAGTTAACCGCTTACAATAGCGGCGGCTTGGTTCCGAGATAGACCGCATCTCTCTGACAGGCTGCGGTCTATTTCTTTTGGTTTAACGCTATGGCGACTGCGACAGCTAAAGTAAGCAACGCAACGACCAGCGAACCAAAATCAACCATTAAAGCTAATGCATCTCTCACATCCATTAGCAGGCCCCCCCTTCGGCGATAAGGTGGCCGTCCGCTAGTAAGCTGGTGATGTGCCTGTATAATCATTATATCATGTACTAAGTTCTGGAAAAAGAGTATTTTTCATATTTGTCATTTTTTGCTAATTGATGCTACATTTCGATATCCCAATTGAGTTTAATTTCTTTCCCTTGCCGCGAGGATTCATAAATCGCATCCAGGATCAAATTGGTCGTAAAGCCTGACTTGACGGGAATGAGAGGTTCCTTACCATCTCGGATGCATTCTAGGAAATGCCGGCTCATGCGAACGCGCGCTCCTTCCTCATGCTCAGGTGTAAACAGCTGTGTATCGAGTAATTTCCCATCCGCTTCGGTCAAATATTTGCCAACCTCTCCACGATACTGTGCGCCGCCTTCCGTTCCCATAATATGTACGTAAGGGCTGCTGTCAGTATCCATATGGACTGCCCAGCTAACGTCCAGAGCCAGGGTGCTGCCATCCTCCATGCGAATGAAGGCACTGGCCATATCCTCCACATCAAATTGACCGCTCCAATTCGGCGCGCCCCATTCGCCGATGCCGCGCCGTTTCGGGCCAAATTCCGCATAAGTTGCACCTGATACCGATACAGGCTTCGGATCGCCCATCAAATACAAGGCCAAATCCAACATATGAACGCCAATATCGATAAGCGGTCCGCCGCCGGACAGCTGTTTCTGCGTGAACCACGTGCCCCAGCCGGGGATGCCTTTGCGACGCAGCCAGCCTGCCTTTGCGGTATAAATATTCCCGAGCTTGCCCTGGTCTAGTAGCTCCTTGATCTGCATCGTGATCGATTCAAAGCGCATCTGATGAGCGATCATCAGAATGCCTTTCGCTTTGCGACTGGCGTTCACGATGTTCCTTGCAGCAGACAAATCAATGCCCATCGGTTTTTCGAGCAGCACATGCTTGCCCGCCTCCAGTGCCGAAATCGCAACTGGCGCATGGAACTGATTCGGTACGCAAATGACCACAGCATCGATCTCACTGCTGGCCAGCATGTCATCAATCGATGAGAACACATGCGGAATGCCGTATTGTGCCGCACGGCTTTGCGCCAGCTCTTGGTTCACATCCGTAATACCCGTAATCACACAGGCATCAGACAGCTTTTGAAACTGTTCGATATGTACGGCGCCGATATTGCCGGCGCCGATCATACCGATTTGGATTTTCTCGTTGTGCATGTCGCTCAACTCCCTTAGCTTAGCTTTACGCTTCGATGATTTTCTCATCGATCTCATGGCGAATATTGCGTATTACATCGTCTAGCGGCTGCGCCCCTAGATCGCCTTTGCCCCGCTTCCGCACAGCGACTGCTCCCGATTGCTTCTCATTCTCGCCAACGACGAGCATATACGGCACGCGAGACAGCTGTGCTTCGCGGATTTTGTAGCCGAGCTTCTCATTCCGCAGATCAACCTCGGCACGGATGCCGGATTGGACTAGCTGTTCATGAACCGACTTGGCGTAGTCATCGAATTGATTGGAAACAGGAATGACCTTCGCTTGCACCGGCGACAACCAGACAGGCAATGCTCCTGCGAAGTTTTCCAGCAAGTAAGCGGTCATGCGCTCCATCGTGCTGATAATGCCGCGGTGGATAACGACTGGTCGATGCTTGCCACCGTCTTCACCGATGTACTCTAGCTGGAAGCGTTCCGGAAGCAGGAAGTCCAGCTGCGCCGTCGACAACGTCTCTTCCTTGCCCAGCGCTGTCTTAATCTGCACGTCGAGCTTTGGTCCGTAAAAAGCGGCTTCCCCTTCTGCCTCAAAGAACGGCAGCTCCAATTCCTCCGCCACTTCACGAAGCATACGCTGAGACATTTCCCACATCTCATCGTCTTGGAAATATTTCTCCGTATCTTGCGGATCACGATACGACAGGCGGAAGCGATAATCCTTAATGCCGAAATCTTCATAAACCTTACGGATCAGATGAATGACGCGGGCAAACTCCTCCTTGATTTGATCCGGACGGCAAAAAATATGCGCATCATTCAACGTCATCGCACGTACCCGATGCAGACCTGTCAATGCGCCGGACATTTCGTAGCGATGCATTGTGCCCAGCTCGGCGATCCGTATAGGCAAGTCGCGATAGCTGTGCATCTCGCTCTTGTACACCATCATATGATGCGGACAATTCATCGGGCGAAGCACAAGCTCTTCATTGTCCATCTGCATCGTCGGGAACATATCTTCCTGATAGTGATCCCAGTGTCCAGAAATTTTGTACAGATCGACATTGGCCAGCACCGGCGTATACACATGCTGATAACCGAGACGTTCCTCCAGGTCGACGATATACCGCTCCAACGTGCGGCGCAGCGTCGCTCCGTTCGGCAGCCAGAGCGGCAAGCCTTGGCCGATCTCTTGCGTGAACGTAAACATCTTATGCTCTCGTCCGAGCTTGCGATGGTCACGCTTC
>CAVWLN010000060.1:0-43860 GCA_963755735.1 uncultured Paenibacillaceae bacterium
GTGGTTTTTCTTCCCTTGCTGATTTGTCGTTATTCGACTTTGACCATTCCAGCGGCACCTTTCGCCAACCGTTCAGTCTGAGGTCGATTCCTCCAAATCTCCAGCGTGTCATCTGTTCAGCGCCGATCCCGCAGCTCCGATGTCGGAAATGCTCGATCAATGGCGCGAGAAATAATGTATCACAGATGACCAGCATGAAGTCAAGAGTAATCAATCTTTTTAAAGTTAAGAAATTTGCTTCGTTCGAAGCTTATTTAAAATTACGATTTCGTGCGTATCTAGACAGTTCCTTAGGAGAAGCAAACCGTCGCAAACATACGAAAAATAACCCGGTATCTCGCGTCGATCGCCCTGCGAATATTTTCATCGATTCGGCGATCCTTCAGATCCAACAGCATTTCATCCAACTCTTTACGCAGAATATAATCTAACTCTTTGCTTTCTCTTTCATCCAATAAAATACCGAGCATCAGGCCCCCTTATCGTCTTCCTTGTTCAGAGGTGTTCATTAAAAACACATCCGAACGCAGCAGAAAGATTTTGCCTAATGGTGAATCTGTTGCAGGTCTCCCTGTTGCGATCAAAAAACGCGGTGTCAAAAATGACTGATCATTTTTATACATCGCGT
Source organism: uncultured Paenibacillaceae bacterium (assembly GCA_963755735.1). Taxonomy (GTDB): domain Bacteria; phylum Bacillota; class Bacilli; order Paenibacillales; family DA-C8; genus Insulibacter. The sequence goes on from CAVWLN010000060.1 coordinate 629, forward strand.
TAATGGTATGCTCACATTTTGCCAATTTTATGATTCGTGAGCGATATTTTTTTAAAAAAATCGAATTAACCTAGAAGTAGCCAGCGTGTCACGGTGCTCTCAACAATGGATGCGACCAGCAGCAGGACAATCAAAAATCCGGCTAACGGCAAGCCTGCCTTGGCCACTTCCCCTACCTTCTGCGTCCGATCACGCATGCTTGGAAATATTCGAAGCACGACGTCACACCGAGTCGAATTCCGTATGCCGCAGCGATGAATATCGCCGGCAATTCAAAGAGCCCATGCGGAGCCAGCCTTTAAAGATCAACTCAGACATCGAACTTCACCAAGTGATTGTTGGACACGAAGAACGAAGCCGACCAGAACTCCATTGAATAACATAGAGAACACCGGAAATACCGCCAGCACAATTCCCGCATACATCATGATCAGAATCGCTCGAACATTGTTCAAGAATATAAGCATAATTGACGTTTGCGTCGGATTATCTGACTCCGCAATTTGCCGATTTATTTCCCCGAACACTTCTTGCGTCGTCTGTGTAAGCAGTTCATCCAGTCCATCAGAAGTAATGCCCGAGTAAACACCGAGCCCAAACAGCAATGCGGCGCCCAAGATATAGTACTTCAGCCTGTCAAGCTCTTGGACGACCATTTTCCAAAGTGTGCTTATCCGTTCCATATGTAACCTCCCTAATATCAACCACATGCAAATGTGTCCTGTAAATGATCATGGCTTCGCCAGGAAATCCTGCTGCAGCATCACCTAGATACGCATTATGAATGCGCTGTGTTTGAATTTCCAGAGACAGATAAACCTGTGCTTGCATATCCTCTTTGTACGAGCATACATATGAAGTATGAAATCGGACAGGTTCTGCCTACTTTACATTTATCTTCTATAATTGATTCTCTTACCGTTTCAAATTATTCAAGGAGGGACACCCGGTATGAATGTGTTCTATGCGATCAGCGGCAAAAAAATCAAACGAATCATTTTCCTCATCACGGCCATGATGTTCGCGACAGCTATCGTCTACGTAGAACGAAATAACATAACTGTCTTCTCATATGAGGAGCCAACAGCTATATACGGCGTCGCAACCGATCGCAAAGTCATAGCGCTTACGTTCGATGTCAGTTGGGGAGACCGCCGAGCGGAAGCCGTCCTGAATGTCTTAAAAGAGAAAGGCGTTGAGAAAGCGACCTTCTTCCTGTCCTCCCCTTGGAGCAGACAACATCCGGAAATAGCAGAAAGAATCGCGGAGGAAGGATATGAAATCGGCAGTCACGGCCATAAATATGATGATTACACGACATTCAGCAATGAAGAAATTCGGAAGCAGTTAACGATCGCCAATCAAATTTTGGCTGAAGTGACCGGCTCGCAGCCGAAGCTGGTGCGGTTGCCGAACGGCGACTATGACAAGCGGGTGCTGCAGGAAGCGAACCGACTTGGACTGACCGTCATCAGCTGGGATATCGACTCCCTAGACGATCGCAATCCCGGGGTGGACAACATTGTGAAACGAGTCGTTAGCAATGCTCACCCTGGCGGTATCATTCGCATGAATGCCAGCGATTCTGCAGAGCAAACCGATCTTGCATTGCCGAAGCTGATCGACGAGCTGCAAGCCAAAGGATATACACTCGTCACCGTCTCCGAGCTTATTAATAACACTGCCCTCGACGCCAACGAAGTTCAGGACAATCGCTAGACAAACAACATCGCCGCATGCCGCCAATGGTAATGTGCGGCGAACAGGCGAATATGTCAGGCGTTCTTCTTGCGGGTGCTCCCGATGTTTGGTTGGACTGATTCCCGACCAATTTCGTTAATTGCAGTATTTGCCAAGCATTGCAAAGCAGCAACGGAATCAGCCCTGTAACGATCGCATCAACGGTATGTTCTCGCAGCGCGGGAGCCGCCTCCAGCGTTGTCGCCACAACCATAAAGAAGATCGTTGGGATTAACGCTTGTCCGTTCGTCATCTTTATTTTGAAGTAGGCAACGAGCCAGGAAAACGCAAAAATGACAAGCGGCAGCACGATGTAATGGAAGAACGTATTGCTTTCTGCCAGCATCACCATCTCCAAATAAATGATCGCCAAGCCGATCGCCGCGAGTTGCACAAAGTTCCACGTAGCAGGACGCATCACTCCGCGAAAAATAAAGTTGAACATCATATAAGCGAAAAATCCAGCCTGACTAATAATGCTGAATAATAAACCTGCCAGGAAGAAATCACGCAAGTTGATCCACCAGTCATAAGCCTCCATACTCGGCAATTCCTTTAAGTTATATCCGAGCAACAGCAATCCGGCCAGCAGACCGCCAGCTCCACCGATAAATAAGGTCGTAATGAACAAATATAGCCATTTTCTGAGCGTCATGATGGCCTTACTTCCTCTCCAGTTCAAAATTCTTAGATTATTGTACCAACGTTCACAGAAAAAAGCGAATGGGACGTTCATAATCGCTCGCCAATCCCCGCATACTACTCATATTCCATTATGTACAGAGGGGGAATGTAGAATGTCCCGTTTGATTCCTGTTTTACTCTTTAGTTGCTTCATTCTGTTCCTCTCCTCCTGTGCTGCCCAACAACCGTCAGAAGGACCTGATTATAAAGAAATTAAGTCCATGGTCGTGGACATCTTAAAAACCGAAGAAGGCAAGAAGGCGATCGAGGAAGCGCAGAAAGACAGTGAACAAAGCTCCAGTCAAATCATGCAAATGTTAAGTTCGCCAGAAGGTCAGCAAATCCAAATGGCCGTCAAAGAGGTACTTACCGATCCACAGTACGAAGAACAATTGAAGAAGCTCATGACGGATCCGAAATTCGCCGGCGATTTTGCCAAGGCAGTGCAAAAGGAAAATGAGCAAATCCACAAAAAATTAATGACCGACCCCGAATACCAAACCTTGTTGCTTGATGTCATGAAAAACGACGACTTTAAGAAAATGATCATGGAAGTGCTGAAAAGCAAAGAATACCGCCAACAAACGATGACGATCATGCAGGAAGCGATCGAAAACCCACTGTTCCGGGTTGAACTTATGGAACTGATGAAGAAAGTCATGGAAGAGGAAAGCAAACCGAAGGAAGAGAAGAAAGAGGAGCAAGGAGGCGGGAGCGGAGAAAGTGGCGGCGGAGGTGGCAGCTAAGCAAGCACCACAATACAAAAATGCCTTGCAGGGAGCACTTGATGGTCCTGCAAGGCATTCTGTCGTTCGCTTATCCGTTTACGGTTTTGGCAATGACCCGCTTCGCCAGGTCGTCGAATAGCTTGCCAGTTTCCGACTCAGATTTATAAACGGACGGTGAATAATCCGGTTCCGACGGATGATTGTCCGGCGCGCCAAGCGGAATTTGGGCAATCAGCTCGGTGTGTAAGTTTTCCGCAAGCTTTGCACCGCCTCCACGCCCGAAGATGTATTCTTTCTCGCCGCAAGCTCCGCATGTGTAATAGGCCATATTCTCCACTACACCGAGGATTTCGTGGTTGGTCTGCAAAGCCATTGCCCCCGCACGAGCAGCAACGAACGCCGCAGTAGCATGCGGTGTTGTCACCAAGATTTCTTTGCTGTGAGGAATCATCTGATGCACATCCAGAGCAATATCACCAGTGCCTGGCGGCAAATCGAGCAGCAAATATTCCACGTCGCCCCAGTCGACCTCAGCGAAGAAATTGCGCAGCATCTTGCCAAGCATCGGTCCGCGCCAGATGACGGGAGCATTGTCTTGCACAAAGAAGCTCATGGAAATTACTTTTACGCCGTGGCGCACCACCGGAATAATCTTGTTGTCCACAAGCTTCGGAGCTTCTTCAATTCCCATCATGTCCGGGATGCTGAAGCCGTAAATATCCGCGTCGATAATGCCGACCTTCTTGCCTTGTCTAGCTAGCGCAGCAGCTAAATTGACGGTAATCGTCGATTTGCCCACGCCGCCCTTGCCGCTTGCAACCGCGATGTACTTCACACCGGATTCCGGATCCAAGAGAGGGCTGATCGCATGCACACCAGCTGCGCTCGGACCAGTCGCCTGAGCATGTGACGGACGATTCGCTCCTGCACCGCCTTGCTTGCTTGCAAGCTGCTTCTCGATGTTGTCCTTCTCGATGTCCGTCATCGTACGAAAGCGGACGTGCGGCTCCGTTCCGCCGACCTCAGTAATGATGGCGCGAATTAACTTCCTAAGCCGTTCTTTCTCTTCCTCATCTTCCTTAGTCATGATCACTGTGAGCGAGACTTGGTCATCCTTCACCATAATATCTCTTATGAGACCGAGCTCAGCATAACCCCGATCGTAATGCGGTTCTCTAAGACCGTTCAGCGCTTCCAACACTTGTTCTCTGGTTAGCATTTTACACCTCATCGATTATTTCTGACTTGTTTTTCATTATATCAATGATTATCCATCTTACCAAGCCTTTCCCCTGACATATAGCGAAGCACAGCTTCATATATCGCGCTCGCAATTCGCCTCTGGTACTTCTCATCCGCAAGCAGTCTTGCTTCGTCCGGGTTCGACAGAAACCCGACTTCTACGAGCGCTGCGGGCATCTTCGCTGATTTCAGCAAGTACACGTCATGCGGCGTTTCCTTCGCCACGCGATCAGTATTGCGAAGCTCCTGAATGAGCTGATCTTGAATGAGCATCGCCAGTTCTTTATTGTCCTCGTGATTCGGATAGTAGAACGTCTGCGCGCCTCTCCATCTCGGGGATGCGATGCTGTTCAAATGAATCGTCAAGAGCAAATCCGGATTCACTTCTTGCACAAATTGGGCACGCCGCATCAGATCTTGCCTTTTGCGAGAGGTATGGTTGTCTTCGTCGGCAAGATCTTTGTCCGTCTCTCTCGTCATATAGACGATGGCTCCGGCCTCCTGCAAAAAATCACGCAAATACAGACTGATCGTCAGCGTCACGTTCTTCTCTACCAAGCCGTCCCTGCTTACTGCCCCGCCGTCAGCCCCACCATGACCAGGATCTAGCACGATGATTGTGCCAGACAAGGGCAGCGACCATTGTCCTGCTGTACGGTCGGTTTGCATTTCGAACGTGATGATGCCGGCCAATAAGCCGAGTACACATGCGGCCAAGAGGAGCCGCCAACCTTTCGGGTATCTGATCCATAGGACGACTTTCTCGCGTGACTTTCGCATAAAAATATCCACCCCGGCTCACATAGATTCATTTCCATCTATATGGAGCGGAGTGGACAAATATGACTTGTCTCCTGTGACAAGTTATGATTCTGCTTGCTGCATCCCTTCAATCAGCACTTGCGCCACTTCCGGACGCGAGAACTGCGGCGGCGGGCTTATTCCTTCACGAAGCATCTCGCGCACTTTGGTACCGGAGAGGTGGACATGCTCCGATTTGTCGTGCGGACAAGTTTTGCTTGAAGCCATGTTGCCGCACTTGTTGCAGTAGAAGCTATGCTCAAAGAACAACGGAGTAATGCCTAGCTCTTCAGGCGTGAAATTCGAGAAAATTTCTTGCGCTTCATACGTACCATAATAATCGCCGACACCAGCATGGTCACGACCAACGATAAAATGAGTACAACCGTAGTTCTTACGAACAAGCGCATGATAGATCGCTTCGCGCGGTCCAGCATAGCGCATTGCCGCTGGGAATACGCCAAGGAAGACTCGATCTTGCGGATAATAATGCTCGAGCAGCACGAGATAGCTCTTCATTCTGACATCCGCGGAAATATCATCGGATTTCGTCTCACCGACAAGCGGGTTCAAGAACAAACCATCGACGATTTCCATAGCGCTCTTCTGAATATATTCATGGGCGCGGTGAACGGGATTGCGCGTTTGGAAACCAACGATTCGCTTCCAACCTTTCTCCGCGAAGATCCGGCGCGTGTCTTGCGGGTCAAAATAAAATTCTTGGAATTTGTCACGCTTCGGTCGATTCAAAACGGTAATCGGTCCTCCTACATATGTAGATGACCGTTCATACAATTTGGCAACCCCCGGGTGTGCCGTTTCATCCGTCTTGAACACTTGCCGCGCTTCATGTTGCTGGTCGACCTTGTAGATGCTTTCGACCGTCAGCACAGCATAGACGGTATGATCTCCCCCAACTAAAGCTACTCGTTCTCCGATGCTAAGCTTCGACGCTTGCTCTTCTTCCACAGATAACGTAATCGGAATGCTCCAGACGGTGCCGTCCGCCAGACGCATCCGATCTACCACCGAACGGTAATCGTCTTCGTTCATAAATCCCTTAAGAGGAGAGAAAGCGCCGACTGCGATGCAATCGATATCCGAGATCGTCCAGTTGTTGATGGAGACCTGGGTTAATGTTGCTGCTTCCTTCAACAGTTGCTCTCGCTCGGCTCCTTCTGCCAAGCGGTTAATGAGCTCTCCGCCATGTGGCTGTAGTGACATCGTATGTTCCTCCTATATCCTTAGGCATTATTTCTTTGTATAGTTTACCACTTATTGATGCAATCCGCATTCTATCTTCTGATGTCCAGACCAGCGGCCCGCCCGCGGATCTTCACCCGGCATGACTTGACGCGTGCAGTAAGCGCAACCGATGCTCGGATAGTTCTGGTCATGCAGCGGATTGTAGATTACATCATGTTCACGGATATAGTTCCATACATCGTCTTGTGTCCAGCTAGCTAGCGGATTAAATTTCACAAGTCCAAATTTCGTATCGTATTCTACTTTTTTCGCGTTGGCTCTAGTTGGAGCTTGCTCACGGCGAATCCCCGTAATCCAAGCATCATATTTGCCGAGCACGCGCGTAAGCGGTTCGACCTTACGTATGTTGCAGCATGCGTTCGGATCAGACTTCCACAATTCATCCCCATGCTTCGCGGCTTGCTCCTCCGGAGTCAAAAGCGGCTTCACTTGTACAAAATTGATGCCGTATCGCTCAGCCAAGCGGTCACGCGTTTCGTAAGTTTCTTGGAAATGAAAATCGGTATCCAGATAGAAAATATCCGTTTTTGGACTGATTTTTTGCAGCATATCTACGAGTACGACGTCCTCCGCACCGAAGCTGCACGCAAACGTAATGTTCGGGAAATGACTCTACAGCGAATTTAAGCAGTGCCTCCGGACTTTCATGTTCAAACTTCTCTGCCGACTCCGCTATCCATTGTTCCTTCTCTAATAAATTCATAAGTTAACCTCCATCAAACGATTAAATTAATTCCGACTATTTTCATGCGAATAATTCTATTTAGTGTTATTATATAAGGAATATTTAAAATGTCAATTCGTTTTCGTTATAAATGCGACATCAATTGCCCACAAAACGCTGGAAATCATAACAATGATAAGCGCCCAACTCTTGATTAATGTATTCAACTAATCTAACGAATGTGCTGTTTCATGCTGATGCGCAAAGCCCGGGATGTCTAAAGACGACTTCATGTGGAAAAAAAGAAAGCCCTTCGGCTTTCATTGAAAGATCTAATGTCGATGTAACACACTTTTGTGGGTCGCTAGCCATTCCGACCAGAGCATCGGCTGATCATGATCGCGTAAGTCGATACAATATTCGTAAAATCTATGCAAAAATTCGATTCGCTCGATAGCCGAGCGGTACAACTGTGGCTGACCCGCATCAATCGCATACATATCACGACCGCCGATCCGCTTGTGTCGCCAGATGATCTGCTCCCGACTTTGCGTGCCAGCATACCGCAGCATCTCGATCATAATCAGAAAGGTCGTTGTCCGTCCTGATCCGCCCAAGCAGTGAACATGGAGCCACATGTCCGGCGATAGCGTGCGGACGAACCGGATAAACCGATCGATCGTCTCATCTGACGGGCGGTGATGATCGGTTACGGCGAAGCGGACGTATCCGATGCCTAACTCTTGCGTGAGCTGCCGCTCGCTTCTCATCCGCTTATCTGGTGCAGACTGCTGTTCCTTGCTGATCAGGACTTGCTCCTTCCTCTCGATCTCCTCATCATTCAACCCGCGATTCGCAGCATTCGCAGCATCCCGCCAGCTGATTGCCGGATTATCTGCGAAGCCATGACATTCCTGACGCAGATCAACGATCGTCAGATTTCCGCCACCAACCGTCTGATGAAGTACCTGCAGCCCCGATGCCGTAAACTGTCCGCTGCCTGATACGCCTCCTACCAGCTTATGTGCACGAGTAGGTACGGCTTGGGGAACCATGCGAAACCTGATCGGGAGCACGGCTTGCTCATCCGTATCGATTACGCGAATCACTTGCTCTTTCATCGCCTTCACATTTCTTCTTCTCCTTCCAAGTGATGAAATCTATCGCTTCGGGATCGTGCCCGCATATTTTTTGCGCATCTGATGCAGGCTTTCCAGCTTCTGCATCGCTTGCTTGCCAAGTTTGCCGGTTATGGCAACAGCCAGGCTATCGATCAGCACGACTGGTGGCGCCATAGAGTGAAAGCCTTGCAGGTCTCCGCGATCGACCTGCAAGGTGATGTCGCTTCTATCGACCATCTCGGAGATGAATAGGTCGGTCACAACAATCGTCCGGCAGCCACATTCAGTTGCATGCTCTAGGATTACCCTCGATTCAGGTGAGCTCTGTACAAACGCGAATAGCAAGATGACATCCGCTTGCTCGACATGCACTAATTTCTCCATACAACTCATGCCCGCTCCTCGCGAGCACCTCCACATCGATGCCAATCCGGTTCAAGCGGAAGCTAGCAAGCTCTACCAAGGCTGCTGCAGAGCCTGCCCCATGCAAATACAATTTCCGCCCCTCGGCAATCACACGGACGGCTTGTTCAAACGCCTCGTTCGATAGTCGGCGGACGGATTCCTCCAGATGATGTATGACGATCGGCACCATCTTGCGAAACGCGTTGTCCCCTTCTACTTGCCCTAGTATGCGCTGCATCTTGTCCGCAGGTGTCGCTAACAACTGCTCCAGCAGATGCTTCTTAAATGCTTTCAAATTGTCGAACCCAACCGCCCGCCAAAATCTGGAGACGGTAGCTGCGCTAACCCCTACTTGACCAGCGATATCCTCCTCCGTGCAATACGGGATTCGATCCAGATGCGCCAGTATATAATTCGCAATCGCACGATGACTCTTCGTTAGCTGCTCGATCGGAACGGGTAGAAGCCGGCCAAAGTCGCTGTGTTCACAATTCATCCTGCTTCCATAGTTGTTTTTGTAATTTTTTGATCATGGAAGCGGCTTTGACTTTCGTGCGCAACTCAGATGATATTTCAATTTCATCTCTCGATTGCGGATGCGCTCGCGAAGCTCGCTTATCGAGACGCACGGCGCTTGGAAGTGGTTCATCACGCTGCCGTATTGCATCTCCTGATGCGTATCGCTGCCGGCTATGACAGGGATACCGACTGAGCAGCGAATTGCTCGACGCGATCTTTCATCTGCAGACTCATACGTATACAGATCCTTCGCATTTCGATCGAGTGCATCGAATCGCTGCAGCAAGTGTGACGCATGCGGCAATAGCGGGTTGCTCTCGCGGAAAGGATGCGCACCGATGCGGATGAGTGATCGGTCTTCCGTCATCTTTAACAGCTGATCAACGTCAGAAAGCTATCCTGCGTCGTATACGGTTCGAGCTGGCTGCGCAAATCCAAGATCGTTTCACGTGCTCCGATCAAGGATGTCCGCTTTGGCCTAACATCAACCTGGGGGACAGGAAAGATGATTAGTCCGTCTGCCGTATAACAATCCCCTTCATAAGGGAACAGCCTATCTAATTGCTCGGTATCATATCATAGAAATTACTAGTGTTGAAATGTTCCGTCAGCGCGATTGCCGTTAACCCCTCTCTCTTCTTCTGCCAATCCGCTTAGGAACATCTACAAGTAAAATTTGGACTTCTTCGACAATTTCCCATGCGTATGAATATCTCATGCACATCTTCGCCCCCCTTATCTTCATCACAATGGATACTTAATGCCAACACAACATAAAATAGCGCTGCAATATACACGATCGAACATGCGAGAAACAGTAAATCACGAGCCTTCACTTTGAGATAGGAAAGCTTGATCTTTTTCACCTGCGGGTTCTCTGCCCATATTTGAAGCCCTTCACCTCAAGTGCCTCGACCGTAGTTCTAGAGTCGCTTGGCAGTGTCACATAAGCGGGTAGAAAGCTTTCACCCGCTATCGTCATCCGATAGATCACGATCCGGTGCCAAAGAAAGCCTGGCTTATCGGGAGCTTTGCCGCGCAAACGATACGAATATACGAGATTCGAGTACTCCTCGATCAAGATCGGCAGCATGCGATAGCCATAGGCTGCACACCAAAGCTAAAGGTGGCCGGCATACCAAGGCTATATAGAGCATCGCTTATTTTCTCTGGATCCATGCTGCAGAACACTGCTATACTCGCTAAAGCGATAATCATCAGCTTGATCACCAAGACGGAAGACGCCCATGCTGCCGTTGCAAGTCCACCACCGAATAATAAAGCAACGATCAATATATAGACTGTGTCAGTAAGAAGTTCCTTCACGACACGATCATAAGAATACTTGCCTTGGATAAGTAGGTCAGAACCGCGACTAACAGCAGCATCCCGGGCAGAATATCGTCTTGTTGTGAATGAACCAAGGAACGATTGCAAAAAATCCATACCAAGCGATGAGAACACGCGGATCGAAGCGACCTAAGACGTTCAATGAACAAAGAAACGCCGTCCGCATCAGCTCGATCTTTACCTGCTCAACACTAATGCGATCCCAGAACGAGATCTTATGCGCCGCAGATTTCATGGACATGCTCCTTTCCCATAGTCTCTCGCCGTGAGCTCTGCGTAGCCGCGCGATAAATTCCTGGACAGTCAAACATACCAGGATCGAGTCCTAGCTCCTGACTAAGCCGTACGATCTGCGGCGGTATGAGTGCAGCCTGCTGCAGATGATGTCAATCCGACTGAACAGCTCACGGTTGTCTGCATCAGGATGACTTGCCGCCGTGCATCACGATCACACGTGCTCGCCCAGTCGGCTACGAGCTGCATGTCATGCGTAGCGATGATCGTCAGCTTCAGCTCCGTAGCGTAGGCTTCTTTCAGAGAGCCGGATAGACGACATTTCTTTGCGACTTACGATGTCTAGACTCGCAGTCGGCTCGTCTAGCAGCAAGACTTGCGGCTGCACATCGCCAAACCGATCGCAAGCGATGCTCTGTGCTCACCGCCACTGAGCAGCCGACCATCTCTTGCTCCAATAGCCCGGAAACGGAATCTCTCCACAATCTCATCGACGAACGGCTCGAATGCCTTTCGTCCACGTGAACGCAAATAGTATTCGATATCTTGCGAACAGTGTCTTCGATGAACATTTCCTCTGGATTTTGGAAAATAAACGCAACCTGATCAGCGATTGTTTCTGGAGAAGTATGGCGTATGTTCTAATGCCGCCGGATGACATCGCCCGCATAAGGCTTGCGGAGGCCGGAAAGCAGCTTGAGCAATGTTGATTTGCCTGCCCCGTTATTGCCAACGACCGCGATACGCTCCCCTTCGTAAAAAGTTAAGCTAAGGTCTTGCCAGACACAGCTTCATCTCACGATTAGAATCCTGATAACCGCTATACAGATGTGAGAACTTCAACGATGACTGCTTCACTCCTCCTCTGCGAAGTTGGCGAGCCGCTCCGCTTCCGACATCTCACTAATTTTCTTAGACCAATAGCTGTACCCTTCTGCTAATGTCGTCGGATAAAGACGCAGACTGAGCTGCAGTCCGCTTGCCTTGTTCCGTTACTTCTCCCGCGTTATGTGCTTGTTCTGCCGCATAGACGGTCCTATGTCATTTGTGGCGGCTGGATCTACAGCGAGCTCAACAGCTCCACCTCAGACAAGCCTGCCGCCACTGATTTCTTCCAGAGCAATCGTCCGCCCGGTCCCATCAAGATCATATGACTGCAATAATCCGCGACAAATTCCGTATGAGATGCTTCTCAGACGATTACGATGATCGTTTTGCCGTATTGCTCATGAAGGATTTTGAGCTGCTCATCAGATGCATGACGGCGCGAGCGGGATCGAGCTGCGCCGCCGGCTCATCGACGATGATAACTTCTAGGTCAAGGCTTAAATCCCGGCTAGTGCGGTCAGATGCTTCTGGCCTCCGCTAAGCTGCCAAATCCATTCGTTGCGAAGCTCATTTAACCAAGAGAGCAGAGCAAGCGTACGCTCAGCCCGCTCACGGTAATTTGCATAGCCGAAGTTCAACGGTGCGAAGCTGGCCTCATCGAGTACGTTCGGTAGGCGCAGCAGCTGATTTCAAAGTCCTGGAACACATAAGCAACCTTGCTGGAAATGGAAGCGACCGTTTGCTCCGTGGTCTCAATACCGTCTACGAGTACAGAGCCTTCCATCTCCCCTACATAGTAATGCGGGATCAGCCCATCGAAGCATTCGCATAGTGCGACTTCCCACTTCCATTACTGCCCAGTCGCCGCGACAAATTCTCCACGGTTGATCACGAGATCTATGTCTTGCAATGCTGCTTGCTCACTTCCCGGGTAACGGAAGCTGACTCCCTTTAATTGAATGATCGGTTGTTCCTGAATGCCTGTCACTTCCATCCTGCTCATAGAGACTGATCCTCACCTGAACTGATCTTTGATCTTTTCCTGAGTGACAATACAAGGGCGATGATGAAGATCAACGCAGCGGCTCCCATACTAATCCAGATCGCCAGATCCCCAACTGATCCGCATAAGCCGATTCCCACTCCAACGGATTAAAATCTGACTCGGCGAGAAATTCGACTACAAGCGCAATAACAGCTAAGATCAAGCTGATGATCATCAAGCGCGGTGTGACGAATTGTTTGAATGTCGGGCGCATCCGCTCATCCCTAGGTCGTACACCGAGCAACGGCTCGATCTTACCGTACAGCTTCGGCACTAGATACAAGGTTGGTAGCAAGGAAAATAGCGTTCCCGATATGATCATCGCGTTCAGAAACGCAAAGCCTTCGATCGCTATGATCGATTCCGGCAGACCGGGCACCGCTTCGAGCTCTTCGATACCTACATATACTTTACCGATATCCACGATTGTTCCAAGCAGCTGGTCGATACCGATCGCAACGTAGGCAGCAATGGCGAGTTGTTTGCGATTTAGCGGATTGTTAACGAGCATGCCTGCGATATATACCCCTAGCGAAAACTGGATGAACTTCTCTAGCTCACCGAGCCCGCCGAACTGCCCCAGTAACAATTCGCCGAAGATCACTTCTCCGAACGATGCACCTATAGCGGCATATAGCGGATGAAACAGAACCGCCAGCGTCAACGGAATAAACATGAAATACTCTACTTTCAGCTCAATCGGTCCGATCTGAAGCTCAGGCAATAACTCCGTGATCATGTTCGATATCCCATACAGTGACATCGATAACACGAATACCATCAATTTCTGCGAGGAGGTCAGCTCGTACCGTTTTGCAGACAACGAATGTTTCGTCACTACATTCTCCATCCTTTCAGGACTAATTTTTCATCCTTAGTGTAGGAAAGGATTGTTAGTTGACGATTAACATTAATCACTGTTTATGTAAATTTTCTTTCATGTTGTATTCATTGTATTTTTATTTTCATTTTCTAGTCACAAGGCTAGTAAGGCCATCTGAACTGGTCTGAAGCTGAGCACTACATTTTGCCGGCAGACTTATCGTCCACTCTTAGTTGCAATGAGAGGCAGCGCTATCCGTACATGTCAGGCTTGTGTGACTGTAACGGTTGCGGTAGAGGCTAATGGCAAAAAATAATGATGTTCGCGTGTTTAACGGTTGCCACAGAGGCTTTGAAGTCAAACAGAGCAATAATCACACCATTTTTATCAAATAAGCTCCGCTACAACCGTTAGTCATTTAAAAGTGATGAAAATGTCGGATTAGCCTCCATTGCAACCGTTAGCCATCCGCACCCGTCCCCAGACCTCTTCGCTGCCAGTGACGCGCTCTTCCGGCTAATCCTTTGTGTACTTAGAGCGAACGCAATTTGACCTAAAATCAAAAAAGGTTCTAACCACCTAAGTCCAGTGGTTAGAACCTTTGAATTGGATAGATTAACGCTTCGAGAATTGAGGCGCACGACGAGCGGCTTTCAAACCGTACTTCTTACGTTCCTTCATACGAGGGTCACGTGTCAAGAATCCAGCTTTCTTCAGCGGTGACGGAATTCCGGATCAACTTTCAGAAGTGCGCGGGCAATCCCATGACGAATCGCGCCTGCTTGACCAGAAATCCCGCCGCCATTCGTATTCACCAGCACATCATACTTGCCAATCGTATCCGTCAACGTAAGTGGTTGCTTGACAATCAGCTTCAATGTTTCAAGTCCAAAATATTCGTTAATATCACGTTTGTTAATAATAATTTTGCCTTCACCCGGAACCAAGCGAACCCGTGCGACCGAGTTCTTGCGGCGTCCGGTTCCATAATATTGTACCTGTGCCACAAAACTGACCTCCTCTTAAATTATCCGCGTAGTTCCCAGACTTCAGGCTGTTGTGCCGCATGCGGATGCTCCGCGCCGGCATAGATCTTCAGCTTCTTCTTCAATAGCATTGCCCAGTCTATTCTTAGGTAGCATACCGAAGATCGCATGTCTGCAAAGCACGCTCCGGATGTTTGTTCAGCATGTCTTTGAGAGAAGTCTTCTTCAATCCGCCTGGATAACCGGAATGTCTGTAGTAGAATTTGTCTTGCAATTTATTACCCGTTACAATGATCTTCTCCGCATTGATGATGATGACAAAGTCACCAGTGTCCACATGCGGAGTGAATTGCGGTTTATGTTTGCCGCGCAGAATGCTGGCTGCTTCACTAGCAAGCCGACCAAGTGTCTGGCCTTCTGCGTCGATCAATATACCATTTGCGTTCGACTTCATTAGGCTTCGCCATATAAGTGGTACGCATGTCACGTCCTCCTTCAAACGTTCGGAGACCATTCTCCTCTATTTCATGTGTTCTTAATATTCGTTCATCAAGGTTCACACATCACCTTATCCCAGGCGATGTAAATATAAAATCATTCTGGAAGATTGCATTTCAAGAATTTGGGGGGGCGTGGGAAACCCTTTCTTGAAAATGCGCCACTAATTATCATACATGATTCTACAAACTGAATCAAGCATTTACATTCATCTAATTTACTTGCCATAATACAAGTCCATGCGGCGGTGCAGTGATGCCGCCCTTGCGTGCGGTCTTTCACTGTCAGCAATGAGCTAATTGTTCGACCGTTCGCTTGCCAAGGCCTACCTCGATAACCGTGCCGGCAATAATCCGCACCATGTTGTATAGAAAACCATTGCCCGTAACATAAATATGATACAAGCCGTCATTCTCACGTTCCGAGTCTAGCTTCATAAATCGTCCGGACGTGCGAGAGCTGCGTCGACTTAACCGAGCAAAATGACGTAAAGTCGTGCTCGCCGATCAAACAGTCGCAGCGCTTGTTCCATCGGCTCGTAAGCAAGCGGCAGCGGAACATGGTATTGTATCCGCCGGGCAAGCACATCAGGAAAGCGATTGTTGTCAGATCGTGTATCGATAAGTTTTGCTTCTGGCACTTTTCCGCGCATGAAAATCAGCCGAGACTTCCGTCGCTTCTGTAATGACGATATCATCAGGAAGTATGCTGTTTAGTGCGAATGCCCAGCGGGATATCGGGATTGGGGATGAGGTATGAAAATTCACGACCTGCCCGCGTGCGTGCACGCCGGCGTCTGTACGTCCCGAGCCGATAACATGAAGCTCTTCACCAGTCAACTTGTGGATCGCTTTCTCCAATTGACCTTGAATCGTTCGATCCGTGTTCGGTTGGGATTGGAAGCCATGGTAGTCGGTCCCGTCATAACTGACTGTCAGCCGTATATTGCGCACCTTAATACCCTCCCAAACTAAGCTTGGTTGATCCCATATCATACAGATGATTGCAAAGAAAAGCGAAAAAGGGCTTCACCAGAACCGCCGGTTCCGTCCACCCTTTTTGTATTCAATATCCGATTAGGCGCGATCTACCAATTCGAGATATACCATATTTGCTGAATCGCCTCTGCGCGGGCCCAGCTTCAAAATGCGAGTATATCCGCCTTGACGGTCAGCATAACGCTCGGCCAATTCGGTGAACAGTTTTTGGATCGCATCCTGGTTCTCACCAGCTTGCTCTTTGCGAACGAAAGCTGCTGCTTGACGGCGCGCATGCAGATCTCCCCGCTTTGCGAGTGTGATCATCTTCTCCGCGATCGGACGAACTTCCTTCGCTTTCGCTTCGGTCGTCTGGATGCGTTCATAGATGAACAGATCTGTTACCAGATCACGGAACAACGCTTTGCGCGCGCTGGAATTGCGTCCGAGTTTCTTTTGAATCGCCATGTTGTTATTCCCTCCTTCGTAGGGCAATTAGTCATCGGAGCGAAGTGACAGATTCAACTCTGCAAGCTTCTCTTGCACTTCCTCCAACGATTTGCGACCGAGGTTACGTACTTTCATCATGTCTTCCTCAGTCTTCGTAATCAATTCTTGTACCGTATTAATACCTGCCCGTTTCAGACAGTTATACGAACGAACAGAAAGATCCAGTTCCTCGATCGTCATCTCGAGAACTTTCTCCTTCTTATCTTCTTCTTTCTCCACCATGATCTCCGCATCTTTCGCTTCATCGGTCAGACCAACGAAGAGCATCAGATGCTCCGTCATAATCTTGGCGCCGAGACTCACTGCTTCTTCCGGTCGAATACTGCCGTCAGTCCAAACTTCGAGGGTTAGTTTGTCATAGTTGGTCACTTGGCCGACACGCGTATTCTCTACATTATAATTGACTCTCGTAATTGGTGTATAGATGGAGTCAATCGGAATGACGCCGATCGGCTGATCTTCACGCTTGTTGCGATCTGCAGGTACATAGCCGCGGCCGCGACCAGCGAAGATCCGCATGTGAAGACGCGCATTCTCACTTAAGGTCGCAATAAGCAAATCCGGGTTAAGGATCTCCACATCACTATCACCGCGAATATCTCCAGCGTATACCGGACCTGCACCTTCAGCTTCAATTTCAAGCATCTTCTCTTCATCCGAATGAATCTTCAGTGACAAGCCCTTTCAGATTCAGCACGATCTCCGTTACATCCTCTATAACTCCCGGAATCGTGCTGAATTCATGCAGTACGCCGTCGATTTGGACAGATGTCACCGCAGCACCTGGCAAGGAAGAAAGCAAAATTCTGCGCAAGGAGTTACCGAGCGTTGTCCCATAGCCTCGCTCCAGCGGCTCCACGACAAACTTGCCGTAGGTGCCGTCCTCGCTTACGGACACCGTCTCGATCTTTGGCTTTTCGATTTCGATCATTCCATAACCCTCCCTTGGAAACGTCGTACCACCCTAGTTTCAATCAGCACAAACCAAGTAGTATGCCTATCCTTCTCAACCATTATTCACATGCAGAAGTTAATGTATACCACATCTGTGAGCTAATTAAACACGACGACGTTTCGGCGGACGGCAACCGTTATGCGGAACCGGCGTCACGTCTTTGATCATGTTTACTTCAAGCCCTGCTGCTTGCAAAGAGCGAATCGCAGCTTCACGTCCTGCACCCGGGCCTTTCACCATAACCTCAACTGTTTTCATGCCATGTTCCATTGCCGCCTTGGCAGCAGTTTCAGCAGCCATCTGAGCTGCGAAAGGAGTGCTTTTGCGGGAGCCTTTGAAACCAAGGTTGCCGGAGCTTGCCCACGAAATTGCATTGCCGTGCGGATCCGTAATGGTCACGATCGTATTGTTAAAAGTGGAGCGAATATGCGCTACACCTGACTCAATATTTTTACGGTCGCGACGTTTCGTACGAGTTACTTTCGATTTCGGTTTCGCCATTGTATGCTAACCCTCCTTATCGTTTATTATTTCTTCTTATTCGCTACTGTACGGCGCGGTCCTTTGCGTGTGCGCGCATTTGTTTTCGTCCGTTGTCCGCGCACCGGCAATCCACGACGGTGACGAATGCCGCGATAGCTTCCAATTTCGATTAGACGTTTGATGTTCAGCGCAACTTCGCGGCGCAGATCGCCTTCAACCTTGTAGTTCTTGTCGATCGTTTCGCGCAGCTTGCTGACTTCATCTTCGGTCAAATCACGTACGCGAGTATCCGGGTTAATGCCAGTTTCCTGCGATGATTTTCTTGGCAGTTGTAGGTACCGATGCCATAGATGTACGTCAGACCTATTACAACCCGCTTGTCACGAGGCAAGTCAACACCAGCTATACGAGCCATTAACGTTCGCCTCCTTACCCTTGTTTTTGTTTATGCTTCGGATTTTCACAGATGACCATGACGTGGCCTTTGCGCTTAATGACTTTGCATTTTTCGCAAATCGGTTTGACCGACGGTCTCACCTTCATAGCAACAACCTCCCAGGTTTAACGGATATCTATTTCCGATAAGTGATCCGTCCTCTTGTGAGATCATAAGGGGACAGTTGAATAACGACTCTGTCTCCTGTCAGGATTCGGATAAAGTGCATGCGCAGCTTTCCCGACACGTGAGCCAGGATCTGATGACCGTTTTCCAATTCTACACGAAACATCGCATTTGGGAGAGGTTCGATAACCGTCCCTTCTACTTCAATGACATCTTCTTTGGCCACATTCAATCTCCTTTCTCATCTGCTTGATTGTTCTGCTTTTCAATAAATTTACTAAGAGCAAAACGCAATTTTCCATTCGTCACACGGCCGGTTTCCTGCAAGCTGGTTGCCACTTCACTGCTAATCTCAGCGAACAGCTTAAGATGCAGTAAGTTTTTCTTCTTGGCACGATCGAACTTTCGCTTATCGCCATCGGCAATTTTCACGAACTTACTGTCGATCACTTCCGTGATGACCGCGTATTTCCCGCGGTCTCTGCCTTGCAGCACCTGAACAAATTGCCCCGGGTACGGTCCTTTCGTTTCACCCACATTCATCACCTACGATTTGATTTGTGTGAGGATTTCATAACCGTCTGATGTAATCGCTATTGTGTGTTCAAAATGCGCACACAGACTGCCGTCCTCTGTCACCACTGTCCAGTTATCCGGCAGCGTCTTTACATAACGTTCACCCATCACAACCATCGGCTCAATGGCCAGCGTCATTCCTTTCTTCAGCCTTGGACCTCTGTCCGGCAAGCCATAGTTAGGAATTCGCGGTTCTTCATGTAATTTTGCTCCGATGCCATGACCGACATACTCTCTAACGATCGAAAATCCTTCCGCCTCTGCGCATGTTTGAATAGCGTGAGATATCGTATATAGTCGAACATCCGGCTTTGCAAGCGCGAGACCTTCCATCAAGGAACGCTCAGTTACTTCTAACAGCCTGCGAGCTGCATCACTGATCTTGCCTACGGCATATGTCCATGCCGAGTCACCATGATAGCCGCCCACTTCTGCGCCGATGTCCAGTGTGACGATATCGCCTTCTTGTAGCACCCGGGATTTGCTCGGAATACCGTGAACCAATTGTTCGTTAATGGATATGCAGATGTTTCCCGGAAAACCATTATAGCCTTTGAAAGATGGTCTTGCTCCCTGCTTGCGAATAAAGTTTCCCGCAATTTGGTCAAGCTCAGCCGTCGTGATTCCTGGCCGAATATATCGCTCCATTAACTGATGCGTCTCCGCAACGATGCGGCCCGCCTCACGCATAAGGTCCAGTTCGGACTCGGTCTTGCATATGATCATTGCTGCTGACCTCAAGAAGTGCAGCAATTTCAGAGGCAACCTCGGCGATGTCTTGCTCGCCATTGATTTGGCGAAGCAAGCCTTTGGCCGAATAATAGTCGAGCAGCGGCGCCGTCTTCGAGATATATTCATCGAGACGGGTGCCTACCTTCTCTTCCGTGTCATCAGACCTTTGATACAACTCACCACCACATTTATCGCAAACTGCTTCTTGCTTCGGTGCATTAAACAGGATGTGGTAAGTGGCACCGCAGGACTTACATATACGGCGGCCTGTTAATCTTGCCAAAAGCAGACTACGATCGACCGCAAGGTTAATCACATGATCGATCTGGCGGTTCATATCGCGGACGATCTCATCCAGCGCTTCAGCTTGCGAGATCGTACGCGGAAAGCCGTCCAGCAAGAAGCCTTTTGCACAGTCATCTTGCTGTAGTCTGTCACGAACAATACCGATCGTTACTTCGTCCGGCACCAGCTTGCCGCTGTCGACATATTGCTTCGCCAGTAAGCCAAGCTCCGTGCCTTCTTTCATCGCAAGTCGGAAAGCATCTCCCGTTGAAATGTGCGGGATGCCAAATTGCTCGACGATGGCTTCCGCTTGCGTACCTTTTCCGGCTCCCGGGGGACCCATGAACACAATATTCATGACGCTTTACCTCCATCCGGTATATCAAAACATGAAGCGTCATTTGCTGATAAAACCTTTGTAATGACGTTTGATCAATTGACTTTCGATCTGTTTCATCGTCTCAAGCGCAACGTTCGTCATGATCAGGAGCGATGTTCCGCCGATCGTGACTTGCTGAGGCAAGTTTGTAATAATCCCCACGATGACCGGCAAGATGGATACGGCCGCCAAGAACAATGCTCCGCTGAGTGTGATGCGATTGAGCACACGCGTCAAATATTTGACTGTCGTCTGTCCAGGACGTACACCCGGAATATAACCGCCGTTCTTCTTCAAATTGCTCAGCCATTTGCTGAGGATTGATTTGTACGAACGTATAGAAGTACGTGAAGCCGATAATGAGCAGCACGTATAAGGTCATACCGAGCGGTGCGTCGAATGCAAATTCGTAATAATCCAGTTCGCTACCACATTTCCTTGCCAGAAGCTAGCTAGCGTAGGCGGGAAAATGACGAGCGACATCGCAAAGATGACCGGGATAACGCCTGCGGCGTTGACCTTGATCGGAATATGAGAAGATTGTCCGCCGTACATCTTACGACCTACAATACGCTTCGCATATTGTACCGGAATCTTGCGTACCCCTTGCTGGACATAGACAACTGCTGCGATAAGCAATACGATGCCGACTGCCAGCAGCAAAACGAATCAGAATGTTCAAGAACATTCCTTCCGCAGCTCCTGCACCTGTAAAGAAATGCTGATACAGTGCAGTGATGCCTGTTGGAATCGCAGCAACAATCCCTGCGAAGATAATGATCGAAATCCCGTTGCCGATCCCTCTCTCCGTAATTTGCTCACCAAGCCACATCAGAAGTGCCGTACCTGCTGTCAGCACAATGGCAATAATCGTAAATGTAGCCGCTGTTGGATCGGTGACCATGCGCATGTACTGTCGATGAAACCCGATCGACATCCCGAACGCTTGAATCAAACCCAACACAATCGTACCATAACGCGTTATTTGTGCAAGTTTGCGCGTCCAGCCTCTCCTTCTCTTGCCCACTGTGCAAACTTCGGAATGACATCCATGCTGAGCAGCTGCACAATGATAGAGGCCGTAATATACGGGAATATACTCATGGCAAAGATCGAAAAGTTGAACAGCGCGCCCCCGGAGAAGGTGTTCATCAAGCCGAAAATATCGCCACCTTGTGTTTGGTCGACCGATAAATACGTCGGTATTGACACTCGGCACAGGGATAAAGGAGCCGATTCGGAACACGATTAAGATACCTAACGTGAACAAAATCTTGCTCCTCAGATCGGCTACTTTCAAGATATTGGAGATTGTACTGAACATTAGATCACCTCAGTTTTTCCACCGGCAGCCTGAATTTTCTCGACCGCAGATTGCGAAAATTTATTAGCTTTCACGGTGAGCTTAACCCCAAGATCGCCTTCGCCCAAGATCTTGATACCGTCTTTCGGATTCTTGACCACTCCGGATTCCATCAGCATTTCTGGAGTTACTTCGGTACCTGCTTCGAAGCGATTTAATTCCTCTACGTTCACAATCGCGAATTCTTTACGATGAATATTCGTAAAACCCCGTTTTGGAAGACGTCTGTACAGCGGGTTTTGACCGCCTTCAAAGCCGGGACGCACACCTCCGCCGGAACGTGCCCATTGACCTTTGTGACCACGACCGGATGTCTTACCATGTCCGCTGACATTCCGCGTCCGAGGCGCTTGCGGCTATGACGAGAACCCGGTGCTGGTTTCAGTTCATGCAATTTCATCGTTGCACCTCCTTAATATCGCCTAAAATGCATTTCCATCGATCGCATTCCATTATACTTCTTCCACTTCAACCAGATGGCTGACCTTATTCACCATACCGCGAATCGCAGCATTGTCCGGTTGCACAACAGAATGATTGGTCTTGCGAAGTCCGAGCGAGCGAACTGTCAGGCGCTGATCTTCCGGACGGCCGATCAAGCTGCGTTTGAGGGTGATTTTCAATTGTTTAGCCATTTGCTTCCCCTCCTTAACTTAATAGTTCTTCGACCGTTTTACCGCGAAGCTTCGCGACATCCTCGGCTCTTTTCAGTCTAGTGAGTCCTTCCAAAGTCGCATTGACCATATTCATGGCATTCGAGGAGCCAAGGGATTTTGTCAAAATATCACCAATGCCGGCTAGCTCCAATACCGCACGTACCGGACCTCCAGCGATAACTCCCGTACCTTCGGCTGCTGGTTTCAGCAATACTTTGCCTGCTCCGAATACGCCGGTGATTTGATGCGGAATCGTCGTTCCAACAAGCGGCACATGGATTAGTTTTTTCTTCGCATCGTCGATGCCTTTGCGAATCGCATCCGGCACTTCAGACGCTTTCCCGATACCTGCACCAACCCAGCCATTGCCGTCGCCTACAACGACAAGCGCACTGAAGCTGAAACGTCGTCCGCCTTTGACAACTTTCGCTACCCGATTGATCGTCACAACTTTTTCTGTTAGTTCCAATGTGTTCGGATCTACGCGCAAGTCATTAACCTCCTTATTCCATATTGTTTTAGAATTCTAATCCTGCTTCTCGAGCTGCATCTGCTAACGCTTTAACCCGTCCATGGTACAAGTAACCGCCGCGGTCAAATACTACGCCATAGATACCTGCTTCTTTCCCGCGCTTAGCGATCAATTCTCCGACCTTGCGAGCAGCTTCAATGTTGCCGCCGTTCTCCACTTGATCGCGAAGCTCTTTATCCAACGTCGATGCGGAAGCTAGCGTTACACCCTTCACGTCATCAATCAGTTGTGCGTAAATATGCTTCTCAGAACGATAAACGTTCAATCTTGGACGTTCATGCGTACCGTTGATTTTTTTGCGGACACGCAGATGTCTTCTGATTCGAGACTTGTTTTTATTTGCTTTCGTAATGCAAATCTTGTCACTCCCTTCAGAGCCGATCTCAGTCTTCTATATCGCAATCATGCGCGTAAGACCGTTATTACTTCTTACCAGCCTTACCTTCCTTACGAATGATGCGTTCCCCTTCGTATCTAATACCTTTGCCTTTATAAGGCTCTGGCAAACGTACACTGCGGATATTGGCAGCAACTTCACCGACACGTTCTTTATCGATGCCTTTAACGATCACTTTCGTGTTCGAAGGAACTTCGAATTCGATGCCTTCTTCCGGCACGATCTCCACCGGATGGGAATACCCAACATTCAGTACCAGCTTCTTGCCGGTCAAGTTCGCCCGGTATCCAACACCGACAAGCTCCAATGTCTTGGCATAACCTTCTGTTACACCGTTGATCATATTGAAAAGGACACTGCGCGTTGTTCCATGTAGGGAACGATGCATTTTATTATCAGAAGGACGTGTGACCGTCAGTACATTGCCTTCGATGTTGATGGCCATGTCCTTATGCACTTCACGGGACAAGCGTACCTTTCGGTCCTTTAACGGTAACTTTTGTATTGTCGACGGTTCAATTCTACACCGTTTGGAATTTCAATTGGTTTGCGACCAATACGAGACATGCTTGCACCTCCATTCAATCAAGTTTCTATATTACCATACGTAGCAGATCACTTCGCCGCCGGATTTCGCCTGACGGGCTTCCTTATCCGTCATGACGCCCTTCGACGTGGAGATGATGGCGATACCGAGTCCGCCGAGCACCTTCGGCACTTCTGAGCCTTCGCGTAAACACGCAGACCCGGGTTTACTGATCCGTTTCAGTCCAGTGATCACTCGTTCATTGTTGGCTCCATATTTCAGAAAGATACGGATAATCCCTTGTTTGTTATCTTCAATATATTCAGCGTCACGAATGAATCCTTCACGTTTCAAGATTTCAGCGATTTCCTTTTTAATCTTGGAAGCCGGGATTTCTACCTTCTCATGACGCACCATATTCGCATTGCGAATGCGTGTAAGCATATCTGCAATTGGATCAGACATTGTCATCTTGCTTACCTCCTTCCGGATAATCAGATAAATTACCAGCTGGCTTTTTTTACGCCTGGAATCTGGCCTTTATATGCTAATTCACGGAAACATATCCGGCAAATTTTGAACTTCCGCAAAACAGAATGCGGTCGCCCGCAACGTTCACAGCGCGTATACGCACGAACTTTAAACTTCGGTTTACGTTGTTGCTTAATTTTCATCGAAGTTTTTGCCATTTCTCATTACACCTCCAAATCTTTGGACTTATGCTTTGGCGAACGGCATTCCCATTTGCGTTAATAGTTCACGGGCTTCTTCATCCGTCTTCGCCGTAGTGACAATGACGACGTCCATCCCGCGTACTTTATCAACTTTATCGTACTCGATTTCCGGGAAGATAAGTTGCTCTTTCAAGCCGAGTGTATAATTACCGCGACCATCGAATGCTTTCGCGGATACACCGCGGAAGTCCCGAACACGAGGAAGTGCAATGTTGAACAATTTATCGAGGAAATAGTACATTCTTTCGCCGCGCAATGTAACCTTAGCCCCGATCGGCATTCCTTCACGCAACTTAAAACCTGCGATCGACTTCTTCGCTCTTGTCACTACAGGTTTTTGACCCGAAATCAACTCGAGATCTTGCAACGCTGCATCAATAATTTCGCATTGCCTACAGCTTCGCCCATACCCATGTTGATAACGACTTTTTCGATCTTTCGGCACTTGCATAACGCTGCTGTAGTTAAATTTTTGCATAAGGTTTGGCGTTACTTCGTTCAAGAAACGCTCTTTCAATCTTGCTGCCATTAGCGGATGAACCTCCTTCCTGCTCTATCTGATTAATCGATAACTTCTCCGGATTTTTTCGCTACCCGGACTTTTTTACCGTTGTCCAGTACCTTGTATCCGATACGAGTCGGCTCTCCAGACTTCGGATCCACTAACATGACGTTCGATGCATGAATCGGCGCTTCCTGATTCAGATGCCGCCTTGCGGGTTCGTTTGGGAAGGCTTCGCATGCTTCTTCACCATGTTCACACCTTCTACCAACACCCGGTTCTCACGAGGAAACGCTGCGATGACACGGCCTTTTTTGCCTTTGTCCTTGCCGCTGATCACGATGACGGTATCTTCTTTCTTGACATGCATTTTATTGGAATGGTTTCCCGCACCTTCTTGTTCGCCATGATGGTAACACCTCCTATTGTGCTGTTAGCCGACAAGCTTACAGTACTTCAGGCGCCAGCGAAATAATTTTCATATAGTCTCGGTCACGCAGTTCGCGAGCTACCGGTCCAAAAATACGCGTACCGCGTGGACTTTTATCTTCCTTCAGAGCACAGCTGCGTTCTCGTCAAAACGAATGTAGGATCCGTCTTTGCGTCTTGTCGAACGTACTCGTGCGTACGATAACCGCTCTGACAACGTCGCCTTTTTTGACAACGCCCCCTGGTGTTGCTTGTTTGACGGAACATACGATGGTGTCCCCAATACCTGCCGCACGACGGCCTGTACCTCCGAGCACGCGGATACACATCAGTTCCTTCGCTCCAGAGTTGTCAGCAGCTTTCAAACGGGAAAATGGTTGAATCATTTTCGTCCCTCCTTCATAGCACGACTGCTTGCTCTACGATTTCAACCAATCTCCAGCGCTTATCTTTGGATAGCGGGCGGGTTTCCATGATTTTCACCGTGTCGCCGATTTTCGCTTGGTTGTGTTCATCATGAGCTTTAAATTTCTTCGAATATTTGATGCGTTTATGATAAAGCGGATGGTTCTTGTAAGTTTCCACAGCAACGACGATTGTTTTGTCCATCTTATCGCTTACGACTTTGCCAATTTGCACTTTGCGATTCTTTACGAGTTTGTTCACTCATTGACAGCGCCTCCTTTCAATTTCGATTAACTAATCCCGAGTTCTCTTTCACGTAATACTGTCTTGGCACGAGCTATTGCTTTGCGCACATTACGGATTTGGGCTGGGTTATCAAGTTGACCTGTAGCTAGTTGAAAACGGAGGTTAAACAATTCTTCCTTAAATCCAGCAATTTTTTGTTCAATTTCAGCAGAAGTCAAATTGCGGAACTCACTAGCTTTCATTTGCTTCACCACCCAATTCTTCGCGTTTCACAAATTTCGTCTTGATCGGAAGTTTGTGAGCAGCAAGGCGCATCGCTTCGCGAGCTACCTCTTCACTTACCCCGGCCAATTCGAAAAGAATCTTACCCGGTTTCACAACACTTACCCATTTCTCCACGTTACCTTTACCGCTACCCATCCGGACTTCAAGCGGCTTTGGGTAATTGGCTTGGAAGGGAAGATTTTGATCCATACTTTACCGCCGCGCTTGATATAACGTGTCATCGCGATACGAGCGGCTTCGATTTGACGGTTCGTGATCCAGGCCGGTTCAAGTGCTTGCAAACCGTATTCGCCGAATGCAATTTCCGTGCCGCCTTTTGCACGTCCTTTCATGTTTCCGCGATGTTCTTTGCGATGCTTGACGCGTTTTGGCATCAACATGCTCAATTACCTCCTTCCTGGTTCACTTTCTTCTTCGCTTGCGGAAGAACTTCTCCGCGATAAATCCATACTTTCACACCGAAACGTCCATATGTTGTATGTGCTTCAGCCGTACCATAATCAATATCTGCACGTAATGTATGAAGTGGTACCGTTCCTTCGCTGTAGCCTTCGCTGCGAGCAATTTCCGCACCGCCAAGACGACCGCTAACCATCGTTTTAATTCCTTTTGCTCCTGCGCGAATCGATCCTTTGGATCGCTTGCTTCATCGCACGGCGGAACGAAATCCGGCGCTCCAACTGTTGAGCGATGCTTTCCGCAACGAGCGTTGCATCGAGGTCCGGCGATTTTTGATTTCGCTGAATGTTGATATGAACTTTCTTACCTTCGGTCAACTTCGCGATTTGCACCCGCAGATTTTCAACCTCAGAACCGCCTTTACCGATGACCATGCCCGGCTTCGCTGTATGAATTGTCACATTCACACGATTCGCAGCACGTTCGATCTCAATGCGGGAAACTGCGGAATCTTTCAGTTTATTTTTCAAAAATTCACGAATTTTCACATCTTCCAAGAGCAAAGTTCCGAAATTCTTGTACCCGCATACCATTTGGATTCCCAATCACGGATGACCCCTATTCTTAAGCCTACCGGATTAACTTTTTGACCCACTCTTCGTTTCCCTCCTTATTTTTCAGATACCACTAACGTAATGTGGCTGGTCCGTTTATTAATCCGAAACGCACGACCTTGTGCATGCGGTTGGAATCGTTTCATGATCGGCCCTTCGTTGACAAATGCTTCTCTGACACAACCAAATTATTCACGATCCATCGAATAGTTGTGCTCCGCATTGGCAACTGCCGAGTTTAACAGTTTTTCCAGAACAGGAGATGCCGCTCTCGGCGTATGACGAAGAATGGCGAACGCTTCGTCCAACCTGTTTGCCGCGAATCAGATCGACGACGAGTCTGCGCTTTGCGCGGAGCAATGCGAACATGATCTGGCATTTGCTTTAGCCTGCATGGAAATACCTCCTCTCAAACGCTAACGTTTATTATCGCTTGCCTGTTTTCTTATCATCGTCGGTATGGCCTTTGAACGTGCGCGTCGGCGCAAATTCGCCCAGCTTATGGCCTACCATATCTTCCGTTACATAGACCGGCACGTGCTTGCGTCCATCATACACCGCAAAAGTATGTCCGACGAATTGCGGAAAAATCGTCGAACGACGCGACCAAGTCTTAATGACAACTTTCTTGTTGGAGCCGTTCGAGCTCTTCAACTTTCTTCAGCAAATACGCATCGACAAAAGGGCCTTTTTTCAAACTGCGTCCCATCTGATGGCCTCCCTTCCTGCAACAGGCAATCTTATTATTTCGTGCGGGAACGAATAATGTACTTATTCGATTCTTTGTTCTTCTTACGAGTCTTATATCCAAGCGTCGGCTTACCCCATGGCGAAACTGGAGATTTACGGCCGATTGGCGCACGACCTTCACCACCGCCGTGTGGGTGATCAACCGGGTTCATGACAACACCGCGAACTGCTGGGCGCTTGCCTAACCAGCGAGAACGTCCGGCTTTCCCGATCTTGATGAGCTCGTGGTCTCCGTTACCTACGACTCCGATCGTCGCACGGCACGTCTTCAAAATGCGGCGCACTTCTCCGGATGCAAGACGAACGGATACGTATTTGCCTTCTTCTTTACCAAGCAATTGCGCTTCTACGCCAGCTGCACGAACGAGCTGTCCGCCTTTGCCCGGCTTCAATTCAATATTGTGGATCAGCGTACCTGCCGGAATATTCTCAAGCGGCAATGCGTTGCCTACTTTAATATCCGCGTTAGGACCTGATTCAATGATGTCTCCGACTTTCAATCCCTTCGGAGCGATGATGTAACGTTTCTCACCATCCACATAATGAATCAGTGCAATATACGATGTACGGTTCGGATCGTACTCGATCGTTGCAACGCGTCCTGGTATGCCGTCTTTGTTACGCTTAAAATCGATAATTCTGTATTTACGCTTATGTCCGCCGCCATGATGACGAACCGTGATCTTGCCTTGGTTGTTGCGACCTGCTTTCTTATGAAGCGGTGCAAGCAGCGATTTCTCCGGCTTGATCCGTCGTGACTTCCTGGAATGTCGAAACAGTCATTTGACGGCGGCTCGGAGTCGTCGGTTTAAAGTGTTTGACTGGCACTTGGATTCCCTCCTTGCAGATTAGTTTCCATTAACCGTTATACGGTTTCGAAAAATTCTAGTTCCTTGCTGTCTTGGCTAACTGTACGAACGCTTTCTTCCACTTCGCTCTGTAACCGGAATAACGTCCGTAAGTTTTCGGTTTTCCCGACATATTGATCGTGTTAACCTTCGTCACTTTCACTTTGAATATTTGCTCAACAGCTTGCTTGATTTCCGTCTTGTTCGCACGAACGTCCACTTCGAAAACATAGCACTTGTTTGCCATAAGATCGCTAGTGCGTTCTGTAATCAGCGGGCGCTTGATAATATCACGAGGATCTTTCATTACGCAAGCACCTCCTCTACTTTCTGAACTGCTTCCTTCGTAATAATCAATTTGTCGTAGCTGAGCACATCAAGCACGTTGATGCCATCCGCTGCGACATATTTGATTCCCGGAATGTTGCGCGACGAAAGCATGATGTTATCTTCCATACCTGCGGATACGACGAGCGCTTTGCCGTCTACCTTCAGGTTGTTCAGGATTGCGACGAACTCTTTCGTCTTAGGTGCTTCCAGCGACAGTTGATCGAGAACGATCATTTCGTTATCGATGACCTTCGTGGAAAGTGCAGATTTGATCGCCAGACGGCGAACCTTCTTCGGCAGTTTATAAGCGTAGCTGCGTGGTGTCGGGCCAAATACCGTGCCGCCGCCCTTCCATTGCGGAGAGCGAATGCTGCCATGACGAGCACGCCCAGTACCTTTTTGACGCCACGGCTTGCGGCCGCCGCCTCTTACTTCCGAGCGCCCTTTCACCTTATGCGTTCCAAGTCGCAAAGACGCGCGTTGCATTTGTACCGCATCAAACATGACATGACGGTTCGGTTCGATACCGAATACTGCTTCCGATAATTCAAGTTCTCCGACCTTATCGCCGGATACGTTATATAAATCTACTTTAGGCACGTGTAATCCTCCTTTCTGAACCCTTCAATTACTTCTTAATAGAAGATCTAATTTTGACGTAGCCGTTCTTCGGTCCAGGAATAGATCCCTTGACCAAGATCACATTGCGTTCAGCGTCTACTTTCACTACTTGCAAGTTTTGGATCGTGACCGTTTCATGACCCATGTGACCTGGCATTTTCTTGCCTTTCGGAATGCGGTTCGCTGTACGAATAACTGCCATCGAACCGATGCCGCGATGGTACTTCGATCCGTGCGACATCTGGACCGCGGCTGTGACCGTGACGCTTGATCGAGCCGGCAAATCCTTTACCTTTGGACGTTGCCGTCACGTCAACATATTCACCCTCAGCGAAAACATCCGCTTTAATTTCTTGTCCAAGCTTCGTATTCTTCCGTATTTACGCCGCGAATTTCGCGAACGAATAGCGATTTGGCGGAAGTGTTTGCTTTCTTCGCATGACCTAGTTCAGGTTTGTTCGCTCTTTGTTCTTTCTTATCGCCGAAACCGAGCTGAATCGCTTCGTATCCGTCGTTTTCAACGTCCTTCTTCTGCAGAACAACACATGGGCCAGCTTCGATAACTGTAACCGGATATACAAGCCCTTCCGGACTGAATACTTGAGTCATTCCGAGTTTCTTGCCCAAGATCCCTTTCGTCATGTTGACACCTCTTTTCTACAATGATGATCGAAAATGTTTATCGTGGTCTCTCATTCGGATGAGTCCTCGATTACGTTTATATGTGGTTCGCTATATGCTTACAGCTTAATTTCGATGTCCACACCGGACGGCAAATCGAGTCGCATAAGTGCATCAACGGTTTGCGGCGTCGGATTGACAATATCGATCAGACGCTTATGCGTGCGCATTTCAAATTGCTCGCGGGAATCCTTATATTTGTGGACAGCGCGCAAAATCGTGATCATTTGCTTCTCAGTCGGAAGCGGGATCGGTCCAGATACACCTGCACCGGAACGCTTGGCGGTTTCCACGATTTTCTCAGCGGATTGATCCAATACTCTGTGATCGTACGCTTTTAAACGAATGCGAATTTTTTGCTTTGCCATTGCTTTACCTCCTTCTATCGCCCAAATTTGTTTCGGACATACTCCGTGAAAATTCTCCTGACAACCCGTCATGGCAAAGGGGCCGGGTGTGTCAGCAACCTCTCACATCATCGCAACGTCACAGACCAACGTTCTACATTATATAATAAAGAATAGACGGAAATCAAGAAGAAAAATCGTTAGTATGAAAATTTTTATCGCATGTTTTCATTTAGAAGCTTTGAGACAATAAAAATTCCCTGATCTAACGATCAGGGAATTTTCGATTGATCTTCAATACATTACTTCACGATGGAAGCAACTGCACCTGCGCCAACTGTACGGCCGCCTTCGCGAATCGCGAAGCGAGTACCTTCTTCGATCGCGATCGGAGCGATCAGGTCAACAGTAACCGTGATGTTGTCGCCAGGCATAACCATTTCTGTACCTTCTGGAAGGTTGATAACGCCTGTAACGTCAGTCGTACGGAAGTAGAATTGTGGACGGTAGCCCGTAGAAGAAAGGCTTATGACGTCCGCCTTCTTCTTTGTCAGAACGTATATTTGAGCTGTAAAGCTAGTATGTGGCTTAATCGAACCTGGCTTAGCCAGAACTTGACCGCGCTCGATATCTTTACGCTCAACACCGCGAAGAAGTGCACCGATGTTGTCACCAGCTTGTGCAGAATCCAGCAATTTGCGGAACATTTCTACACCTGTTACAACAGATTTGCGAGTTTCTTCAGCGAGACCAACGATTTCAACTTCGTCGCCGACTTTAACTGTACCGCGCTCAACACGACCAGTAGCAACTGTACCACGACCAGTGATTGTGAATACGTCCTCAACAGGCATCAGGAAAGGCTTCTCAATTTCGCGCTCTGGCTCAGGAATGTAAGTGTCGATTTGCTCGAACAGCTCGATGATTTTGTCGCCCCACTCGCCTTCTGGATTGTTCAGTGCTTCAGAGCAGAACCGCGGATGATCGGAGTGTCATCGCCAGGGAATTCGTACTCGTTCAGCAGGTCGCGAACTTCCATTTCAACCAGTTCAAGAAGCTCTTCGTCTTCAACCATGTCGCATTTGTTCAAGAATACGACGATGTAAGGAACGCCTACTTGGCGGGACAGCAAGATGTGCTCACGAGTTTGCGGCATTGGGCCGTCAGCTGCGGAAACAACCAGGATCGCGCCGTCCATTTGTGCTGCACCTGTGATCATGTTTTTAACATAGTCCGCGTGTCCAGGGCAGTCAACGTGTGCATAGTGACGGTTTGGAGTTTCATACTCAACGTGAGAAGTCGAGATCGTGATACCGCGTTCGCGCTCTTCTGGAGCTTTGTCGATTTGGTCGTAGCCAAATGCAGCTCCGCCGTATCTTTTGGCCAATACAGTTGTGATTGCTGCTGTCAACGTTGTTTTACCATGGTCAACGTGACCGATTGTACCAATGTTAACGTGTGGTTTTGTACGTTCAAATTTTGCTTTTGCCATTGCTACTATTCCTCCTTAATAATAATAGTATTATATTTACTAAGATTGAGTCATTTCGAGGAGTCGGAAGGTCAATACTGGCGATAGAACCTGCTCTAACCTGTCGAGTATCGCTGCTGTCGACTGACAAGCTAATGTAATCCTAGATTCAGCACCTTTTGTTTGGCGATGATCTCTTCGGCGATCGACTTCGGTACTTCTTCATAATGGGAAATTTCCATCGAGTAGATACCGCGTCCTTGTGTACCGGAACGAAGCGTTGTCGAATATCCGAACATCTCAGCCAAGCGGTACTTTCGCGCGATGACTTGAGCTCCAGCACGGGAATCCATTCCTTCGATACGTCCGCGGCGAGAGTTCAAGTCACCCATAACGTCGCCCATGTATTCTTCCGGAACCGTTACTTCAACTTTCATGATCGGCTCAAGAAGAACAGGATTACATTTATCCTTGGCCGCTTTCAACGCCATGGAGCCGGCAATCTTAAACGCCATTTCACTGGAGTCGACATCATGGTAAGATCCGTCGACAAGCGTTGCTTTCACGTCAACAAGCGGGAAGCCGGCAAGAACACCGTTTTTCATTGCTTCTTCAATCCCTGCTTGAACCGGACCGATAGTATTCTCTCGGAACGACACCGCCGACAATCTTGCTCTCGAAGACGAAGCCTGAACCTGGTTCAAGCGGTTCGAACTCAATCCATACATGACCGTATTGACCGCGTCCACCGGATTGACGTACGAACTTACCTTCCACCTTAGCTGGCTTGCGGAACGTTTCGCGATAAGCAACTTGCGGCTTACCGACATTCGCTTCGACTTTAAATTCGCGAAGCATACGGTCAACGATGAATATCAAGGTGAAGCTCACCCATACCAGCAATAATCGTTTGCCCAGTTTCTTCATCCGTCTGCGCACGGAAGGTCGGATCTTCCTCAGCCAATTTCGCAAGAGCGATCGCCATTTTATCTTGGTCAGCTTTGGTTTTCGGCTCGATCGCAATGTCGAATAACCGGGTCTGGGAAGTTCATCGATTCCAGAATAACCGGATGCTTCTCATCGCATAGCGTATCGCCGGTCGTCGTATCCTTCAATCCTACCGCAGCTGCGATATCACCTGCATAAACCTCCGTGATTTCTTCGACGGTGGTTTGCATGCATTTGCAGAATGCGGCCGATCCGTTCGCGTTTGCCTTTCGTCGCAGTTCAGCACATACGAGCCGGATTTCAGAATACCGGAGTATACGCGGAAGAAGGTGAGTTTACCGACATAAGGGTCCGTCATAATTTTGAACGCAAGTGCAGAGAACGGCTCATCGTCAGACGATTTGCGATCTACTTCTGTGCCGTCTTCCAACGTTCCCTTGAATATCAGGCAACATCCGTAGGAGCCGGCAAGTAATCAATGACTGCGTCCAAGCATCAATTGAACACCTTTGTTGCGGTAGGAAGAGCCGCAAAGAACCGGGATGATTTGTACGTTCACAGACGCCTTTGCGAAGCGCTGCTTTCAATTCTTCAATCGTAATTTCTTCCCCTTCAAGGTACTTCATCGTCAGATCTTCGTCAAGCTCTGCAACTTTTTCGATCAATTCGTTGCGGAGTTCTTCAGCCTGCGCTTTATATTCCTCCGGAATATCAGTTTTATCAAAATCTTTTCCGAGATCATCTTTATAAATATAGGCGCACTTGTTCGATCAGGTCAATGATTCCTACGAAATCATTTTCTGCCCCGATCGGCAATTGAATCGGCACCGCATTAGCTTGCAGTCTGTCACGCATTTGCTGTAACAGCACCTAAGAAGTCCGCACCGACAATATCCATTTTGTTCACATACGCGATGCGCGGAACATGATAACGGTCAGCTTGACGCCATACCGTTTCAGATTGCGGCTCTACTCCACCTTTCGCACAGAAAACACCTACCGCCCCGTCTAATACGCGCAGGGAACGTTCAACTTCTACAGTGAAGTCAACGTGCCCCGGAGTGTCGATGATATTGATGCGATGTCCTTTCCATTGAGCGGTAGTAGCAGCGGAAGTAATCGTAATACCACGCTCTTGCTCTTGATCCATCCAGTCCATGTTGCGGAACCTTCGTGCGTTTCGCCGATTTTGTGCGTACGGCCGGTATAGAACAGGATACGTTCCGTGGTCGTCGTTTTGCCCGCATCAATATGCGCCATAATCCCGATATTGCGCGTATTTTGCAAGGAGAACTCTCTTGCCATGGTAATGTCTCCTTTCTATTACTATTATAAAGCTATGATACTACCAGCGGTAATGAGCAAATGCTTTGTTTGCTTCTGCCATCTTATGCGTATCTTCGCGTTTCTTAACGGAAGCCCCCGTATTGTTGCTTGCGTCGATAATTTCTGCAGCCAGTCGTTCTTCCATCGTCTTTTCACCGCGTAGGCGAGCATAGTTGACCAACCAACGAAGTCCGAGCGATCGTACGGCGCTCCGGCTTAACTTCAATCGGTACTTGATAGTTCGCACCACCGACACGGCGAGCTTTAACTTCAAGCACTGGCATGATGTTCTTGAGTGCCTGCTTCAAACACTTCCATCGGATCATTGCCTGTACGTTCGCTGAATAAGCTCAAATGCATCATACAGAATGCGCTGGGCAACACCTTTCTTACCGTCGATCATAATGCGGTTGATCAGACGAGTAACCAGCTTGCTGTTATAGATCGGATCCGGCAATACGTCCCTGCTCGGAACTGGACCTTTACGTGGCATAGTTATCCCCCTTTCTCTGCATTTATTTAATGCGAATGCGTTGTCACAATATATATACTCGTCATTAGTTTTTTCACTTTCGGCTTCTTCGTTCCGTATTTCGAACGAGCTTGCATACGGTTGTTCACACCTGCTGTATCCAAGCGCACCGCGAACAATATGATAACGAACACCCGGAAGATCTTTAACCCGTCCTCCACGAATCAGAACGACACTGTGCTCTTGCAAGTTGTGCCCGATTCCCGGAATGTAAGCAGTCACCTCAACACGGTTCGTCAAACGAACACGCGCATATTTCCGCAAAGCGGAGTTCGGTTTTTTCGGCGTCATCGTACCTACACGAGTGCAAACGCCACGTTTTTGCGGAGCACTAAAATTCGTTTCTTCACGTTTCATGGCATTGTAGCCTTTTTGCAAGAGCAGGCGATTTCGATTTGACGACTTTCGCTTCGCGACCTTTACGAACGAGTTGGTTAATTGTTGGCATATCGCCACCTCCTTCCATATGTAATTAATTCAAGTGTTCTTATTAAGCCCACAGATCCAGGCGGTTCATCGAATTGAAAACAAACGAAAGTGCTTTTCCGCTTCGCATCTCCGATACCGATAGAAACTTAGAGTTCAGGCAATAACAGCATATTCATCTATTCCATTATTCAACAGTGAAGCTGCCATAGCGGCGCCCACATCGATTCCGCAGGCTTTGCCAAGCTTCTTCATCGAATCGACGTAGATGACGGCACTCCGACTTCTTGCATAGATTCACGATTTTCGATGTCATTCGCGGATCTGCGTCCTCAGCAACAAAGACTTGATCGGCTTTGCCTTGCTTCCACCATCTTCAGTCGTTTGCTTCGTGCCGATACATATCTTGTCAGCCTGTGACACTTTTTCATAAGACATTTCAAAAACATCCTCCAAAGTACACGGACGTTTGTTGGCACACTACGATATATTAGCACCAATAATTCCGATGTCAAGTTGTCGATTCGTAGTCTTACACAGAATCGGAATAAACGTTGCGCAGCTGTCAAAGGAAGATACACTTGTCAGCCATTCGCGCCGCTCAGATGCTTCACTGCCTCATCGCTGACCACGTACGGATTATTCACCGGTACTGCTTCGGCTTGTTCTTCGCTTCGACTCATTCGTTCCGGCTTTCGCCATTAGATCGTTTACGATGATGGAGCGGTAACGTGCCATGCCCGTTCCGGCCGGAATCAGCTTGCCGATAATGACATTCTCCTTCAAGCCGAGCAGCTGGTCGACTTTGCCCTTGATCGCCGCATCGGTCAGGACGCGAGTCGTTTCTTGGAACGATGCGGCCGAGAGGAAGGAGTCCGTCTCCAGCGACGCTTTCGTAATTCCGAGCAGCACCGGTTTGGCAACTGCAGGTTCGTTGCCGGCGAAAATCGCTCGCGGTTCGCCTCTTCGTATTCGTGAATGTCCACGAACGCGCCAGGCAGCAACATCGTATCGCCCGGATCGACGATGCGGATCTTCCGCAGCATCTGCTTGATCATGACTTCAACGTGCTTATCGTTGATCTCAACGCCCTGGTTCCGATAAACGCGTTGAACTTCCTGCAAAATATAGTTCTGCACGCCGCGAATGCCTTTGATCCGCAGCATTTCTTTCGGGTCGATCGAACCGTCGGTCAACTCGTCGCCGGCTTCGATATGCTGACCGATCGTAACGCGGATACGCGAACCGTAGGTGACCGGATACACCTTGCGTCTCCGCTTCGCCTTGCACTTCGATCTCGCGGCGATCCTTCGTCTCGCGAATTTCCTTGACGACACCGTCGATTTCGGAAATGATCGCTTGGCCTTTCGGATTGCGGGCCTCGAACAGCTCCTGAATCCGCGGCAAACCTTGCGTAATATCGTCTCCGGCAACGCCGCCGGTGTGGAACGTCCGCATCGTCAGCTGCGTTCCCGGTTCGCCGATCGATTGCGCCGCGATAATGCCGACCGCTTCGCCGATTTCGACTTGTTTGCCGGTTGCCAGGTTGCGTCCGTAGCACATCTTGCAGACGCCATG
Organism: uncultured Paenibacillaceae bacterium; assembly: GCA_963755735.1. GTDB lineage: Bacteria > Bacillota > Bacilli > Paenibacillales > DA-C8 > Insulibacter. The sequence continues at coordinate 37,968 of CAVWLN010000060.1, forward strand.
ACGGGCGCGGCAGCTGAGCACGGAACGAATTTGCAGCTTCTCAATGCCGGCTTTGACGATCTCTTCCGCCTTCGGCGTATCGATCAATTCGTTCGGTTGCACGATGATTTCGCCCGTTTCCGGATGACGCACCGTCTCGAACGCATAGCGGCCTTCGATCCGGTCAAACAAGTCTTCGATGACTTCCTTGCCGTCTTGGATGCGGCTGACGAGAATGCCCTTGTCGGTGCCGCAATCGTCTTCGCGCACGATAACGTCTTGCGCAACGTCGACGAGACGGCGGGTCAAGTAGCCGGAGTCCGCCGTCCGCAGCGCCGTATCCGCCAGACCTTTACGCGCGCCGTGCGTCGAGATAAAGTACTCGAGAACGGTCAAACCTTCGCGGAAGTTCGACTTGATCGGCAACTCGATAATGCGTCCCGAAGGGTTCGCCATCAGACCCCGCATGCCGCCAAGCTGCGTAATCTGCGATTTGTTGCCCCGCGCTTTGGAATCGACCATCAGCATGATGGAGTTGTAGCGGTCCATCGATTTCATCAGAATATCGGTAATATCATCTTTCGCCTTGCTCCAAATTTCGATAACGCGGTCATAGCGCTCTTCATTGGTGATCAGGCCGCGGCGATATTGCTTCGTGACGACGTCTGGACTTTCTCTTCGGATTCTTCCAGAATTTCAGCTTTCTCTTCCGGCACGATAACGTCGGCGACGGCAATCGTAATGCCCGCTCGCGTCGAATACGTGAAGCCAAGCTCCTTGATGCGGTCCAGAATGACGGAAGTTTGCGTCGTGTGATAAAGCCGGAAGCATTCGCCGATGATCGCGCCGAGATATTCTTTGCCGACAGCGCCTTGCGTCGGCAGCTCGTCATGATACTTCGTTCAGGTCCGCGCCTTTTTCATAGATGAAATATTTATCCGGCGTTCCTTTCAGCAAGTTGTCTTTCGTCGCTTCGTTGATATACGGGAACGTATCCGGGAAAATTTCATTGAAAATGATTTTGCCGATCGTCGTGACGAGCATCGCATTTTGCTGCTCCTCCGTGAAGCGTCTTCTTGTTCAGCGCCTTGCCGGGATGACGACGCGCGCATGCAGCGAAACGATTGTCCGCGCTGGTAAGCGGAGATCGCTTCGTTGATCGTCGAGAACACCATGCCGGTGCCCTGCGCTTCCTTGTTGTCCATCGTCAAGTAGTAGCAGCCGAGAACCATATCCTGCGAAGGCGTGACGACCGGTTTGCCGTCCTTCGGGTTCAAAATATTGCCCGATGCCAGCATGAGCAGGCGCGCTTCCGCTTGCGCTTCCGCCGACAGCGGCACGTGCACGGCCATCTGGTCGCCGTCAAAGTCCGCGTTGTACGCCGTACAGACGAGCGGATGCAGCTTGATGGCGCGGCCTTCGACGAGCATCGGTTCGAACGCCTGGATGCCGAGACGGTGAAGCGTCGGCGCACGGTTCAGCAGCACCGGATGCTCCTTGATGACTTCTTCGAGCACGTCCCAAACTTCCGGGCTGACGCGTCTCGACTTTGCGCTTCGCGCTCTTGATGTTATGCGCCAGACCTTTTAGCACAAGCTCTTTCATGACGAACGGCTTGAACAGCTCCAGCGCCATCTCCTTCGGCAATCCGCATTGATACATCTTCAAGCACGGACCGACAACGATAACCGAACGGCCGGAATAGTCAACGCGTTTGCCGAGCAGGTTTTGACGGAAACGGCCTTGTTTACCTTTGAGCATATGGCTGAGCGATTTGAGCGGACGATTGCCCGGACCCGTTACCGGACGGCCGCGGCGGCCGTTATCGATCAGCGCGTCAACCGCTTCCTGCAGCATCCGCTTCTCGTTCTGCACGATGATATCCGGCGCGCCGAGGTCAAGCAGCCGCTTCAGCCGGTTGTTGCGGTTGATGACGCGGCGATACAAATCGTTCAGGTCGCTTGTCGCGAACCGGCCGCCGTCCAGCTGCACCATCGGGCGCAGCTCCGGCGGAATGACCGGCAGCACATCGAGAATCATCCATTCCGGCAGGTTGCCGGAGTTGCGGAACGATTCGATGACTTCCAGCCGTTTGATCGCCCGGTTGCGGCGCTGGCCTTGCGCCGTGCGCAGCTCTTCTTTCAGCATCTCGAGCTCGCGTTCCAGATCGATATCCTGCAGCAGCTTCTTGACCGCTTCCGCGCCCATGCCGGCTTGGAAACGCATAGCCGTATTTCTCGCGGTAGCTGCGATATTCTTTCTCGGAAAGCAGCTGCTTCTTCTCCAGCGGCGTATCGCCGGGATCGGTCACGACATACGATGCGAAGTAAATAATCTCTTCCAGGGAGCGCGGGGACATGTCAAGCGCAAGTCCCATCCGGCTCGGAATGCCTTTGAAGTACCAAATATGGGATACCGGAGCGGCCAATTCGATATGCCCCATCCGTTCGCGGCGCACTTTCGCGCGCGTCACTTCGACGCCGCAGCGATCGCAGACGACGCCTTTATAGCGAACGCGCTTGTATTTGCCGCAATGACATTCCCAGTCCTTGGTCGGTCCGAAAATTTTCTCGCAAAACAGACCTTCTTTTTCCGGCTTCAGCGTCCGGTAGTTGATCGTTTCCGGCTTCTTTACTTCACCGCGCGACCAAGACCGGATTTTGTCCGGGGAAGCGAGACCGATTTTCATAAACTCAAAGTTGTTGACATCCAACAAGGAGCAACCCTCCTTCAAGATTATCGAATTTGCGGAACTGCAAATCGCTCATTCAGCTACCCGACTTCTGCGCCTTCCAGATTGAGGTTCAGCTTGTCGCCTGTTCCGTCGTCTTCGTCGTCAATTTCTTTCATCTCGATCTCTTCTTCGTTCTCGCTCAAGATCTTCACGTCCATGCCGAGGCTTTGCAGTTCCTTGATCAATACTTTGAACGATTCCGGCACGCCCGGTTCCGGCACGTTCTCGCCTTTGACGATCGATTCGTACGTCTTCACGCGGCCGACGACGTCGTCGGACTTGACGGTCAAAATCTCTTGCAGCGTATAAGCTGCGCCATAAGCTTCCAGCGCCCAAACTTCCATCTCTCCGAAGCGCTGACCGCCGAATTGCGCCTTTACCGCCGAGCGGTTGCTGCGTGACGAGCGAGTACGGACCAGTGGAGCGCGCATGAATTTTGTCATCGACCATGTGCGCCAGCTTGATCATGTACATGACGCCGACCGTCACTTCCCGTTCGAACGGCTCGCCCGTGCGGCCGTCATACAGCATCGTCTTGCCGTTGCGCTGCATGCCGGCTTCTTCCATCGTGTCGAACACGTCATATTCGTTCGCGCCGTCAAATACCGGCGTCGCCACATGAATGCCCAGCTGCTTGGCACGCCATGCCCAGATGGACTTCCAGCACTTGTCCGATGTTCATCCGCGAAGGTACGCCGAGCGGGTTGAGCACGACTTCTACCGGCGTGCCGTCCGGCAGGAACGGCATATCTTCCTCCGGCAAAATGCGGGCGATAACCCCTTGTTGCCGTGGCGTCCGGCCATCTTGTCGCCTTCGGAAATTTTCCGTTTCTGAGCGATATAGACGCGGACGAGTTGGTTTACACCCGGCGGCAATTCGTCGCCGTTCTCGCGCGTAAACACTTTGACGTCACGACGATGCCGTCGGTACCGTGCGGCACGCGCAGCGAAGTATCGCGCACTTCGCGCGCCTTCTCACCGAAGATCGCATGCAGCAGCCGCTCTTCCGCCGTCAGTTCCGTTACACCTTTGGGCGTCACTTTGCCGACGAGAATATCGCCTGCGCTGATTTCCGCGCCGACGCGGATAATGCCGCGTTCGTCCAGATTCTTGCAGCGCATCTTCGCCGACGTTCGGAATGTCGCGCGTAATTTCTTCCGGCCCAAGCTTCGTGTCGCGCGCTTCCGATTCGTATTCCTCGATATGAATCGACGTATAGACGTCTTCCCTCACCAGCTTCTCGCAGAGCAGGATCGCATCCTCGTAGTTGTAGCCTTCCCATGTCATGAACGCGACGACGACGTTGCGGCCTAGCGCCAATTCGCCCATGATCCGTAGACGGGCCGTCCGCGAGAATATCGCCTTTCTTGACGATATCGCCCTTGCGGCACGATCGGACGCTGGTTGATGCAAGTGCCCTGGTTGGAGCGCATAAATTTCTGCAGCTTATATTTGACAATATCGCCTTTGACTTCTTTGCCGTCGATCATTTCTTCACGGCGCAGCCAAATTTCGTTGGCCGTCACGCGTTCAATGACACCGTCGTATTTGGAAACAATACAAACACCGGAGTCTTTGGCCGACTTGTGCTCCATACCCGTGCCGACAAACGGCGCCTCCGGCACGAGCAGCGGCACCGCTTGCCGCTGCATGTTCGAGCCCATCAGCGCGCGGTTGGAGTCGTCGTTCTCCAGGAACGGAATCATCGCGGTCGCCACCGAAACGACTTGTTTCGGCGATACGTCGATAAAGTCGACGCGTTCGCTCGGCATCGGCAAGATATTGTCCGCCTGCTTGTTGTACCGAACAATGACATGTTCGTCTGTGAACGTGCCGTCTTCGTTCAGCTTCACGTTCGCTTGCGCGATGATATAGTTGTACTCTTCATCCGCCGTCATATAGTCGATCTCGTCGGTCACGTTCCCGTCTCCGGATCGACCTTGCGATACGGCGCTTCGATAAAGCCGTATTCGTTAATACGCGCATACGTCGACAAGGAGTTAATCAGCCGATGTTCGGTCCTTCCGGCGTCTCGATCGGACACATCCGGCCATAGTGGGAAGGATGCACGTCGCGAACTTCAAAGCCTGCGCGTTCCCGCGTCAAACCGCCCGGCCCAAGCGCAGACAAACGGCGTTTGTGCGTCAGTTCGGCCAGCGGGTTCGTCTGGTCCATAAACTGCGACAGCTGGGAGGTTCCGAAAAACTCCTTGATCGCGGCGATGACCGGACGAATATTGATCAGCGCTTGCGGCGTAATCGCATTCGGGTCCTGAATCGACATCCGTTCGCGCACGACGCGTTCCATCCGCGACAGGCCGATGCGGAACTGGTTTTGCAGCAGTTCGCCGACCGAACGAGGCGGCGGTTGCCCAAGATGGTCGATGTCGTCCGTCGTGCCGATGCCGTGCAGCAGATTAATAAAATAGTTGATCGAAGCGATAATGTCAGCCGGCGTAATATGCTTCACCGATCTTGTCGATGATGCCGTTGGAGATACTGTGAATGACTTTGCCGTCATCATCCGGAGAGAACACTTGATCGTTTGCAGCGTTAGTACTTCTCGTCAGCAGCCGCCTTGACAACGGATAATCTCTGTAGCCGACGTTCTTCTCCAGATGCCGGCAAAATTTGATCGAGCAACCGGCGATCGACAGTTGTCCTGATTCTGCCAGAATTTCGCCTGTCTCCGGATCTACGAGCGTTTCGGCCAGGCGATGATCGAACAGCCGGTTCTTGATATGAAGCTTTCTATTGATCTTGTGAAAAGGTCGGGTCCGAGGCAGATGAGCTGGAACGCCTCGGCGTCGCCCAGAAAATCGAGGCCGATCCACGCGGCGCTCGGCCCGCGACGAAAGGCATAGCGCGACAGCTCGCCGGCGATCCTGTCCGCTTCGGCGGCGAACACTCTTTGCCGGCGCACCGCCGGTTATTGTCCGAAACTGGCGCCGCAGGCTTTAATGTCGAGCTCGTGTTCTCGCGGATGACCTCGACCTGCCAGGCAATTTCTTTTGCGTCGAGACCGCGCACGCGTTCACGGGCGCGCTGCAGCCCCGAGGGCGCCTGCGTGCGCACCGACGCGCCGTCTGCGTCGCCGATATCGCTGGCGTCAGTCGCCGCCGTGAAGTGCGGACATTCAAGGTGACCAGAGCAATACGGTACTGGTCGAAGGTATACACAT
>CAVWLN010000061.1:0-23735 GCA_963755735.1 uncultured Paenibacillaceae bacterium
TGTGGCCTGGTCTCGTCGTATTGCTCCTCGACGGCGGCCTGCCAGCGTCCGCCGGATCGCGCGCCTCCACCCCACCTTGATCGTGATCGGCCACCGCACCGTCGACGACTGGGTCCAGCCGGTGCTGGACCGCGACTACGCGCGGGATCAGCCGGGCGGACCACTGGACGTGGTACGCCGCGAACACGCTCGGCCGTCCACCCTTCCACCACCTGCTCGCGGTCAACCGGTCGACCTGGGCCGGAACTGATTCCGATGTGAGCCGGGACTCGATGTGAGCCGCGACTCCGATGAGAGCCGCGACCGATTGAGACCAGGGCCGCGAACCGGCAGAGTGCGCGCCCATGACCGAGCGCCAGTTCCCCGACCTGTGGGTGGATCCCGACGACGACCCTCGCGACGGGGGCCGCCCGCGCGGCGAGAAGGCCGTGCTCGCGGAGTACCTCGAGCACTTCGATAACATTGTCGATGAAGTGCTCCGACCTGGACGCCGAGCAGCTCGCAGCGCAGCGTGCCGCCGTCCACCGATGTCGCGCTGCTCGGACTCGTCCGCCACCTCGGCCTCGGTGGAAGCGCGCCTGGTACGCCGCTTCATCGAGGGGCACGGCGGCTGGCACGCCGTTGCAAGTCACCCAAGGACCGTGACCTCGACTTCAACGGCGCGGTCACAGCGGCGCCATCGTCGCGGAGGCCTTGAGGACGTCTGGCGCGGCAGAGGTGGAGGCCCATGCCCGCGAGGTGTTGACCGGTACGACGGCCTCGGCATCCTAGTCGGCCCCGAGGGCCGAGTCCGACCTTTAAAGCCGCCGAGGATGTCGTCGTCCACATGATCGAGGAGTACGCCCGTCCATGCCGGTCACGCCGACTTCCTGCGCGAACGCATCGACGGTCGGGACCGGTGCGTGCAGCCTGGCGACGTGAGCGAGCCCCGTGGTCAGCGTCGTGCGCACGGCTGCGGGTCTGGCGACCGTCGTCACCGACGGCGCGAGCGAGGGCGCGTGTTCGCGACTTTGATCAATTCGAACGTGTCGATGCCGGCTTTCTCCGCGAATCTGCAAACTCCTACACATCGCAATGTTTACGTCGCGTTGAATATTTTCGATCATTTCGGCCGTTTCCACCGTCATGATATCCGATACGGTAATTTCCGCTTTCGTCACGAACGACAGCACTTGCTTCGCCTTCTCGACACTTGCCCATTGACACCGCCTAGCAAGCGGCATGCTAATAAATTCCTCGAAAGCACGGCCCTCGGCAATTGGCTCCGAAGAATACGCGAGATAAAAATCGTCGCCAGCCTTAAGACCGCTCTCCTCGAGTATCGGTTTGATTCGCTCCTCCGTCGTACCCGGTACGACCGTGCTGCGCACGATGACGTGTCTCCGCGCTTCAGCACGGCAGCTAGTGAGCGGCAACAGCTATCCAGTGCGCTGAAATCCGGCGCACCGTCCCGAATCGGGATGCCTACCGTAATGACATATGTACTCACTTCCCGCGCAACGGCCTCGTAATCGGTCGTCGCACGGAATCGTCCGTTACTTATTTGTTCCTCAAAATATCGCGAATCGTCTGCCTTCATACGTTTCCATATGATGCGTAATACCTTGATTAATGTCCTCTACCGAGCGATGGAATACATCGAGGCCGATCACCTTGGCCCCATGCATCGCATAGCTCAGCGACAACGGTAATCCGATAAACCCCAAGCCGATGACGGCCATAGAGGGAGATTGCGTAGTTTCCATGATGATGTCCCCGCCTAACGTGAAATTTTATGGCGCCTGAACTATGCACATAGACGATGGATGATGGACAAATAGACGACATGGACCAAATTTTAGCTACGGTGTTGCTGTCTGCCCGATGCGATTGCATGCGAACGTACATCCTGACGTGATGGATAGGCTCCTCCGCATATCATAGCATGTCCATAGCATATCTCATGTTGTATCCACGGCATATCCATGGCATATCCATGACTTGTCCACGACATTACCCTAGCCAAACTGACGGCTTACGATGCGTCGACCGACTTCATCACTTCACCGACCAGCTCTTCTAATCTTGTACGTGAATCATCCAGCGAGGTTCCGCATACAGCGAAGTACACTTTAATCTTGGCTCCGTGCCGGATGGTCGCAAGCAGAACCAGGATCCATCCTCAAGGAAGTATTTCAACACATTTTCCGCTGGGCAAACTATCGATTTCCGGTAAATAATCTTTCACTTCACGCACCTTGCTGCCTGCAACACTGATGGCGGCGATGTACGGAATTGTTCCATAATCGCTTGATACGAGCCAAACCGTCCTTGCCTTTCATCGTCCTGGATTCCAGCTGCTCCATATAGTAGCCGTGCTTGCGGTAAGTTCCTGCAGTACGTCATGAGTGTTTTGCCTTGACGTTTATAGTAAGCGGCCGCTTCCGCGATCAGCATCGAAGCGACGACAGCGTCCTTGTCACGGGCATAAGTACCGGCCAAATATCCGTAGCTTTCCTCATAACCGAACAGAAAGGAATGGCTCCTGTCTGTTCAAACTCGTCATTAGGTCCCCAATATACTTGAATCCGGTTAAGGTCTCGCGCACTTCGGCGCCGTAACTGCGGGCGATGCTGCGCCCATCTCACTCGTGACGATCGTCTTGATGACAACACCGTCTCGCGGCAATTTCCCTTCAGCTTCAGGCTGCTGAGCAAATATTCAATCATGATCACACCGGATTGGTTACCGGTGAGCACAAAATATTCCCCTTGCGGATCCGCGACCACACGCGCCCATGCGGTCCGCATCCGGATCGGTACCGATGATCAGATCGGCACCGGACTCTTGAGCCATTTGCAGCGCCAGCTTGAAGGCTTCCCGCTCTTCAGGATTCGGCGACTTCACCGTTGGGAAGTTGCCGTCCGGCTGCTGCTGCTCCGGTACGTCTTCACATTCGGCGAAGCCGATGCGTTCCAGCGTACGGACAACCGGTATATGGCCTGAGCCGTGCAATGGTGTATAGATGATTTTCAGCTCTCTGCCGAGCTTCCCGCACCACTTCCGGATGACGGCTGACGGACGTTACCGCTTCGATATACGCCTCGTCCACTTCCTCTCCTATCCAAGTAAGCAGCCCTTTCTGCTCAGCTTCCTCTTGCGTCAGACGGCGAATTTGCGTGAACGATTGACTTGATTCACTTCACTGATTACCGCATTCGCTTCATCTGGCACGAGCTGTCCGCCATACGCTCCGTACACTTTATACCCGTTGTATTCGGGCGGATTGTGACTGGCTGTGATGACAATCCCGCTGCTTGCGCCGAGATGACGTACCGCGAACGAAAGCTCTGGCGTCGGCCGCAGCTCTTTAAACAAATAGGCTCGAATCCCATTGCCTGCAAGCACAAGAGCCGCCTCCAGCGCAAATTCCGGCGAGCATCTGCGCGAATCATAGGCAATGACAACAGAAGGCGTTTCCTTCGCCTCCTTGCCGCTACCTGTCTTCAGCAAGTACTGCGCCGTCCTTGCGTCGCCTTGCCGACCGTATAGCGGTTCATACGGTTCGTACCTGCGCCGATTACGCCGCGAAGCCCGCCGGTTCCGAACGTCAATTCGCGGTAAAACCGATCCTCAATCTCCTTCGGATCATCCGCGATGCTTCTTAGCTCTGCTTTCGTGTCCTCATCTATCATCGGGTCATTTAGCCATTGCTCATACCTTGTACGATAATCGATCGTCTGCAAGTATATTCCTCTCCTTCCTAAACAATTGACATGACCATCATTCATCTCTTTATCCTCGTCTGTTCCCTCTATGTGATTCAGTCTCTATTGGTGTTTGAATCTCTCCTGGTCGTGATGTCCCTCTCCGCTTGTAGCGGACGCATGCCGCTGGACATATACCGCTTAACGTATACCGATATCCTATGCACCTGCCATCTGCAGCGACCGCATGCAATCTGGTCGAGCTTACTTCACATCCGCCAAAGCGAACATTAACTCTCCCTCTGCTGCTGTGCGCTCTCCGATGACGGCTTTGCCTTTCGCTTTGCAGATCGTACCTTTCAGACGTGTAATTTCGATCTCAAGTTGCAAAGTATCGCCCGGCTTGACCTGCTCGCGAAAGCGGAATTGATCTAGTCCCGCAAAAAAACCGATCTTCCCCTTATACTCATCAAGCGTCAGCATAGCGACAGCGGCTGTCTGCGCCAATGCTTCCGCAATAAGCACACCAGGCATGACCGGGTACTCTGGGAAGTGTCCTTGGAAGAACGGTTCGTTGATCGTTACATTTTTGATGCCGACGGCACGTTTGCCGGGCTCGAGCTCAGTAATTTTGTCCACCAGCAAGAACGGATAGCGGTGCGGGATGATTTCCTGAATTTGTTTGGCGTCTAACATACAGCTAACGACCTCCTAAAAAGTAAATATGCAAGTTTTTATCATGAGTCAAACTTTCCTCACCATTAACAAGGGATAAGCCATCTTGAGCGTATAAAATTATCCAGAAAGGCTACAATAACAAATGTCCTTCTTTTGCTGCAGCTGGAAGGTTCATATAAGGGAGCATATTCGCCAGGCTCTGATGCGCCGCGAATATGCTCTTTTATGTTGTCGAAGGAAAAAAGCAGCTACTCTTTGCGAAGCTCATTGAGTGAGCGGAACTGCATCACGTATACGATTGAAGTTAAGAAGGAGAAAATGATGACAATCCATAAATATGTAACAGCAAACTCGAATTGCAAGAATATAAACAGTATCGCAATGTAATATAAAACCGTCGTCAGCTTGCCGAGAACATTTGCCGGAACAGTCTTATACCCGCGAAAATGAAAGATCGCTGAACCAGCAATCATGCCCGCTTCGCGGATAAACAATACCAATGCGGCCTGCCAAGGGATAAATCGCAAATATACGAATGACAATACCACAACAATCATTAATGTCTTATCAGCCAAGGGATCGAGCATCTTACCGATCATCGTCACCTGCTGACGCTTTCTTGCGATGTAACCGTCCAGCACATCGGTAATCCCTGCTACGATTACGACTGCCAAGCCTTCATAAAGCATTCCTTGCAAGATGAAGTATACATATACTGGAATTAATACAAATCGGAACATCGTAAGTAGGTTCGGCAAGTTCATATCTATCCCTCCTTTGCGCCCCTAAGCCATTATACATTTTCCCCAAAAATAAGAAAAGCTCCCGATAGATCGAGAGCATCGCGTTAATTATATTGTTGATGATGCGAACGTATCTGTCATCCTTCAGCGAATACTAGATCGTACATATGCTTCCATGTTTGGAGTTCCCATATTTCCGAAGAAGGCTGTTTGCCGACAACACTGTATCCAATATATAGTCCGATGTACAGGCAAATCAGAAGCAATAGCGGAACGCTGGCGTATTTTAACAACTTCAAGGCGATCCTGCTTCCGCCCGATGCAGGGGATTTTGCCTTTACTTTTTGTCTTCGGTTTAGGCTGCGGCTGTTTTTCTTTCTTCGCTTGATCTTGTGTCATCTCCATATCCTCTCTAACTCAAGATTGCGGAGCCATCAGACGCTTTGACTCAGCGGCGCAGCTGGTTAGCCAAATTCATCATCATATCACCGGACGAAATGGCTTGAGCATTCAGCTGATAAGCCCGCTGAACCATGATTAGCTCCGTCATTTCTTTCGTTAAGTCCACGTTGGACTCCTCGGTGAAATATTGTCTGATTGCAATCCCTTGATTCTCTTGTGCATCGAAATCGTCTATTTGTTGCAGCACATTGTCCTGGTCCTCAACGCCGTCCGCCAGGCCGTACAAATTGCTGCCAACAGCAACCATCATTTCCGGCCAGTTGACGCGCATCAGCTTGATCTGGCCAATCATTTCAGGTTCACCGTATTCATTAGTATACGTTACAATTCCTCTGGCATCAATCTCAAAATCAGCATTCTCTGGAATGACAATATAATCATCATCGATTGATAATACCGGATAGCCGTCCGAATTCGTCAAAATTGTGGCACCCTCATCTTCACGGTAAGATAGCAAAAATTGGCCGTCCCGTGTCCAAAGCGGCTGCACATCCTGACCATCCGCGCCAACCGGCACTTCTACTTCGAATAAAGCCGGTCCTTCAATCGCCACGCTTAGCGGATTCTCATTAGGTGAAAGCGAACCTTGACTTAAGTCCAGACGTAATCCGCTTAGCCGCACGCCACCGCCAACCGTAAGGCCTGGCGCCGTCAGTCTTCCATTCAGCATCATGTCCGGATGCTGACCTATCGTCTGTGTCAGCACGTCTTGGAATGACGCTTCTCGCTTCTTATATCCGATCGTATTCATATTCGCCATATTGTTCGCGATCATATCCAGTTTCTGTTGCAGCGCATTCATGCTGACCGCTGCGCTGATCATGCTACGATTCATGGGTCAACCTCCTGTTATACGCGCCCGATTTCATTTACGGCTTTGTCCAGCGTTTGATCCAGCGACTGGATGACTCTTTGATTCGCCTCGTATACTCTTAACGCCGTCATCATATCGACCATCGATTGCGCAGGATCTACATTGGAACGCTCCGTATATCCTTGCATGACCACGACCTCATCTTCCGGCTCGATAGCGACAGGCGCTTCCGCACCTTCTGCCAGACGGAAATTGCCGTTGCCTTCGCGAATCAAATCATACGGATTGTTAATGCGCACGATGATTTGGTAAGGCTCGAAAACCCCTCCAACGTTATTCGCAATCTCCATCCCGTCTGTGCGATCAATCAGCGTACCATTCGCAGTAATTCCGATTTGATCCACCGAAAGAATAATATCCGGTATAATCACCGGCTGCCCGTTCGCGCTCAGGACCGGCTCCCCGTTCACAGTCACAAGCTGTCTGTCCTCCGTTAGGCGGAATCTGCCGTCCCGCGTAAAGCGAGGCTCGCCGTCTGCCCCTTGCACCATGAAGAACGCTTGCGGCTGGAAGATCACCTCATCGTCAACGATGGCTTTGCCTGATGCATCAAACGGCACGGGCTCTCCGTTTATCTCCAGCCCGATGTTCGAGCGGATTGCGAAGTCCAAAGGTTGATTCGTCTCCAACAGATCCCCTTGCAGATAGAGCGGCAAGCTTTCCTCAGCGAATACACCGGTAGTCAGTGTGCCGATCCTTTGTGGCGGCACCCCCTGCCCTTCCATCAAATGGATCAGCATATCCGGAAATGAACGCAGCGGTGTGGCCTGCGCTTTGTATCCCGGCGTCTGCAAGTTGGCAATGTTATTCGTAATCGCATCGTGCTTCCGCTGCTGTGCCTGCATGCCGGAAGCCGCAGTATATAGTCCTCTGATCATTGGCGCAACCCTCTATTCCTAGATTTCAATCCATTTATAACGTCAATCAACTTAGGCCGCTGCTTGTCCACGACCCAAGTAAACCTCATATTTATTATATCGTCATTTACGTCGCGTAATTTTATCCATGTTATCAAGCATAATGCCCGTACCCTTCGCAACACAATCGAGCGGGTCCTCGGCGATCAGTACAGGTACCCGAAGCTCCTCCATCATCAGCTCTTCCAGGCCGTGCAGCAAGGCACCGCCTCCGGTCAAGATAACGCCTCTGTCGATAATGTCCGCAGACAACTCAGGTGGTGTGCGTTCCAGCACCGTCTTCGTCGTCGCGATAATCGAGGAAATGGGATCTGCCAGCGCTTCCATCACTTCTTCCGAAGTAATCGTCACGCTAAGCGGTAGTCCCGACACCATGTCTCTGCCGCGAATGTCCATTTCTTCTTTGCGCGAGCCCCGATAGACTGTAGCGATCTGAATTTTAATATCTTCAGCTGTGCGCTCTCCAATGAGCAGCTTGTATTTATCTTTTATGTATTTGGTAATGGCGATGTCGAACTTGTCCCCTGCGACTTTAATGGAAGAGGCGGTCACAACGTCGCCCATCGAAAGCACGGCTACATCCGTTGTACCTCCGCCGATGTCCACTACCATATTGCCGCTTGGCTGGAAGATGTCCATACCTGCGCCGATTGCGGCTGCCTTGGCTTCTTCTTCCAGGAATACATCCTTCGACCCGCTCCGCTCAGCCGCTTCACGAATCGCCTTCTGTTCAACTGAAGTAATATTGCTTGGCGCGCATATCAAAATGCGAGGGTGGCTGTACCACTTCTTCCCGCCGATCTTCGCAATAAAATGCCGGAGCATCATTTCCGTGATTTCAAAGTCCGCAATGACTCCGTCCTTGAGTGGGCGGATCGCCACGATATTGCCCGGAGTACGTCCTACCATGCGGCGTGCTTCTTCGCCAACAGCGAGCACGCGCTTCGTATCACTTTCTATTGCGACAACAGCCGGTTCGTTCAGGACCACCCCGCGCCCTTTGACATAGATTAGTACGTTCGCAGTACCCAGGTCAATCCCAATATCCTTGCTAAACATCCCTACAATATCCTCCTAACAGACGCCTATCCTATGGTCTGGTCATGATTTCAACAATTACAATAATCGAATATTATGGATGCTAGCAATATTCGCTGCCGGACTATCGAATTCCTTTTATTTTTGTATAATTTTGACGAAAATATTTCTGCAGCGGTTGAAGCCAGCCATTTGACCGCGACCTACGGCGAATGTCTTGTCAGGAATTAGAGGATACGAGATCTTCTTTGGCATCTTCTTGCTTATCCTTGCGGTACTTAATCTTCGTCGCTTCTCCTCCTCTCAAATGGCGTATGGACTTGTGGTACTCAAGGATTACTTTGACCTGGTTGGCCAGCTCGGGATTAATTTCGGGTAACCGTTCCGTCAAGTCTTTGTGCACTGTGCTCTTCGAGACCCCAAATTGCTTGGCAATCATACGGACCGTGTTTCTGGTCTCGACGATGCAGTGACCGATCTTGATCGTACGTTCCTTGATGTAATCGTGCACTCCCTTCGCCTCCCTACTCGATTTCAGATTGGTACATTATATGAGTGGGGAGTCCATATATGCTTTGTTTCCAAGCCTGACAAGCCCAAAATGACTAGGGAAGTTTTACGAAGTACCGCTTACCAATAAAAAAAATACGGAAGGGTGTCCCTTCCGTAGGATGACCATCCATATTGGATGAGGTGCGACGCATACGTCGATCAAGTGTTAACGCTTCAGTCCATCTCCGGTAAATAGCGATGCGGATTTACTGGTTCACCATTCTCATGCACTTCAAAATGCAGGTGAACTCCCAAATCCTTCTCATACTCATTCTGCCCAGCCTTAGCAATCACTTCGCCTTGCGAAACTTGTTGCCCTTGCTCTACCTGAACGTCTGCCAGGCTGTAATAGATGGTCGACAATCCGTTGTCATGCTCAATTTCAACTACATTGCCGATCACCGGAGCATTTTCCACTCGCGTGACGGTTCCGCCCAAAGCAGCGGTTACATCAAACGTCTCATTGTCCGCGCGAGCTAATGCGATGCCATCGCTGGTGACGAATGTATTCTCATATTGAATGACAGCCATCGTCTTTTCTTCGGCGGATAAGCTGTCATCGTAATATGGCATCACCACTTCGATTCCTGCCATATCCAGCGTCGGCCAAGCGAAGTCTTCAGGCAGTGCTGTAACCGGCATATCATCCTCAGGGCCGGTGAGAAGATCAGACTGCTGCTCATCCGCTAGCGTGGGGTCCAAATTCTCCTCGGTCAGCATGTCGTTATTAGAGCCTTGGTAGACGAACATGATGCCTAGGATGATTGCGGCTGCTGCCAAATATGCCGCTGGAAATACCCACTTCCGCGATGTGAATTTCTTCCACGATGACGTATGCGTAGCGCTGCGTCCTGCATGGGCGCCGTCAGCCTTTTGGTTTAATGGTGCGGCGGCCTTGTTGGAATCTTTCTTTTCCAATTGGTCTTTCTTTTGGTCATTCATTTCCATCACCTCATCTACCATTGTTGCCAGACTCTAGGAATATAAACGTGAGGTGAAAGATTTTTTTGGAGAAAGAGTTAGTATAACCCGACTGTCGAAAGATTATGCTGCATTGGCGGAATCCGTTGTCGCTTGCTTATTTGACCCTGCTTCCCCTGCTGGCTCCCCTGCCTTCCTGACTGCGAACTGCTGCCAGCCGTGAATCTCATCCATATGAGTGATCGTGGTATCTTGATAGAAATAGGAAAGAATTTCTTCTGCCGTTCGTCCCTCGAGCGCCATCCCGTGCGCCCCGTATTGACTCATGCCGACCCCGTGACCGTATCCGTAAGTAGTAAATTGAATCGAATCCCCATCGGCTTGCCACATAAATTCTGACGAAGCCAGTCCAAGCTTCTCTCTGACCTCGCGTCCTGTAAATATTTCACCATTGATGCGAATTTCATGAATTCTGTTGCCGCTCGTTCTCGACAAAATTTCCATCGTGAGCTTGCTTCCTGAAGCTGCGGGGTAGCTTGTGATGCCTAATTTTTGCACAAGGTCTTGAACGGATATACGGGTTACATTCCGATATTTCGGCGACAGCTCCACATCCCAAGGACTCGCTACGCTTCGCAAGTAAGGAATCTGCTCGGACCAATAGTCCTCAGAATTTTCCGTATATCCATTGCTAGTGGAAAAATAAGCAGCATCAATCGGCTCGCCCTCATAGGTGATGATAAGGCCGCGTGTTTCGTCCACAGCCCGATTAATCTTGCTCATATTGGCCGCATATTCTTGGCTTGTCCATTGCTGCCTCAACTGCTCCTCTGTAAGAAACGCTTGATCCAACGTCGTATTCGTTACCCATGCGGCTTCCCGCGCAGCTAAAGTTTGTGCGGCTTCTTCATCGGTTGCGGTTGCTCCAGGTGCTGCGATCCCCATCATAGGAACGGAATTGGTGGATTCTTCATCAGATTCTGCTGCGGGGCTTGCTATTGAATCTGTTACTGATTCTGCTAACTGTTATGTCTGTTATCGAGTCTGTTGCCGATTGTATTTCTGCTTTGGCCGATTTCACGATCCTGTGGAGAATGTATGTACGAGCCGCAATCGCTTGCGCCTTCAATGCCTCCAGTTCAAATTCAGCCGGCATCTCCGCAGCCACCACACCCCGAACATACAATTCGAGCGGCACCCGCTTCGTTTCGTTTCGATCGGATAGATAAACCGGAATATTGAGGATCGGGTCTTGCGGACTTTCTTGTACAGACAGCTCATAGATCGCATCTGGCGTTGTCGTGTTGAGCCGCGTATCTTGCTGCACCCATCTTACTAGAATTGTCGGAATCATAAGCGATAAGAGAATAAGAAAGACAATCCAAAGCACGATCAGTTTGCGCGGCAATGTTCCTGCTGACATAGGCGCTACCCTCCACTTTGCTTCGCTTTGTGAATAAATCTAGTATTAGCCTATGATCAGTTTGGTAGACGCAGAACAGAGAAGTTTCGAGAGAGGCATCTGTAATTGGAGTGTATGAAAAGTTGCTTGACGTTGCTCGAGTCGTTGAAATCGAGTCGTTGGAATGAAGATAGTTGCAAATATCCAATTATCCGCAGTGTGATCCGCAAGATTTGCCAGTTTAATTGCAATAATCCAATTATATTTTCAAATTCGGTTAGATAAGCTGATTCTGGCGTTAATTAATTGGATATTTGCAATAATATGAGGTGATCGATAGGCAAAATGGAGATTTAGTTGGATATTTGCAATAATCTGATCATTGGTTGAAGTGGTAGATGGACATGCAGATTCAGCCGACTCACATATCGTTTCTTTTTTGCAATTTCAAACAAGTGGTTCAATGACGTGAACAAGAGCTTTCCGACTTGGAAATCCGGATATTCACTTCAGCACTTGGTGATCCGCTTGGTGTCGTCGTAGCCTCGGTCGGTCGGCCGCCAGCGGCTCCACTTTCTTCAGCAGCTCCGGCTGGTGCTAATCCATCTGTTCCAGTAAGGCGTGCCTTTCGGTAAGATCCGAGACTGTAGCCTTGGTTAGATGAAATGTGACTTATTACCACATCGGGGAGCTGGGGTGGAGTTTAAAACCCAGCTCTTTTCGCCCGAAATCGTATATTTATCGTTCATTCCTGGGGAAAATTTATTTCGCTTATCCCGCAGGTCCTTGTCCCGTCCGACTTGCCGGACATCGCAATTCGCTCTACGAGTCGACTTCTCGCTAGCGGGGATTTCCCCCACTACCCCCTTACGCCAAAGTCGGCTGAACGCCGCTGAAGGACACCGACGATGCGGTCTCATCCTGCGGCTCCATCATGGTCTGCTCACCTGTCACTCTACGAATGTCAGCGCCTAAAGCTTGCAGCTTCTCGGCAATTTTGACATAGCCACGATCAATATGATGGACGCCGGTAATTTCCGATTCCCCTTCCGCCGCGAGTGCCGCCAGGATGAGCGCTGCTCCAGCCCGCAAATCCGTCGCGCATACTTTGGCGCCGGTTAGCTTGGCGCCGCCTGTAATGACCGCGGTACGACCTTCCACCTTAATGTCGGCATTCATATTTTTCAATTCACCTACGTGCATGAATCGGTTCTCAAATACCGTTTCCGTTACGATGCTCGTGCCTTCCGATACCATTAACAGAGCCATCATAGGCGCTTGCATATCCGTAGGGAATCCGGGATACGGCAACGTCTTCACATCGACGGCCTTCAGCTTGCCATGTGCTGAAACGTGAACACCGTTCTCATCTTCCTTGACCGTGACACCCATTTCCTGCAGCTTGGAAATCACCGGCTTCAAGTGATCGGCGATTGCTCCTTCTACGTATACGTCGCCGCCCGTAATGGCAGCTGCAATCATGTATGTTCCGGCTTCTATGCGATCCGGGATCACCGTATGCGCAACGCCGTGTAATTGCTCGACCCCTTCCACCCGTATCAAGCCTGTGCCTGCACCGCGTATTTTCGCACCCATGGCGTTCAGGTAGTTGGCAAGGTCTACGACCTCCGGTTCCTTGGCGGCATTTTCGATGATGGTTGTTCCTTCAGCGAGGGCTGCGGCCATCATAATATTTTCTGTGGCGCCGACACTTGCGACATCTAGGTATATTTTCGCACCTCTTAGCCGTCCATTAGTGCGCGCTTCAATATACCCTTGTCCCAAATTAATATCGGCTCCCATTGCCTCGAAGCCCTTCAAATGCTGATCGATTGGCCTTGTTCCAATCGCACAGCCGCCGGGAAGCGCAACACGCGCTTCACCGCAACGCGCAAGCAGCGGACCCATTACGAGAAAGGAAGCCCGCATTTGCCGCACCAAATCATATGGCGCTTCACAATTCGATATGTAACTCGCGTCCAAAGTTACCTGTTCATCTTGATATGTAACTTGAACCCCAATGGATTTCAATACTTTGCTGATGGTGACAACATCATCAAGCAGCGGGACGTCATGTATCGTACTCTTCCCTTCAGAAGCTAATATTGAAGCTGCGATGATCGGCAGTACCGAATTCTTGGCACCATGTACCTTAACTGTTCCGGATAAGCGCTGGCCACCGCGGACGATAAATCTGCTCATCATGGATTCCCTCCGCGTA
The DNA here is from genome assembly GCA_963755735.1 of uncultured Paenibacillaceae bacterium. Classification (GTDB taxonomy): domain Bacteria; phylum Bacillota; class Bacilli; order Paenibacillales; family DA-C8; genus Insulibacter. Next base: position 13,495 of record CAVWLN010000061.1, read on the forward strand.
TTCATTTTCGTTGATGTTTCTTCATTCTTCTATTACGGCTTGCAGGGCATTGTATTCTGGTGAAATCAACCCCTGCAAACCATTCGTTGCTCCGATCTGTTTTGTGACGGTTGTACTATCCATTGTTCACGATTTGACGGTATGTTATGCGGCTCAAGTTATACGACCCACTTCAATAAGGAAGCGAAATGAGCATAGTCCATCAAAAATCTTGCCAAGTTGTAGCCGATGACGACGGCGATGATCAATTGCAGCATCCTGGCTTTAAAGCTCTTCGGCTCACGCAAAAAGATATCAAAGCGAAAAGCTTGCAAAGCCCACCAGGTCAGCAAAATGCACATCAATAAGACAATCATATAGCTTATAGCTTGTGAGACCGTCTCGATCATCAAGTTGGTCACGTCTTCGGTACCACCACTCTTTCGTTTGCAAGATTCTCAAAGGTTGTTACCGTCAAACATCCAAGCGCGGATATTTTCGCTATTGCTGCAAAGCTTTATAAAGCAAATTCGCAAATTCCGCACGCGATGCAGTGTTGTTCGGACGGAAGGTGCCGTCCGGATAGCCGGTCAACGTCTTGCTTTGCTTGAGTGCCGCCAGCATGCCTGATGCCCAGTAGTCGTCCGGGATATCCCGGAACCCTGGATCTATATCCAGCGGTTCTAATTGCAATGCATTGCCGAGCATTTGTGCCATTTCCACCCTTGTAATATAGCGATCGGGACGGAAGGTGCCGTCCGGATAGCCGGTGGCGATGCCGGCTTTAACCGCACGTGCGATATCTTGTCCAGCCCAGTGGTTGGCCGGCACATCTGGATAGCTGATTCCTTGTTGATCAGTTAGGCCGAATGCCCGAACGATCATGGCAATTGCTTCAGACCGCATTAGCGGAGCCTCCGGTCTGAATGTGTAATCGCCGTACCCCCTTACGATTTGTTGCTCGACCAGACTGACGATCGCCTCTCTGGCCCAATTATGTTCAATGTCAATAAATCCGGCGATCTTCTGCCTCATATTGACAGTTAAACCGTACATCTGATCTTGGAACGGCGAGCTTGCCGTCAGCCTTACGTAATACAAGCCTCTGTCAAGATCGGAGCGAATATCCATCGATTCCGTACCCAGCTTTGAGTTGTATACGGCCAGCATTTTTTGTGCGGAGTCGTAAATGGACAGACTCATCGTACGATTGTGCGGGATGCGTTCCAGCTTCAGATCGACGACAGCATCGTTCTCCAAAATAAAGGTGAACCAATCTTCATCGCTCTCATCATCGATCACGCCGTTATATTGCATGCCTGGCGCCATCATAACCGCTTGATACGGCTTGTCGTTCGGTTCGTTCGGATCGACAAACTTCGGTGTATATTCGATCGTCACTTGATATTCTCCAGCAACCGCATAGGTTGTGTCGGAAATCACATTTTTAAAAAGCAAGTAATACGTCCCCGGCGTTACCTCTATGGGGTCGGTATATTCCGTTTCACCTTCGTCATTGTCATCGGTCGTGATCGGCGCTCCGCCTTGCCGCTGCACGACGATGGCCGGATCTATGCGTGCTGTGTCGGTAGACATTTTGATCCGCAATGTCCCTTCCTGTGTAATCGGAATTTGAAACCAATCAAAATCGTTTTGCTTATGGAAGGTCCCTGTAATGACTTGACTTCGTGCCGGCAAGCGGTAAGCCTTATACTGCCGATCATTATCTTCGTAGCGATCCTTATAGATCGTAAATTGCACCTTAAGCTTGTATGGGATCGATGCGGTAACAGCAGATTCAGCCATTGTAAGCCGCAAGTAACTGCGTGAATTCGTAACCGGTAGATTGATCTGCTTGCCGGCAATGTCTGAATAAGAGCCAAGAATCTGCCATTGCGGTCATAATGGTCGAGCCTGATCGGCGCTTGTCTGCCACTGCTGCTTGTCAGATTGACAGACAGCGTTCCATTATATTTCGGTTCCACATAAAACCAATCTTCATCGGTTCTGCCGCTAAGCTCTGCGCTGAGATAATGCTCAACCGGAATTCTCGTCGCATTCGCCAAATTATTGTTCGGCTCATACATATCGCCTGAATAAGTGGCAGTCAGAGCACGGTCCGCCCGTACGATGCCATAACCTGTACGTTCGTCCCAGCCTCGCAAGCTAATATCTTCTGCGGTTTGCCTGAGTAAGTTACGCACCTGCGCAGGCTCCCAGTCACGATGCTTCGCCCATACCATAGCTGCTACAGCGGCGACTTGCGGAGCTGCCATCGAAGTGCCGTAATTCGATTTATATCCGCCGCCGAGTGCGGTGGAATACACTTCCCAAGAAGCGACTAGATCTAATTCCGGACCGTAGTTCGATTCTTGAATGATCGATTTGCTCAGTCCGATGCCGCCGACTGCCAGAACCGTCGGATAGGCGGCTGGATATTTGACATTATTGCCTTCATTGCCAGCTGCGGCAACGAGAAGCACACCGTTACGCTCGGCATAGTCGACAATATCTTGCAAATACGGTGAATAGCGATGCAAACCAAGCGACATGACGACGATCTTAGCGCCGTTATCAACGGCATAGCGGATGGCTTCGCCCAGTTTGTCTTCATTGCCGAAGCCAGTCTTGTCAAGCGCCTTTAACGGCATGATCTTCGCATTCCACAGTAGACCTGCCGTACCAATTCGATTGTTGCCGACTGCGGCAATTACGCCGGCAACATTCGTGCCATGTCCATTATCATCCTGGGGCGGCTTGCCTCTGTCTATAAAGTTGTAGCCGCTCACTAAGTTGTCTGCGTAGATCCGGATGATTCAGATCCACTCCGGTATCGACAACAGCAATCGTCAGCGAGGTGTTTGAAGTGACGTGATCCCAAGCCGCATATGCACCGATGAGATTGAGATAACGTTGATTTTCTCGCTCAGGGTCGTTGGGCGTAGCTGCGGTCTCTACTTGATGGTTCGGCTGCATATATTTGACGGAGGGCGATTCGGACCACTCCCGGATCCATGCTTCCAGCTCGACTCCATCTCGAGGCTTGGCAATCGTCACTTGAAGAAAATCCTGAAGTCCGGTGATGACGCTCTGCTCCAAAAACTCAGGATCAATTTCATCCTCCCAGCGAATGATCCACGTATCCGTATGCTCACGATGTTTCGCTATGATTGGGACTGTCTATTGGGATGTCGCCAAAGTTCCCCAATCTTCAGCAGGCTGAAGTTGATCCAGCGCTGCGATCTCTGAAGCAAGCTCTTAGAAGACCGTGAAAGGAACCGCGGGATGAATGTGCAAGGCGGAGAAAATAAACACTATAACTATCAGAATAGATGCCTTCTTCTTCATTGATTCGCTCATGTTTCGTTCAACCTTTTTCTGGTCTGTAATAATAAGTCGTTTCCGCAATTCATAACATAAGAGAGAATAATAGATACTTAGATCGTCGAACACTTTATGTAATCTTTAATTCGCCTCATATTCAAGAAAACCTGCAAATTTATAGAAGCAATTTTGCATCCTATTTACCGCATATCTCTATCATAACAGATTGTAAGCTTTCAGACATCAACAATACTTTGGCAAACAAGGGATGCAGGGAAATGATAAAACATCCCCCCTTTAAAGATCATTTATCCCGGTTCATCACTTAAGGACTGTCCACTTCGCGATCTGGTCGCAGGCCGAAAAGAAAAGGTCCTGAACTCTTTGCTTCATCTGAAGATCGCAGGACCTTATGTTTGTCTGCGAATATTCACATGAATTCTACATTACATACCGAATAGATCGTATCCATATTGGAAGATCGATTCGATGCCGCCGATGATCACTTGCGGGAACAAGCCCATCAGCACGCTCAAGATCGCACAAATCCACAGTGTGATCGCAAGCGGTGCGCTTCTCATCAGCTCGATCGGTTGGAATGAAGAGCGCATAAACATCTGCTTGACGATCGAGAAGTAGTAATAATAGGAGACGACGCTCGTAATGATCATAATCGCCGCCAGCCAGTACATCTGCGATTGCAGCGTACCAAACAGGATGTAGAACTTCCCGAAGAATCCGCCGGAGATCGGTATCCCTGCAAGCGAGAGGACGATCGCGATGATCGCTGCCGCCGACCAAGGGGCCTGGTAGTACAGTCCGGCGAATGAGCTGACTTCCTCGTTGTCGGAGCGTCCCGTCACGATCATGATAGCAGCGAATATCCCGATATTCATGAGCACATAAGCGATCAGATAGAAGACGAATTCCGAGAACATCGTGTAGTGAACGGACGAATTTGCATAGAACGGATCATTCAGCACCGGCACGAGCAAATATCCCGCATTCGCTACACCGGAATAAGCCATCATCCGTTTAATATTTTTCTCCTTGAGGGCCATCGTATTCCCCAAGATCATCGAGATAGCAGCAAGCAGCGCCAAGACGAAGAAGAAATCTTGATGCAGCGGCGCCCCGGCACCGTCACCTAAGCCGTAGAAGGCGTTATAGACGACGCGGAACAATACGGCAAATCCTGCTGCTTTCGAGATAGCTGCGAGGAATGCCGTAATCGGCGTGGCGGCCCCTTGATACACATCCGCTGCCCATGTATGGAACGGAGCGGCAGCGACCTTGAAGGCGAATCCGCCGATCATCAGGAAGAAGCTGATGTAAATAAGCGGATAAAATGACGGTTCGCTCGAGCAACTCCCGAATTTCATACAAGGATGTCGACCCCGTCATACCATACAAGAATGACATCCCGTACAAAATAAACGCTGAAGCAATACTACCGGTTACGAGATATTTAAACGCTCCTTCCGTCGAGGCAGCGCGTTGCTTGCGGATCGCGACCAATATATACGACGTAATACTTAACAGTTCCAGCCCGACGAACAGCGTGATCAGCTCCGTAGAAGAAGCCATGATCATTCCGCCTAGCAAAGCTGGAAGCAGCAAATAGTAGAATTCTCCTTTATGCATAATGTCGTCTTGTCTTACCGCACCAATGCTCATGAATGTGATGAGCGCACTTCCGCCAAGCAGGATCAGCTTCATAATGTTAGCGAAGTCATCCACCCGATAGCTTCCGTTCAGCAGCGAGACGACACCCTCCGCTTGGACTAGCGGAATCGCGTGAAAGACGACAAATGCGGCGGCGCACGTTATGCCGACCAAGGACAGCCAGCCGATCAAGTCACGTCCTACCCGCTTCGGCAGCATTAAATCAATCAGGCTGATGACGATAGCCGAGATGACCAATGTCAACTCCGGCGCCAAATAGATCAAATCACTAGCTTGCAGCCGTTCCATTGGTCTAACCCCCTATCCCTTGTATGATTTCATGTACTGCCGGACCGATCGTTTCGCTAAGCACAGACGGATAAATGCCGACCAAAATGATGAAGGCAACGAGTACGACCATCGGGATCGTCTCTACCAGACGAGCGTCCTTTATGTCGGCATAGCTGGCTTCAAGCGGACCGTAAGTGATGCGCAGAACGGCGCGAAGCACATAGGCCGCAGCGAAGATCATGCCTAGAACACCAAGCACGGTCATAACTGGCATCGAGTCAAACAATCCGACGAATGCCAAGAACTCACTAATAAAGCCTGACAACCCCGGCAAGCCAAGCAGCGCTAGACCTGCAATCAGCAGCATCGCACTCATAAACGGAATCGACCTTGCCAGTCCGCCAAGCTTCTCCAGCATGGTCGTCTGTGTTCTTTCGTACAGGCTACCGACAAGAAGGAACATGAGCGCGGAGATAAACCCATGCGAAACAAGCTGGAACACCGCCCCTTGCATGCCAGTCTCATTCATCGCCGCAATGCCGAGCATCACGATACCCATATGACTAATGCTGGAATATGCCAGCACTAGCTTGAAGTCGCTCTGTACGAAAGCGAGCACAGCGCCGTACAAAATATTGATCACACCGAGCAAAGCGAGTATAAAGGCAAAACGGCTCGCCGTGTCCGGAAAGAACTCCACAGCCGAAGCGAATCAAGCCATAGGCTCCGATCTTCAGCAGGATGCCGGAGTGAATCATAACAACAGCCGGCGGCGCCTCCGTATGCACCTTAAGCATCCACGTATGAAACGGGAAGATCGGCAGCTTAATGCCAAACGCGAGCAGCAGCAGATGAAGACGAACGTCATCAGCTGCTCGTTCATAAAGAACGGATTTGTCGCAAACGCGGCATTGCTAACCAGGGAATCGCTGCCATTAGATTTTGCTTAATGACTTCCATATCCCCGCTATACACGTACTGAGCCACTTCGCCAGCCGCTGCATTCCCTTGCTCATGAATGGTAAATCCAGCCGTAGTTATCATAATAATAAATGCAATAAGCATGAAGGCCGAACCAATTCCGTTATAGATCAAGAATTTGTTCGCCGTCCGCTCCCGCTCCTTATATCCCCAAATGCCGATTAGGAAGAACATCGGCACAAGCGTAATTTCGAAAAATACAAAGAACAGGAACAAATCTTGTGCTAGGAACACGCCGAGAATGCCAGTTTCCAGCAGCAAGAACCAGATGTAGAAGGCTTTCCATCTTTTCTTGATCTGCACGATGGATGCCAGCGCCGCCATGGTGCAAATCAGCGCTGTCATAAAGACCAAGGCGAGCGTAATGCCGTTAAGTGCAAGCGAATAATGTAGGTCTAAGTAGTAGCCGATTCCTTGCGGCAAATATTCCGTCGGCAAAGGCAAGCGAATCCAAGTCAGATGCTCGACGAATTGCCGACCGCCCGTGAAATCAAACGCGCTAAGCAGCCAGATCGCCAGGATAAGCGGCAGGAAAGTCGCAGCTGTTCCGACGATGCGTAAGAGACGCCCGTTATCCTTAGAGATAAACAGCAGGATTAAAACACCTAACAACGGCGAGAAGATCGTCAGCGACAAGATCGGAAGATTATCCAGCATGAATCACAAACCTCCATCCGATGAACGCGACAGCTAGTAGACCCAAGCCAAGCATAGAAACAAGGCCGTATGTTTGCAACTGTCCATTCTGTAATCTAGTGCCGGTTCGGCCGATGGCTACCGTCAGCTTGGCCAACAATCTCACAATGCCGTCGACGACGAATTCATCGAACAAATGCACGAAGTATCCAAGCACGCGAAGCGGTCTGACGATCACGTAGTCATACAACTCATCGATATAGAACTTGCGGTAGGACAATCGATACCACCACGAAGCTTTCTCGATCGACGGCTCTTTCGCCGTTTCCTTCTGCCGTACATCAACCAGCCCAGCACAATGCCGGCAATCGCGACGACATTGGATAACACGATGACAAGCATATCGCCGTGAACACCGGATGCTTTTCCAGTTAGCCATGCATCCATTTGTCCTCCAGTGTTCACAAAGCCTGCACCACTGCCAACACGGCCAAAATAACCATCGGCACAGTCATAACAGCAGGAGATTCGTGCGCCTGCTCAGCTTCTTGCGAGGCGGAGCGTCCAGTGAACACAAGGAAGAACAATCGTGCCATATAGAAAGCGGTCAGAACGCCGTAAAGAGGCCGACCCAGAACAACAGCTGATTGGCGTGAAAGGCTTCCGCAAGGATCGCATCCTTCGACCAGAAGCCGGCAAACGGAAACACTCCAGCTAAAGCTAAGGCACCGATAATAAACGTCCAGCCAGTTAGCTTCATCTTGCGGAGCAAGCCGCCCATTTTGAAAATATTTTGCTCATGCAGCACATGAATGACACTGCCCGCCGCTAGGAATAACAATGCTTTGAAAAAAGCATGCGTAAACAGATGGAAAATCCCCGCCGCGATATGCACCGATTCCGAGTGCCAGCATCATATAGCCGAGCTGACTGACCGTGGAATAGGCGAGCACACGCTTAATATCTTTTTGTGTCAGCGCAATGATAGCTGCGAAAATCGCCGTGAAAGCGCCGACATAAGCAACGACCTGCATCGCGGCCAATGATGCCTCGAAGGCCGGGAACAGGCGTGCCACCAAATAGACACCAGCTGCAACCATCGTCGCCGCATGGATAAGCGCACTGACTGGCGTCGGACCTTCCATCGCATCTGGCAGCCACGTATGAAGCGGGAATTGCCCGGACTTACCTACCGCTCCGATAAAGATAAGGATGGCGATCCGTGTTGCCAGACGGCCATCGATGTCCCCGGTAGCAAAAGCATTCGCGATATTCGTAAAGTCGATCGCGTGACCCGGAACATGCCAAATGAGCAGCAAGATCGCAATAAACAGTCCCACATCGCCGATACGTGTGACGATAAACGCCTTCTTAGCTGCTGCCTTCGCCGCCGGTCGTTGTACCAGAAACCGATCAGCAGAACGAACAGACACCAACCAGCTCCCAGAATATGTACAATTGGACGATGTTCTCCGAAATGACCAGCGCCAGCATCGAGAAGGTAAACAGTGCGATATAGGCGAAGAAGACTGACTTACGCGCATCATCCTTCATATACCCTATCGAATAAATGTACACGAGCAGGCTGACGAACGAGACGATAACCAACATTAATGCATTGAGCGAATTGACTTCAAACCCCATAGCCAGCATGAAGTCTCCGGCACGGATCCACTGCATGTCGTTCCAAACATAAGCCATCCCGCCTGCCATCTGTTCTTTCAGCACGAACAGTGCGAGAATGAAGGACGCCAGCGTGGCCGTCACACCGATAACCGGCCCTGCCCGATTCGCTCCGCGTCCTGCTGCCGCAAGTAGCAGGAAGGCGACCAGCGGAAACAACGGGACAAGCCAAGCGTATTGTGCATATACAGCTTCCATGATCGGTTTAGCCCCCTAACGTAATATGGCTCCCATGATGTTCGCCTCGAGGCGCCTGTTGGACTGCCGCTAGATGGATCGGCGACTGTCGTTCAGTTCCTCGTAAAATACTTTTCCGGTTCATCGTTGACTGACATTCATATCGCGTACATTGGTCGTGCCTCTGCTTCGATAGTAGGCGATAGATCGCGACCCCGATCGCGACTTCCACCGCCGCAATCGTAATCGTAAAGAGCGAGAACACTTGTCCGGTCAAGCTCGGTGCCACTCCCCACTTGGAGAAGGCGACAAGGTTTAGGTTGACCGAGTTAAGCATTAGCTCTACAATAGCACACCATAATGGCATTGCGTTTCGTCAAGGCCCCGTAATCCGACACAGAACAAAATCGCGGCCAGGATTAAGTAGGATGCGATCGCATTCATAGTGCGTTATTCCTCCTCCCGCTTCGCGATGATGATGGCGCCGATAAAGGCGACCGTCAGCATACAGACATCACTCGAAGGGATGACATGTAGCGTGAAAGCTGAAGTCCGATATTCTCGGTATTATTCGTGGCTAAGTCAACGTCCTGAAGCGGGAACACAGCTTGCTGCACCGCGTAGAAGATCATGACAAAGAGCACCACGACGCCGATTATGACGAGTACATGGTGTAGCGGCTTGGACGTTTCTTTGATCAATTTCTTTATGGTTGGTCATCATGATGCCAAAGATCATCAATATCGTAATCGCGCCCGCGTAGATTAACACTTGCACGACAGCGATAAACTCGGCTTGCAGCATCACACCGATGGCAGCCAAGCTAATAAACGTGATGGAAAGTGAGATGACCATATGTATAACCTTGGTGAAGTTCAGCATGAATACAGCGCCACTGATCGCCAGCAGCGCGAACACCATGAACATAATATTCGCACCGCTGCTAAAAAAGGTTTGTATGTTGCTGAGCAGCTGTCCAATCATCGGTTCGTTTGCGCCTCCTTTTATCCTTTATTAGGCTAATGTGCCAAGCTTCGATTGGAACGTGGTCATTTTTTCCTGGCCAAGGACACGTTGTTCTCTTCTCGAACGTTCGTATTGTTGGCAGACCAACCATTCCTTGTCCTTGAACAGATCGTCTCTGCTGTAAGTGGAACAATTCAAAATTATTCGTCATGACGATCGCTTCCGTCGGACAAACTTCCGTACACAAATCGCACAAAATACAGATTTCAAAGTTCAGATCGAACGTATCGATGACCAGCTTGACCTTGCTTTCTGGATCGGGATTCTTCTTTCCTGTCAAGCTGATACATTCCGTTGGGCAAACGCGTGCACACTGATTGCACACGATACACTTCTCCGGTATAAAATGCTGTACACCGCGAAAGCGGTTTGGCATTTCGAGCGGTACGTCGGGATATTTGTAGGTGATATTTTTCTTGGTAAAATTCCGGCAGTGTGACGCCTAAGCCTTTGACTAAGCCTTTCATGTTCTCACCCCT